>NZ_JBNKYN010000067.1:0-24608 GCF_050300915.1 Amphritea sp.
AGCAGGAGCCGAAGGCTCCGTTCTAACAAGTGGCGTAGCCACGTCTAGCAAGCTGCGAAGCAGCGGTCTAGCGACTGCTCTTATAGGTAAGATGTAAATAAAGTCAGTATAAAAAGGGGTGATCAATGATCGCCCCTTTTTTTATATTTTTATTTTTCTATATTATTTAGTCTATTTGTTAATGAAAATATAATTAATCTTTAATGTTAATTACTTAATTAATATGTTTTTTGATTATTAATTTTTCATAAGAGTATTTTAACGGTTAGGTAACTTTAATGTAATAGTTGCTCACTATTATCGCTGCCAATGAATTTTTGCTTAAAAATATAAGGCAGTAGTAATGCGATTTAGTTTAAATATATTTTTTCCAGTTTTTATTCTGGCTTCTACAACCGTTATGGCAGAGGTTGAATTATCGGCAGGTAGTGGGATCTCTATCATCGCCGTGAATGGTGTTGAAGTAGAAAGTGACTCTCTCATTGGAAATAATATATCTGCAACACTGCCCAACGGTATTAACCAGATTCTGGTTAACTACTCGGCAGAAATAGAGTCATCTGGCGATTTAGAAATAGAAACAACTAATCCTCATATCATTGTTTTTAAAGCCGAAGACAGTCGTCTTGTCCTTTCTGCTCCAGAGATTACACGGATCTCAGACTTTAATGAGTTTGATAAATCTCAGCAGTGGAAACTGGCTGACGGCTCTGGTAGTAGCATCAGTTATCAATCTAAGCCTCTTATTAAGGAGGGGTTTCAACTTAGCCGTGATTATGCATCTGAGCTTCAACGTTTTAACCAGTCTGGTGATGCACTTTCGATTAATAGCTTTGCACCGATTAACCGCCCTCCCGTTACATTACCAATAAATAGTGTCGTCTCGGGTGTCAACATCAGCTCATTATCAAATGGATCTGCTGATAATGCTGATTCTGTAAATCTTCCTGAAAAACTTCTTCAATACTGGTATTTGAAAGCTGATGCTGAAACCCGAGAGCGGTTTAAAGTCTGGATCAGTAATAAATAATTTAATTTTGGATCTTTACCTTATGTCGATGAGGTGGCAGGGATCGCCTTTTTAATAATTTTACTTAACTCACTTTTGTCTTTTCTTAACTGGAGAAAGAAATGAAAAAGCTTATCCTGGCCGCTGCTATTGCCGCGACGACTGCTGGTTCTGCAAGCGCTGCGACTATTTACGAAGGTAAGGGACTCACTTATAAACTGAAAGGTGACTTTCAGATTCAACTGCGTAAAGACGTGGGTAAAGATCAGAACCTGAATGTCGACTTTGATGATCTGGAACTGAAAAACTCAGTTATCTATGATCTGGGTAACGACATGAAGGCCTTTGGTCAGCTGGATTTTGGTTATAAAAATGCAGCAAACGGTAAGGATAAAGAGAAGAGCAGCCAACTGGAAGAGGCATATGTTGGCATGCAGTTTGGTAACGTATCTGTGTCTGTCGGTCAGCAAAACTTTGCTGTAGATAGTTTCGGTGTTGATGAACAGCTTGAAGATGATCTTAAAGAAGACCGTTTTGACGCTACCGCTACTGATGGTAACGATGTGGTTCGTGTTGATCTGAACATGGAAAATTTTACAGTAATTCTGTCTACTGAGCTTGAAGCAGACAGCGAGAAAAGTGCGGATGGCAAAGGGTATGATATTTTCATGTCTACCTCTGTCGCAGGTGTTGAGCTGGCGGCTGCATACCAGACCTTCAATGACAAGAAAACAGCCACTAGCCCTGATATTGATGTCTGGGGTGTAAGCGCTATGTACGATGCAGGCTTTGCTGAGTTCGGCGTGGATTATAGTAAGTCTGATGACGGTAGTGTCGAAGCCAGTCAGTATAACGTTATCACTATTATCCCGGTTGCAGCGACAACTGACCTCGGTTTGGGTCTGACTAAGGTTGAAGAAGATGGCAAGGACGATGTGTCTGAGTGGTACGTAAACGTTGTTTACAAGTTCCCAACTCAGAAGAATGTATCTGTATTTGCCGAGATTGCTGATACCGATGAAGATGACGTTAAGATGGGTTACCTGGCAGGTATGCGTCTTAAGTTCTGATCCTGAGCTTTTGCCGAAAAACAGCGTTTATTCTCAGGTCACCCCTTCGAGCTTTGAATAACTCATTTACAGGCCGGTTTTCGAACCGGCCTTTTTTGTTAAAAAAACCGTGCATGGAAGTCTGTGTTTGTCTGAGGCAGGGATGAGTAGAGGGTAAATTTTACCGCAGCACCCAAGGGGCATACTAAGGGCACAGAGCTCACTGAGAAGAGCTTTTATTTTCCTCTGTGCTCTCTGTGTCCTCTGTGGTGTAACCTGATCTCTGACTAGACGGACAAGCGAAGCGATCGAACACCAGCGCTTAGCCAACTGATTTTTCTTTCAGGTAGTCATGGCACTCCTGCCAGTTACCCCGGTAAACAATCCGGTCAGCTTTCAGGCTTAACTGATATTCATACATCGGGTCGTAATACCACTGCAGCAGCGGTGTCAGCCAGTTCAGATGGGCGTCATATCCTGCGCCTGCCTGATGTAGCTTAATCGCTTTTTCCATCGTTTCCCGCAGGATCTGCCAGCGTTCATTGCCCAGCCGTCTGCGGATTTTATCCAGTCCGGATAGCAGATACTCTTCGCAGAGTAGATGACCCTGTTCCTCGCCATGAACGCGGGTGTAATCCGCGACCATGTCGATGACATATTCTTTTAGTAATCGCTGTAGCCGGATATCAAATGGGTCTTCAATGACTGCGACTGGGGCTGCCAGCATTTTTTGGTAGAGCGGGGCTGGCAGGTCAACACTGCCGATATGTCGCCCTTCATCTTCAAACACCAGTTGCTGAAAGCCTGCATGTTGTTTTTTCAGCATCTGGATAGCGGTGATATTTTCGAAGTTGATCTGGGTGCTTTGCGGATTCACAAAACTGCCAAAGCTGGAGCCGCGATGATGTGCTGCACCTTCGAGATCAATGGCATTCGCCAGCGTATTTACCATCAGCGTCTTTGCTGATCCGGTTTTGCCGCCGACGATATGAAAAGGCAGACTCTCAGATACTTCGCTCAGAACGGTTAGCAGGGCATTTCGCAATGCTTTGTAGCCGCCCAATACCAGAGGGTAGTCAACTCCTGCATCTTTAAGCCATTGCTGAGTGGTACGTGAGCGCAGACCACCCCGGAAGCAGTAGATATAACCTTCGGGATTATTGCGGCAGAACGCCAGCCAGCGCTCCATTCTTTGCTCTTTGATCTGACCACTGACTAACTGGTGACCTAATTTTATTGCCGCTTCCTGGCCATGCTGTTTATAGCAGGTGCCCACCTGTGCCCGTTCATCATCGCTCATAAGTGGAAGGCTTATCGCCGTGGGGAAGGCTCCCTGACTAAACTCAACCGGTGCCCGAAGATCAACCATAGGGGTATCATTCAGAAATAGCTTACGGTAATTATTGGTATCTTCGCGCATAGGGTTCTTATGTTATTTATCTGAGGGAATGTGAATATGCAGGTTCAACTGTCGTAACTGCCGGTCATGCCAGCGGCTAAGGAACAGGACGGCTAAGCAGGCGCCGATCAGGGCGAGCAACATATCGGATTGGGTATCCCAGACGTATCCCTGTGTGCCCAGAAAAGCTTCAGCAGAATCACCGGTCAGCTCGGCCACCCACCACTCAATCAGTTCATAGAGTGCGCTAAATGCCAGGCAGAAGCTAATTGTAAACAGGTTAAGCCAGCGGCGTCCATTCACTGCATGTGCCCTAATCATCAGCTCTCTGGCGATCACCGCGGGAATAAACCCCTGCGCCAGATGGCCTACTTTATCGTAATTGTTGCGCTGCCAGCCAAATAGTTCTGAAATCTGATCAAATAGAGGGACTTCAGCATAGGTATAATGACCGCCTACCATCAGTATGATGCTGTGGATAAGAATCAGCACATAGAGTATTGGTGTCAGTGGATATTTCTTTCGGGTCATCGCTAATACCACAACGCCCACCAGTGCCGGAACAACCTCAAGAAACCAAGTGAACTGATCCTTGGGGTTTATTGCCGACCAGAGTAACGCGGCGCTAAATGTGATAATCCAGAGTATTCGCATCAGCGCAGTATAAATTATTTAGCAGGCCTAAAATAGCGCTGCTTGTGTCACCGATCTGTGCTGCAGATTGTTATTGTTGGTAAAGCAATTGGCTGCCCCGATAATGCCTTTTCACTCTCTGGTAATACATCAAGACTGGGCCAAAGGCCGGTTGACAGAGCCTGCATATAGCCGTTGTTCAGGCCGGATGAGACCATCCGTCTGGCAGCAGTGCTATGGTTATAGGTTAGCCTGTGCCAGCTGCAGACAAGTTGCTGCTCTACTATGGTGATCAACATGTACCAGGTGTCAGCTGTGCCATCATTGGCGGGCATGCCGATAACGCCGGCATTTAACCAATAACCGTTGTCGAGCTTCTGACCAAAGGGGATGCCACAGTGTCCTGCGAGAATGATATCGCTTCCAGATTGTGTCAGTTGTTGTGCTTTTTCCCCGGCAGAAACTGAGGCAAAGATAAACTGATTATTGCTGTGAATCCCCCCATGTATCGCTGTAAAGGTATATTGGCCATAGCTGAAGCGGATCTGTTTGGGTAACTGATTCATCCACCGCTTATTTGTTTCGCTGACCCGGGGGAGGGTGAAGTTATACCACTGTGCCGACAGCAGGTCACAGGTACTGCCCTGACTAAAGCCACAGCCACAGTCTTCAGCGCCATTACCAACAGACTCTTCGCAGTTTCCGGCAATCACCGTGATTCCCCAGTCACGGATCAGCGCAACGGTCTCATCTGGCTCGGCACAGTAGGCAACCAGGTCACCGCTACAGAGTACGTTGCCCGGCTGGATGCCCAGATTGTCTGCTACCTGTCTGATTGCCTGGGTGGCCTGGAGGTTGCTATACGGCCCGCCAAAGATTAGCAGCGGGCTTAACTCATCGGGGCTGAATGGGTTCATACGGTTGTTTCTGTCAGTGTTGGTTGCTGTTTCTGGCTTAGCATGCCTGCCCAGAACAGCAGGCAGCCGCCAACCAGAACACTGAGGGAGATAAACAACAGCTTGGTATATTTATGGCTTTCTCCGAGCAACTGGGTATAACCAGAGGACTCGGTAAAGTACAGAGCTGCGCCTGTTAGTGCTACTACAAAGCAGCTGAGGTAGCTCCATAGTGGGATATCAGTGCGCTTACCCCACAGAGAGAAGAAGATGACCGGGGCAAGGTACATCGACGCTGTGCCGCTGACGGCTACCGCGCTGAACAGATCTTTATTGCCTGAGAACACCAGCAGTAAACCCAGTAAGACAAACACCGCCATCGTGATCCGCCCGTTAGCCACCGAGGGTGCTATCCAGTTCATATCCACGGCAACCAGCTTGGATGCGCTGGACAGGGTGCTATCGAGCGTCGACATTGCGGAGATGACCAGGGTGATATTGAATAGCAGCATCGGGCCTTCTCCGAGCAGACGCATCAGCGCATCATTCATCGCTTCGCCGCTGACTGCATGGGCGCCGGCGATAATACCGAAGCAGCCGAACAGTGTGATACAGACAAAACTGATCCAGGCGGCATGGTAGAAGCTTTTACGGGTGGTCTCTCTGTCCGCCAGAAAGCCCCGGTCCATCATCACCGGGTCATGCATTGGATAACTCCAGATCTGCAGCAGTGCCACCAGTATCAACACCGGGCCGGGGTCAGTGATAGTGAAACTTTTAAACAGCAGTGTAGCGGTGCTGAGCTGTCCGCTTGCGACAACTAAAATAGTCAGCGCGCCCAGTAAAATAAGAAACAGCATCATCTGAAACAGATCGGTGCGCAGGGATGCATGCAGCCCACCCAGCATCGAATAGATCAGGGTGACCACTGCAAACAGCGCGACGGCAGTCGTGTAAGAGGTACTGCCAGCGACGCCGAAGAGGATACCGATAACCAGTATGTTGGCAAACACTTCGCTGATCAGGCGCACGCCGATAACAAAGTTATAACAGCGGGTGCCCCAGCTGCCAAAGCGGTCGGTGAGGAATGCCTGGATACTGTTAAAGCCGTGTTGAAAGCGGACGGAGTCGATAATCTTTGCGCCGGTCAGAAATGAGAGGTAATAGGCTGCATAAGCCAGGGTCCCCCAGATACCGTAGTAGAAGCCCAAAATGGCTGCATTCAGCAGGGACCGGGCAAAAATCCAGGTCGTTACCTGTGAAAATGTCAGCATCAGCAGGCCTGGGGGCTTTCCTGCAGGCGAGAGGCCATTAAAAAAAGTGCTGTTGCTGTTAGCTTTAGGGCTGAGAAACACTGAAACTATAGCGACTGCAGCAACCGCAATGATAAGGGATGTTTCCATTTGCTGTCCTGATATCTGTGCAAAGAACTATGTTTCTATTATGCCCGGATAAGCTGAAATCAGAATGAAAAAGTTATCCGTTTTTTACCGGACGCTGATTAATAGACAAAAAAAAGCCTGTCATCAGACAGGCTTAGATTCAGATGATGTTCAGACGAATTTTTTACCAGTCGGCACGGCAACCACCGGCACTTTAGCCCCTTTAATCACCTGACGTGTTGTCTGGCTGTGATGACCAAAGGTGTTTTCAGAACCCATCACGATCATATCCACGTCTCGCTTAGCAGCGACTTTCAGGATGGAGTCAGTGTAGTTACCCTCAACGATCAGGTGCTCGATATCCAGATCAACGATCTTCTCCAGAGACCCCAGTTCCTCTTCGCAGAACTTCTCAACCCGGGTTTTCATCTGTTGCATAACCTGGTCGATACCCTCATCGTGCATCTTCTTGACAATATCTTCAGGCAGATAGTTTTGAATCAGTGCATGTCCCAGCTCTCCAATCGGCTCAATAACATGCAGCATAATAATGTGTGCCTTCATGGTTTGAGCAAGGTTCACCGCCTGTCTGAAAACCGGGCGGGTGTGTTTGCCCAAAGAGGTGGTGTATAAAATGGTCTTAATTTCAGGAAGTGGCATGCTCAATATCCTCAATAAGTTACTGATCAGCAGAGCTGTGCTGAATCAGTCTGTTTTCTGGTGTTGCATTCGTTGTGTCTGCTTTTGGCTGGCAGACACGATCCAGCAGATAGATGATCGATTTGTAATCTATACCGCTATGGTGTGACAGTCCAATTTCACAGGTGCGGCTGGTCGAATATCCGCTCGTACACCCCTCTACGTCCTGTTTGAGCGTGCGCAGTGCAGACTCATTCAGTTCTGGTGTAGAGAATCCCTTATCACCGGCAAATCCACAACAGGTTATCTGCTCCGGAATAACCAGATTGGTTACACAGGCGGCAACAATCTTTTTCAGCTTTTCAGTCATCCCCATTCGCGTGGTGCTGCAGGTTATATGCAGCGCGACGGTTTCCTCAACCGGTGTAATCTCCAGCCGGTCGAGCAAAAAATCATGGATAAACTCTACCGTATCAAAAAGTTGAATACGTTGATCTGTATTATCCTTTAGTCTTAAGCTGCAAGGGCTGGTATCAGAAAGTACAGGATATTCACCGCCATTGGTAGCCTTGAGTAACATCGCTTCAGTTTCAGCGGCTTTATAGGCCGCGGCGTCAAACATCCCTTTGGATTGAAAAGGCATGCCACAGCAGAGCTGCTCCAGATTATCCGGGTAGATCACCTGATATCCCGCTTTGCGCAATAGCTGCTCAGTTTTTTCCGCTAGTGATGTTTGCTCTTCATCTCCCCGGGCAGGCCCCATCGCGCGGCTGGCGCAGCTGGGCAGATAGACAACTTTTGGTGCATCCGGATCGGTCACCGGGCGGTGAGTATTGATTTTTGGTGCTGCCGTTGGCATGGATGCAGTCCACTGCTGCACCCGTCCTCCTGACAGTTTGCGGGTGGTGTCACAGATCGCACTCATCGCTTTGGTGCCGATCAGTCCGTGGGCCAGATCAGCCCCTTTAAAAGCTATTTTGCTGGCAGTCATCACGCCGCCGTAGTGCTCTGCCAGCCACTGCGCCAGTTTCGTATGGCTTGCATTGTTCTGACTGCGCAATAAACGGGTCAGATCACCGGTGTTAATCTCTACCGGACAGGTGGTGGAGCATAACCCGCAGGCGGCGCAGGTATCTATCCCCTGATAAAGGTACTCTTTGCGTAACTCTGTCAGACGTTGTGGGTCTTCATTGCTGGCCTCAAGCCGGGCAATTTCGCGCCAGATCACAATCCGTTGACGGGGTGTCAGAGTGAGGTCCCGTGAAGGGCAGGTAGGCTCGCAGAAGCCGCACTCGATACATTTATCGATTAGTGGGTCAGCCGCGGGAAGCGGTTTGAGGTTTTCCAGATGTACATGGGTATTACGGTTCAACAGCACGCCGGGGTTGAGAATATTATGCGGGTCAAACAGCTCTTTAATCTCCCACATCAGCGCATAGGCTGCAGACCCCCACTCCTTCTCCACATAAGGGGCCATGTTCCGCCCGGTTCCATGTTCCGCTTTGAGTGAGCCATCATATTTATCGACAACCAGGTTGGCGACATCATCCATCAGACCTTCATAGCGATCTGTCTCAGTCTGGTCATCAAATGACTGGGTAAAGACAAAGTGCAGGTTGCCCTCCAGCGCATGGCCGAAGATTAAGGCTTCATCATAGTGCCACTTATCGAAGATCTGATGCAGATCGTGAACCGCTTCGGCCAGCTGCTCCACCGGGAAAGCGACATCTTCAATAATGACGGTGGTACCGGTTTGCCGCACTGCCCCGACTGCGGGGAACAGGCCCTTACGGATCGCCCAGTACTTAGAGTACTCCAGCGGGTCGGTGGTAAACTCGACCGGGTGGATAGTCTCCAGCGAATTGATGGAGGTTTTGATCTGTTCAACCTGCTCAGCCAGGTGGCTTTTACATCCAGCCCGGGTTTCAACCAGCAGTGCGGCGGCATCATTGGGAAGCGATTTAATAAAACCGGGCATGCCAGGCTTATTCTCGATTGATCGCAGACCGGCCCTGTCCATCATTTCAACGGCGGATACCGGCGTCTTTTTCAGTATCGCCACCGCCTCACAGGTGATATGCACCGTAGGGAAAAAGATCAGTGCAGACGCTTTATCCGCATGCTCATCCACAGTGTTGTAGGTGATGTTGCTGATAAACCCCAGGGTGCCTTCAGAACCGATCATCAGGTGCTGCATGATCTCTATCGGATCCTGATAATCAATCAGCGCATTCAGAGCATAACCGGTGGTGTTTTTCAGTCGGTATTTGTGTTCAATCCGCTGCCGTAACGCATCATTACTTCGGGTCTGCGCGGCCAGGGCTCCCAGTGCGGTCAGCAGGCTACTGTGGCTTTCTTGAAAGGCTGCGACAGAATCGCTGTCTCCGGTATCAACCGTGGTGCCATCGGCCAGAATCAGCTTCATACTGTGCAGCGTGCGATAGCTGTTTTGTGCCGTTCCGCAGCACATGCCGCTGGCATTATTAGCTGCAATTCCGCCAATCATTGCCGTGTTAATAGAGGCAGGGTCCGGGCCGATTTTCTTATTAAACGGTGCCAGATATTTGTTTGCATGGGCGCCAATCACACCGGGTTGCAGTGTAATGCGGCTGGCATCGTCATTGATGGTGTAACCTTTCCAGCCATCTTTCAGTTGAATCAGCACCGAATCGGTAATCGCCTGACCCGACAGGCTGGTTCCTGCTGCCCGGAAGGTTACCGGAATTTTATGGCTATAGGCCAGCTTAACAATGCGGGCAACAGCCTGTTCAGATTCGGGGCGCACGACCAGCTGTGGAATCAGCCGATAGAAACTGGCATCAGTCCCGTATGCAAGGGTGCGAAGCGGATCGGCAATAATCTGCGTAGCGGGCAGAAATTCCTGCAATAGTTGCTTGAATTGTTGATATTCCTGCTTCATTGAAATGCCTCGCATTGGGCAGTGTCTGATTCGGCTGGTTCAGGGACTGCCCGTTTATCTTGTGGCCTGACGACCGGGTGAAATGGAACAGTAGAAGGAGCAAGGCTCCTTCTGACAACGATACTAGTGGCTTAGCCGTAAGCCGCTGCTGGCAACCACAGCACCAGCTGAGGCATAAACACCAGAATCAGCAGCCCCACAAGTTGCAGCAGGATAAAGGGAATAACACCCAGATAAATATCGCTCAGCTTAACACTTGGCGGGCATACCCCCTTGAGATAGAACAGGGCAAAGCCTACCGGCGGTGTCAGGAATGAGGTCTGCAGAGCCATCGCGACCAGCATCACAAACCACACCAGTTCCGGATTATCCACCACACCATAACCATCTATATCCAGTCCCAGTGCCGAGATTACCGGTGCCAGCAGTGGCAGAATGATCAGCGTGATCTCAATCCAGTCAAGGAAGAATCCCAGCAGGAAGATGACCCCAAGAATAAAGAAGATAATACCGTACGGGCCAAATGGCAGACCGGTCAGGAAAGACTCAATCAGCTCATCACCGCCCAGTTCCCGCAGCACCAGCGCAAAACAGGTGGCACCGATAAATATAGCGAAAATATAAGCGGTGGTGTTGTAGGTGCCCTGCATCACCTCTTTAAGCACCCGGAAGTTAAACCTACGGTTGTACACTGCCAGCATCGTTGCACCAAATGCCCCGACACCTGAAGCTTCGGTCGGCGTAGCGAAACCACCAAAAATAGAACCCAGTACAACAAAGATCAGCAGCAGAGTAGGCAATACCGCTTTCAGCACAGAGACAACGGTCTGGAAGGTGACCGGTTTGGTATCCGGAGGGATCGGTGCGGCTTCAGGCTTGAGCTTGCCGACAATCAGGATATAGATGATATACATCGCGCCCAGCATCAGGCCGGGGAATACTGCACCCATAAACAGATCGCCAACGGAGAGTCCCAGCTGATCGGCCATGATAACCAGCATAATACTGGGGGGGATCAGAATCCCCAGCGTACCGGCACTGGCGATGGTGCCCAGTGCCAATGGCATTGAGTAACCCTGTTTGGTCATTGAAGGCAGCGACATTACCGCCAGCAATACCACTGAAGCCCCGATAATACCGGTCGACGCGGCCAGAATAATACCGATGGCGGTCACCGTAATCGCAAGGCCACCGCGAACCCGGCCGAACAGCTCCTGCATCGAGTTCATCAGTCGTTCTGCTACCCCCGATTTATCCAGCATAATGCCCATAAAGATAAACATCGGCAGGGCAACCAGAATCCAGTTGTCCATGATCTTCCACAGGCGGTTAACCACCAGGCCCAGGGTCAGAAAATCCAGACCGGTGATCGTATCGAAATAGGTATCCGCGAGATAACCAATCAGCGCAAAAGCAACACCCACGCCCCCCAGAACCCAGGCGACAGGTATCCCGGTAAACAGCAGTACGATGAACGACAGGAACATCGCAACAACAAGAATCTCATTAATTTCCATTACGCATTATCCCCCTTAAACAGTAAAACCGTGTCGCGATACAGGCGTGATAGCACCGCAACACCTAACAGCAACATGCTGGCCGGTATCGCGCTTTTCATCAGCCAGCGATAGGGCAGGCCCGAAGGGGATTCTGAGTGTTCGTCGATACGATAGGAGTCGGCAACAAAATCCAGACTGTGGATAAAAATAACCGAGATAAAAGGCAGTACTAACAGCAGGATGCCTAATATCTCAATACTATATTTGGTTTTTGATCTGAAGGATGAATAGAACAGATCGACCCGGATATGCGAATTAGTGGTCTGGGCGTATGACAGGCCAAACATCACCCCGAGTGCATACAGGTGCCATTCCAGCTCTTCTAAAACAATCAGGCCGCTGGAAAATCCTTTTCGCAGAATCACCTGAGTAATAATGACCAGCACCAGAAGTACATAGACCCAGGCGATCAGGTGGCCGATTTTCTGGATTGCCCGGTCAATGCTGTCCGCCAGGGGGACAGGGGGCAGGCTGTTAGGCTCGTTCACGATAATGCACCTTTACCAGTTTTTATTGTATGTATGTGGGTTAACGTTGGTAACGTCAATGTATGATCAGGTTTCAGACAAAGCTCTGTAAAACAGCGGTGCCGATATCGCTGCTTTACAGAGAGTTCTCCGGTTAACCTTCAGACAAAGTCAACAGACTGAACGCAGGAGCGGATCTGCCCCTGCGTTTCGGGTTGATACTCAGTTGTTTTTCGCACGTGGCAGGAAGGCGTTGGCTTCCCAAAGGTCATAGCCTTTACGGAAGGTGCTCAGGTCATCCCATACTTTCTTGAAGAATGGGTCCTCAGCGGTTTTCTCAGCAACCACTTCGTTCCATTTCTCTTCAAAGGTCTTCAGCATGGTGTCATTCCAGTAACGGATGTTGACGCCGTTTTCCTTCGCTTTAGCCATTACATCAAACTGCATCGCTTCACCTTCGGCGATAGCGTTAGTTACGGATGCTTTACAGGTGTTATCGACAATCGCCTGCTGACCCGGGCTCATACCTTTCCAGGTGTCGCCATTGATCAGGAGTTCGAAGATAGTCGCTTGCTGATGCCAGCCAGGAAAGTAGTTGTACTTAGCAATTTTGTGTAATCCCAGACGCTGGTCAATCGCTGGCTGAGAGAATTCGGTTGCATCAATCGCGCCTTTCTCCAGCGCGCCAAAGATCTCACCACCGGGCAGCTGGGAGGTGGATACACCCAGTTTTTCCATAACGGAAGCGCCGAGGCCGAAGAAACGCATGTTCAGGCCTTTCAGATCTTCAGGGGTGTTGATCTCTTTTTTAAACCAGCCAGAGGTTTCCGGAGAGATAATCGCGCACGGGATAACGTGTACGTTGTAACCGTTGGAATCATACATCTCCTGATACAGTTTCAGGCCGTTACCGTAATAGAGCCAGGCCATATATTCGCCAGCTTCAGGTCCGAAAGGTACAGCTGAGAACAGGGCGGCTGCAGGAATTTTGCCCTGCCAGTAACCTGCAGTGGCGTAACCTGAGTTAACTTTACCGGAGGAAACCGCCCCCAGAATCTCTTTAGCACCCACCAGTTTACCAGGCTCGTAGATCTTCATCTTGATCGAACCATCGCTCATCAGCGGCAGTTGTTCAGAAACCCACTTAATGGGTGTTCCCAGAGCGGGCAGGTGAGAACCGAAGGCGATAGGTGTCTTCAGAAGGACTTTATCAGCGGCCTGAACTGTTGCCGTTGTTGCCGTCATAGCTGTAGCGATAACAGCGGCAGAGACCAGGGTCTTTGCGAATGTATTCATGATCTTCCCTCACGATGTTTGTTGTTTTTATCTTTAGTTGCCGGATTCAGAACAGGCCATTCGGAAGCCTTGAAAATTTGTTCTTGAATAATTGGTAATACCAATTTACCATGCAATTAGTCGCTACCTTAGAATTTAGAGCCGGGTCTTGTCAATGCTTTTGTAAGTAATAAACTTAGCTTCTTTTTTGTAAAAAGCGCTATTTTTTATATAAATCAATAACAAACAGTATGGTCAGACCAGTTTTCAAATGGTAGTTCTGGCAACGTTTAAACGCCTGTGGGGGCGGCGGTGCTTTATCTGTTGGCTCAGGCCGCGTGCATAAGCGTCCTTAAAATTAATAATTAAAGAGTCAGTTTTGATTAACATCAGTGGCTGACGGAGATGGTCAGATGGCGTATCAGCGAGTCAAGCAGCCGAAAATTTCGGATGTAATCATGGGGCAGCTGGAAGAGATGGTTTTGGAAGGGACACTGAAGCCAGGACAGAAATTGCCTCCGGAGCGGGAGCTGGCAAAACAGTTTGAAGTGTCGCGTCCTTCATTAAGAGAGGCGATACAGAAATTGGCGGCAAAAGGGGTGCTGGTGAGTCGCCAGGGCGGTGGAACCTATATCTCAGAAGAGCTGGGCCGGGCGTTCTCTGACCCCCTGTTAGAACTATTCAAAACCCACCCCGAAGCGCAGTATGATCTGCTGGAGTTTCGCCATGCGCTGGAAGGGGTGTCTGCATATTACGCAGCCCTGCGCAGCACCCCGGCAGATAAAGAGCACATCCGTGCCCGATATGACGCTTTGCAGGGGTTTCATGATCGCAAAGAGTTTGATAAAGAGGTGTACGCAGATGTGGACTTTCACCTTGCCATCGCTGAAGCAACTCACAATATGGTGTTGCTGCATATGATGCGTGCCCTGTTCAGTTTGCTGCGTCAGCATATCTGGGAAAACCTCCAGGATATCTATCCTAAAACCGATATTCGCAGCAAAATACATGAACAGCATTCAGTGTTAATGGAAGCCATTCTTGTCGGGGAGCCGGAGAAGGCCCGCAAAGCAGCTCATGATCATCTTGCCTATGTAGAAGATGCCCTGTTGGAACAGGGAAAAGAGAATACCCGGCTTAAAAGAGCGCTGCGCCGGGCGGATGTAACACCGTTGTAATTAGTGTTCTGTATAAAAACTACAGCATTGGCTATTTTTGTAGCACATGTAGACATTAAAATTGTTTTTTTGTAGTATTACTACATAATAAAAACGATAACAAAAAATGGCAGGCTTGCTGCAGTGCAGCATGAAACCTGTTCACAGACTCATTAAGACATTCACAGAAGTGTTGGTGAGCGGGGCAAAGTAATAAAAATCCACAATATCATCGGGTTCAGCTGATTTAGCTGTTTTTTTGCCTGCTTTTTTACTGATAACTTCTATTCTTAACAGAGTTTACCTGACGCCGGGATGATTGGGATACCTGGTTTTGAGTGCAAGACAAGAATAGTGGAGAAAGGCAAAGTGCAAGAATTTATCGACGATATTGATCCAATTGAAACCAGTGAGTGGATTGAAGCGCTTGAATCTGTAGCGAAGAATGAAGGCGGAGAACGCGCTCACTACCTGCTGAAGAAGCTGGGTGAAAAAGCTTCAGAGATGGGCGTTAATGCAGGTACTACGCTGACGACCCCATACCGCAATACCATTACCTCGAAAGATGAAGTCCGCATGCCGGGCGATCTGTTTATGGAACGTCGTATCCGTTCCTTTATCCGCTGGAACGCGATGGCGATGGTCATGCGCGCCAATGATAACTCTGACGGCCTTGGCGGTCATATCTCCAGCTTCTCCTCCTCTGCAACACTTTATGATATCGGTTTTAACTATTTCTTCCACGGCTCTGAAGGCGATCGCGAAGGTGATCTGGTGTTCTTCCAGGGGCATATCTCTCCTGGGATCTATTCTCGTGCCTATCTGGAAGGCCGTCTGACCGAAGAGCAGATGGATAACTTCCGTCGTGAAGTGGATGGCGTTGGTTTGTCATCTTATCCACATCCATGGCTGATGCCGGATTTCTGGCAGTTCCCAACCGTATCAATGGGTCTTGGCCCTATTCAGGCGATCTATCAGGCGCACGTTATGCGCTACCTGTCTGCACGCTCTCTGATCAATCGTGGCGAGCGTAAAGTGTGGGCATTCCTGGGTGACGGTGAGTGTGATGAACCGGAATCTCTGGGTGCGATCTCCCTGGCAGGCCGCGAACAGCTGGAAAACCTGGTGTTTGTGGTTAACTGTAACCTGCAGCGTCTGGATGGACCTGTACGGGGTAACGGTAAAATTGTTCAGGAGCTGGAAGGCGTATTCCGCGGGGCTGGCTGGAACGTTATTAAATGTCTGTGGGGCCGTCACTGGGATCCACTGTTTGAAAATGATGAAAAAGGTTTGCTGCAGAAGCGTATGGACGAAGTCTGTGACGGCGAGCTGCAGAACTATAAAGCGAACGGTGGTGCCTACACCCGTGAGCACTTCTTCGGTAAATACCCAGAGCTGCTGGAGATGGTTAAGGATCTGTCAGACGATGACATCATGAACCTCAACCGCGGCGGCCACGATCCCTATAAGGTATACGCAGCCTATCATGCGGCGATGAACCATAAGGGGCAGCCAACCGTTATTCTGGCGCAAACCGTTAAAGGTTACGGTACTGGTAAATCAGGTCAGGCGAAGAACGACACCCATTCCATGAAGAAAGTGGCGATGGATGATCTGAAAGATTTCCGTGACCACCACAATATTCCGCTGACCGATGATCAGCTGAAAGAGGTTCCATACTACCGTCCATCGCCTGATTCTGCAGAGATGAAGTACATGATGGAGCGGCGTAATAAACTGGGCGGTGTTTACCCTACCCGTCGCAGCGATTTCGATGCCCTGGAAATTCCACCACTGGATACCTTCGCGGCGCAGTTGAAAGATAGCGGTAAGCGCGAAATGTCCACCCAGATGGTGCTTAACCGGGTGATGAGCACACTGGTGAAAGATAAGAATATGGGCGAGCGGGTTGTGCCGATCGTGCCGGATGAAGCCCGTACCTTTGGTATGGAAGGTATGTTCCGTCAGCTGGGTATCTATACCTCAGCAGGACAGCGCTATGTACCGCACGATTCTGATCAGATCATGTTCTACAAAGAGTCCAAGACCGGTCAGATTCTCGAAGAGGGTATTAACGAAGCCGGTGCGATGTCTGCCTGGATGGCGTGTGCGACCTCTTACAGCAACAACAACTGCACCATGGTGCCGTTCTACATCTACTACTCTATGTTCGGCTTCCAGCGGATCATGGATCTGGCCTGGGCTGCCGGTGATATGCAGGCCCGTGGCTTCCTGATCGGTGCTACCTCAGGTCGTACCACACTGAATGGTGAAGGTTTGCAGCACCAGGATGGTCACTCTCACCTGATGGCGCAGATGATTCCAAACTGTGTCTCTTACGATCCTACCTTTGGTTACGAGCTGACGGTTATCGTCCAGGATGGCCTGAAGCGGATGTTCCAGGACAAAGAGAATAAGTTCTACTACATCACCACCATGAACGAGAACTACGCTCACCCAGCCATGCCGGTGGGTGCTGAGGAAGGCATCGTTAAAGGGATGTACGTTCTGCAGGAAGGTAAAGACTCCGATAAGAAAGTACAGCTGATGGGTTGCGGTACTATCCTGCGTGAAGTGATTGCAGCGGCGGATATTCTGCGGGATGAGTTCGGTGTTGAATCGGACATCTGGAGCACCACCTCTATCAACGAACTGCGTCGTGATGCTCAGAGTGTCGCTCGCTGGAATATGCTGCACCCTGAAGAAGAGGCACGCGTCTCTTACCTGCAAGAGTGTCTGCAAGACCGTCAGGGGCCAGTGATCGCATCGACCGACTACATGCGTATCTATGCTGATCAGCTGCGTGAATACATCCCGCGCACCTATAAAGTATTGGGTACCGACGGCTTTGGTCGTTCAGACACCCGTGCCAAGCTGCGTGAGTTCTTCGAAGTGAACCGTTATTACGTCACGGTTGCCGCACTGACTGCGTTGGCAGAAGAGGGCAAGGTTGAACGTACTGTTGTAGCCAAAGCGATGCAGAAGTTTGGCATTAACCCGGAAAAACCAGCCCCATGGACTGTGTAACCCGAAGCTGAACTTTTAAGAGAGGATAATGACGTGAGTACTGTAAACATTACGGTTCCTGATATTGGTGGTTACGCAGACGTAGATATTGTTGAGATCTGTGTAGCGGTTGGTGACACAGTGGTTGAGGGCGATTCCCTGATCGTCCTGGAAACCGATAAGGCATCGATGGAGGTGCCATCTACCCACGCGGGTACAGTGAAAGAGATTCTGGTTGAAGCGGACGGTACCTGTAACGAAGGCCAGGCCATCGTGGTGCTGGAGACCGGCCTGGTGGTTGAAGAGGTGGCCCCGGTTGCTGCCGCGCCTGCCGCCGAGCCTACACCGGCACCTGCGGCAGCAGCACCTGCAGTAGCGCCAGCAGCCGCGAGTGCGGTTGAGAAAGTTCTGGTGCCTGATCTGAGTGGTGCCACCGACGTTGATGTGGTTGAAGTCCTGGTGAAGGATGGCGACACCGTTGCGGAAGGTGATTCCCTGATCGTGCTGGAAACCGACAAGGCCTCAATGGAAGTTCCGGCGCCGATGTCTGGTGTCATCGTATCGATGAAGATCAAAGAGGGCGACACCACCAACGAAGGTGATCATCTGTGTGATATTCAGGTTGCTGGTGGCGTCGCTGTTGCAGCGCCTGTCGCGGCATCTGCACCGGTTGCCGCAGCAGAAGCTCCGGCTCCTGTTGCTGCTGCACCTGCTCCAACAGCGGGCGGTGTGGAAGACGTACTGATCCCTGATCTGAGCGGCGCCACCGACGTTGATGTGGTTGAAGTGCTGGTTAAGGACGGCGACACCGTTGCGGAAGGTGACTCCCTGATCGTTCTGGAAACGGATAAAGCCTCTATGGAAGTACCGGCGCCAAAAGCTGGCGTGGTTAAATCCATGAAGATCAAAGAGGGTGATCAGGTCAACGAAGGTCAGTTGCTGATGCAACTGGAGGTCGCTGGTGGATCGGCGCCTGCAGCAGCACCTGTTGCATCTGCTCCGGCGGCCGCGCCTGCACCCGCAGCGGCTCCGGCGAAAGCAGCGGCCCCTGCACCAGTGGCAAGCGCCACGGTTGATCGTGAAGCGCTGGAGAAGAAGAACAAATCCGTTCATGCTGGCCCGGCAGTCCGTGCAACGGCGCGTGAGTATGGTGTTGATCTGTCTCTGGTGACGGGTACCGGTCCACGTGGCCGTATCCTCAAAGAGGATGTTCAGGCTTACGTCAAAGGCGCGCTGAAGCAACTGGCTGAGAAGCCTGCCGCCGCCGCTGTGACTGGTGGTTCAGGTATCCCGGCCATTCCTGAAGTCGATTTCAGCCAGTTCGGTGAGATCGAGATGGAGAAGATGTCCAAGATCCATAAGCTGACCGCGGCTAATATGTCCCGCTGCTGGCTGAACATTCCGCACGTTACACAGTTTGATAAAGCGGATATTACCGATCTGGAAGCGTTCCGTGCCGAAATGAAGGATGAAGCGGCGCGCAATGGCGTTAAACTGACGCCGCTGCCGTTCATGCTCAAAGCAATTGCGATTGCTCTCAAAGCGCATCCGAAATTCAATGCTTCGTTGCATGCCGATGGTGAACACATCGTCTACAAAAAGTATGTCAATATCGGTATGGCAGTAGATACGCCTAACGGTCTGATGGTTCCGGTAATTAAGGACGCAGACAAGAAGAGTATCTACGAGCTGTCACTGGAAGCGACAGAACTGGCCGGTAAGGCGAAAGATCGTAAGCTCAAGCCAACAGAGATGCAGGGCGCTTGCTTTACCATCTCAAGCCTGGGTGGTATCGGCGGTACTGGCTTTACGCCAATCGTTAATGCCCCTGAAGTGGCGATTCTGGGTGTCTCTAAAGCGGATATCGAACCGCGCTGGAACGGTAAGGAGTTTGAACCCCGTAAGATGCTGCCACTGTGCCTGTCTTACGATCACCGTGCTATCAACGGCAGTGATGCGGGTCGCTTCCTGACCTACCTCAACCAGCTGCTGAGCGATGTCCGTCGCATGGTGATGTAATCCTGAAGCTTCAGTGATTACCTGAATTCCGGTAGCTCAGCGGTTATCCCCCGCCGACTACCGGTGGTTCGGTGGTTAAACACCGAATCGGATGCGACAGCGTGCAGGCTGTCGCATCAACTTTTCTTCTTTTTTCCATGGTTATTCTTGTACCCATGACTCGGGCCCCTACTCATTATTGAGCAGGGGCTTTTTTTTGATCTTGTTTTTCCTGCCTCTGCTTTCAATCAGATGATTGTTTCGACCACCGTTTTTCCTGTAGCCGCGGTAAAACTTTCTTAGCAAAAGCCTTTCTCTATGTTCCTCGGTCTCCTTTGTGCTAAAAATAGCGCTGTGCTCTTCCTGAGCTTGCTTAGGCGAAGCATTTACTCCATGAACACTGGCTCGGCTCTCTGGCAATCCTATGGTAATATCGCCTTCATAAAATACCGCTCGTCTTGATCGGGATAAATTTCGCAAATGCAGCATATTCATTGGTAGAGTTTGCCTTAAATGGAATGGCTGCAAAGGGTAAATAGCGCATGAAAGTAACGGTTTTTGGTATAGGTTATGTAGGCCTGGTTCAGGCGGCGGTGCTGGCAGAGGTTGGTCATGAGGTCTGCTGTGTTGATGTCGATGCGCAGAAGGTTGAAAACCTGAAAAATGGCATCATTCCCATCTACGAACCCGGTTTGACGCCTATCGTACAGTCAAACTATGAAGCCGGACGTTTGATTTTTACTACTGATGCCAAAGAGGCTGTTGAGTTTGGTGAGATTCAGTTTATCGCGGTCGGAACGCCTCCGGATGAAGACGGCTCAGCCGATCTTCAGTATGTTCAGGCGGTAGCAAAAACCATCGCCACCTATATGACCGGGCCACGTATTATTATTGATAAATCCACGGTGCCAGTGGGCACCGGTGATAAGGTCAAAGCAACGATTGCAGAGACTCTGGCGGCTCGTGGTGCCGGGCTTGAATACCACGTGGTGTCTAACCCTGAATTCCTCAAAGAGGGGGCTGCGGTCAGCGACTGTATGCGCCCCGACCGTATTGTTATCGGTACTGACAGCGATCACGTCAAAGATGTGATGACCGAACTGTATGCGCCCTTTAACCGTAATCATGACCGCATTATCTTTATGGATATCCGCAGTGCCGAGCTGACCAAATATGCAGCTAACTGCATGCTGGCTACCAAAATCAGCTTTATGAATGAGATGGCTAACATCGCTGAAAGGGTAGGGGCAGATATCGAGAATGTTCGAAATGGTATCGGTTCCGATGAACGGATCGGCTACCACTTTATCTATCCGGGCTGTGGCTATGGTGGTTCATGCTTTCCGAAAGATGTTCAGGCATTGGTGAAAACCTCTGAACAGATCGGATATGACTCACAGATTCTGAAAGCGGTAGAAGCGGTAAATGCCAAACAGAAAACTAAACTGTTTGAACTGATTAACCGTCACTTTAATGGTGATATCGCCGGTAAAACCGTTGCGCTGTGGGGCTTGTCCTTCAAACCGAAAACTGATGATATGCGTGAAGCGTCCAGCCGGGTGCTGATGCAGTTACTATGGGACGCGGGTGCTAAAGTGCAGGCGTATGACCCTGAAGCGATGGAAGAAACCCAGCGAATCTTCGGTTCTCGTCCCGATCTGAACCTGATGGGCACCAAGGAAGCCGCCCTGAACGGCGCAGATATGCTGGTTATCTGTACCGAGTGGCAAAGCTTCCGGGCACCGGATTTTAATCTGATCAAAACACAACTGGCGGAACCGGTAATCTTCGATGGCCGTAATCTGTATGATCCACAGCGTATGGCAGATCGTGGCTTCAGCTACTATGCAATCGGTCGTGGGCTTTCTATCCAGCTTTAATCTTCGTCGAGAGAAAATGGATTATTACCACCGGGGACTCAGCGTAGGCAGAGAGGAGCTTTGTACCTGTTAAGTTGCTCGGTGTTCTAGGTGGCCTCTGTGGTAAATGCCTTGTAGGAGCCCCTTCCAGGGGCGATAATTCCAACAGTCGAACAACTTCCAGGTTTATATAATGCAACTAACTTATCTAGTGACTGGTGCTGCAGGGTTTATCGGCAACTTTGTATCAGAACGGCTGTGTCAGGCAGGCCATAAAGTGATCGGCCTGGATAACCTGAATAATTACTATGATCCGACACTAAAAGATGCCCGCCTGAAACGGCTGGAGCAGTATCCTGAGTTCAGCTTCAGAAAACTGGATCTGGCTGACCGCGAAGGGATGGCTCAGCTGTTTGCAGAGAGTGGCTTTGACCGGGTTATCCATCTGGCCGCTCAGGCCGGGGTGCGTTATTCACTGGAAAATCCGTTTGCTTATGTTGATTCCAACCTGACCGGTATGATGACGATTCTGGAAGGCTGCCGTCAGAACAATGTAAAACACCTGGTCTATGCTTCATCCTCATCTGTGTACGGCATGAATACTAAAATGCCTTTTTCCACCGCGGATGGAGTTGACCATCCGGTATCATTGTATGCCGCGACGAAAAAATCCAATGAACTGATGGCGCACAGTTATTCACATCTCTATGGCATTCCCACCACCGGCCTGCGTTTCTTTACCGTCTATGGCCCCTGGGGCCGCCCGGATATGGCGCCGTTTCTGTTCACCAGTGCGATTCTGGAAGACCGTCCGATCAAGGTCTTCAACCACGGGAAAATGCTGCGCGACTTCACCTATGTCGACGATATTGTTGAAGGTGTTATCCGCATTCAGGATGTGATTCCTCAGGTGGATGAAAATAACCCAAGAATCAGCCCGGACAGCAGCAGTGCGCCTTATCGGGTGTACAACATCGGCAACAACGAACCGATTGAACTCAGCCGCTTTATTGAAGCGATTGAATCTGCAGCGGGTAAAGTCGCAGTAAAAGAATACCTGCCGATGCAGCCCGGTGATGTTCCGGCAACCTATGCTGATATAGATAGCTTGCAAGCTGCCGTGGGCTTCAAACCCAGCACCACCATTGAAGATGGTATGCAGAAGTTTGTTGAATGGTATAAAGCGTATTACAACGCTTAAGATCTTGCTCACCACAGGGAACACAGTACCCAAAGGGCATGCTAAGTTCAGAGAGAAACGTTTTCACTAATAGCTTTTCCTCTGTGTTCTCGGTGTCCTCTGTGGTTAACTGATTTTGGAGAGTGTCTTACCGCAGAGGCTGAAGTCCCCAAAGGGCATACTAAGTTCAGAGAAAAACGCTTTTGCTAATAGCTTTTCCTCTGTGTTGAAAACAGTTTTCAAGGTATAAGAGCTTGCTCACCACAGAGAACACCGTACCCAAAGGGCATGCTAAGGGCACTGAGGAAAGACGAAGCGCTTTTTGTCACTAATAATGTTCTCGCTTGTTCCTGAGTAATTGTCGCGAGTGAACGCTTTTCAATAAAGAGATTAAAATAGATCACTTCTCTCTGTGTACTCTGTGGTTTACTGATTTTGAAGAGTGTCTTACCGTAAAGAATGAAGTCCCCAAAGGGCATACTAAGTTCAGAGAGAAACGTTTTCACTAATAGCTTTTCCTCTGTGTTCTCGGTGTCCTCTGTGGTAAAAATAGTTTTATTCTCTATCAGAGCTAAGACAAGCTAAAGAACAAGGATGTTCATATGATTGATATAAAGCACCACGGCGCAACTACAGGCGTAACCGGCTCTTGCCATGAGCTTGTGTTAGATAACAACACCAGCGTTCTGATCGATTGCGGCATGTTTCAAGGCGCAGAGGGTTCAGGTAATGAATCCGATAATCTCAAGCTCGACTTTCCTGTAACAGATGTAAAAGCCCTGTTTATCACCCACTGTCATATCGATCACGTAGGGCGAATCCCTTCGCTGATTGCCGCGGGGTTCAACGGGCCGATCTACGCATCCAAGGCGACGGCCAGGTTATTACCATTGGTACTGGAAGATGCTTTGAAGATTGGGGTCACGCGAGATGTAAAACTGATCAGTCAGTTTCTTAAGCTGCTGAATAAACTTATTCAACCCCTGGACTACAAACAATGGTATCAGGTCGACTCAATAAACGGCCTGCGTGTACGCTATAAACCTGCCGGTCATATACTCGGGTCTGCCTATATCGAGTTTGAATACGGTCTTGATAAGAAAAAGGAAATCATACTGTTCTCCGGCGATCTCGGTGCGCCCTATGCGCCGTTACTTCCGGCTCCAAAAGCACCCTGGCGGGCCGACCGGCTGATTCTGGAAAGCACCTACGGAGACAAAATCCATGAGAATAGACGCAATCGTCGACAGCAGCTGCAAAAGGTTATTCAGCACTGCCTGAAAGATGCCGGTACGGTGCTGATTCCGGCATTTAGCATAGGCAGAACCCAGGAGCTGCTGTACGAACTGGAAGACATTATCCACCGGCAGAAAGGCACTACATGGAAAGATATCGATGTGATTGTCGATTCACCTCTGGCGGCAAAGTTTACCGAACATTATCGGGAACTGTGTGATCTCTGGGATGCTGAAGCAAAAGCACGTAAGGCCGATGGACGTCACCCGCTTACCTTTGATCAACTGATTACCGTCGACTCCCATCGTCAGCATATGAAGCTGGTGAACTATCTCAAAAGTAGCGGGCGGCCAGCCATTGTCATTGCTGCCAGCGGTATGTGTGCCGGTGGCCGGATAGTTAACTACCTCAAGGCACTATTGGCTGATCCAAGAACCGATGTCGTTTTTGTGGGATATCAGGCGAATGGCACGCCAGGGCGTGATATCCAGCAATACGGTGCTGATAAATACAGAGAGCGAGGAGGCTATGTTTTCTTAGACAATGAACGCATAGATATCAGGGCTGGGGTGCATACCGTCAGTGGATACTCCGCCCATGCCGATCAGCATAATCTGATTAACTTCGTTAAAAGAATGCGTCATAAACCAAAAGAGATTCGCTTAGTGCATGGGGATGAAGAGGCTAAGCGGTCACTCAAGAAAGAGCTGGCAAGCGTTTCTCCTGCGTCAGAAATTCTTGTGCCTGGAATATAGCAGTCAACAAGCGGTTAACCACAGAGTAGTTTTCCTCTGTGGTGAAAACAGTTTTCAAGGTATAAGAGCTTGCTCACCACAGAGAACACAGAGGGCTGAGGGTACCGAGGAAAGACGAAGCGTTTTTTCTCACTAATAAAGCTCTCGCTTGTTCCTGAGTAATTGTCGCGAGTGAACGCTTTTCAATAA
>NZ_JBNKYN010000068.1:0-24332 GCF_050300915.1 Amphritea sp.
ATTCCACAATGTGAAATGAATACCTGCACCAAACCACCAGCAGGCTTCATACTTTAGCATTGCTCAGGGGCGACAGCGCTTGCAAAGTGCGATATTGTTGCAACGCACAAGCCACAATGCCGGCAGCGCTGATAGGAGCCACCGGATTGCGGCATACAAAAAAAGACCTGGTCTGGTTGCCTCGCGCCAGATTCGGGACGATTACAATGAGGCAGTACCTTATGAGTCAACGGATACACACAGGCGGCCTGCAGGTTGCTGAAGCGCTGTATAACTTTATTAACCAGCAGGTTATTCCGGGCACCGGCGTAACTGAAGAACAGTTCTGGTCCGGCCTGGATGCGGTTGTTCACGACCTTGCACCGAAAAACCTCGCACTGCTGGCAAAACGCGATGCGATCCAGGAGCAGATCGACAACTGGCACCGTGAAAACCGCACCAACGGTTTAGATTTCGCTGCCTACAAGTCATTCCTGCAGGAGATCGGTTACCTGCTGCCAGAGGGCGAAGATTTTTCCGCCACCACCAGCAATGTTGACCCGGAAATGGCCACCATGGCGGGCCCACAGCTGGTGGTACCGGTGATGAACGCCCGTTTCGCCCTGAATGCGGCCAATGCCCGCTGGGGTAGCCTGTACGATGCGCTATACGGCACCGACGCAATCTCCGAAGCCGACGGCGCAGAGATTACTGCAGGCTACAACCCGGTGCGCGGCGCTAAAGTGATCGAATTTGCCCGCAATGTCCTCAATGAAGCGGCACCACTGGCATCTGGCTGCCACAAAGACTCCGTGCGTTACAGCATCCATGACGGCAAACTGGTGGTTACCCTCACCGATGGCAGTGAAACCGGTCTGCAGAATGAATCGCAGCTGGTCGGCTACCTCGGTGATATCAGCGCCCCCGACTCTATCCTGCTGCAACACAACGGTCTGCACCTGGATGTTAAAGTCGACCGCAGCAGCCAGATCGGCTCAACCGATGCCGCCGGTATCAGCGATATCATCGTGGAAGCCGCGCTAACCGCGATTATGGACTGCGAAGATTCGGTTGCCGCCGTTGATGCAGACGATAAAGTGGTTGCCTACAAAAACTGGCTGGGCCTGATGAAGGGCGACCTCACCGAAGAGGTGACCAAAGGTGGCAAAACCTTCACCCGCCGCATGAATCCAGACCGTGAATATATTGGTGTTGATGGTTCAGAAGTCCGCCTCAAAGGCCGCAGCCTGATGTTTGTCCGCAACGTCGGCCATCTGATGACCAACAACGCTATTCTCGACAAAGAGGGCAACGAGATCCCAGAGGGTATTCTCGATGGCATGGTCACCAGCCTGATCTCAATCCACGACGTTAAGGGTAACGGTCAGTTCAGCAACACCACCACCGGCTCGATGTATATCGTTAAACCGAAGATGCACGGCCCCGAAGAGGTGGCTTTCGCCAACGAGCTGTTTGGCCGTATCGAAGATGTCCTGGGGCTGGAGCGCTTCACCCTGAAAATGGGCATCATGGATGAAGAGCGCCGTACCACTGTCAACCTGAAAGAGTGTATCCGCGCCGCCAAAGACCGCGTGGTGTTCATCAACACCGGCTTCCTTGATCGCACCGGTGATGAGATCCACACCTCCATGGAAGCTGGCCCGATGATCCGCAAAGGCGAGATGAAAGCCGCCGCCTGGATCGGTGCCTATGAAGACTGGAACGTGGATAACGGCCTGGCCTGTGGCCTGCAGGGCCGTGCCCAGATCGGTAAAGGTATGTGGGCGATCCCGGATCAGATGGCGAACATGCTGAGCGCCAAGATCGGCCACCCGCTGTCCGGCGCGAACACCGCCTGGGTGCCATCGCCTACCGCCGCCGCACTGCACGCACTGCACTATCACAAGGTTGATGTGTTCGCCCGTCAGGATGAGCTGAAAAGCCGTCCACGCGCCAATCTGGACGACATTCTCACCATCCCGGTTGCCAGCAATCCAAGCTGGTCTGCCGAAGAGATTCAGAACGAGCTGGATAACAATGCCCAGGGTATTCTGGGCTACGTGGTGCGCTGGATCGATCAGGGCGTCGGCTGCTCTAAAGTGCCTGACATCAACAATGTCGGCCTGATGGAAGACCGTGCCACGCTGCGGATCTCCAGCCAGCATATCGCTAACTGGCTGCATCACGGTATCTGTTCTGAAGCGCAGGTGCTGGAAACGATGCAGCGGATGGCCGCCGTGGTTGATCAGCAGAATGCTGGCGATCCCCTGTACCGTCCGATGGCACCCAACTTCGACGACAGTGTCGCCTTCCAGGCCGCACTGGAGCTGGTGATTCAGGGGCGGGTTCAGCCAAACGGCTATACTGAGCCGGTGCTGCACCGCCGCCGTCTGGAAGCGAAGGCTAAGTTCGGGGTATAAGTTCGGAGCATAAGCTCGGGGTATAAGTTCGGAACATAAGCTTTAACGATTAAAACCGCGCACTGCGCGGTTTTTTTTGTCTCCCGATCCGATTTATAAGTAGGGTGAGATATTCGCCATCGTCCGATTAACATACTCCGCTTTCTCCCCCACCGGGGCGACATAGTGAATCGCCTCTTCAGCCACCTTAACACCCTCCAGTCGTGCCAACACCCAGCAGGCAAGGTACTGTGAAGCCAGACATCCACCCGCACTGGCGATATTTCCCCGGGCAAAAAACGCCTGATTCAGCACCTCAGCACCAGTTTCCTGCACCCAGGGCTTCGTGGTCAGATCGGTACACACCGGCAGATCATGCAGCAGCCCCAGCTCAGCCAGCAGCAACGCCCCCGAGCACTGCGCGCCGATCAGCTGTCGTTCCGGCTCCAGACTGAGCTGCGACATGATCGACCTGTCCGCCACGACGTCGCGGGTTTTCATGCCACTGCCCACCAACACCACATCGGCACTGCTAGCCTCACTGAGCGAAATATGCCGTTGCAGCACCACACCGTTCATCGACTCGACCCGCTCAGTCGGGCTGGCAATTGAGACCCGCCAGTCCGGGCGCTTCACCCGGTTGAGAATCCCCAGGGCGATCAGCGAGTCCAGCTCGTTGAAACCATCGAAGGTCAGAATCGCAATATGCATAGCCGCTCTCCTCATCAGTACTTAAATTATTTCTTACATTTAGTCAGTTGTGTTGCCGCATTGTATGGCCTAAATTCATGACAATAAAAAAATCGTCATGGATACAACTGAAGATGCCCCGCGCCCGTTATAAACAGCTGGTTGACCGGTTTGCTGGCGAGATCCGTTCGGGCAGGCTGCCGCCTGGCACCCGGTTACCCACCCACCGCCAGCTGGCGGCCGAAGAAGGTCTGGCACTGGTGACCGCCTCCCGGGTCTATGCTGAACTGGAGCGAATGGGGCTGGTTAGCGGCGAAACCGGCCGCGGAACCTTTGTCAGAGAAACCGCCCTGCCACTGAGCCATGGCATCGATCAGCCCCCAACAACAGAGGGGATGATCGACCTTAACTTCAACTCACCATCCATCCCCGGTCAGACCGACATGCTGCGTCAGGCCCTGCGGCAACTATCGATCTCCGGCGACCTGGCGTCCCTGCTGCACTATCAGCCCCATGCCGGTCGTCTGCATGAAAGAGCCATCATAGCCCGGCATCTCGAAGACCGCGGGCTGTCAATACCCGCAGAGCAGCTGCTGATTGTCAGCGGTGCCCAGCACGGGCTGGCAACCACCGTAATGTCACTCCTTAATCCCGGTGATGTGGTGGCCGTTGATGCGCTCACCTACTCAGGTTTTAAGGTGCTGGCGGCGGTACATCGACTGGAACTGGTGGCAATACCGGTCACCGCCACAGGACCCGATCTTGAGACGTTGGAAAAACTTTGCAGGCAGCGGCCGATCCGCGCGCTGTATAGCATGCCAACACTGCATAACCCGCTGGGCTGGGTGATGAACCTTGAGCAGCGGCAACGCTTAATCGCTATCGCCCGCCACCACGATCTGCTGATCATCGAAGATGCCGCTTACGCGTTTCTTGCCGATAACCCACCGCCGCCGCTGGCCACCCTGGCACCGGAGTTAACCGTATACGTCTCCGGGCTATCCAAAAGCGTGGCCACCGGCTTTCGAATCGGCTTTATCGCTGCCCCTGAGCGCTGGATTCCAGCGCTAGAACGCACTATCCGCGCCACCACCTGGAATACCCCCAGTCTGATGACGGCGATCAGCTGTGGCTGGATAGAGGATGGCACGGTCGCACGGCTTGAAACAGAGAAGCGCCGGGATGCTCAGGCCCGCCAGAGAATTGCCAGAGAGGTGCTGAACGGACTATCCCTGATCAGCCACCCCGCATCCTATTTTGTCTGGTTAACGCTGCCAGAGGAGGTACGGGCGGATCAGGTGGTGATGACTCTCATGAAGTCGAATATCTCAGTCTCTACCGCAGAACCGTTCGCCGTGACTGAACATGTCCCCCATGCAATTCGGCTGGCACTGGGATCGGTGGCGATCGACGCCCTCGAAGAGGCGTTAACCCAGGTGAGACAGGCGATTGAACGGTTTGCTTATTAAGATCATAGTGAACCAACTCATCACTGAAACACGTATCCTTGATAGCTATTTCCGTTGGCCTGAGAGACCTCACCGATTACACTGAACCTATGACCCATTCGACAGCAAACGCCCTCAGCGACTTTATTCAGCAGCATCCCCGGTTATTTATCCTCACCGGCGCGGGCTGCAGCACTGCGTCCGGCATTCCCGATTACCGCGACAAAAACGGCGACTGGAAACGCCAGCCCCCGGTGCAGCACCGTGACTTTCTCACCCGCCACGCCACCCGGCAACGGTTCTGGGCGCGCAGTCTGGTGGGCTGGCCGCTGATGGCCAATGCCCGGCCCAATACGGTGCATCAGAGTCTGCAACGGTTAGAAGCGAAGGGTTACTGCCGCCAGCTGGTCACCCAGAACGTCGACCGGCTGCATCAGCAGGCGGGTCAGCAGCGGGTGATCGACCTGCACGGCCGCTCTGACCAGGTGATCTGTATGGACTGTCACACACTGCATCAACGTAACCACGTGCATCAGTTGATGGCCGAAGCAAACCCAGCGTTCAGAGAGTATACCGCGACCGCTGCACCGGACGGCGATGCCGATCTGGAAGGCATCGATTTCAGCCGTTTCAGGGTGACCGACTGCCCCGCCTGTGGCGGTATGCTCAAGCCCAATGTGGTGTTCTTCGGCGATAATGTACCGAAAGAGCGGGTATTCACGGCCCTCGACAGTTTGCAACAGTCCGATGCGCTACTGGTGGTGGGCTCCTCACTGATGGTGTATTCCGGCTTCCGCTTCTGTAAACAGGCGGTTAAGCTGAATATCCCCATTGTCGCCATCACCCAGGGTAAAACCCGCGCCGATGAGTTGCTCACGCTCAAGCTGGATGGCGATATCAGCGAATTTCTGCTGCCCGCGACCGCCATGCTGGACAGCCTCACGCCCTGAGAATTATTACCCGCCAGCGGCGGCTTCAGGGCAGCAGAGACCGGCCATTTCAGGTATACTGGCGGCCAATTAAATTCTTATCCCGAGTACACCGTGTTTGATACCTCTTTTGCCTCCCTGAACCTCCCCCCCGCGATGCTCAGCAACCTGGCTGACCTTGGCTACAACGAGATGACGCCGATCCAGGCGGGCAGTCTGCCCCATGTGCTGGCCGATAAAGATATTATCGCCAAGGCCAAGACCGGCAGCGGCAAAACCGCCGCCTTTGCCATCGGCTTGTTGTTAAAGATCAATCAGCGGGATTTCGGCACTCAGGCACTGGTACTCTGCCCCACCCGCGAGCTCAGCACCCAGGTCGCTCAGGAGATTCGTCGTCTGGCGCGGTTTAAAGATAACCTTAAGCTGGTGATTCTCTGTGGTGGACAATCCGTTGGGCCGCAGATCGGTTCACTGGAACATGGTGCGCATATCGTGGTGGGCACCCCCGGGCGGATTCAGGACCTGATCCGCAAAGGCAAGCTGGACCTGTCCCGCTGCAACACCGTGGTGCTGGATGAAGCCGACCGGATGCTGGATATGGGCTTCTACGAGCAGATCGAAGGGGTGATCAGAAACACACCGAAAAAGCGCCAGACCCTGCTGTTTTCCGCCACCTATCCCGATGGCATTAAAAAACTCAGCGCCGACCTGCAGGTTGACCCTGTTGAGGTCACCGTGGAAGCGGTACACAGCACCAGCCAGATCGAGCAATCGTTCTACGCCCTGGAGCAGACCAAAAAACCGGATGCGTTGGCACGGATACTCAGCCATTTCAACCCGGAATCCACCGTAATTTTCTGCAACACCAAAGACCAGTGTCGAGAGGTATCCGATCATCTGCGCAACCTGGGCTACTTCGCTGCCGCCCTGCACGGTGATCTGGAACAGCGCGACCGTGATCAGGTGCTGGTGCAGTTCGCCAACCGCAGCAACACCATCCTCATCGCCACCGATGTCGCTGCCCGCGGGCTGGATATCAGCGATCTGTCGCTGGTGATCAACTACGATCTGCCCCGTGATCCGGAGATCTATGTCCACCGTATCGGCCGTACCGGCCGGGCGGGCAAAGAGGGCATGGCGATCAGCCTCTACCGCGACTCTGAAGACTATAAGCTGGAAACCATCAGTGAATACCTGTCGCAGACGCTGGAGACCAAATCCCTCAGCAGCCTGAAAAAAACCAGCTCAGGGGAACCGGTTAAACCGGTGATGCGAACTCTCTGCATCGCCGGTGGTCGAAAAGATAAGATACGTCCCGGCGACATCCTCGGCGCGCTGACCGGTGAAGCGGGCATTGATGGCAGCGCGGTCGGCAAAATCGACATCTATGACTATGCTGCCTACGTGGCCGTGAAACGGGATGAAGCCCGTAAAGCCCACAGTCGACTGGTGGATGGCAAGATCAAAGGCCGTCGTTTTAAAGTGAGAATGTTGTAAAAACATTTTACTGTCTTAAGTAAGGTATTTTAATATGGCTGTAGCATCGGCACGGCATATTCTGGTGAAGACCAAAGCTGAGGCCGACAAGCTGAAGCAACAACTGGAGAAAGGGGAGGACTTTGCCCGTCTGGCAAAAAAACACTCTCTGTGTAACTCTGCCAAACGGGGTGGTGATCTCGGCGAATTCAGGCCCGGCACCATGGTGAAAGCGTTCGACGATGTGGTTTTCCGTAAGAAAGTATTGGAGATCCACGGACCGGTGAAAACGAAGTTTGGTTTTCATCTTATTCAGACCCTCTATCGCACCTAGGCTAACGCCGCGATACACGTCGCCAACTTACGGAGGTAGTTCCTATGAAACCGGCCAAAAAACAGAAACAACACCCCAAGTTTATCGAAGCGATGCAGAAACTCTCTGCCATGAATGAAGATGAACGCCTCTCCGACGAGAACAAAGACCTGTTCGACCAGGCGATCGCCTACGCTCCGCTGGAAGCGCAGCCTGCGTTGATGGCTATTCAACGGAAGTATGAGGAGCTTCACTAAAGGCTAAGAAGTGGCTAGACGTCGCTTCGCGACTTGCTAGTGGTTAGTCGCTAGAAAAAGCTTAAAGATCAAAAGATTAAAGAGAGCCGGGAGGCTCTCTTTTTTGAAGAGTAATTTGAATATAGTTTATTATAGATACTCCCTCCTTAAGCAAAGAACAATTGTTGACTTGAAAGAAAGCGGTTATTGATCTACTTCTACTAATCGGTATTTTGAAAATTAGTTAGCAAATCCATATGTTTTCATTTCCTCATAAACATCAGCTAACTCGCCATTCAACTGTTCGATGTACTCTTGAGCAACTTGATTGAATAGATCCTTATTAGAACCTTGAAAATTAATAGAGAAAGCCCCCCTCTTCAAACGTTCTATTAATAAATTAAATGCCGATTTAACTGCATTAGCATCATCATCGGATATTGGAATCAAAATAGTAGGATCCCCACCAATACTGATAAAGTACTTATCATCAATCGTAGTCAAAACAGCTTCAACGACTTCCATATATTTTTCCTCTTTCTCCAAATGCACTTTCCCCTCCCTCTAAAGTTTTCATACTAGTCTGCTTCCAGTCTAAAATTTTATTCTGATTTTCAAGACAAACTAAATTATTAGAAAATGGATTACCTACATATGTTTCATAACCATTTTCATCATGACAGCGATATATTGAGTTATAGGGCAAGGTTCTAACGGCAATATTTGCATCATGTGTGGAAATAAAAACTTTCTTTCCCAACTTTGCCTTATCATTAATAAGAGGAATAATCACGTCATTTATATATTCATTCCCTAAGCTTCTTTCAGGCTCATCCAATATATAAATTTCTTTATCTTCTGCCAACTCACTATGAAGATTAAGCATAGAACACTCACCATTTGAAGGTGAATATTCTTCACCACCTAAAGTAAAGCGCCTCCAGAATAACAGTAAATCAGATACGACCGTGATCCTTCCAACTTCCTCAATTGAATTCAACTCAGTGATATAGTCGAATAAATTGTCAGAAAAAGCATTATCCTTAATTACTCTAACTACATTAACGAAACTCTTTTGGTCCCCTTTACGTAAAGATTTTATAGGAATGTAGCGTGAGTCGCGTATCATTCCATCGTGGAGTTTGAAACTAGTAACACACTCTAGATAACCTTTATCTATCCCGAGTGAGCCTACAGTCTCTATCTTATTTTCAATGACTTTTTCAATATTAGAATATATTTTTTGAACATCTCGACAAATAGACAACCTGTTTCTGGCGAACCGTTTGAATCCAGTTTCAGTAGGCTTACTCAATGCCCCAGTTTTTCGAGAAATCTCATTTCGGAAACAATTTGAAGCTGAATTTATCAATTCAGCACTCTTCCAATCAGAGTATAGATTCCAAGAACCGCCCTTCAATCCCAAGATCATTGCGGATAAGTGCACGAGCAATTTTGTACGTACTGCCTGATTAGTAACCTCAATAACAGGGATATTAGAAGTAATAAATTCAATCATGTCTTCCACTTTTGAGAGTGCACCAGTGTACTCGCCAAATTTTTTAGAAGAAGCCTCCGATGAAGCGGAAGGAATATCCTTTATTTTCATTATTTTAGCGTTTTTATTTTTACTTTCAGTGTTAAAATAATCTCGGTACTTATACAAACTTGTTATATCTGACTCTTTAGCTCCCTTGATCCGACTTATTTCTGCTTTACAATCATCAATGATTCCTAGCTCAACATCCTGTTCGATATTCTTTCCAAGAAGATCAAATCTATCTGCTAGTTTATCTGGTGCTGATTCAAACACAGTAGCCCTTATTCCATTGCTCGAATAATGTCTTGCAATCGCTTCAAGTATCTTGGTTTTGCCTGTTCCTTTTGGACCAAAGAACACGTTAATATCGTTAAATGCTTTGATAGAAATTTGTGTAGCATCTTCAAAAGGCTGTAATTTAAGTGTTTCAGAGTGTTTTCTCTGAATGGCAGTGTCTATCGTGGAAATATCTTTTTCTAGAAGAAGGCAAAAGTGTTCGAAACTCTCTACAGGAAGTCTCAATTCGGGAAGTCTATCAGCTTCTTCTGAATAATTATCCCAATCTTGAATGTCTGAACCGTAAATTGAAGTATGTCCGTGCGCAATAAATATACCAGCGGATATTGAGTTAGTTGCTTCCTTAATAACTCGTTTAGAGTTAACTCCCAAAGACAATAGCTTTTCTATGCTAGCCTCCCCCATATCAGGCTTTTTACCTAAGTAATGTGCAATATATATCGGATCAAGATCATTAAAGAAAGCAACAGTATTTTCTAAAGAAATGGTAAAATCATCCGGTGTATATTTTTCATTAGCTTTATCAACTAGCTCACTAAATTCATCTCGTTTATCTGGGGAAACTAACACAATCAAATGGGATCTTTTATCATCATCTACAACATCTAGCTCGATCCCCGGCCAAATTTGAGCTGCTCCGCCCAGTTGCTCTTCCATCATATTAAACTGTTCAAGATCGAAGATATTATGGTTAGTTATAGCTATAATCTCTACATTAGTAGACTGGACTACCTCAGCGAAACGCTCGGGATCAATTTCCCTTGAATGCGCATCACCTTGTTTAGACTTTTTAGTATGAACATGTATATCTATCTTCACGATTTCCCTCTCTCATACAATATACCAATATTATTCTTTATACTGAGGCTTAAAAAATAGGCACTATTACTAATTGAAAATCAATATAGAGAGAAAAGCTTTATGGCAGCTACTTCATTCTCGTCCACTGAAAATGAGCGGGCTCATTGGTCAGTTTGTATAGTGGAACTACACATATCCATCCACTGAGTGTGCCTGAAAGAGAAAGTGGGGGCAATTGCTTAATGATAGGTGCTAAAGAGAGCCAACGGCCCCCTTCTTTTTGCTTTTACGCTTTTTCTAACGACTAGCGAGTCGCGAAGCGACGGTCTAGCGAGCAACGCGCTCTTCGTTGCGTTCTACCGACTAGTTAACCGCTTGAGGCTCAAACGACATATGCAATTCGAAGCCACACGCGTTAGCGTATCGCTGCAAGGTGTCCACTTTTGGCGTTACAGCACCTTTCTCAAGGCGGCAGATATTACTTTTCTTCGTATGCATTAAGACTGCGACCTGCTCTTGAGTCAGGCCTGCGGCTTTGCGCATATGAAGTAACTGACTGATCAGGGTAAACTCGCTCTCCAGTGCATCGTACTCACGACGCACGTCATCATTCTGAAGCGCACGTTCTTTTAATCGCTGAAGGCTCATTTTTTCACCTCTTTCATTCGGTCTCTGGCTAGTTTCAAATCTGGCTTTGGTGTCTTTTGTGACTTCTTAACAAATGCGTGAAGTATCATGACATGAGGCCCATTCATGTAGCAAAAGAGACCCCGACCTATACCCTCTTTTGCCTTAGCCCGAATCTCAAACAAACCATCGCCCATTGACTCAGTATTAGGAGATCCCAGATTCGCTCCGTGCTCTTCTATCAGTTCCAACAACTTCAGCATCCGCGCTTGAATCTTTGGCGGCATCGCCAGGATGGCATCTTCTACACCATCATAAAAATCAACTTCCCATGTCACTTCACATCCTTGTGTTATCATAGATGATAACTTTAGTTAATTGAACATTTTTTGGGGTAGACTGGATCAGGTCTTGTATTTTGCAGATAAATAAACCGAATCCAGAATCTGGCACTGACCTATTCCCTTTCTATGCAGCCGGGCATTACTGCCTGGGAATAGACTACTGCGGTAATGAAACAGGTCTCAAAAATATCAAAGCCTAGCTCCCTTTCTTTTTGCTTTTACGCTTTTTCTAACGACTAGCGAGTCGCGAAGCGACGGTCTAGCAAGGGCGAAGCCCGTCTAGCGAGCAACGCGCTCTTCGTTGCGTTCTAACAACTGCCTTTAAACATTAGGCCCAATTTCGAGCTGGCTGCCATCCGAGAACCGGGAAAACCGAAAGCGCGACAAATCATGCTGACTCTCTTGTTTATTGACGATCTGAGAGACGATTCTGCCGAAGGCGGGGCCGATGCCAAAGCCGTGGCCGCTCATGCCGGTGGCGACGATAAGGCCTTCCAGATCGGGGACTCTGTCGACGATAGGGACGATATCGGGCATCGCATCGATCATGCCCGCCCAGGCATCCAGTATGGGAGGGATGCCGATCTGTGGGAACCGCTCTGCGAAACGCTGTTGCATCACTTTCACCTTGCCTTTGGCGGGGGCGGGATCGAGGACGCGGGTGAGCTCGAAGGGGGTGATCTCATCGGCGCTCCAGTGGCGTTGTACCCGCCAGGCATCCGGTGAGTGGGCGATTTCGTTTATCCAGGGCCGGATCTCATGATAGTTTTGCAGTCCCGTTCTGAGCCACTTAGGTAATAAACGAAACGAATCCGGACCGATAAAGTGATCATGGGAATCGGTGAGTGCGAGGGTGTAACCGCCATCATTGCGGCGTCGCACCGCCAGTTTTTTATCCGCAAAACTGGCGGTGGTGATACTTTGCAGCGGCGCGGTTCTGGCAACGGAGGCGCGTACCGATAGCTGGGGGATATTGATACCGTGGCGGCGCAAGAACAGGGATGACCAGGCGCCCCCGGCGACGACAACCTGCGATGTTCTGATGCGGCCAGCCTCAGTGATCACCCCGGTAATCTGCCCCGCCTCGATATCCAGCGTGCGCACGGCGCAGTTTTCCCGGATAAGAACCCCTTCGTTGCCAGCGCATCGGCAAGGCGCGTCACCGCAATCCATGGCTCGGCGCGGGCATCACTGGCGGTATAGGTCGCGCCGACCCAGGTATTTTTTGCCCGCGGGTCCTGTTGAATATGTTGTTTTAGCTGGGCGCTGGACAATGCCACGGTATCGACGCCATGGGCTGCGGCAATACTCAGCCACGCTTCCCGTTGCGCCTGCGCCGCGTCGGTTTGTGACAGATACATCACCCCGACCCGCTGAAACCCGGTGCGGCCTTTAACCTCTTTATCAAAAGCCTCCCATAGCTGGGAAGCTTCCATCATAATTGGCAGCTCTGCGGCATCACGACCATGTTGTCTGATCCAGCCCCAGTTACGTGACGACTGCTCTCCGGCAATACGGCCTTTTTCGATCACCATCACACTCAGCCCCGAACGCACAATATTCAGAGCAGAGAAAATACCGATAACCCCACCACCAATCACCACCACATCAACTTCATCGGGTAGCGGGTCATTAAACGCAACAGGCGTGTTCAGGGTGATCATTATAAGAGCCTTAAGATTAGCCTAGCGTAATACCTTCGACCCACAGCGGGAACGGTACGTTGAAATAATCCAGTCGCTAAGAGACGTTTAAAATCAATGAGATCTGAGCAGTTGGCTCAGACCTCCATTAACCTGAGTGTGCCTGAAACATAAACCCGGTTCAATTACTCAAAAAGAGGTAGGTCCCGCCGGCAATCTATGGCCATGTTCGCGTCTCCCCACAAAAAAGAGAGCCAACCGCTCTCTTTCTTTTTGTTCTTACGCTTTTTCTAACAACTAGCTAGTCGCGAAGCGACGGTCTAGCAAGGGCGAAGCCCGTCTAGCAAGCAATGCGCTTTCCGTTGCGGTCTGATCTTAGCTGCCTTAGCGCTTCATCCGCATCCGCACTCAGGGGTAATTTCGCTATCGCCAGTAAATCCTGCCGGTTGTGGCCCATATCGTCCAGCATATGATCATCATAACGAAGCAGGTCTAATAATACCGCTCTGCGACAGTAAGCATCGTAGCGTTGACGCAATATCTGGATAAATGCCAATCGATTAAACCGGAAGCGAACGTTTTCTGATCTGGATTTAATTGTAAGGGGCGATGTTTTATTCATCACAAGATCATGACTACGCATAGCGGTATCTCCTCACCGTCTGTATGACAGCGTGCCTGTAGTTAGCAAAATTGTTTATCGAGTCGCGATCTCAGAACAGATGATGAATCCCACTCATTGTTTAATCAAACTAAAAACACTAAACTCAAGATTCAGAAAATCTTAACGGTGTAGTTATGGCTCTGTTTGCAAGTACCCCTCCACTACTGGAGTTCGACCTGCTTCGCTCGTTTGTCGCCATTGCCGAAAGTGGAAGTTTTACCCGCGCGGCCGAACAGGTGTTTCGCTCTCCCGCCGCCGTCAGCATGCAGATCAAGCGTCTTGAGGAAACCCTGGGCAAAAGCCTGTTTCTTCGCGAAGCAAGACAGGTTCGCTTAACCTCTGAAGGCGAGGTATTACTCAGCTATAGTCGGCGGTTGCTCAGGTTGAATGAAGAGGCGGTCAGTCAGTTCGTGACGCCCACCATCGAAGGAACCGTCTGCTTTGGCTCTCCGGAAGACCTTGCGACCGGAGTGCTGCCGAAGGTTCTGGCACAGTTCGCACGCTCTCATCCCGCTGTCGCCGTCAATGTCATCGCCGGTAGCAGTACCGAGCTGTTATCCCTGTTGGACACGGGTGAACTGGACATGGCGTTGTTAACCGCTGGCAATGTCGGTCAGGACCCGACTCGCGGGGAGATTGTTTTTACTGAACCGCTCATCTGGGCCTGTCGCAGTGGCGGACTGGCGGTCGAGAAAACCCCTCTGCCACTGGCAGTTGCCAGCCGGGGATGCTGCTGGCGCACCATGGCTCTCGAAGCACTGGACAAGCAGGACATTGAATACCGCATCGCCTATACCTGCGATCAGAGCTCAGGTATGCAGGCCGCAGTGGAGGCAGACCTGGCGATCGCGCCATTACCCCTAAGTCATATGCGCGCCCCTTTTGTCCCGGTCGACGCTAAACTGGGGTTACCTGAGATTGGTGAGTATCAGTTACTCTTCGAACATCGCAAGGAGCTAGGCCCTGCGGGAAATGCCTTAGCCCGCTATATCGTCGATGCCTGGAAAACACCACGCTAAGCTGGATAGCGATTTTTCCAGCCACTAGCAAGCGGCGAAGCCGCGTCTAGCCAGTCGCGCAGCGACGATCTAGCAAGCAACGCGCTCTTCGTTGCGGTCTTACGTTTTTTTACCCTTCCTCGCATCCCTAACCATAAAGGATCGGCCCGAGCCCCGTTTCAGCTCAAACAGATCAACCTCTTTAAACAGACTGCTGAGGTTTTTATAGCCATAGTTGCGGCAGTCAAATGACGTTCTGTTGGAGATATTGGCACCCACCGGGCCTAGCGCAGCCCAGCCGTCTTCATCTTCCGTGGCTGCAATCGCCTGGCGCAACAGGTTGATCAGCTTGGTATCGGATTTGATGTTTTTAGGTTTGACGGTGCTGGCATTTTCGACGGTTTCCGGCTGATCCAGAAAGAGAAATTTGGAGCAGGCATTCACAAAAGGGGAAGGCGTCTTACGTTCACCAAACCCCAGCACAACCTTACCTTCAGCTAATGCCCGGGTAACCATCGGGGTAAAATCACAGTCTGAGGTAATAAAACACATGACGTCGATATCTTTGGTATACATAACATCCATTGCATCAATCACCAGTGCGATGTCAGAGGCATTCTTCCCTTTGATTAAATCGTACTGCTGTACCGGCTGAATAGCATATTCATGCAGCAGCTCTTCCCACGATTTGAGTGTCGGGGATTTCCAGTTGCCGTAAGCCTTACGAATAGTCACCACGCCATATTTTGCAACTTCACTCAGAACCACATCGAACTTACTTGCCGGGGCGTTATCCGCGTCGATAAACAGGGCTATCTTTTGCTTTATATCGCTCATGTTAAAACCGCATCTCTCTGAATAGACGAAACAACTTATCTCTACATGGATAAAGCTGTCAAAGTATTACTGGTAAAAGTAAGCAGATCACCTTAATGCAATGCTAGCCCCTACTACAAAAAAAGAGAGAGCCAACGGCTCTCTTTTTTATGCTTTGACGCTTTTTCTATCTAACCACTAGCAAGCGGCGAAGCCGCGTCTAGCCAGTCGCGCAGCGGCGATCTAACAACGGCTTTTTTCTAGCTCTTCGTTGCGTTCTAAAAAAGCGTTTATACCGGCTTAAGCACCATCAGTGCAGTCACCGCAACCATTGCAAAAAATGCTGGAATACCCAGTGCGACCCAGATTTTTAACTGGGTATAGTAGCTCTCAGGCAGGGGTTGAGCAGTCTTTCTACAATGGTCGGCCTGGTTACGCATTTTAATCTGCAGTACCACCACCGGCAGCCAGCAGGCACCCGCTAGCAGATAGAGTGCGATACTCAGCCATAGCCAGGTTTGTTCCAGTGACATCCCGGCCAGAGACAGCATCCAGAAACCGGTAATCGGCTGAATAATGACAGTAGGCGTGGTGAAGATCCAGTCGGCTTTAACGACTAACCGATTGGTCACGCTGATCGCTTCCAGATTGCCACTCAGATCGGTAAACAGTTTATAAAAAGCGCTGCCTAATCCTGTGCCAAACAGCAGGATAGCGCTGAGTATGTGCAGCCATTTAATAATCAGGTATTCCATTACACTTTTCTCCATATCACCAGTAAACAGAGGGTAGCTGTCATCAGTGGCAGGTTTTTGGTCACCGGGCCAAACGGATGCAGCCATAATTCGGGTAGCAGCCAACTAATAATCAATGTATACGCGATGGTGAGCAGCAACTGCCCTATCAGCGCCGCCTTCAGCCAGCGGTTATGCAACATCGCCAATCCCAGCAGCAGATCTATCGCTCCGCCTGCATACAGTGATAGCGTGGCGGGAAGCCCTTCAATACCCGCCTGAAACAGGATCTCCAGGCTCTTTGCCTCCGGATAGAACAGCAGCGAACACAGGCCAGTCATTATCCATAGCAGCGCGATACAGCCGTGTAATACGCCGGGCATAAAATAGAGACCCGCATACCAGCGATCGGCAACTTGTGACGGGATTCGTTGCAGCTCGCTCTCGACACTGCGGGGCGTAAACCCTAACTGCTCAACCAGCGGTTCAACCGGCGCGGTGTTGCCCTGTATCAGCATATCCAGAGATTGAGCATTAACAGGGCCTGTTTTCAGCCACCCACCAAGCTTTACTAAGGGCTGCGCCAGGCGATACGGAATTAATAGCGGTCGCAGATCACCCAGGCCTAACCACTGCCGCTGGTATTGCAGGTATGCTTTAAAGCTCAACGGTTGCGGGCCAACCAGGTCAATCTGCGACCTGTGGGTTTTGTCATCCCCAATACAGACGATGACGGCCTTAACCAGATCATCTATATGAATCGGCTGAATCCGCTGCTCTCCGGCATTAACCAGAGGCGTTACAGGCAGGGCAGCCAGCGCCCGGAAAAAGGCGGTACTCTTTGCTCCCGGACCATACACAACAGAGGGCCTGAGTATGGTCCAGTCCAGGTCTTTACCTGCCAGGTGCTGATCCGCTGCAAACTTGCTTTGATGATACTGGCTTATGGCGTTTGCCTCAGCGCCGAGGGCGGAGATCTGCAGCACTCGCCGGACGCCCACCTGTTCACAGGCATCAAACAACGCAGAGGGTGATTTCTGATGCAGATCGCTGAAACGCTGCGTAGCGCTTTCCTGAATAATACCGACGGCGTTAATCACCATATCGATACCATTCAGCCGGGGGAGCCATACGTTGGCACTGTGATCCCGGCTATAATCTACGGTTAGTGTTTCAGCGTCGGCAAACACCCTCCTGAACTGCGCAGCATCCCTGACCGCAGCCACAACCCGGTGACCTTCCTGCCGTAATCGACTATAGAGATGCTGACCTACAAACCCGCTGGCACCGGTAAGCAGAATGTTCATTGCAGTTTCCTTTCTTTAATTTCTGTAAAAACAGAAACAAACAGGAAAATTTTAGTTTTCCTTCTTGCCCAGAAAACGCTGAACTTTACTGCCAAGTTTCAGCAGCTTCAGAATAGTAGAGCGCTCCATCTTTTTAACCTGATCAAACCAGCCGGTCGATTGCTCCAGAAACGCCAATGTCTGTTCGATACGCACTTTGGTTTCAGCAGGGGTCTGTTGATCCGCTTCGGCATCCAGTACACATTCGCGCAGTGCGGTGAGGGTTGGATCCAGCTCCCGTTTTTTACGCTCCTCCATGATGATGAAGAAAATATCCCAGACATCTTTATGTGAGTCAAAGTGATCGCGCCGGTCACCGAGTATGTGAGTAATCCTGATCAGCCCCCAGGACTGCAGCTCTTTAAGACTGGTGCTGACATTGGAGCGCGCCACACCCAGGGTTTCGCTAATCTCTTCCGCTGTCAGAGGCGCATTACTCAGATAAAGCAGTGCGTGTATCTGCGCCACCGTGCGATTAACCCCCCAGCGCGATCCCATCTCGCCCCAGTGAAGCACAAATTTTTGCATCGTCGGTGAAAGAACCATGATTAAATTCCTTAATTTCTGTAATGACAGAAATTACAGAAACAGCAATAGAGAGTCAAGCGGATCTGATGCCGAAACAAAACCAGATGATTGAACACGGTATGAAACTGATGATCGAACACGGTATGGAACTGATGATCAGAAAACCCTATCATCGCGAGTACAGAGGAGATGCTTGCGTGCTTCCACAAAAAAAGAGAGCCAACGGCTCTCTTTCTTTTTATGTTTTTACGCTTTTTCTAACAACTAGCAAGCGGCGAAGCCGCGTCTGGCCAGTCGCGCAGCGACGATCTAACAACGGCTTTTTTCTAGCTCTTCGTTGCGTTCTGCTCTACTGCCTCGGAGCGTAGGCAAACACGTCAGAATGAATCTGCGAGTCCTGCAGGCCCTTAGCCTCACACGCGTCAAGCAGCGCATACACCATCGCCGGTGAGCCACTGGTGAACACCTCAACATTGTCGAAGTTTTCAAAATCGGCCACTATCGCTTCCGGTAGCAGCGCAGTGCGTCCCCCCCAACCGGGGCTGTTGCCGGGTTCGCTCACCACCAGGTGAACGTGAACATTTTTGTGTTCAGCCGCCCATTGCAGCGGCAGTTTTTCCAGATAGAAATCCGCTTCGACCCGGGCACCCCAGTATATATGAATCGGGTTAGATACCTGGTTGGCCAGCAGGTGTTCAGCAATACTTTTGATCTGCGAGAAGCCGGTGCTGGCAGCAGCCAGAATAATGGTGGTATCAGGGTTTAATGATCCGGCTTCGAGATAGCAATCACCTTTTGGCAGTTCGATCTCAACGCTGGGGTTATTCTGCAGATGCTCCATGATGGCGATCGACATCTCGCCTTCCGGTAAGCGGCGGATATGCAGCTCAATATCACTGCTGAAGTCCGGTGCACTGCCGATTGAGAACGCAGCACGGCTCTGATCCGGTAAGATTATCTCCAGATATTGCCCGGCATGGAACTCAATCGCATGTCGACCGGTGACCGGCAGGTGCAGGCGCACCCGGTATACATCATGGCTCAGCTGTTCAACTGCGGCGATACTACAAACCAGTTTTTTCACTCGTAACTCTCCAGGGCGTAGCAGCCCATCAATGTTCACCCTGACATCGCTGTATGGCACGGCGGTACAGGCAAAGATCTGCGAGGGTTGGTCGCCCTCGGTTAATTGCAGTTCCAGCTCGGGATAACGCTGGCGGATACTGCCCGCTATCAGGGTTGCTTTACAAATTTCACAAACGCCGTTGCGACAGCTGAAACGCATGGTATAACCTGCGTTGCGCAGACTATCGAAGATCGACAGCCCCGCCTCAGCCACAACAACATGTTGATCGTTAACGGTAATCTGGTAACGCTCAGTCACACTTAATGCCTAACTGATCCCAGATATCATCGACCCGCTGTTTTACCTCTGACGACATCACAATCGGCTCACCCCACTCCCGGGTAGTTTCACCAGGCCACTTATTGGTGGCATCCATCCCCATTTTTGACCCGAGGCCAGAAACCGGTGAGGCAAAGTCGAGATAGTCGATCGGGGTATTATCGATCAGGGTGGTATCGCGGATCGGGTCCATCCGGGTGGTAATCGCCCAGACCACATCATTCCAGTCCCGGGCGTTAATATCATCATCACAGACAATGACAAATTTCGTGTACATAAACTGCCGCAGGAACGACCAGACGCCCAGCATCACCCGCTTGGCATGACCCGGATACTGCTTTTTCATGGTGACTATCGCCATGCGGTAGGAACAGCCTTCCGGCGGCAGATAGAAATCGGTAATTTCCGGGAACTGCTTCTGCAGAATCGGCACGAACACTTCGTTCAGTGCAACCCCCAGCACGGCGGGTTCATCCGGTGGACGACCGGTATAGGTGCTGTGATAGATCGGATCGGGCCTGTGGGTAATGCGCTCAACGGTAAATACCGGGAAGCTGTCGACCTCGTTGTAATAGCCGGTATGGTCACCGAACGGGCCTTCATCGGCCATCTCTTCCGGGTCGATATAGCCTTCGAGAATAAACTCGGCACTCGCGGGCACCTGCAGATCACTGCCAATACACTGGGTGACTTCGGTTTTACCACCGCGTAACAACCCGGCAAAGGCGTATTCTGACAGTGTATCCGGCACTGGCGTAACCGCGCCCAGAATGGTGGCTGGATCAGCCCCCAGCGCCACCGCAACGGGGAATCTCTCGCCCGGGTGTTGCTCTTTCCACTCACGGAAATCCAGCGCACCGCCCCGGTGTGCCAGCCAGCGCATAATCAGTTTGTTTTTACCGATCACCTGCTGGCGGTAGATACCCAGATTCTGTCGGGACTTGTTCGGCCCCCGGGTAATCACCAGCGGCCAGGTTACCAGTGGACCGGCATCACCGGGCCAGCAGCGTTGTACCGGGATTTTACCCAGGTCAACATCATCGCCCTCAATCACATGGGTCTGACAGGCGGCGTTACGAACCTTTTTCGGCCCCATATTCAGCACCTGCTTAAAGATCGGCAGCTTCTCCCAGGCGTCTTTCATCCCTTTGGGTGGCTCAGGCTCTTTCAGCATCGCTAACAGTTTGCCCACTTCCCGCAGACTGGCAACATCCTCCTGCCCCATCCCCAGCGCAACCCGTCTGGGCGTACCAAACAGGTTTGCCAGTACCGGATAATCATAGCCTTTGGGGTTTTCAAACAGCAGCGCCGGGCCACCGGCCCGCAGTGTCCGGTCACAGATCTCGGTCATCTCCAGATTGGGATCGACTTCGACGCTGATACGCACCAGTTCACCTTGTTTTTCAAGGCTGTGGATAAAATCTCGCAGGTCTTTGTATTTCAGGTTCGACATAATTTTCAGCAATAAAAAAGGGCAAGCGCTAAGCTTACCCTTTCAGAACAGAGATATGAATCAGGAACGACGCATCGAGAGGAAGAATTCGTCGTTGGTCTTGAAGTCTTTCAGCTTATCGAGGACAAACTCAATCGCGGCAGAGTCTTCCATCGGATCCAGCAGCTTACGCAGAATCCACATGCGCTGCAGTTCATCTTCAGAGGTCAGTAGATCTTCACGACGGGTACCGGAACGGCGGATGTTGAAGGCAGGATAAACCCGCTTCTCTGCCACTTTACGGTCCAGATGCACTTCAGAGTTACCGGTACCTTTGAACTCCTCAAAGATAACCTCATCCATCTTCGAACCGGTATCAACCAGTGCGGTAGCGATGATGGTCAGGCTGCCACCCTCTTCGATATTACGGGCCGCACCAAAGAAACGCTTAGGACGTTCCAGCGCGTGCGCATCGACACCACCGGTGAGTACTTTACCGGAGGATGGGATCACGGTGTTGTAGGCACGGGCCAGACGGGTAATGGAGTCGAGCAGGATAACCACATCCTGTTTGTGTTCAGTCAGGCGCTTAGCCTTTTCCAGCACCATCTCAGCAACCTGCACGTGACGTGACGGCGGCTCATCGAAAGTCGAGGCGACCACTTCACCGCGCACGGTGCGCTGCATCTCGGTGACTTCCTCAGGACGCTCATCAATCAGCAATACAATCAGGTGTACTTCCGGATTGTTACGTTTGATCGAGTTAGCGATATTCTGCAGCATCAGGGTCTTACCCGCTTTTGGCGGGGACACCAGCAACGCACGCTGGCCTTTACCCATCGGGCAAACCAGGTCGATTACCCGGGCAGTCAGGTCTTCAGTACTACCGTTGCCCAGTTCCATCTTCAACCGTTCCTGCGCAAACAGCGGGGTCAGGTTTTCAAACAGAATTTTGTTCTTGGCATTTTCCGGCTTATCAAAGTTGATCTGATCAACCTTCAGCAGGGCAAAATAACGTTCGCTGTCTTTTGGCGGACGGATTTTACCGGAAATCGTATCGCCGGTACGCAGGTTAAAGCGCCGGATCTGACTCGGTGATACATAGATATCATCAGGGCCTGCCAGGTATGAACCTTCTGCCGATCGCAGAAAGCCAAAACCATCCTGCAATATTTCCAACACGCCATCGCCGTAGATATCTTCGCCACCTTTAGCATGACGCTTCAGAATTGCAAAAATAACATCTTGTTTACGGGAACGGCCCAGATTATCCAGTCCCATCTCTTTTGCTATCTCTAGCAAATCGGGAACGCTTTTCTTTTTAAGTTCAGTAAGATTCATAGGTATTTGTGTAGTGTTGGAAGACAAGAATGTGCCTTGAACGGAATAGATGAAGAACTATCCAGATCAGATTGAATTGATAAAGTGAAATCGGAGTTCTTAACCAGAGCAGTTGTCCAATGTACTGGAAGTGAAGTGTCCTGGAAGAGAATCCGGTGTTTGGAAGTGACACTATAATGCGTTGGTTAAAAAGAGTCCAGTAAATCAGGGAGCAAACCATGATCCTGGTCACCCCCTGCACTTTTTACCGACTAAGGTCGTAAAATCAGCGTTTAAATACTGTCTTCAATGAAAGCGGCCAACTGAGATTTAGACAGCGCGCCCACTTTAGTCGCTTCAACATTGCCATCCTTAAACAGCATCAGTGTCGGAATGCCACGAATACCGAATTTTGGCGGCGTTTCATTATTTTCATCAATGTTCAGCTTACATACTTTCAGTTTGCCATCATAATCTTTGGCAATCTCTTCCAATACAGGCGCAATCATCTTGCATGGGCCACACCACTCAGCCCAGTAATCAACCAGCACCGGACCGTCGGCTTTCAATACATCATCTTCAAAGGAAGCATCGGTCACATTAACAATATTTTCACTCATAAAAAGCCTCTACAGTGAGATTCACTCAATATTAATAGTTACCGATCATAACACTGTCATTAAAGGATTGTGAATATGCAGGGAATACCGCAGACATCAATATCACGGCGCGTTCCTCTCTAATCAGTAACATATATCTGTTAAGATGGGTCTATTATCTTATTTGAAGCATACGCACATGAATCAGGAAACAACCACCAGCCCAAGCGAGCAATCACTACTGGCCGCGATCGACCTGGGTTCCAACAGCTTTCATATCGTAGTCGCAAAACTTGTTCAGGGCGAGCTTCAGCCGATCGATCTTTTATCTGAAAAGGTTCAACTGGCTGCCGGTCTCGATGAAAACCGCATATTATCCGCCGAGGCAATTCAACGGGGGCTGGAGTGTATGGAACGCTTCGCCCAGCGCGTGCGGGATATCCCTGATCAACAGATCAGGATTGTCGGCACCAATGCCCTGCGGGAAGCGGTCAACAGTGATGATTTTATTCTCGAAGCGGAAAAGATTATGGGCTGCTCCATCGAAGTGATCGCCGGTATTGAGGAAGCCCGCCTGATCTACCTGGGCGTATCCCATACCCTGGCGGGGGATAATGGTCGCCGCCTGGTAATCGATATCGGCGGCGGCAGCACTGAGTTTATTATTGGTGAACGCTTTGAACCGCTGGAGCTGGAAAGTCTGGAGATGGGCTGCGTCAGCTTCAATAACCGTTATTTCCCGGATGGCGTCATCAGTGAAAAGAACTTTCAGCTGGCGGTGTTTGGCGCGCTGCGTGAACTGTTAACCATTAAACGCACCTATCGGCAATTGGGCTGGGAAGATTGCGTAGGCGCATCCGGAACCATCAAAGCGGTGCGCAACGCCTGTATCACCCTCGGCTATGCAACCGACAAAGTCAATGCTGCGGCGCTGCAACAACTGAAAGAGAAGATTCTCAGCTATAACCATGTCGATGAGATCGATATCGATGGCTTAAAAGAGGATCGTCGTTCGGTATTCCCCGCCGGTATCGCTATTTTATCCGCGGCCTTTGAATCGCTGGGGATCAAAGAGATCCGTTTTTCTGAAGGTGCACTACGGGAGGGCCTGCTCTACGATATGGCCGGACGGCTGCGTCACGAGGACGTTCGTGAACGCAGTATCAATGCGATGATGCAACGCTATCGAGTGGACCAGGAACAGGCGATGCGCATTGAACAGACCGCGCTGATCTCACTGACACAGGTAAGAGAAAGCTGGAAGTTGGATAACAACGAGTACCACAACATGCTCAGCTGGGCAGCACGTTGCTGCGAAACCGGACTGACCATCGCCCATAGCCAATACCATAAGCACAGTGCCTATCTGGTACTGAACTCAGACCTGCCTGGATTTACCAAGCGACAGCAGATCCAGCTGGCCGCTATCGTACAGGGACACCGGCGTAAGTTTCCGACGGCTACTTTTGATCAGCTACTGCCTCGGGAGGCGAAGCACTATAGCCGTCTGACCATACTCTTAAGACTGGCCTTTGTACTCAACCGCAGCCGCAGCCGTGAACGCCTGCCCGCCTTCCACCTGACCGCAGAGGACAACGAACTGACGCTGGTCTTCCCGGACAACTGGCTCAGCCATCAGCCACTGACACAGGCTGATCTGGAGCAGGAAGCAGGGTATCTGGCGAATGCGGGGTACACACTGGCGTTTAAATAGTTAGACGCGGCTGCGCCGCTTGCTAGAACGGCGCTACGCGCCTGCTAGTGGTCA
>NZ_JBNKYN010000069.1:0-24005 GCF_050300915.1 Amphritea sp.
GGGACTGCTGGGGCAGATCATTATCCCGGCATTGATACTGGCAGTTCTGGTGCTGGTAATCAAACCGATCGTGTTCCGTTTTCTGTTACAGAGCATCAGTGAGAGCAATAAGCTGGCGTGGGAAGTGGGCTTTCGTCTGGGACAGATCAGTGAGTTCTCGCTACTGATCGCCTACATGGCAACCAGTGCAGCAATGATCGGACAGGAAGCCTCTCACGTTATTCAGGCCACCGCAATTCTGACATTCCTGCTATCAACCTATGTCGTGATCTTCAACTTCCCCAGCCCTATCGCGGTATCGGATAAGCTTAGAAGGGATTGAGGCGGCAAAACCAGCCGCAAGACGCAACTCCGTTGCTTGCTAAAACGGCGCCTGCGGCTCCCGCTGGTTGCGAGAAAAAGCAAGAAGCTAATTAGATTTTGTTTCTTCTAGCAAGCAGCTCTGCCGCGCCTAGCGACTAACAAGTCTCGCAGTGACCTCTAGCCAGGAAAGCTGGCTTTCCGATCTCAGAATCGCTCCTTATCCCTACTCTGCCACATCTGTTCTGCCAGAGAGAAGCAGGCGGCATCGTTATCCGCTTTGTTTAACAACTTAAGTATCAGCGCCAGCGTTGAGATTACTGCCCCTTCGCCGTACTCATCCGTTGTTTCACCACGCCACAGTCCGAGCAGGTCAGCAGTATTAAGATCCTGTTTTACCAGACGGCGGGGATAATAGCGGCTCCATTGGGAAGTGCTGTACTCGCTGCCACGAGTCCACTGCAGATCACACTCAGCATCCGGTTTCACCTCAGCTTCACCACCATCGCCTTTAATTGTCAGGCCGTTCTCAACCCCCAGCAACTGAGCCGTTTTCTGATGCATTGGGCCGTAAGCAGGATGAAATACGCCATCCACCGTGTGCTTTGCCAGCAGCGGATTAATCAGCCGACAAAGGGTGTGTACCGGCGAGCGCAGCCCTAATACCGGTCGCAGATTAATAATTCTGCTCATCTCCGGGCTGAGTGTCTCGATCGACATAAATGCGAACCCTGATGCCTCAAGGGATTCACTGACCTCGCCCCAACGGTGGCAGGCCTGAATCCCAAACAGGGCGAGACAGTCTTCGGTGTAGATTCGCTCCGGCGTATGCCCCCGGGCACCATGCATAAACACCCGGATGCCACTTTCTGCCAGCAGCAGCGCCACCAGAATAAACCAGGGTAACTGACGTTTCTTACCCGCATAAGTTGACCAGTCCAGGTCGACGGTTAATGCCTGCGGTGCACCACAACGCCCCCGCACCGCTTCAACAAATCCAGCCAGCTCTTCCGGAGACTCCTCTTTAACCCGCAACAACATCAGAAATGCTCCCAGCTGTTCTGGCTCAACCAGCCCATCCAGAATCATCTCCATCGCCTCACGGGCCTCAACCTGCGTCAGCGAGCGTGAGCCCTGCTTACCTTTACCTAAAATGCGTACAAAGGGTGCAAACGGGTGTTCCTGTGACATATATTTGCTCTGATATAGATAGAATTCAGGCCAATTTTATACCCAGAACCCTCATCCGATAAAACATTTACGCAGAAAAACCTATTTATACTGTCCCGCTCACCTGCCGAATGGGTTTTACCCGCTGATGCGCCCCACCCTCAGGATGCTTTAATCCCCTCGCACTGGTAGAATCCGCCCTTCGTCAGGAGAAGTACATGAAACCGAACAGTTCCCGCACTATAAAACAACCGCCAGCCCGAAAGCCGGCTCATCCGCTACCTGCTGATCCGGTAGAGCTGAATATCGACTCCCTCAGCTATGATGGGCGCGGTGTCGGACGCTATCAGGGGAAAACGGCGTTTATTGCCAATGCCCTCCCCGGGGAACAGGTTCTGGCACGGTTGACAGAAGAAAAAGCACGTTTCTATCAGGGTCACGCTGATACCGTTATCAGCCCTTCCAAGCACCGCATCGAGCCCGCCTGCCCCCATTATCAGCAGTGCGGTGGCTGCGATCTGCAACATCTGGATAATCAAGCCCAGCTGGAACTGAAACAAACGCAGGTTCTGGAGCAGCTGGAACGGATCGGTCATACAAAGCCGGCCAACATCCGCGCACCCTTGACCGCCGTCAGCTGGCACTACCGCCGCAGCGCTCGCATTGGCATCAATCAGCTGGCCGATGGTGAACCCATCATCGGTTTTCGCCGCCGCGGCAGCCACCTGCTAACCCAGATTGATAGTTGTGCGGTGCTGGATGCACGGGTTAGCGATATATTCAGTCGGGTACGCGAGGCGCTTCGAGACAGTGGCGACATCAGATATATTACCCAGCTTGACCTGAATCTTGGCGATCAGGATGGCTATCTGTCACTGCGGCTGAAACGGCGTTTAACCGACGAGCACCTGGAGATATTCACGGAGCTGGCCGATCACTATTCGCTGAATCTGCAGTATCAGGTTATCGGTGCTGAACAGAGTGACGCCCCCGCTCAACTGTCGAGCTACCATCTGGGAGAACAGGTGTTAGCGTTTCGCCCCGGCGACTTTATTCAGGTGAACGCCTCCATTAACCAGCAGATGATCAGCGAAGCCTGCCAACTGCTGGATCTCAAACCTGAAGACCGGGTGCTCGATATGTTCTGCGGCCTCGGCAACTTCTCTCTGCCAGTGGCTCACTCAGGTGCGTTGGTAACAGGCGTGGAAGGCAGTCTGAGTATGGTAGAACAGGCGCAACGTAATGCTCAACAGAACCAGTTACACCACTGCCGCTTCTTTTGCGCCAACCTGGCCGACGACCTCAAGGGGTTACAGTGGTTCAAACAGGACTACAACAAGATCATTATCGACCCACCCCGTACCGGCGCGGCTTCACTGATCCCGCAGATCTGTCGTCTCAAACCCGAACTGATCCTCTACATCTCCTGTAATCCGGGTGCCCTTGCCCGGGATAGCCAGCTACTCAATGAAGAGGGTTATCAGCTGCAGGAGTTTCTGGTGATGGATATGTTCCCGCAAACTCACCATGTCGAATCGATGGCACTGTTTGTTCGCGGCAAGAAAAAAAGCCCGAAAAAGAAACTCTTTACTGGCAAAGGCATCAGCCGCTGAGATGATTACCGCAATCGATGACAGGGATATTCTCTTTGCCGACGCAGAGATCGTTGTGGTGAATAAGGCAGCAGACCTTCTATCTGTACCTGGCCGCGGAGAGGATAAACAGGACTGTCTCTGGCGCAGAGTCCAGCTGAGTTTTCCAACGGCCAGAATTGTTCATCGACTGGATTATGCAACCTCAGGCGTGATGGTGCTGGCATTAAATCCGGCCAGCCATCGACACCTGAGCATTCAGTTTCAGGAACGCAAAACCGCCAAAACCTATCAGGCGATAGTGGCTGGTCTGTTGCTACAAGAGAAGCAACAGACCAGCGGTACTGTCGATCAACCAATGCGTTGTGACTGGGACAACCGGCCATTACAGATTATCGATCATGAGCAGGGTAAAGCGGCACAGACCCATTGGCGGATACTTGAGCCACTGGATAACGCGACCCGGGTAGAACTCACCCCGATTACCGGCCGATCGCATCAACTGCGGGTGCATATGCAGTTTCTGGGTCACCCGATTCTGGGGGATCGGTTTTATGCCGCACCAGAGCATATAGCCCGCTCAGAACGTTTACTACTGCACGCTCAAACACTCAGCTTCAGCCATCCGATCACCGGTGAAGCACTATCGTTTAGCTCGAAAGTACCCTTTTGACATCCGCGCTGAACCGGCTTTAATTTACCTGACGGATCATCTCGCCGCATTTATACCCGGCAATACTCTCTGTTACCTGATCAACAATCCGCTGCCTCGCCTGAACACTCCCCCAGGCACTGTGAGGCGTAATAATCAGATTGGGAATATCATCCGCCAGTAACGGATTACCATTCACCGGTGGCTCTTCACATAGCACGTCAGTTGCCGCGCCAGCCAGTTTACCCCGGCGCAGAGCATCAGCCAGATCGCTCTCATTGACGATTCCGCCACGGGAAGCGTTAATCAGAAAGGCCCCTGTTTTCATCTGCTCAATGGCGTTCGCATCTATCAGATCGCGAGTCTCTTCGGTGAGCGGACAGTGCAAACTGAGCACATCAACCTGCGGCAACAGTTCTGGCAATGCAACCCGGCCACCAATGGAATCACCGCCGATGCGTTGAGCGATCAGGACATCCATACCAAATGCACCCGCCAGCTGCGCAACCCCGGCGCCCAGATTACCATATCCCACAATCCCCAGAGTCTTGCCACTGAGTTCCTGAATCGGATAATCCAACAGGCAAAACTGTTGCGCACGAGCCCACTGTCCATTACGAGCCGCCTCATTATAACGGATCAAATTTGTATGCAGCGCCAGCATCAATGCCATTACATGCTGAGACACCGAAGCCGTGCCATAGGCCTGACAGTTAGATACACTGATTCCCAGTTCTGTCGCCGCCTGCAGATCAACATTATTCGTGCCTGTTGCCGCGATACAGACATGCTTCAACTGCGTGGCTGAAGAAAGCGTCTCCCGGTCCAGAACTACTTTATTCACGATAACCACATCAGCGCCCGCGATCCGCTCTGCCACCTGCTGGGGTGCGGTAGCCGGATAACCGGTAAAATCGCTGAATTCCGCTTTTAATGCCGACAGGTTAAGGTCATCGCAGTCCAGGCTATTAAGATCAAGAAATACGGCTTGCATCGCTATCTACCTCTACTCATTAAATAAACCCAGACTTTTGAATCATCAAAAATACGCGCAGAAAAATTCTGAAAAAAAAGGGCCACTAGCAAAAAGGCCCTTTCATATTAAAACCAACACCCGGTATCAGTCCCGGCCCGGCGTTCAAATCTGATCTTTGATCTCCCAGAGAATCTCATCAGCAATCACAGCGGGAGCAGATAATCCATCCGGAGTCTTAACCGTCAGGAATACGCCATTAGCGGTCCGGTTCATATGCAACTGATACTGACCCACATGTTCATATTTACCTGACTCATTGTTATAGACGCCATCCTGAGCACTTCCGAACACATAGATAACTTTACCTGCAAACCAGATTTTATAGCCATTACTGTTGGCCTGGTCAGACGTCCCATCGACGGTGTACTGCTCTGCAGCAGCGCTGTCGCCCTCAGCTACCGCATACTGCTTCGAACTATATGAAGGGCCATCAGTTACCTCTTCACTGCCGCCGAAGCCTAATATTTCACCGATACGACCTGAACTAAAGGTGATCGCTTTACGATCTGAGTGCAGCCATTCAAAGAAGCCCATTGTTTCAGTATCCTCAAACGGTGTTGAGGTGGTATACGTCATATAGATCACACCCGTTTGCTGATCCCGGGTACCGACATCCAGAGTGGTTTTATCGATTGCTTTGTTAATCTGAGCCCAGGCCTGATCAACCGGTACAGTAATCTTCAGCGCGGGGAACCCTTTAGAATCACGCCCCATTTGCGGCCGGTCATTATGCTGGCGTTTGAGTTCCATCATACTCAGGCTGCCGTTGGCATTAGTGGTAGATTTGCTCAGATAACGCAGCATCTCAAACATCATATCGGTTTTATAACCAACATCGGCACCATCAGCGGTCCAGTTCACTGGCTGCTCTTTCTGATCCTGAGCAACCCGGATATGCTGCATCGAGATTGAGGTACGATTAAAATCATCGGCGACCGGACGAACAGAGACACGCAACTTATCGCTGACAGGCCCCTCAATATCCTGGAAGGTAAGATGTTTTATCATGCTATCGACAAAACTTAACTCTTCCCCGGCAGTATCGATCCAGTCGGTCTCCATGACGCCCTCTTGCGGCGCGGATTTAGCCAGTGCAACATTGTTAAAGCGCCAGAAGTCCTGCAGCTGAACCCAGACATCAGCAATCGGTTCATCAACAATCAATACTTTCTCATCGCCCAGGCGCTTCAGATTAACACTGCCATTACCCGCATCGGCATAGAAAAACTCAGGACGGGGCACAACAAACTCAGCAGTACGCTGTGAGGCAGTCTGGCCCGCATTGGGAATCTCCAGCGCATCCTGCATCGTTTTGGAACGGGTTTGAATCGCAGGTGGAAGCTCGAGCCGCTTGGTTGCCTTGGCCTCTTCATAATTCTGGCTGCGATCATTGATAAGTCCATTCTCGCCGTAAATCGGATTTGAGTATGAACCACATCCGGCAATACTCAACACAGCTGCCGCCAGAGGCAACAAGGCAATTATTCTCATTATGCTCGTCCGTTAGTTTCAGATAATTTCGCAGGCTTTCAGGGCATCGCGCACCTGATCATGATATTGCTCAGACAGAACAGTCAGCGGTAAACGAATACCCTGCCCCATCAGCCCCATCTCAGCGACAGCCCATTTCACCGGAATCGGGTTAGCCTCAACAAACATCGCCTTATGCAATGGCATCAGCGACGCTTGCAACGCACGTGCAGGTTCGGCCTCACCGGCAATCGCCAGACGACACAGCTCACCCATTTGCGCAGGCGCCACATTGGCGGTCACCGAAATATTTCCATCGCCGCCCAGCAACATCAACTCAACGGCTGTTTCATCATCACCGGAGTAGATAGCGAACTCTTTTGGCGCCGCTTCTATCAGGGCTTTAGCCCGCTCAAGATTTCCCGTAGCTTCTTTGATACCGACGATATTTGATATTTCAGCCAGTCTCAACACCGTTTCAGGCAGCATATCGCACGCGGTACGGCCAGGAACGTTATAAAGAATCTGAGGAATATCAACCGCTTCAGCAATGGCTTTAAAGTGCAGATACAAACCCTCCTGAGTTGGCCGGTTGTAGTACGGGGTCACCAGCAAACAGGCATCAGCGCCAACGTTTTTAGCCGCTTCAGTCAACTCAATCGCTTCACGGGTAGAGTTCGCACCGGTACCGGCAATAACCGGAATAGCTCCGCCTACACGGTCAACCACGCGTTTGATTACCTTGCAGTGTTCATCACAACTCAGTGTCGCAGACTCGCCGCTGGTGCCTACGGCGACAATTGAGTCGGTGCCCTTCTCCAGATGAAAATCTACCAGTTTATCAAGCGCGTCCCAATCGACATCACCGTTAGAATTCATCGGGGTAACAAGAGCAACAATGCTGCCAGTAATCATCATGGTCTCCATCAAGAGGTATACAGAATGGCCTATGGTACTTGGCTGCGATTTGCGGCTCAACCCATTTAAGCTCAATAAGTTAGCGTATTCTGAATATTCAAAAAAACGATATTTTCAGGGGCTGCCAAAACTGTGTAATCTGTTATCGTATAAAAAGCGTATCATTCTAACTGATCTCGGTCAGATAAGCGTAGTTTTTAAGACAGATTTTTTAAGGAATAAGTATGAGCCAGCCAACCATTGATCAGCCAGTAGCCGACTTCACCGCTGTAGCCACCAGCAACACCACTGTGACGCTGTCCGAACTGAAAGGTTCCAACGTTGTAATCTATTTCTACCCGAAGGACAGCACCCCCGGTTGTACCACTGAAGGCCAGGACTTCCGGGATATGTATAGCGAATTTCAGGCAGCCAACACGCAGATTTTTGGGGTTTCCCGCGACAGTATGCGCGCCCATGAGAACTTCAAAGCGAAGCAGTCCTTCCCGTTTGAGCTGATTAGTGATCCGGATGAAACGCTGTGTAAACTGTTTGATGTGATCAAACTGAAGAAACTCTATGGCAAAGAACATCTGGGCATTGAACGCAGCACATTCCTGATTGATGCTAACGGCGTACTGCGCAAAGAGTGGCGCAAGGTCAAGGTCAAGGAGCATGTCGCGGAGGTGTTAGAAGCGGCCAGGGGACTTTAAACTCAGTCCTTAGCACCGACAACGAAAAAGCCGGCTGATGCCGGCTTTATTGTCTCTGGCTGGTTACGAATCAGCCTTATTGCCATCCTGTATAAAAGCATGGCTTTTTGGCCAGGCATTCAGAATCGCTTTAATCAGCGTAGCCAGTGGGATGGCGAAAAACACCCCCCAAAAACCCCAGACACTGCCGAATACCAGCACGGCAATAATAATTGACACCGGATGGAGGTTAACCGCTTCAGAGAACAGCAGCGGCACCAGCACATTGCCATCCAACGCCTGAATAATGCCGTAGGCCAGCATCAGGTACCAGAACTCATTGGTCCAACCCCACTGAAAAAAGCCGATCAGCGCGACCGGCAAGGTCACCAGTGCCGCTCCGATATAGGGGATGAGTACCGATAACCCGACCATGATGCCCAATAGCGCTGCATAGTTGATGCCCAAAAAGGCAAACGCTACATAGGTTACCGAGCCGACAATGACGATCTCAATCACCTTCCCCCTGACATAGTTGGCGATCTGCTGATCCATCTCGTTCCACACCTGGGTCAGCATCGCCTTCTTTTGCGGCAGAAAAGAGACCCACCAGCGCACCAGATTACTGCCATCTTTAAGAAAGAAAAACACCAGAATCGGCACCAGTACTACATAGATCAGCAGTGCAATCAGGCCGGTGATCGAACTCAGCGAGTAGGTCACCACCATCTGCCCCAGCTTTCTGAGTTCGGTTGTTGCCAGATCAATAATCTGAGTGATCTGTTGTTCAGAAAAGATATCCGGATATTGCTGAGGCAGCAGTAACAACACCTGTTTCGCCTGCGCCACCATTCCGGGCAACTCGTTAAACAGGTTAACCGATTGCTTCCAGGCCAGTGGCATAATAAACAGCAACAGGGACAGCAATACGCCGATAAAGAGTGTGAATACCAGCAGTACCGCAGCAAGATGGGGCACATTGTGCTCTTTAAGCCAGACAATCATCCCCTGCATCAGAAACGCCAGAATAATACTGGTAAACACCGGCGTCAGCGCCTGTCCCAGATAAAGGATAACGCCCAGAGCACCGGCCAGCAGTACCAATAAAAGCATTACCTCCTCATTGGAGAAGTAATCGTCGATCCATCTACTGAAAATTTTTCTCACGCTTTGCTCCTGTTAGCCGCGCTGGATAATATAGGTATACTGATCATCATGGCTGAACGATTCCAACATTTGATGGTCAGACTGGTCGACAAAAGCCTTGAAATCACGCTGAGAGCCAGCATCAGTTGCTACCACTTTGAGAATTTCACCCGGCTTGAGCCTATGCAGTGCCTGTTTCGCTTTCAACAACGGCAACGGGCAATTCAGACCGCGGGCATCGAGCTGTTCATCCCAGTGGGTCTCAGTCATAGAGCTACTCCTGATGCAGATAAGAGGCCAGCAATATATACCAAAAAGTGGGTTATTATAATCCATAATTGCGCTTAACTGCTTTTGTTACTGCAGTCACTAAGGATAAGGATTAACAATTTGCGAACTGGACTTTCACGTTATCTGCTGGCCAGTATTCTGGCGCTGAGCCCGGTTACCCTGACACAGGCAGATGAGCTGCCGGTCATCGCCAACAGTTCGGCGACCATATCTCTGGAACAGGAGTTCCAGCTGGGGCGCACCTGGGCCCGATTACTACGTGGTCAGGTTCCGGAATATGGTGACCCACTTATCGTTAACTATATCGATAGCCTGCTTTGGCAGATTGCGGCCAACAGCCAGTTACAGGATCATCGCCTGCAACTGATCGTCCTCGACAATCCGGTGCTCAACGCCTTTGCGGTTCCCGGTGGCGTTGTCGGGATTAATGCCGGACTGCTGCTTGGGGCAAAAGATGAGGAGGAGTTAGCCTCTGTTATCGCTCACGAACTGGCACATCTTTCTCAGCGCCATTACGCACAACAGCTGGAAGAAAGTCGCCGCAATACTCCTTTGATGCTGGCCGGCATTCTCGCCAGCATTCTGGTCGCCAGTGCTGATGCTCAGGCGGGCATGGCAGGCATCACCTCATCAATGGCTGCCGGGCAGCAGGCCGGGATAAACTTCACCCGCCGCAATGAACAGGAGGCCGACCGCATCGGCATGCTCAACCTGGTCAATTCCGGCTTCGACCCCTATGCCATGCCACGCATGTTCTCACGGATTCAGCGTTCAAGTCGTTTTCTCGGCCAGAAGCCACCGGAGTTTCTGCTCACACATCCGGTGACAGAATCCCGTATCGCAGACGCTGAAAACCGTGCCAGCCAGCTGCCTAAACCCGCATTCAAACCTCAGCGTTATGATTTTCAACTGATCAAGAAACGTGTTGAGGTGCATTATGCCAGCGATATTAAAGCGCTTATCAAAGCCTATCAGGAAAGCGCCACAAGTAATCCCTTAAGCCGCTATGGTCTTGCTCTGGCACTGATGCAAAACCGCGAATATACACAGGCAAAGAGCGCACTCGACGGTCTGCCGGACGACCTAAAGCAGCATCTCTATATCCGCCTCAGCTATGCCGAACTACAGATGGCAGCCGGAGAGCCAAAAGACGCCCTGCAACGACTGGAACTATTGAGCCAGATCTACCCGGACAGCTACCCGGTACTACAACTTTACGCTAAAGCGCTCAGAGCAAATAACCAGTTCAAAAAGTCCGCCAGGATTCTCACCAGTCTCAGCCAGCAATACCCTGCCAATAGCTATATCTGGTATGAACTGGCAGAGGCTCAGGGGCTTGCAGGAAACACCCTGGGCGTTCACGAAGCCCGGATCGAATATTTCCTGCTGATCGGTGCTACTAATAAAGCCCTGCGACAAATAGACTTCGCCATGCGAGAAAAAGACCTCACCAGCAGCGATATAGCGAGGCTCGAAGAGCGTAAGCGGGAAGCTGAGACGATAAGAGACCAGATTAAAAATTCGCTATAAGCCAGTGATAGCTGGTCCAATATTTACCTGAGAGCGTAACACAGGCAGATTGTTTGACGATAAAGTGTCGGCGGAGGTACAGAATGTTCTCTATATACGGGCCTGATGGACGCGCATTTCACGATACGCTTGAGCAACTCTATCGTATCAGGCCCATACAGCCAGCCTCCAGTGAGGCGGAACACCCGCTCGCACAAACGCCGCAGCCGTTCCAGAGTATCAACCAAAACGCGGTAGATGCTTACCGGGAGCTTATCCATGCCCAACCAAAAGATGAACTACACCACCTTTATGAAGTGATGAGCCGATCCTTCACCAACCTGCCAGAAGAGATTTCAGCTTATAACGCCCTGCTGAAGATAGAGGAAAGTCCGTTTAACGAGTTACCGGTGGTTAACCGTCATAACTGCATTATCGGGATGATCTCCTATGCGTCTATTTTAAAACAACTAAAACTCGACAACGAAGATCTGGGCTTCCTCAAGATTTCGACAGCCCAGCAGTATCTTGCCGGCGATGTTATCACTGCAGAACCTATTACCAGTATTCGCCGCGCTGCCCAGGTGATGCACCATTACGACCTTGAAACACTGCCGGTGGTTGACAGCTATGGCGCCACCATCGGCATCGTCACCTGTAAAAATATTGTCTCAGCGGTGTCGAATGAGCCACCACTGAGCATCTGGAGCTGAACACTTTCCAGCTATAAAACAATACTTAAAATAAAAGAGACCCGGGGGTCTCTTTATTGTAGTTTGTGACAAACTCAACCATCAGGCCAGATGCTTACGAGTTAGCTTTATCCCGCAAAACAAACTTCTGAATTTTGCCGGTAGAGGTTTTTGGCAAAGGCCCAAAGATGACTTTCTTAGGTGCCTTAAAGTTCGCCATATTCTCCCGACAGAAGTCGATAATCTCCTGTTCGGTTACCTCAGCGCCCTCTTTCAGACTGACAAACGCACAGGGCACCTCGCCCCACTTTTCATCGTCCCGGGCAACCACCGCCGCTTCCATAACACTGCTGTTACGATACAGCACATCTTCCACTTCAATCGATGAGATATTCTCGCCGCCGGAGATAATAATATCTTTGGAGCGGTCTTTAATTTCGATATAACCATCCGGATGCCACACTGCCAGATCACCTGAGTGGAACCAGCCACCGGAAAAACTCTCTTCCGTTGTACTGGGGTTTTTCAGATAACCTTTCATCACCAGATTACCACGCATAAAGATCTCACCCATGGTCAGGCCATCCTGAGGGACCGGCTCCAAGGTACTCGGATCGGCAACCATCAGACCATCCAGCATCGGCGCCCGCACACCCTGACGGGATTTAAGACGGGCGATCTCTTCATCAGAGCGATCATTCCACTCCTGATGCCACTCACACACCACCGACGGGCCATAGGTTTCAGTCAAGCCATACACATGGGTGACGCTGAATCCCATTTTCTCCATTCCCTGAATCACAGCAGCGGGCGGCGCAGCCCCCGCAGTCATCACTTTCACCTTGTGACTGATACCCTGCTTCATCTCATCCGGTGCATTGTTAAGCATATTCAGCACAATCGGCGCGCCACAAAAATGGTTAACTTTTTCCTGTTTAATCGCCCCGTAGATATCCTCAGCACGGACATGGCGCAGACAGACGCTGACACCCGCTGAGGCAGCAATCGTCCAGGGAAAACACCAACCGTTACAGTGGAACATCGGCAGAGTCCAGAGGTACACCGGATGCTGCCCCATATTCCAGCAGACAATATTACTCATCGCATTCAGGTACGCGCCACGATGGTGGTAAACAACCCCTTTCGGATTGCCGGTGGTACCAGAGGTATAGTTCAGGCTGATAGCATTCCACTCGTCATCCGGCATCTGCCAGTCAAACTGAGGGTCGCCCGTGGCGATAAAGGCTTCGTAATCACAACTGCCGATCAGCGCTCCCCCTTCGAAATAAGGGTCATCAATATCGATGACCAATGGCTTGTGGGCGATCATTTTCAGGGCCTTGCCGATCACTTCAGAAAACTCCCGATCAACAATCACCACTTTCGCTTCACCATGCTGCAGAATAAAAGCAAGCGCTTCGGCGTCTAAACGGACATTCAGCGCATTCAGTACCGCGCCACACATTGGCACGCCGAAATGGGCCTCAAACAGCTCTGGCAGGTTAGGTGCCATAACAGCAACCGTATCGCCCTCGCCGATCCCTTTCTGACTCAGAGCACTGGCAAGCTGACGGCAGCGATTGTAGGTTTCAGACCAGGTTCTCCGGGTTTGCTGATGCACCACCGCCGTGTGATTTGGAAATACCCAGGCTGATCGTTCAATGAAGCTTAAAGGACTCATCGCACAGAAGTTCGCGCTGTTTTTATCCAGTCCGAACTGATAGGGATTAGAGTGTGTTGACATAGTAGTTAGCCCTGAATATCGCGGTCACTGAATTAAACCCGCAGCGACAGCGTTATTATTTTAATAAATGGTTGTTAAAAACTCACAGCTAAGTGTTTACCCTTATTGCATCAACTATAATACGTAATTACCCTGACGAAACAAGTTAGCCTTAAGTCAAAACCTGACAGAGCTACGTGATAAACAATAGATTTTAAGGGTTTTTCCCTGATCAGCGAGTGTCAATGAGTATAGAACAAGATCTGAAAGCGATCAGTGAAATGGATGAGGGAGAACGCTCCCGCTTTCTGGTGGAACAATCCACCGACATGATCTCCCGCCATACGCCGACAACTGAATGGACCTTTCTCGATGTCAGCCCGGCAGTTGAACGGATGCTGGGCTATACCGTCGAAGAGATGATCGGCACGGCGGGCTATGACCTGTTTCATCCGGAAGATGCCGACAACCTGATCAAACGCTCCGATTCTGTTCGCTACCGCAAAGGGATGTACACCAACGTATATCGTTACAAGCATAAAAACGGCCACTATATCTGGCTGGAAACCACCAGCCGTACTCTGAGAGATAGTGAGGGTAAACCGATTGAGGTCGTCTGTGTTTCCCGCGATGTTACCGAACAGACACTGGCCCAGCAGGCGACCCGGCGACTGGCGCGGGTGGTAGAAGCCTCTTCCGACATGATCATGTTCTGCAATCATAAAACCATGCAGCTGACCTATATGAACGAGGCGACCTATATCACGCTGGGCACCGAGAAAGAGAACCCGATGGTGTTCTATCTGGAACAGATGTTTGAGCCCAAAGTATTTGCCTCTCTGGTACAGGATGCCCTTAGCCATGCAGCCGCCCACGGCACCTGGTATGGCAGCATAAAGATGCAGCTGCCCTCGGGCCGTGATCGCACCGCCGAGATCCGGGAGGTGATCGCCCACCGCAACCTCAACGATGATATGCAGGTCGAGTATTACTCGATCATTGGCCGGGATATCACCCTGCGCCGTAAAGCGGAAGAGGAGATGAAGCGTAATCAGCTGGAGATGGCCCATATCGCCCGCCTGCTCTCCGTGGGAGAGATGGCGTCGGGCCTCGCCCATGAGATTAATCAGCCACTGGCAGCGATTCTTAATTACTGCCGCGGGTCGATGCGCCGTATTGAAGAGGGACGCATCAGCTCCATTGAGGAGATCAGTAAATCGATGGAACTGATCACCCGGCAGGCAAAACGGGCAGCTGAAATTGTTAAACGGATGCGCAGCTTCGTCAAAAAAACCGAATATCAGCGAATGGAGTTCTCCCTCAATGAAAGCTGTCAGGAGATAGCGGAGTTTCTCAAACAGGAAGCGCTGGATCACAACACCACATTCGAGTTTGAGCTGGAACCCGGCGACCTGCCTATCGTAGCAGACAAGATTCAGATCGAGCAGGTGCTGGTTAACCTGATTCGCAACGCGATCGAAGCCTATAACGACTGTGAAACAACTCACCGTCCCGTTATCATCAGCACCCGCAAAGTAAAAGATTGCATCTATATCTCAGTCGCTGACCACGCCAAAGGCATCACCACTGAAATATTAGAGAAGTTGTTTGAGCCGTTCTTCACCTCAAAGTCCACCGGACTGGGGATGGGATTATCGATCTCCCGCACTATAATTGAGACCCACGGAGGGCAGTTATGGGCAGAAAGCGACGGCAAAACCGGCACTCAGTTTTATATTAAAATTCCAGCAAAAGGCTAGGACCTGACCATCATGACCCGATACAGCGGCACCGTATTTATTGTGGATGACGATGATGATTTTCGTGACTCCATGCAGTGGCTATTAGAAAGCGACGACCTGCCCGTACAGAGCTTCGCCTCTGCCCGGGAGTTTCTGAATACTTACAAGGGCGACAAGGGCTGCCTGCTACTGGATGTACGAATGCCCGAAATCAATGGCCTGGCACTGCAGCAAATTATGCTGGAGCGGGATATCCGCCTGCCCATTATCGTACTCAGTGGTCATGGTGATATCCCCATGGCAGTGACCGCGATGAAAAACGGCGCCATCGACTTTCTGGAAAAGCCCTTCGATGATGAAGTACTGATCCCACTGGTGCAAAACGCCCTGAAAAAAGCCGATGAGATGTTCGCTGACCGGCAGCTTGAAGAACAGGTGCGCAAGCTTTATGAAACCCTCAGCCGACGGGAACGGGAAGTGATGGCACTGGTAGTAAGCGGTAAAGCCAACCGGGAGATAGCAGAAGAGCTGGGTATCAGCCCGAAAACCGTCGAAGTCCACCGTTCACGTGTAATGAGCAAGATGCGGGCGGAGAGTTTACCTGTTCTGGTAAACCAGGCGGCGCAACTGGAAGGCTGAACGGTCTCTGTATAATCAGAAAGAGAGGGAGTATTTAAGCATTCTGCAGCAGGGTATCAGCATTTCCGTCACCTCAATTGCAATGCTCTAAAGGTAATTCTGATTGTCTTAGTAATGACATGTAAAGATAGGGAGAAATCAATAAAGCGAAAATCAGGCGCTTTTATAAAGCGCCTGATTAATGATAGAGATTAAAAGTTATATGCAATACCCAGTGATAGCATATCAAAATTTTCTCCATCTATATCGTAACGTTCAAACTCTCCACGTATAGAAATAGCTTCCATATTGTATGCCGCTCCAACCCCATAAAATACATCAGAGCCATCATCACTCTGTGTGCTCATACCGGTCGCTTTAAGATCAACGTTCCAAGCCTGATAACCAACCTTAGCAAAAACCCCAAAGGATTCATTTACTGGTAAGGTACCAACCGCAGCGACCCCAAAGGTATCAACTGAGGCAGAAACCTTGTCAATACCGTCAGTCGCTGAAATCTCACCCAGGTCGGTATAAGAACCTTCGACGGAGAAATTGGTGTTAAATTTGTAGCCTGCAAAAATTTTATAACCCGTATCGTTATCGTCTACGGAAACACCCGGGAGAGTCTCAAAGTCATCAAATGCAGAAGATGAGGTCTTTCCCAATGAAGCACCAACATAAGCACCAGCATCTGCTGCAAAGGTATTTGCCGAGACAAGAGAAAAAGCAACCACAGAAGCAACAATTAGAGATTTTTTCATGAAATATAACACCTGTATAAATACAACACTTTATGATTTTTTTATCATAAAAATCGAAAGTAGATAGTATGTGAGGAAGCCTGTTATGAAATATAGGAAAAATTCCTAATTCGAATAAATAAGCTCCTGAAATTGTTGAAAAGATATCTATTTCATTTAAACACCCAACGACTCAATAAACTCACTCATCGATTTAAGGGTTGCAGCCTTGGCCTGCAGATGGGGCACATGGCCACAGTCGGGCAGAAACAGCGCTGTGGCTTGCTCCCCTATGCCGCTGACAATATCGTCGACCTGTGCCCTTTCTCCATACTGATCATCCTCTCCCTGCATAATCAGCGCCGGGCAGTGAATCTCTTTCAGCCAGCCGGTCAGATCCAGCGGCTGAAAGCGCTCCCGTAGCCAGGTTTCATGCCAGGCACGAAACAGCAGGTCGGTGCGATCACCATGATAACGTGCCAGTTTGTTGGGCAAATCGGTGGAGTTGTACAACTCCAGCGCTTCGATAATCCCCGCCCTGGTTAGCGGGTCGATGCGGATATGGGCCGCTTCGGTGATAACCGCGACAACCCGCTCGGGCAGACTGGCTGCACCGATCAGAGCGATGGAACCACCATCGCTGTGCCCCACCAGCACGACCTGCTCCAGCCCTGCGGCATCCAGCACCGGTTTAAGCCAGTCCCGCCCTTCCTGCTCCAGATAGTCATCCGGCCGCGGCAGGGTAATCGGTGATGAGCGGCCATAACCTCGGCGTTCATAGACAAACAGATCCAGACCGGTGTTATCTGCCAATAGCTGCGGAAAATCTTTCCACAGTTCGATATGACCCAGAGCCTCATGCAGTAACACCAGTGTGGGTCTGTCCCAGCCTTCGTTATGCTTGTGCTGGCCATGCAGCGCAAAGATCTCAGTGCCATCGTGAAGGCTCAGCAGCCGTTCCTGCCACCTGATCTCATCCATGATCAACGCTCCGCAGGTATGGAATAGGTCAGCGTGGTATGGGCGACTAACTCTTCGCAGCCTTCAGAGCGAATCCACACTTCACCTACCGCCAGTCGTTTACCGACCTTCATCAGGTTACAACGGGCCAGCAGATCGCGACCGGCCTCAGGTTTGCTCATAAAATTGATATTCAGATTGGTCGTCACCGCCAGCGCGACCGGGCCGATCTGCCCCAGCAGTGCTGCATACATACAGACATCGGCCAGCGCCATCATTGAAGGCCCGGAGACGGTACCACCAGGACGCAGATGTTCATCATCTACCGGCAGTTTCATCTCCGCCCAGCGATCCCCCAATCCGGTCAGTACGCCAAATTTTTCACCCTGAGGAAAATGCTCAGCCAGAAAGCTGCTCATCTGTTCGATTGTCATCACCGGCATAGAAAAAACTCCGCCTTATCGTTGTCATTATTATTGTTTGCGACTGTCGACCACCGCCAGCGTCACCGTCGCTTTAGAGACCAACTCGGCGATATCATCGCTGACACAGTAGACCTCCGCTTCGGCAATGATCAGATTAGCTCCTGGCTTCAGCACCCAGGCCCGGCAGCGTAATCGTTCACCCTTTGCTGCCCGCAGCAGATTAACCTTAAACTCAGCCGTAAGAATGATCTGGTTTTCAGCTAACAGGGTTGCAGCCGCAGTACCAGCCGAGTGATCTGCCAGCGTAGCCTGCACCCCGGCATGCACATAACCGTCCTGCTGCAGATGTTTATCCTGCAATATCAAGCGGGTTTCACAGCGACCAGCCTCCAGACTGACCAGCTGAAAACCGAGCTCCCGGACAAAGGGTGCCTGATAAAAGACCCGCTCAGCTTCGACCGCGAAGTCCGGGTTGCGAACCCGGTACTCCGATGGTAAGGCATTCAGCTGATGCATTGTTACGCCATCCCATCGGCTTCATCTTTCGCCCGGTTGCGCAGGATAAAACGCTGTATTTTGCCACTCGGCGTTTTTGGTAATTCCGGCATAAACTCGATCTCACGGGGGAAGGCATGGGTCGACAGACGACTGCGCACATGACTCTTCAGCTCTGCTGCCAGCTCTTCGCTGGGATCATACTGCGCTTTCAGCACAACATAGGCTTTGATGATCGCCCCCCGTTCCGGATCTGGCTTGCCGATAACACCACTTTCCGCAACCGCCTGATGCTCCAGCAATGTGCTTTCAACATCCGATGGCCCAACACGGTATCCGGCGGTGGTGATAATATCGTCATCCCGGCCATTGAAAGAGTAGCTGCCATCACCATGGCTGATCACCACATCGCCAGTGAGATAGTATTTTCCCCGGAACGGATTTTTCTCGCCCCAGGTATAGCCCGGAAAGAAGAACAGCGGGGATTTTTCCATATCTACAGCCAGTTCGCCGATCTGCCCCTCGCCCAGTTCATTCAGATCATTATCCAGCGCAACAACACGGTGTCCTGGCATTGAAAAGCCCATAGAACCGACCCGGACAATGCGCTGTTCAAGATCATGATGGTTGCAAGCGGTCATACCGGTTTCAGTCTGACCATAATGATCCATTACCGGGCAGCCTAAACGACGATCAACCCAACCGATTACCTCGGGGTTAAGCGGCTCACCGGCACTGCTTGCGAGACGCAGATCAAAGGTATCATCCTTGCCAAGCAGACCGTCATTGGCCATCAGCAGACGATACGCGGTTGGCGCAGCGGCCAGGTTGGTGATTTTGTACTTCCGCAACATGGCGTAGGTGGTTTCCGGGGTGAAGGCGTTCTCATTAAAATGTGTGGTATTACCCAGCAAAAGCGGCCCGACAACAGCGTAATACAAGCCGTACGCCCAGCCGGGATCGGCAACGTTCCAGTAGCGGTCGTCGGGATGCAGTCCTACGGCATAACGCATGTAAACATAGAACGACAGCAGCGCGCGGGCAGGCACGGCGACGCCTTTTGCCTTACCCACGGTCCCGGAGGTAAACATCTGCAGAAATGGATCATCTGCGCTGATTCGCACCGGTGTAAACGTTGAGCTCTGACTGCCCAGCTCAGTTTCAAAATCGTCTAAAGCGGCATACTTAGCGTCTGCTTTGTCCCGATTAAACAACAGAATTGGCGGACAGCCATTGACGCTGTCCAGTTTGGCGATGTTATCAGGATCGGTGACCACCAGCTTTGTCTCCGCCTGGGTGACCCGGTACTCGATTGCGCCCCCACCAAACGCAGTAAACAGCGGCTGATAGACAGCTCCTGCCCGCAATACGCCCAAAACCACCACCAGCAATTCAGGTGTTCTTGGCATCAGACACGCCACCCGGTCACCTTTACCGATGCCCCGAGTGCTCAGCAGATTGGCGAATTGAGCCGCTTTGCGTTGCAGCTCAGCAAAGGTGTGACTGGATGCGGGTCGGCTAACTCCCTCGTAATTAAGTGCCACGCGGGCTTCGTCTTTAGCCCAGCGATCGCAAATCTCTTCACAAACATTGAACCCCTGCTTCAGGTCACCAATCAGCTGCTCCTCAATCATGGACGGAGTAAAGGAATCGTAAAATTCCTGATAGTTAGCAATAGTCATTATCTGCCTCGTTATTATGTTTATTAAGGCCTTACCCTCTGGAAGTCAGATCGTTCCATCCGGTAAGTTCATCCTTTTATCGTTGCACTTTTTAAATTGAGCGTTTCAGTCTGTTAATCAAATAGCCCGGACTCTCTGAGTTTTTCAATCTCAGTGGCGCTATACCCCAGCCGCTGCATAACCTGCGCCCCCTGCTCACCACAGCGTGGCGCCGGGCGGATCGTTTGTTTTTCAAACCCCAGCGCCGAGTCCACCTGTCGTTCACCACTGGCGCGGGTCACTATCAGGTGACGGGCATTAAACTGGGGATGTTCAGCCGCCTCTGAAACGGTTAAAACCGGTTCTACGCAGATATCCAGCCCAGCCAGCTGTTCGCACCAGTGATCCAGATCCTGATGGATAAATTTTTGCTGCAACAGCGTCTTAAACTGACGGTCTTCCAGTGGCGGGCTATCCTGAATATTCAATGCCTGCGCCAATCGCTGACGAAACTGAGGTTCGAGGCTGCCAACCGATATAAAGCGGTTATCTGCTGTACGATAGTAATCATAAAACCCTCCACCGTTGAGGAAGTTGCCCTCCGGCTCGGGATCACCTCCACCATTGAGCGCAGCCGGTGTCATCAATGCCTGTAACGCCAGGGTGTTATCCGCCATCGATATATCCAGATAACAGCCCTCCCCACTGCCATACCGGCCAATAACCGCAGCCAGAATCGCCATCACCGCCGGGTGAGAACCCGCCGCGACATCGGCCACCTGCATCCCCATCGGGGCAGGCCCGGTAGACTTTCGCCCCATATGGCTGGCGGCACCGGACAGCGCCAGATAGTTAAGATCATGTCCAGCGCGGTCGCGGTAGGGCCCGGACTGTCCATAACCGGTAACGGAGCAGTAGATCAGTTGAGGATTGGACTGTTTCAGGGTTTCATAATCCAACCCTAAACGAGCCATAACCCCCGGGCGGAACTGCTCAATCAGAATATCGTATTCAACCACCAACTGGCGGATCAGGGCTGCAGCTTCAGGGTGTTTAAGGTTCAGCGCCAGGGATTGCTTACCCCGGTTCAGATAACTGAAAGCGGCGGACTGCCCCTCAATCTGCGGCTTCATATTGCGCACCAGATCATGCCGGGAAGCAGACTCAACCCTTAAAACCTCCGCTCCCAGATCGGCCAGCAGCATAGTCGCGTAGGGACCGGGTAACAGAGTTGAAAGATCGAGCACTTTCAGGCCTTGCAAGGGGGCTTTCACAAAATCACCTCAACCTGCAGCATTGAGTATTTCACGGGCGATAATCAGCCGCTGAACCTCGCTGGTGCCTTCATAGATCGAAGTGATCCTGACATCACGGCTCATACGCTCTAGTGGATATTCCTGCATATAGCCATAACCACCCAGTAGTTGCAGAGCGGTATAACAGGCCTGATTGGCTTTTTCGCTGGCGAAAAGTTTTGCCATCGACGCTTCTTTGGCAAAACTCAGCCCCCGCTGTTTGCGGTCTGCAGCACTCATCAGCAATAAACGGGCAGCTTCAAGTTCAGTCATACGGTCAGCAATCATCCATTGCAGCCCCTGAAAATCAGCGATAGGCTTGCCAAACTGCTGACGCTCTTTGGCATAGGCGATGGCGTACTCCATTGCCGCCTGGCCGATGCCTAAAGCCAGCGAACCGATACCGATGCGCCCACCCGCTAACTCGGTAACCGCGATGCGAAACCCCTCATTCAACTTGCCAAGAATGGCAGAATCCGGCACTTCACACTGATCAAAATGCACCTCATTGGTCGCGGAGCCATGCTGCCCCATTTTCTTTTCAGCAGGACCAACAGTGATACCAGCGGTATCCGCAGGCACCAGAAAACAGGTGATCCCCCGGCCTTTCTTCGCCTCAGAATCGGTCACCGCCCACACCACAAAAACGCCGGCAAACTCCGCACTGGTAATCCACTGTTTTGTACCGCTAATCGCCCAACCGTTATCTGTTTTCACCGCTTTCGTGCGCATCGACGCCGGGTCTGAACCAGCACTGGCTTCGGTAAGGCAGAAACTACCGCTGAGATACTCACCGCTACAAATTTTTGGCAGGTACTGCTGTTTCTGTTCTTCACTACCGACCACCTGAATCACCTCAGCCACCATATTAGTGACTGACATGGTCACAGCTGTTGATGCGCAGGCGCGGGCAATTTCGGTGATCGCCAGACTAAAAGCAACGGCCCCAGCCTCAGTGCCGCCATATGCGGCATCAATGTTCAGTCCCATGAATCCCAGCTCGGCAAGCTGACGACAATTGTGAGTGAGAATGTTTCTATCTTTGGTTTGATCCAGCTGCTCAGCGACAGGCGCCAGTTCACTCTCCGCAAATCGACGGGCAGTGTCCTGAATCATCTGCTGCTCTTCGGTAAGACTCAGATACATCGGGTATTCCTGATTTTTATTATCTTTCCCTACCCCTGTGATCGACCTTTAAGGGATTAATAAGGGTATTCCCCTAAGTATATACCCTAAAGCAATCTTATTCGTAAACAGTAATTTGAATTTTTTTTGCTTTCCACACCCAATTACAGCGAAATCAAACTGCGCTGGATCATACAAATGTCACCTTTAAGCGTTAGTTTAATTGCCCAGCGCCGTTTTACTGTTAGAATCCGCACCGTTAAACACGTCACACATATGCACATACTGAATATGAATAAAAAAAATAAAATACTGATCAGTGCATGTCTGTTAGGTTGTAAAGTCCGTTACGATGGCAGAGACAATCTGATAGATAGCGTTTTCATCCGCCACTTGCAGCAACAGGGACGCCTTGTGCCAATCTGCCCAGAGCAGGAAGGCGGGCTTCCCACTCCACGACTTGCCGCTGAGATTCAGGATAAGTTTCCTCTGCGCATCACCGCGACTAATGGCGAAGACGTTACACCGCAGTTTCTTGCAGGTGCAGAAAAAACCCTGGAGATTGCTCAGCGAGAGGGCTGCTGTTGCGCCCTGCTAAAATCCCGTAGTCCCTCCTGCGGCAACCTCGAAATTTACGATGGTAATTTCTCCGGCACCCTCAAAGTGGGCTCTGGTGCAACCGCTGATGAACTTATGCGCAACGGATTTCCGGTATACAATGAGCGACAACTCGACCAACTGATCGAATTTGTTGAGCTGCTGGACGGCTGCGAACCTGACTTTCGACGCCATGCCAGCTAGCGACCTCTGAAGCAGAGTACCTGATATAGGAGACCCGTCCATGATCCAGGACGAGCTGGCCACCCTGACACAGTTTTACACCCTGATTATAGATTTCTTTGTTAACTATAGTTTCCAGGTGATCGGTGCCATTATCATTCTGATTATCGGCCTGATCATTGCCCGCTGGGTCGGTAAAATAACCCTCAGGCTGTGCCTGCGTAACCATGTTGATGTCACCCTTAGCAACTTTATCAGCAGTACAGTCAAGCTGTTGCTGATAGCGATGGTTGCGGTAATCTGTCTGGGCAAATTTGGCATTAGCGTCGCCCCCTTTATCGCAGCCATCGGCGCCATCTCTCTGAGCATCGGCCTGGCATTACAGGGGGTTTTCTCTAACTACGGAGCGGGCTTCACCATTATCCTCACACGCCCTTTTGTCGTCGGCAACACGATTCGCTGTAACGATGTCTGTGGCGTGGTTGAAGAGATTCGGCTGGCCTATACGCAGCTATCCACCGAAGATGGTGAAATTATCACCATCCCCAATAAACATATTGTTGGCGAGGTGCTGGTTAACTCCTTTGAAAACACTATCGTTGAGGCTTCAATTGGCATCAGTTATTCGGCCAACCCCGATAAAGCGATTGAACTGATTACTGAACAACTTGAGCTTAACCCCGCAATAGTGAAAGCACCCGCCCCCCAGGTGGGGATTGCAAACTTTGGTGACTCATCGGTGAATATTGCCTATCGCTACTGGGTGCCAACCAAACAGCAGTTTGAGTTGCAGTTCCAGATTAACGGTGCGATCTACAAAGCATTCAGAGAGGCCGGTATTGAGATTCCCTTCCCGCAGCGCGACCTCCACATCCGCAGCGGCACCCTCCCCATCACGCAATCACCCCCTCCCCCCGCTTCCGAGTAGCCCAGGGGGTATCTTCATCCCCGTCAGTCGAATGGCGGCGCCAAGCCGCCGTCAGAAAAAGAG
>NZ_JBNKYN010000070.1:0-23886 GCF_050300915.1 Amphritea sp.
GCTCTACCAACTGAGCTACGCCCACCATTGCAACACACATTTCTGTCAGACCTTACTGGCGCGCCCGGCAGGGGTCGAACCTGCAACCGCTCGCTTAGAAGGCGAGTGCTCTATCCATTGAGCTACGGGCGCCTGACACTGCCCGACCTGTTTGAAGAGCGATCTGCAATAAAGCGCATCGCCGCCCTCCTTCAAGGTGGTGCGCATAATATATATCGCTTTATATCCCGTCAACACCCTTTTTTAAAATTTTAATAAAATAAGGTACTTAGCTATCCCACAGCCTACTGTTACAGCCCACCAGGATAAGTTGATGATATATCGGGAAATACACCGGTGACGGCGCTTGTAGAAATCATCACCAGAAGCGCTGATAAGAGCTCGCCTATGAACGCCCTATAACAGGGTTGAATATAAAGTACTGAAAGCAATACCGAAGACGCTAACCCAAAAGCCTCAGCAGCACAGCCGCTTCTAAGTAAGACTGCCCTCTGCCCCATAGAAACAAGCCAGACACTAATTCCCCTTGGAGGATAAAGGCAACCATGAGACAATCCGCGCCATCAAAATTAATGACTGGGGAAAACATTCGTAAGATGAGCGCTCAGATAATTGACGGCAAACAGATTGCCCAAAATGTTCGCGAACAGGTTGCAGTTGGGGTTAAAGCCCGTATTGACGCGGGAAAACCTGCCCCCTGCCTGGCCGTTGTTCTTGTTGGCTTCGACCCAGCCTCTCAGGTCTACGTCAGAAATAAGAAAAACGCCTGTAAAGAGGTAGGTATCGAATCGGTCTCTTACGACCTTGCGGCTGAAACCACCCAGCAACAGCTGCTGGATCTGGTCGACGAGCTGAACGGCGATACCAACATTGACGGCATTCTGGTACAACTACCACTGCCTGCGCACCTGGAAGCCAATGAAATACTTGAGCGCATCCGTCCGGAAAAAGATGTCGATGGTTTCCACCCATTCAATCTGGGCCGTCTTGCACAACGACTACCCGCATTGCGTCCCTGCACCCCTAAAGGCGTGATGACACTGTTACAGTCAACTGGCGAAACAATTCGCGGAAAAGATGCAGTCATCGTTGGTGCCTCCAATATCGTCGGCCGGCCAATGACACTTGAGCTGCTGCTGGCAGGTTGCACAACCACAACAACGCATCGTTTTACTCAGGACCTTGCCGGTCACGTTCAGCGTGCAGATATCGTTGTTGTCGGTGTCGGTAAGCCCGGACTGGTTAAAGGAGAGTGGATAAAACCCGGTGCTATCGTGATTGATGTGGGCATCAACCGCCTTGATGATGGCCGTTTGGTTGGCGATGTTGACTATGACGTGGCCTCACAGCGCGCCAGCTGGATCACGCCGGTACCCGGCGGAGTCGGCCCCATGACAGTCGCCACACTGATGGAAAACACCCTGGAAGCCGCCAACAACCATCGTTGAAACTAAACTCGGTGCATAGAAGGCCTTTCATCCTCCCTCTGGAGCCCATGAAAGGCCTTTTTTATTGGCATTTGCAAAACAGCTCTCTGACAGCAGACAATAACACCCCCAGGGCTGAACCTATCACGCTTAATAGGATCACTATTTCAGGCTATTTTCAGCTTTGTATGACACTATCTTCGGTCATGAAAGATACGGCCTTAATACAACCAATACACCGCCAACCTCTGCTGAGCAAATCTGTTTATGAATACTAAGAAAATCATTCTGGTCGTTATTATTGCAGCCCTGATCAGTGCCTTTTTCCTGTTAGACCTGGGCAGCTACCTGAATCTTGAGTATGTAAAATCGCAACAGCTGGACTTGCAGCGCTGGGTTACCGATAACAGTCTTACAGCGGTCGCAGCATTTTTGCTGATCTATATCGTGGTAACCGCCCTCTCCCTGCCCGGCGCGGCCGTGATGACGCTGATAGGCGGCGCGGTGTTCGGGTTGTTAACCGGTCTGTTGTTGGTCTCATTTGCCAGTGCCATTGGCGCAACCCTGGCGTTCCTGATCTCCCGCTATCTGCTACGGGAGCCATTAACCACCAAGTTTTCCAGATACATCGACCCCATCAACCGGGGCATTGAGAAAGATGGTATATCTTACCTGTTCACCCTGAGACTGGTACCTCTTTTCCCGTTTTTTGTTATCAATGCGGTTATGGGGATGACCCGCATGAAAGCGGGCACCTTCTATTGGGTCAGTCAGCTGGGGATGCTGCCGGGCACCGCCGTTTTCGTCAATGCTGGCACTCAGCTGGCAGCCATCGAAAAACCGGGTGATATCCTCTCTCCTGGCCTGATACTCTCGTTCTGTCTGCTGGGACTCTTCCCCTGGATCGCCAAGTCCATTGTTGATGCGGTTAAGCAGCGCAGAGTCTATAAAGGCTTTAACAAACCAAAAACGTTTTCCACCAACATGGTGGTCATCGGTGCCGGTGCCGGCGGACTGGTAACCTCCTACATTGCTGCTGCAACCAAAGCAAAAGTCACCCTGATCGAGCGCCACAAAATGGGCGGTGACTGTCTTAATACCGGCTGCGTTCCCTCGAAAGCACTGATCCGTACCACCCACTTCCTTGCTGATATCCGTGACGCCGAAGGGCTTGGCATCCGCAAAGCTGAAGTTGAATATGAGTTTGCCGAGGTTATGGAGCGGGTTCAGCGGGTGATCAAAACCATCGAGCCGCACGACTCAATCGCACGTTACGAATTACTCGGCGTAGACTGCATTACCGGTGATGCGCATATTCGCAGCCCATGGGAAGTGGAAGTAAATGGCAAGATCATCACCACCCGCAACATCGTTATTGCCACCGGCGCCCGCCCAACCCTCCCGGATATACCCGGTATAGAACTGGTTGAGCCGCTGACATCAGACACTATATGGGGATTGCGTCAGCGTCCTGAACGCTTACTGGTACTTGGCGCAGGCGCTATCGGTTGCGAACTGGGACAGTGCTTTGCCCGACTCGGCAGCGATGTTTCAATTCTCTTCAGGGGTAATCAGGTACTCACCCGTGAAGATCAGGATGCCGCTGCGGTAGTTGAAACACGGCTAAAACAGGATGGCATCCGTATCTGCTCCGGCCATACGCCGCTCAGGTTTCAGATAACCCCAGCCGGGTTTGAACTGGTCTGTCGCCACAATAATCAGGAAAAACGTATCGGTTTTGACAAACTACTGGTCGCCACTGGTCGCACTGCCAACGTTACCGGCTTTGGCCTGGAAGAGCTGGGCATTACCGCAAAATCCGGCGGCACCATTCAGGTGGATGACTACCTGCGTACCCGCATTCCCAACATCCTTGCCTGCGGTGACGTGATCGGCCCATATCAGTTTACCCATGCCGCCGCACATCAGGCCTGGTATGCCTCGGTAAACGCCCTGTTTGGCCAGTTTAAAAAATTCAAAGTGGATTACTCGCTCATCCCCTTTACCACCTACACCAGCCCTGAAGTGGCCCGCATCGGCCTGAATGAGAAACAGGCGATAGATAAGGGGGTCGCCTATGAAGCGGTACGCTACAATCTGGATGAACTGGACCGGGCAATCACCGACGAAGCAGCCTATGGCTTTGTCAAAGTACTGTTAAAACCCGGTAGCGATAAGATCATCGGAGTCACACTGGTGGGTGAACATGCTGCGGAGATGCTACCAGAGTTTGCTCTGGCGATGAGACACAAACTGGGGCTGAACAAAATTCTCGGTACTCTGCACGCATACCCAACCCTTAACGAAGCGAATCGTTTTGTTGCCGGGGAGTGGAAAAAGAAGCACGCGCCACAAAAAATTCTCGGCTGGCTGGAGAAATTTCACCGCTGGAAACGGGGTTAAAACCACCTGAGCGGACAATTCAAACAACAAAAAAAGCCCTGAATAAACCAGGGCTTTTTGATAAAATTAAAATAAATTATCAATAACTTAGAAAAGATACTTTAAGTTACTTATAACACAAGATCTTTAGTCGTCTCATTCACCAGAATCACTTTACGGTGTGGGAACGGAATCTCGATATTGTTTTCATCCAGCGCCTTTTTGATCTGTTCAGGCACAGAGTAAAGCAGATCAAAGTAGTGCTCGCCTTTACAGAAAGGCCGCACCAGAAAGTCGACTGAACTGTTATTCAGGGTTTCCACTTCAACGAACGGAGCCGGTGTTTTCAATACGTGGGGATGGTTTGCCAGCACCGCTTCAATCACTGCCCGGGCGGCATCGGTACTTTCAGCGTAAGCCACCCCAAAGTGCATATCGACACCGCGCACATCGTAGTGAGAGTGGTTGATAATCTGATCGCCCCAGATCTGCGAGTTAGGCACGATGATCTGCTGGTTATCGAATGTCTGCAAAATAGTGGTAAACATATCGATCTCAGTCACCTTACCAAAGCGCCCTGCCGCCTCAATAAAATCATTCACCTTATAGGGACGGAAAATTAGCAGCATTACGCCAGCAGCCAGGTTTGACATCGCCCCTTGCAGCGCCAGACCTACCGCCAGACCTGCAGCACCCAGCAACGCAACAATCGAAGCGGTCTGTACACCAAATCGGTTCAGTACTGCGATCATCACAAACGCGATAATTATATAGCGGGCGACACTGCCGAGAAAACGGAACAGCGTATCATCAAGGTGTTTATTCTTTTTACTGGCAGCGACAATCACTTTATTCACACGACCGGCAAACCATAGGCCCAGCAGCAAAATCACAATAGCCAACAGAATATTACTTGCCCAATCCAGCGCAGCTGGAAAGTATTGGTTAATATCAATTTGTTGTAGTAGTTCCGACACGGTTTTATTTTCCTTTTTTGTCTTTCCTTAGGAGTAGAAAGACCTGTATAACATTTCAAATCAAAAAACCGAAGCAATGAATAGCACCCATAACCCCAGATTAAGCCTGCCAAGCCGGTTATTACGCTTGTTAACGTCTTAGGTATAAAAACAGCTTATCTGCAATATTGTTTACCGCACACACTATCCAGTACACTTAGATTTTCAAAATTCTCAGATAGTGAATACGAGACACAGGCATCGCGTACCGCCTTCCCTCCACACACTGCCCGATCTCGACCCTGTTTAATCTAAGGATAACCATTGAGTAACAACGATTCTGCAAGACCGCTAAAGCTAAGGTTCTGGGATAGCATTAAACCGTTATTCGTACTTAACGATCACAAACGCCCTATGGGGTTTCTGGTAATTTCGGCATTCTCTGTAGCGCTACCAGCATTGGTGGGTGCCTGGCTGGATGAGTTTTCAACCGCGATGCTGGCCTGCATGGGCGGGCTGACCATTCTCTACATGCGACAGACAAACATCTCCCGCAGAATGATGACCCTGGCAACCTGTGCCTTTGGCTTCGCACTGAGCTTTGCCGTCGGCGTATTAACCAGTTTTGACCCTTTCGTGTCAGCGGCAACCCTGACGCTGAATGTCTTTCTGGCAACGCTCATCTGTCGCTTTTACGCGGTTCCCCCGCCCGGTACGCTGTTTTTTGTGGTCGTTGCATGTCTGGCCAGAACCATCCCCTTCGACCTGTCTCTGGCCGCTGAGCGAACCGGAATTCTGATGTTTGGCTCAATGAGTGCCTGCTTACTGGCGTTTTCCTATAGCGTTTACCAGATCTATTTTTCCAAAGAGTATACTCACCGGCCAACGGAAGAGCCGGATCATCACATCCTCGCTATCAGCATTGAGTCTGCGGTTATCAGCCTGTTTGTGGGGGGCGGATATCTGTTCGCGCTGCTGGTTAACCTCGATAACCCCTACTGGGTACCCATATCAACGGCAGCGATTATGCAGGGGGCAACATTCCGAGCCATCTGGCACCGTAATGTTCACAGAATCATCGGCACAACCATTGGGATGGGGATCGCCTGGGCAATCTTTTCGCTGTCTCCCTCCATCTGGACATTAGCACTGCTGATTTTTGCACTGAGTTTTTTCATCGAAGTACTGATAACCCGTAACTACGGCTTAGCGGTGATCTTTATTACCCCTCTGACGGTTATATTTTCTGATGTTTCTATTGCTAACACATCGACCGACAGTCTGATCCTTTCGCGATTATTCGATATCATCTTGGGCAGCTTTATCGGCTATATCGGCGGCTGGGTGATACATCACCCAAAATTTGTGGGGGCGGTTCAAAAGTACTTAGCAAAACGATAAAAATAAGACAGAGAACTGATACCTGCGGACTCACGTGGTGTATGCAGAAAATAATAGCGGCCAACAAAAAAGGGCATGACCGACAGGCCACGCCCTTATTCAAAAGCGACTCAGATTGCGGCTCTTATACACTCCAACCCGATACCGCTTTGACCTCCAGGAAGTCTTCCAGCCCCCAGACACCGCCTTCACGGCCATTACCTGACTGCTTATATCCGCCAAACGGCGAGCCTGCGCCTAAACTGGTACCGTTTATCTGCACCATACCCGCACGTAAGCGCCGGGCGACCCGCGCAGCCTTCTCGCTATCCTGAGTCTGGATATAGTCGGTCAGACCATAAGGTGTATCGTTAGCAATAGAGATCGCTTCCTCCTCCGTATCAAAGGGAATAATGGTCAGCACCGGACCAAAAATTTCCTCCCGGGCGATACTCATCTGATTATTGATATCGGCAAACACGGTAGGCTTAACGAAATAGCCTTTCTCCAACCCCTCGGGCTTACCCAGACCACCGGCAACTACGCGCCCGCCCTCAGCAATACCTTTTTCAATCAGCGCCTGAATCTTGTCATACTGTAGCTGAGACACCACCGGACCGATATGCCGACCATCAATTGCTGCACGATCAACCGTAGTCTGACTGGCAACCTCCGCAGCAGTTGCTACCGCCTGATCGTAGATCGAACGTTCCACCAGCATCCGGGTCGGGGCGTTACAGGACTGGCCACTGTTATTGAAGCAGTGACGGACGCCACGCATTACGGCCTTATCATCAGCATCGGCAAAGACGATATTGGCACCCTTACCACCCAGTTCCAGCGCCACACGCTTAACCGTATCGGCCGCATTTTTAGAGATCGCGATACCCGCACGGGTTGAACCGGTAAAGGAGACCATGTCCACTTCCGGATGCCCTGTCAGGGCGGAACCAACACCGGCCCCATCACCGTTCACCAGATTAAACACCCCGGCAGGAAAGCCCGCCTGATCGATCATCTCAGCAAATAACATCGAAGACAGCGGCGCGATTTCAGAGGGTTTTAACACCATGGTGCAGCCCGCAGCCAGCGCTGCAACCACTTTCAGGGTGACCTGATTCATTGGCCAGTTCCACGGCGTAATCAGTGCGCAAACACCAATTGCCTCATGCAGGATACGGTTATCCGGCGCATGTGGCCCCAGCGGTTTGTCAAACTCATACGCCTTCAGGGCGCGAATCAGGTTTTTAATATGCCCGGAACCACTGCCACACTGTGCCGTGCGAGCCAACGCAATCGGTGCACCCATTTCGACAGAGATTGCCGCCGCCATCTCCTCAGAGCGCTCATGGTAGATTTCCTGCAGTTTTTCCAGCAGCACCAACCGTTCCTCTTTTGACGTTTGGCTCCACTGATCAAAAGCACCTCTGGCTGCAGCGACCGCAGCTTCAGCATCGGCTTCACCACCCAGAGAGATAACAGCGCAAACCTCTTCGGTCGATGGGTCAATTACCTCAAAGTCATTACTTTGAGCCGGGGCAGTCCACCGACCATCAATATAAAACAGGCGCTTATCAGACATCTTTGCTTTTCCTTTGTTGTACGGATTTCAAAAATACAGAGACAGGTATAGCTCTGATAAAGCCCCAGACGCAAGCGGTAACACCAATTACGGTCAAATTGATTGGTGCTGGCGCTGCGCAGACCTGATTACAGGCCAAACTTTCCATTACTATTTTGCCACGCTGACTCTGGCGGAATCGTTTCTATGGTATCCCAATGCTCAACAATCAGCCCGTTTTCAACCCGGAAAAGATCATAAAATGACACATGTTCGCCCAGAAACTCACCTTCACTCACCGCCAATACAAAATTATGCTCTCCGAGAATCTTATGGTTTTTACTATAGCGCAACGGCGTGCCCTGACGGGCCAGTTCGCCCAGCGCTGCTCCCAGGTTTTTCAGGCCATCACCAATGGCCGGATTATGCTGAATATAGTCGCCTTCAGCCGGGCCGATAAAGTGTCCGATTTTGGTCATATCGCCTTCGATCAGAATGGTTTCCACAAAATCGGCCACCAGCGCTTTACTGGCCTCTGTATCGACATCGCTGTTAATGGTGTTATCCCCATCCAGCTGAGTCCGGCCACTGCTGTTCGGTTCTGCTTTCTGCGCCAGGTTGTCCCAGTGTTCGACAATCAGGCCGTTTTCAAAACGGAAGATATCAAACCCTACTTTAGGCCCGAAAAAGTTATAGTCCGTCTGGGCAAAGACAAAATCTCCATCCTCAAACACCCTGACCGTATTAACCCTGGCGCTCCCCTCTGGCAGTGCCTGCAACACGGCCGCAAAAGCGGCTAAGCCATCGGCCACCGCCAGATTATGCTGGATATAGTTATCCCCGTTGATATAGCCAACCGGCGCTGATGCTCCGGTTTCGATACTTTTGAGTAATTCAACGACCTTCTGTTTTTGTGACATTGTCTCTACCCCACTATTATCTGCTGCAACGGGCGTGGCGGCCACCAACGCCATGAGTAAGCCTGCGGTTGTCAGCGACTGAACCGCTGTCATGATCTGTGTCTTCATCACTTGCTCCTCTTGAGTCTGAAATATTCATTCGGGTTGTTTACCAACTGCTGACTATTGTCCTGGCTTCGGTGACTGGATACGAGGTAACAGATCGCCATATAATGATCAAAATCGAGCATTGCTTCATATAGAGTGAGATTCTATGCCGAACCAACGGCCTGCTGATAAGATCAGAAAAATCTATTTCAATAACCGCAGATTAAATGCGCTAGGCATTGAACTGCTTAGTCTGGATGATATTCGGGGTAAGCTTTCAGCAGAGGATTATGCCAGGCCTGAAAGAGTCGATTTTGAGCTATTGATGCTGGTCACTTCCGGACAGGGCATCCATACCGTTGATTTCACTGACTGGCAGGTCAGCAGTGGTTCGCTGGTCATTGTCAGACCGGGACAGGTGCAGCAGTGGCATCCGGATCAACGGTTTACAGCAGAGCTGATTCTGATCGATCCAACCGCCCTGCCGGGTGCTGTGCCACTGATCAGCAGTCGGGAGGCGACCCTCTATAAGCAGCTTGAGTGGCGTACCTGCAGCACACTCGACCCGACGATGCGTAAGGAATTCAGCAATACCTTTAGGCTGTTAAAGGATGATATCCACCGCTTCGATAACAGTGATCTGGAGCAGGCGCTGTGCCGCCACCAGTTACAGACGCTGCTTCTGCGCCTGGCACGCTGGCAGCGGGACCTGTCAGCACCCATCGTTACCCACCAACAGGGCTATAAAACCTACCACCTGTTTATCGCGCTTCTGGAACAGCACTTTTCCCGGCAACATAGTCTGAAATTTTATGCGACCAAACTCGGTTATTCAGAAAGTACAATCAACAGAGCCTGTCATGCGGCCAAGGGACAAAGCGCCAAGCAGGTGATTGATGCGAGGATATTACTGGAAGCTAAACGTTTATTAGTCCACTGTGAGGTATCAGTGGCTGAGCTAGCTCACTCGCTGGGGTTTTCGGAAGCCACTAATTTCATCAAATTTTTCCGCCGCCTGACCGGCACGACACCACTGCTATTCAGCAGACAGCGAAGCTTCCGGCAAGCAGCGCATAAAATCACAGCGCATTGATGAAAAGAAAATCAGTGACATAAGCATAAAGTACTAATCCTAAATTTCTTATCCTATAAAGCGTTATATCTATTGTCATGATGTTGTACAAAAGTAGAAAATAGCCGCCTTATAAAATTTTGATGTTGAGTATAATAATGCACTATTTGTTACTAGGCTTAATTATCCTCGCCTTTGTACTGATCGTCTTTGAAGATGTCGTCCATCTGAATAAAGCAAAGTCGACGCTGTTTATCGGTACTCTGGTGTGGATTTTAGCCTTCATTTTCCCCGAAAAATCACCTCAGGCAATCCAGGAAGCGCTCAATGAGCAGCTCCTCGATATTGCTATACTGTGGCTGTTTCTGATGGCCGCGATGACCTTTGTCGCCTATCTCAACGAAAAAGGCCTGATTACCCAGCTGGTTTACCGTTTGCTACCCAGTCAGCTGAAACTCAGCACCCTGATGATTCTGATCGCCCTGCTGGGCCTGATGTTCTCCTCCCTGGCGGATAACATTACCGCATCGCTGATCATGCTCTCGCTGCTGGCTTCATTAAAACTGGAAACCAAAGATACGCTGAAGTTTGCAGCACTGATTGTCTTTGCGGTTAACTCCGGTGGCGTATCGCTGATTACCGGCGACGTGACCACACTGATGATCTTCCTCAACGGTAAAGTGTCGATTCTCAACCTGATGCTGCTGATCATTCCAGCGATGACCGGTGTCGGGATTCTGGCGCTGATACTGATGCAGGGCAGCAATGAGCTAATCACCCTGCCTAAATTTAAGCGCCCCATTGCCGCTGGCGATAAGCTGATCGCAGTCCTGTTTCTACTGACCATTATCAGCACCCTGGCAATGAGCGTCCTGTTTGCTGTCCCCCCGGTACTGACCTTCCTGTTTGGTCTGGCGCTGATGTTTATTGTCCACCGGATTATTTTCCGCAAAGAGCAAAACCCCAATGTGCTGGAATATGTCCGCGAGATCGAGTTTGATACCCTACTGTTCTTCCTTGGTGTGTTGCTGTTGGTAGGCATGCTCAAAGAGCTGTCCATACTTGAACTACTGCCACAACTCTATACGCTGATGCCCGCTGTCGTGGCCAACTACGTTATCGGTATTCTCTCAGCATTCGTGGATAACGTACCGCTGACCGCCGCTATCCTGCAATCAGATATTCCGATGACGAAAGGTGAGTGGCTGGGCCTGACCTATGCTGTAGGCGTGGGCGGATCAATTCTGATCGTTGGTTCTGCTGCTGGTGTAATTGCACTCAGCAAACTGGAAGAACTCTCTTTTATCACCTATCTGCGCTTTATTCACTGGCTGCTGGTTGCCTATACCTGTGGTTATCTGGCGGTGATGGGACTGACCAAACTGCTGCTCTGACAGGCAGCCACACAACCCGGCGGGACTATCTGTCCCGCTGGTTTCTGAAAGCCCCCGGGCTCAGCCCGACCCTCCTTTTAAAGAACCTTGAAAAATAAGCCGGGTCTTTAAACCCCAGATCATAGGCAATCAACGAAGCCGGTGCTGCGGTATAGATTAAAAACCGTTGTGCTTCCAGAACCAGCCGGTCCTGTAACAATTCACTGACATTTTTACCCGCGACCGCTGCACAGGCACGATTCAGACCGATCGGTGTGGTATTGAGCATCTCGGCATACTGGTTCGCAGACAGATGATCCCGATAGTGCATCTCAATCAGCTGACACAGCTCTTTATAGCGCTGTTCATAGCGACTGCCCGCCTCCGACGGGCTGTACGCTGAATGCAACTTACGGCCAATTCTGATCAGCAACGAGAACAGCAACCACTCAAACATCAGCGCTTTAGCTGGCTGATTATCAAAATACTCCCGCCGCAGATCCTTGACCTGCTGATCGATCAACGGCTGGTCAGGATCGCTCTCAGAGAGCGGGATAATCAAAGCCTTGCTCAGTAACTCCTCCTTGAAGGGAAAGCGCCGTTGAAACTGCTCATCCAGCATTAACAGCTGGGATACTGTCACTACCGCCCCTTCAGTGGCATCCTGATCAAACTCAAACCCATGCACAACGCCTGCGGGAATAGTCACCAGACAGGGACCGAACTCCACCTGCTCCAGCCCATCAATATGGATTCGGGCACTGCCTTTGCGCACATAGATAATCTGGAACATCTTCGGGTGAGTATGGATATTAATAGTCCAGTCAAACAGCTCAGCCCGGGTGCGGATATCCTCGATATGGATAAACTCCGGATCACCCAGCGATTGCTCTTCGCTATAGAGCGAATAGGTTGAGATAAGCGGATGTGTTCTGAGTTCAGTGTTAATTTTATTCATTCTTTTTATCACTAAGTGCATTTACAGATAGTATAACTGTTATAAAAGTACAATGCTTTGCTCAGAATATCCATTTTCTAAGTAGGTTATTACACCTACACTGATTACCGTTCCGATAACAACAACGAAAAGATTGTGAGGAGTGCGAATGTTCAGATTTAACCCCTATTCACCTGAGATCGATGCTGATCCGTTTCCGGCTTACGCCACCCTGCGGGCAGAATACCCCTGTTTCTGGAGCGAAGATGCTGAGATGTGGGTGCTGTCCCGTCACAAAGATATTGTGATGGCACTGAATGACTGGGAGACCTTCTCCTCAGCCAAAGGCAACCTGGTGAACGAACTGCCAGGCCGCGCAGGATCAACCCTGGGTACCACAGATCCACCCCGTCACGACCGTCTGCGTGCGCTGATTCAGAAAGCGGTGACCAAACGGGCTCTGGCGCATCTGATGGCACCGGCACAATCCGTTGCCCAGAAGCACCTGGAGGCTCTGAAAGGCCGTGACCAGTTTGATTTCGTCGCTGAGTTTTCATCAAAGTACACTGTAGATCTGATCGTCTATCTGTTTGACCTGCCACCCGCCGATCTGGAAATCGTTCGGGACAAAGCGGTGATGATGGTACAAACAGATCCGGTTACCCGTCAGAAAGGTCCTGAGCATCTGGCCGCTTACGAGTGGATGCGCGAGTATGCTGCTAATCTGGTACAGGAACGCAAGAAGAATCCCGGCGAAGATCTGCTAAGCCAGTTCATTCTCTCCGAGATTGATGGCGACAAACTGAAAGATGAAGAGATTCTGCTGACAGTAACCACGCTGATTATGGCGGGTATCGAATCCCTGTCTGGCTTTATGACCATGCTGATCAAGAATATTACTGATCATCCTGAAGTCCGTGAAGCACTGGTAGCGAATCCAGACCTGATTCCCGATGCGATTGAAGAGAGTCTGCGCTTCAACACCTCGGCCCAGCGTTTCCGCCGCTGTGTAATGAAAGAGACGACGCTGCATGGTCAGACCATGAAGCCGGGCGATTTTGTTATCCTGGCATACGGCTCAGGTAACCGTGATGAGGAGGTGTTCCCCAATGCGGATGTCTATGACCTCAGCCGTAAACCCAAAGGCCATCTGGGCTTTGGTGGCGGGGTTCACGCCTGTCTCGGAACAGCCATCGCCCGTCTGGCGTGTAAAGTCGCGGTAGAAGAGTTGTTGAAAGCGTTCCCTAACCTGTCGAAGGTTGACCAGGAGCTACGCTGGATGCCATCGACTAACTTCCGCAGTCCGCTGGAGTTGCAGGTTAAAGCTTAAGATTTTATATAATCATAAAAAAAGCCCGCCTCAGTCTCACTGAGGCGGGTGCTATTTGAGGACCGTATCTATGCCAACCGTTAATTATGTAAGTTTCGATGGTCAGTCTACTCAGCTGGAACTGGCCGAAGGTATGACCATCATGCAGGGCGCCGTGATGAATGGCGTTGAAGGGATTGAAGGTGAGTGCAGCGGCTCCTGCGCCTGCGCCACCTGTCACTGCTACGTTGATGACGCCTGGCTGGCAAAGCTGCCGGAGATGTCTGAAAACGAAGATGAGATGCTCGACGATACCGCCTCTGAACGTAAGCCCAACAGTCGTCTCAGCTGCCAGATCAAAGCCACCGCTGCACTGGATGGCATCGTCATCCATATGCCAGAGGAGCAGGAGTAATGAGTGGCGTTGTCATTGTTGGCGGCGGTCATGCTGGCTATCAATGCGCTGATTCACTGCGCCGCTCAGGCTATGACGGTGAGATTACCCTGGTCGATGGTGAAGGCCATCTGCCCTATCAGCGCCCCCCTCTGTCGAAAAGCCATCTGCTCAACGACACCGGCGAAGAGGCGCTGCTGTTCCGCACTCAAAGCTACTACGATGACCACAACATCGGTTTGAAACTCGGTCACCGGGTCACCGCAATCCATCGTGCTGATAAACAGGTTGAGCTGGATAGCGGTGAAACGCTGGGCTACGACAAACTGGTGCTGGCCACCGGAGCAAAGCTGCGACAGCTCGACCTGCCCGGCGCGTCGCTGAACGGTGTGGGATACATTAAAAGCCTGGATGATATCCGTTATATCCAGTCCCACCTCAACCAGACGGAAGACGCCGTTATTATCGGTGGTGGCTTTATCGCCCTGGAGTTTGCTGCAACCGCCGCAAAGCTGGGTAAGAAGGTCACTGTACTGGTCCGGGGTCAGCGCATTCTCGCGAATGCCGTCACCCCGGAACTGTCCCAGTATATGCTCGACATCCACCACCAGCACGGCGTTGATATCCGTTTTGGGGCGGAAGTTGACCATATCGCCGATGATGGTAATGGCAATGTTGAAGCGGTGCGTTTGAAAGATGGTACGCTATTGCCCGCTCAGCTCGTGTTGGCAGGCATTGGCGTCACCGCCGATACCGAGCTGGCCGTTGAAGCAAAACTGCTCTGTCACGATGGTGTGGTGGTGGATGCCCAGTGTCGCACCAACGACCCGGATATCTTTGCCGCAGGCGATTCCGCCCGTTACAACAACCCCTTTACCGGTAGCGAGATCCGCCTGGAGTCGGTGCAGAATGCCGTGGATCAGGCGAAAGTGATCGCCCAGGTGATCGCAGGTCAGGAAGCTGAGTATCATGCAGTGCCCTGGTTCTGGTCCGATCAGTACGATATCAAACTGCAGATGGTGGGTATCCATGACGGCTACACCCATTTCTATCAACGCGGCAGCCAGGAGGAAGACAAGTTCTCACTGTTTTTCTTCCGGGATGACCGGTTGATTGCGATTCACACGGTTAACCGCCCGGCCGATCACATGGCTGGTCGCAAGCTGATCACTGCCGGGGTATCCCCGACGCAGGAACAGATTGAAGATGCCGGATTTAAGCTGAACAGCCTGGTGAAAAAGTAATCCTCACGGCCTGCAACAACAAACCCGCATAAGCGGGTTTGTTCGTTCTGTCCCTTGTGCATACTGAAAGCAGACACTAATCCTCTGCCAGGATAACATCCAGAGGAAACGGCCCCATACCAAACACCAGCTTATGAAGCTGTAGCTCCTCTACTTTATAAAACATCTGATCCTGACTACTAAGATAATCAAACTCTTCCCGTATACGGCGCAGATTGTTTTGTATCTTCAACACACTACTTTTGCTCATCAGCCGACTGGCGGTTGTAAAGGCATATTCAGGGTCTTTCTCATGATCCAGACAGTGCGCGATATAACGCTTATTAATCCCCTTAATCAGACTGGCCAGCTTGCCTCCCATACGCCACCGAATTGGCAGAGAAACAAGAAACCGAAACCCGCTACCAGACCTGAGCTCAATAATCCCGAGCTTCTCCAGCTCACGCAGGTGCAGATATAGTCTCGCCTGATCCATCTCCATCAGACTGCCAACGGTTGGAATATCGACCTGAGAGACCAGCAATATCAATATCAGAAACAGCTTTTTATCTTTAGCCAGCGCAGCTTCGACAGACTCAGGCAAAAACTCCGGTATCTGACTGAAACGCTGTTGCATCTGAATCAGCTCATCGATGCTTATGCCGATGATGGAGCATATTTCCAGCAGGCGGCTCATCTTACAGTCTTTCTCTTTAAACAGGCGCTTGATAGACAACTCACTCATATTCATCTCTGCCGCCAGCCTGGCATAGGTGAATCCCCGGGCTTTGAGTGCCTGCTTAAGCAGGGTAAACAGGTTTTCACGCTGCTGGTGTTCATCACCACTGACACAGGCGTCACTCTGTACAACGAAGGAAAAGAGATCATTCATAGCTATACCAAACCACCCCAGAAAGTATCACAAAAAGATACCTTAATTGAAAACAGTAGAAACAGGGATCAAATATAGCACAATACGACAACACCTCACATAAGGAGTTTGTTATGACCTCAGTATTCAAAAAAACACTCTGCTCTGCTGTGACGATCTTGTCCTGCGCAACGCAGATCGCCATTGCAGCACCTGAAATCGCCTGGAGCCAGAGTGGCTTTGATCAGCCGGAATCAGTGCTGGCCCATCCAGACGAGCCCCTGTTATACGTTTCCAATATAAACGGAACCCCGACTGAACTGAACGGCAAAGGCTACATCAGCCTGCTTTCTGATGATGGCAGCATCATTCAGCATGTATGGGTTAATGGCATGGATGCCCCCAAAGGGATGGCGATGGATGCGGACTATCTCTATGTGGCTGATATGCAGCGTCTGCATATTATCGATTACAAACAGGGCAAGCTGATCCGATCCATCACTGCCGAAACAAGCAGCATGCTGAATGATATCGCCATCGATAACGCTGGCACGGTCTATATCAGCGACCTGACCGGAGGTGGTATTTACCGCTACCGTAACAACAGCCTGACGCCATGGATCAGCAGTGAGCAGTTGCCTCATCCGAATGGCCTGATGGTCAAAGATGGCGCGCTGATCGTTGCAACCTGGGGTGAAGGGATGAAAGAGGATTTCTCCACTGAAACACTGGGAGGGCTGGTTTCGATCAACCTTGAGACCGGCACTCTGACACCTTATAAATCAGCCCAGCAGTTTGGCAACCTGGATGGCATCGCCTCTGCTGGCGACTCACTGATTATCAGCGACTGGCTGAACGGCAAAATTTTTGAGTTCAAAAACGATGCCGTGCAACTGCTCATGGAGACCGGTAAGCACTCGGCAGACATCTCCACAAAAGGCGAATATCTCTATATTCCGATGATGTTTTCTCAGCGAATTGAGGCTTATAAGATACATCCACAACAAACATAAATAACTATAATATACTTTAATATAAATACATAACATACTGTTAATAAATAAGTTATCAACTCAATAAGCCGATAAAAAACGGCTTTATTAATGTTCAGAAAAAACAACACGTCCCTCAAGGAGAGATCGTCTATATGAAAGCGATCTCTCCTGTCTCAATTCATCACGGCCATAAACTGCTTAACACTTCAGCCTGCCACTCCCCTTTTTACAACACTAATAGCCCAATATAAATCCAACCTATCGGGGCGATGAGAATATGCAATTTAGTCTCTTTGGCGGCAACTGCTATAACTCTTAACAACGGGACTAAAGCAGAAACCAGCAACCAAACCCGGGTCAGTGAACGCTGATCTACAGATCGAAATACTACGTATAGGAAGATAATTATTTACTCTACCGATCTGATATCAGCTGCCCTGAGAGTTCAACAGTTAACCAATAAAGGAGTATATGATGAGCGAAAATAACAGTGCACCTGCAGGCAAGTGCCCTTTCATGCACGGGTCTAAAACGCAGGTTAGCGACCGGGGCACAGCCAATCAGGACTGGTGGCCTAATCAGCTCAACCTCAAAATCCTTCACCAGAATACTCCTCAGGTCAGCCCAATGGCAGAGGAATTCTCCTATGCTGATGAGTTTACAAAGCTCGATCTGTCTGCGCTGAAACAGGATCTTTACGATCTGATGACCGACTCACAGGAGTGGTGGCCCGCCGATTATGGCCACTATGGACCCTTCTTTATCCGTATGGCCTGGCACAGCGCCGGCACCTACCGTATAGGTGATGGCCGGGGTGGTGCCGGTTCAGGCTCACAACGCTTTGCACCACTCAACAGCTGGCCTGACAACGGCAACCTGGATAAAGCCCGCCGCCTGCTCTGGCCCATTAAGCAGAAGTACGGTAACAAAATTTCCTGGGCCGATCTGATGATTCTCGCAGGCAACTGCGCCCTTGAATCCATGGGTTTAAAAACCTTTGGCTTCGGCGGTGGCCGCGAAGATATCTGGGAACCCGAGGAGGATGTTAACTGGGGTGCCGAACAGGAATGGCTGGGCAATAAACGCTACAGCGGCGAGCGCGATCTTGAAAATCCACTGGCTGCCGTACAGATGGGACTGATCTACGTTAACCCGGAAGGCCCGGATGGCAATCCTGACCCGCTGGGCTCCGCTAGAGATATCCGCGAGACGTTCGCGCGGATGGCGATGAACGACTATGAAACCGTAGCCCTCACCGCCGGAGGCCATACTTTCGGTAAAACCCACGGTGCCGGAGACCCCAAACATCTCGGCCCGGAACCGGAAGCTGCCGGTATTGCAGAACAGGGACTCGGCTGGAAAAACAGCATGGGCTCAGGTAAAGGGGCAGATACTATCACCAGCGGTTTGGAAGGCGCCTGGACAGCGACCCCAACCCAGTGGGATAACAGCTATTTTGATACCCTGCTGGGCTACGAATGGGAACTCACCAAAAGCCCGGCCGGTGCGCAGCAGTGGACGCCTAAAGATGCCGCAGCCGCTGACACCGTGCCCGATGCCCACGACCCGTCCAAACGGCATGCACCGATGATGTCTACTGCCGATATGGCACTGCGGGAAGACCCTGAATATCGCCGGATATCTGAGCATTTCCATAAAAATCCAGAAGAGTTTGCTGACGCGTTCGCCCGCGCATGGTTTAAGCTAACGCATCGGGATATGGGTCCCCTGTCCCGCTATCTGGGACCGGAAGTTCCGGCTGAAGAGCTCATTTGGCAAGACCCGCTGCCAGTAGTGGAGCATGAACTGATCAATAACCGCGATATTGTGGTGCTAAAAGGCGAACTGCTTAAATCTGATTTGTCGATATCGCAACTGGTCAGCACCGCGTGGGCCTCAGCATCAACCTTCCGTGGTTCTGATATGCGTGGTGGCGCTAACGGAGCACGAATCCGCCTGGCACCACAGAAAGACTGGGCAGTTAATCAGCCCGACGAACTGGCCACGGTACTGGATACCCTTGAAGGGATTCAGCGCCGATTTAATGCTGCGCAAACAACAAATAAACAGGTTTCAATCGCTGACCTGATCGTTCTGGGGGGCTGTGCTGCCATTGAAGAGGCTGCTATTGCTGCCGGGCAACCGGTTACCGTTCTGTTTACACCTGGCCGAAGCGATGCCTCTCAGGAACAGACAGATATAGACTCGTTTGCGCCTCTGGAGCCATTCGCGGACGGCTTCAGAAACTACCAGAAAGCCCGCTACAGCGTCTCTGCAGAAGAGCTGCTAATCGACAGAAGTCAGTTGCTCAACCTCACGGCTCCTGAAATGACGGTACTGGTTGGCGGTCTGCGGGTGCTGGATATCAATACTGGCCACACCCGGCACGGTGTCTTTACCCAGCGGCCACAAACCCTGAGCAACGACTTCTTTGTTAACCTGCTGGATATGGCAACAACATGGAAACCAACCTCAGCAGATGAGGAGTTGTTCGAGGGATATGATCGCAACAGTGGTGAACTGAAGTGGACCGCAACCCGGGCTGATCTGGTATTCGGTTCCAACACGCAGCTGCGGGCTATCGCTGAGGTATACGCTCAGAACGATGCGAAGCAGAAGTTTGTTACCGACTTCGTGGCAGCCTGGAACAAAGTGATGAATGCGGATCGGTTTGATCTAAACTAAACCGTTAATTATGTAACATTAAAGGGCGCACGCCTCAAAGCGTGCGCCCTTTCATTCGCTTACTCTGACCTAACACCCTACACACCCACTCCTCAATAGCCCATTCAACTCCCCGACTAAGCACAAAACTCTCCCTACCCCTTCCGTGATATGGCCCTTAGTTGCACCAGAACGTAAGCTCCAAATAGATTTAAATTTAAATTGTTTTAGTTATAAACATTTTTAGATCTGAAAATATAATAACCAACAGGAGTGACAGGCGATGCGTAAAAATAGCTATTCAACCTCTGCATTAATCTGTGCAGGCTTACTAACGGCAGTGATGGGTGCTGAGACCGCTGCAGCGGGGTCGACTGTCGATCCACTGGTTGCCGCAGTAGGACCGGTATCCGATGTACCGGTTGCCGTTCAGAACACCCGCTGGGCAATGTTTCAGCCCTACTTCAATACACTCAGCTTTCGCAGCATGGACAGGCTGTTCACTACCCGCAAGGTGGCTCACTCAGGCACACCCACTCCACTATCCCGCACGGATAAGCCGCTTAACTTCAACTATCAGTTTGAGGGCGAGAGCTACACCCCGGATCAGTTTCTCGACAGAACCTATACCAATGCGTTACTGATTATGAAAGACGGCAACATCGTCTATGAGAACTACCGCAACAACAGCGATGCCCAGAGCCACTTTATGGGATGGTCGATGACGAAATCACTCACCTCTATCCTGGTTGGCTGCGCCCTTGAAGAGGGTCGTATTAAATCGCTGGATGACGATATTACCGACTACCTGCCTGAACTCAAAGAGGGGGCGTACAACGGCGTCACTATTCGTCAGGTGCTGGGCATGCGTTCCGGTGTCGACTATGAAGAGCGTTATGACTTCGAAAACCCTGGCCTCGCGGCCCGCAACCATATTCTTGCACTGGTGAAAAACGTCGCGCGCTTCGTCGACCCGGCCAAAACCATCAAACGCGCCCATCAGCCAGGCGAAGTATTTGCTTATAAAACCATCGATACCGCCGTGCTGGGTCTGCTGATCGAACGGGTTTCAGACGGCGGTACCATCGCCTCTTATATGACCAAACACCTGTGGGAACCACTGGGCGCAGAGTCTGACGGATTCTTCATTATGGATGGCCAGCCCGGTGTAGGACGGGAGTTTAATGGCGCAGGCTACAATGCCACAATGAGAGATTACGCCCGTATTGGCAAGATGATGCTGCAAGAGGGACGGATCAACGGTAAACAGATCGTCTCGCCTGAGTGGGTCAAACTGTCGACAAAATCGGTAGGCCCGGAAGACCGCGATGGTGGCCCTGGTGGTTATGGCTATCAGTGGTGGACCGTTGCTGACAGCGACGCCTATTCAGCGATTGGCCTACAGGGACAGTTTATCTTCGTCGACCCGACCAGCAACACCGTAATCGTCAAGCTAAGCTATTTTCCACCCGGTGATGATACCCAGCTAACCAATGAAACATTTTCATTTTTTGCTGCGGCTGCCGCATGGAAACCGGAATAAACCGCTAGCCTGAGCGGAAACTAAAGCCGGAATAATAAAGAGACAGCATGGATCGGTGATAACCGTAAAAACACCGTTTGCTGTCTCTTTTACTTTTTGTACTATTTTAATGCCGATGTCCGCTTCGCTTCAGAAGTGAATTGCCGAAATGAGCACACTCTCCTCCCCCAGCACCCTGGTTTGATGTCCGCGACCACGGGTATCCTCAAGCAACACGATATCCCCTGCTTTACAGATAAACCGCTCTCCGTCACCCACCTCAAACTCACAACAGCCCGACATCAGAATCAGCCACTGCCTCACAGGCGTAGCATGCCAGTCACCATGCCATCCGGCGGGAAGCTCAAGAAACACCGAGCTATCCGCCTTAGTCAGTGCCGTTGTATTAAGCGAAGCAGCAGGTGGTGCGTAGTGTACCGATTTCAGCTCAATGGCCTCTTTTCTGCAATGAGAGCCCCCATCAGCATCCGAAAATATCCGTATATACTCAATACTGCTCATGACTAACACTCCTGACTGAATGATTAATCCCACTGATGCCTCAGGCTATGCAATCCACCAAAGCCACCCAATAGCCCCTGGCTGAACCACTGAATCTGTTCTGCCAGCTTTGTCATTGAGCTGATGACTGGCATCCCCTTCAACCCCGTCAAGCCTACCTATAGAATAGCCTAAGTTCGCAAGGATCAGAGCCGATATCCGGTTTTAATGAAGGCTTTAAAGCGCAATCAGCGATTCATTGATGTAGGTTTGAGTGCTCATCAGTTATGCATGCAATCTGCGCGCATTGATGCGATGATCGCTTCACCACGTAGCTAATGAGGCTGGGGAATGCCACTGAAACCCCACACGCGCATCTAGCTGATTCGCTCATGGACAAAACAATTTAGTTCGTCAACGGAGCGAATCACATACAAAGTCTTATCAGCGGATAGCTTTTCCAGTCGCGCCATAAAGCTCTCATTCCAGAATGCGGGACACAGCTTCAAGACCTTATAGCTTGCCAACGTCCCCTTAAATACTGAACTTCCCGCTGGCCAGCCTTCCGGCTTAACGAATAAACCTTTTAACAACCGTTTTGTCACAAACCAGTAACTGGTCAGGTATGGCAGATCGATATAGATAAACGTATCAGCTAATTCCAATCGCTTATTAAAGGATTCCAGCGGACCAAAGCCATCGATGATCCAGCAATCAGATGAGAGGACTTTTTCATGCGCCTCATCGAACAGCTTGGGCTCCACCCGTTCACCGCTCTTCTGATACACCATCGAATCCAGTGGGTATAGCGGTATACCGGTCACTGACGCCAGTTCTCTGCTTAACGTGGATTTACCGCTGCCCGGCTTACCAAACACTGCAACTTTTTTCACACTGCCTCCTGAAATGAGTTATTCCCATGAGGCAGAAACAGAAAACCCACCTCTGGGGTGGGTTTGACACTTTAAACGCGCAACAACAAGCCCACCATTCCTAAGGAATGATGATAATTCGTACGGATTGCTGCTTAAGATTCGTTTTCATGGACGTATCGTTATATACAGGGAGTTATTTGTCAATCGGCAGCTGAAATCAAAGGCTCGTAAAAGCCGCAACCATCCCCATTACGTTCGGGCCACATCCGCAATCAGATTGCGCAGCCATTGATGGGCGACATTGTGCTGTAGCAGCGGACTCCAGGCCATCTTCAACTCAAAATCAGGAATCGAGAACGGTGGTTTTTTTATAACCAAGCGGGGGTTATCAGACTGAGCAGTTGCTGCCCGGGTAGGTACAGTCGCCACCAGACCTTTTTGCTGCGCCATCAACACTGCTGACTGATAATGCCGGGTAAACACGGTGATCTGCCGCTGATGCCCCGCCCTTTCCAACGCTTCGTCCACCCAGCCCAAACGCTTAATATCTTTCGGAGTCAGTCCCATCCCTGCTCCCATTCCGGTTTTGCTCACCCATACATGCCGGGCCTGAAGATAGGTTTCAAGGCAAAAGTTATGGGATATGGGGTTATCAACCGCAAACAGGCAGGAGAAACTATCGGTCCAGAGAGTTTTCTGATGAAACGCTTGCGGCATAGTATCAAAACGGTTAATCACCAGGTCGACCAGCCCCTGCTCGACCTCAGTAAAGCTCATATCACTGGGAGTCATAATATCCAGCACTATATTAGGCGCCTGTTTACGCAGTCGGTTCAGCAGCCGGGGCACCAGTGTAGATTCACCGTAGTCACTGGTCATAATGCGGAAAACCCGGTCACTGGAGCGGGCATCGAAGGCGCTGCTGGGCTCGATAATCTGCTCCACTGATGACAATATCTGTCGTAGCAACGGCTGCAGTGCCTGAGCACGCTCTGTGGGTGCCATGCCCTCACTGGTTCTCACCAGCAGCGGGTCACCCAGAGTATCCCGTAAACGGCGCAGACCGTTACTCATCGCTGGCTGAGTGATACCCAGCAAGCTGGCTGAACGGGTGACATTACGCTCTCGCAGCAAGACATCAAGATACACCAAAAGGTTCAGGTCGATCTGATCTAGTTTCATTCAAAGCCCGCCATAACTGATACTTTCCAAATCATTTATTAAATGAATACTCTATATAATAGCCATTTATTTCCTTTATGTGAATCGCAGACATAGAATAGCTTCATACCAAATAACAAAGCAGCAAATATAGCTGCTATACGAACGAGAGAAGGAAACGCCATGTCTACTCTGAATAAAGATATCGAAACAGTAGCAGCCCTGAAAGAGACCTACGGCTCTGCCTGGAATGCGATCAACCCTGAATACGCTGCC
>NZ_JBNKYN010000071.1:0-23876 GCF_050300915.1 Amphritea sp.
GCAAGGTGGTGCAGCGCGTAGTAAACTGTGAGGAAAGTGGTTGGAATCGTCGCAGCACTTTCGTAACTCAGACCCGCCGGAATAGGCGCGATTGAATAGGGGGTGGCGATAATCTTGTTACTGAAGCAAGAAGAACCAAAACCGACAACCGGGTCGCCAACCTTGTAGTTATCAATCGCTGAGCCGATACGGATAATGCGTCCGGCGAACTCAAGGCCCATTGTTGCCCCGGCAAAGCCATTTTCAATCGCTTCATCGGATAATAGCCCCAGAGCATACATGATATCCCTGAAGTTCAGGCCGGTGGCCATTACCTCTATTTCGATCTCATCATTTGCCAAACCTCGGGCGGGGCGGGATTGCCATTGCAGGTAACGCAGTTGGCCAGGAAGTTCAAACCCTAATGAGATCAGATCAGTATCTGCTTCTCTCTCGGCAGAGGACGGCTTGGCTTCTTTGCGTAACCTCGGAGCAAAGCGGCTCCCCTGAGTATTGATAAACAGTTCAAACTCATTAGAGGGCGTCAGCAATTCGTCCGTAAATGCAGCGTAGGCCGCCTGAGTCATTGTTGTAGGCAGGTCGATCAGGCGAACCTGATTACTCAGTGATTCATTCATCAGTGTTCGACCAAAGCCCCACAAAGCTGCATCCGCTGGGGGCAAGGGATGGTGTTCTTCTGGCAAGGATTGATCACAGGGGAGGGCTGCACCTACTCCCTGAGTGATAAGTAAAATATCCGCTGTGCTATTTAGCTCTTCTAACCGTTGTAAGATTTCAGTGGCTTGGGTACAACGAAGTGTCTGGCTAGTCAGAGGGTCTGAGTTTTCACCTATTTGCTCTAGGAGGATTATCCGGGTGACCGGATTATTAATTTCAGCCTCTTGAATAAGTTGTTTAAACTCTGATGCGCTCTTGTATCGGGTTACAATGGATGGGCTTATAGCACTTATACTATTAGTGATATTCAGCTCGTGCTGGTTTATACCGCCAATTACCAGCCACTGTTCCGGTTGTTTAACCGTTTCGGTTGAGGTTGGATAACTGTCTTTGAAACGACTGCTGATCAGAAAGAAACTTGTATCATCGGCTTCCCTGGAAAGTAGCTGTTGCGCATAAAAACCTTCCTGCTCGAGGGTTGCCAGCCATTGTTCATCGGATATCTGTACAGAGTTTTGGTTTAACCACCAGTCCTGGTTGTGGCCAAAGGCAAAATCAAACCAGAAAGATGGCTGTATTCCACAAATCAGTACTGTCGCATCTTCAGCGAGCAATGGTTTAATTTGTTGCAATAGCTGTAAGCAGTTTTCGGGGCGGTAGTCGTCTAAAGTGACTATCACTAGCTGGTAGGGGGTGGCGTCAGTCTGGGAGCCTAACTCGCATGTGTCTGCTAAAGGGTAGCGCTCGCGCAAATGGCCAGCGCTTTCCAGAGCATCTTCGTTGTTGCTGGCAAATGAGTAATCCGCAATGTTGAAATTCAGGCTTGAACAAAGGCTGTAGCCAAAATGACACTGTGATAAAGCTGCTTCCAGAACTCGCAAGCGTTGTCCGGGTTGCAGGCTATCCTGTCGCTCAGCAATGACCTGTTTTAAAGCAGTTGCTATAACCGGATATGCCGTTTGGGTTAACAAGTCCCTGAATAAGCGTTGATAGCCCTCTTGACCTGGGGTTGAGTCCGCAGGTTGTTTTGCGGGAGCACTTTCACCGGGTAGCTTAAAGATATGCTGCAGTAATAATGTAGTTCTTCCAGCCAAATGGATTGCAGAAAAGAAATCAGGATAATCCCGCAGCAATGCATTCCAAATCAGGTTGCTGCTGATTTCAGGTGCGCTGAACTCCGGGCTAAGGCTGAAAGTGTTGTCATGCTTCTCCAGCACTCCGTACTCGCATGCGGACTTGAGTAACTGCTGCCGAAGATTACTTAGATCAGGCTTTTCCAGGTTAAGTGCTTCGACAACCTCTGCATCTAAAGTTGCCCTGTCTCCCAGGGTAGAGCTGACTGACTCAGCCATTGCATGGGCTATCATGCTTTCCAGCAACGGAGCGACCTCATCGTTGTAACGGCGTATCTGGGATTGCTGATGTTGATACGCTTTTCTGACAGCATTGTTCAGCGGTGTCTGCAATGAGGTTTTATCAGTCGCTGAAGTCGGAACTGGTGTGAGATGATAATTTAGAAAGGCTACATCTCTTGCCTCTGATTTATATAGTCTGACCGCTTTAAAGCGAACCCCGTCAAGCACCGCTATAGCGTTACCTGCAGCATCAAAAAGTTCGAGTCTGGTCAGTAAAGAGTGCGGTGCTTTACGTAGCAGCTCCATCCGCGCCAGAGCCGGTTGAACGCCGCTACTGCGTTTCATCAGGACTCGCTCAGCGCGGGACGGGATAAAAGCAGTACCATTATTCTTTGCCAGCTCTTTAGTGAGAAAGTGAACGACTAACTGGATGGCGCTATCAAGTATTCCAGGATGCAGCAGATACTTATCAGCAGAGGACTGAATTGATTCGGGTAACGTCAACTCTGCCAGAATTGTGTGGCCACTAATCCAGCCTTGTTTAATTGCACTGAACGCAGGGCCATACTGAAGCCCAGCCTGCAGGGCCATCTGTTGGTGTATCTTAGCGTCAAAATCTGGTCTTGTGTCCGGCCGTTCTGGCGCGGCAAGCAGAAGTGCCTGTCCAGTCGTTTGATGAACTGCCCGGGCTTTACAATTCTGAGTCCATTGATCGGTTACAGTGTAGCTGCGGGTGGTAATGGAGATGTCACCCGATATAGGGTTAGCACAGGTTCGGACAACTTTGCTTTGACCGTCTTCTAATATTAACGGTGCGAGAATCTCAAACTCTTCGATCTCTACATTATCCTGCTGCCGGAAGTGGCTGGCTGCATTCAGGGCAAGCTCAATAAAGCCTGCACCAGGATAAACAACGCTGTCCCCAACTTTATGGTCTGCGAGCCAGGGCATACGAGCTGTATCAAGCTTGCCTTCCCAGTGCAATGGAGAGTGAGGAACAGGTGCACCCAGTAGTGGGTGAACTGAGTTTCGGTTGAGCAGCTGCAGTGATTCGACTGTACTGGTATACCAGTAATTCTCATGCTGCCAGGCGTATAAGGGCAGCTCCAGGCGCTTGCCTGAACAGGGGAACCATCTGTCCATGCTGGCAGCTCCTGCCATAATTACATTTGCAACACATTGTTCCAGTTCCGGGAGTGTTCCCTTGTTTCGGGTGAACGTAGGGATGACTTTGGCTGTAATGTTATGCAGGCGTATCTGGTCCTGTTGATAACTTCTCAGAACGGGATGTGCGCCCACCTCAACAAAACAATTGTGTCCCAGTTCGATAATGGTATCGATTGCTTGCTGAAACAGAACTGGTTGGCGAATGTTATGCCACCAGTATTCTGTATTCAGCTGGCTGCCATCCAACAGCAAACCGGTAACTGTTGATATATAGGGAATAGTGCTTTTGTTGGGTTTTAGTCCGGATAGTGATTGTAAAAGCTGCTGTTCAATCGGATCCATTTCGGGGCTATGGAAAGCATAATCCAGTGGCAATCGAACATTAAAAATATTTGCACTGCTGAGCTGTTGCTCCAGCATCCTGAGTTGTTCAGGACTACCCGCTAGGGTAACGCCTTTGATGCTGTTGACTCCGGCGAGGTGAATTTTTGAAAACTCAGGCTGTTGCAGCAGTGCCTCGGTGTCTTCCAGGCTTAATGCTGCGGCAGTCATTGCCCCCTGGCCCTTTGTTGTTCCCTGACATTGGCTGCGGAAGAAGATAACTTTGACCGCGTCTGCTAATGTTAAAGCGCCGCAGGCCCAGGCCGCTGCAACTTCACCAACGCTGTGACCGGTAACGGCTATAGGGGTAACTCCCTGGTGTCGGAGGTGTTCAGTGATACCTACCTGAATTGCAAAGAGTGCAGGTTGAGCAATCTCAGTGTACTGAAAACGATTTTCGCCATTCAGGCCTTGAATCTCATCAATTAATGAAAAATCTGCATAGTTTGAGAATAACGTATCTATCGCAATGACGGTTTGTAAAAACACATCGGAAGAGTCCAATAAGGATTTGCCCATCGTTTCCCATTGACAGCCGTTACCTGAATAAACAAACACGCTGCCGGGGGAGGAGGTTAGTCCCGTACCGGTATAAAAATCCGGGCTCTCAACGGTCTCAGAACTTAGCGTAAAACTCAGTAACTTCTTGAGCGCTTCTTCTTTATTCTGAGCAAATAGCAGAAGTGCTTCAGCGTGACGCTCCTTGCGCAGGTTATAGTTCCAGGCGATATCATAGAACGAAGCCTCGTTATTCTGTTCCAGATAACGGGCCAGTTTACTGGCATTTTCTTTCAGTGCTTGTTCGCTTTTTCCGCTGATGATTAATGGCAGAACTTTAGGTGCATTGAGCGTGCGAGGGTTTTGGGACTCGGCAGAACATTCATCGCTTTGTAAAATTACATGGGCATTTGCCCCGCCAAAACCAAATGAATTTATGCCTAATGTTATAATCCCATCGCCCTTAAGAGGGTGTAACTGGTCAACAACCTGAATGTTCCATTCCTGAAACTTAATTTCAGGGTTGGGTGTTTTCATGCTAATGGTCGCGGGGATTGCCCTGTGTTTGAGAATCAGCACTGCTTTAACCAGGCTGGCAACCGCTGATGCAGTTTCTAAATGTCCGAGATTACTTTTAACTGATCCAATCGGTAGCGGGGTCTTGCGCTTTTGTCCGAGAGCATTACCAATTGCCCGTGTTTCTATCGGATCACCAACGGCGGTGCCTGTACCGTGAGCCTCAACGTAGTCTACCTGATCAGGGCTAATACCCGCTTTTAGGTAGGTTTGCTCCATCAGCGCTGTCTGAGCATGGCATGACGGGATAGTTATACCTGACTTATTGCCGTCAGTATTGACCGATGAAGCGGCGACGACCGCAAAGATTGTATCTCCGTCAGCTTTTGCCTGGTCATAGTCTTTCAGCAGGAAAACACCGCCTCCTTCTGAGCGGACATAGCCATTTGCTGATTCATCAAACACTTTACAGCGACCATCAGGAGATAGCATGGTCGCTTTTGAAAAAACAATGAATCCAAACGGGTGCAGGTGAAGACTGATCCCCCCCGTCAGGGCAGTGGTAACTTCTCCACTGAGAATTGACTGGCAAGCCTGGTGAAAGGCCACCAGCGTTGATGAGCACGCAGTGTCCATGGAAATGCTCGGACCTTTTAGGTCAAAGCTATAAGATATCCGGTTAGAGGCGATGCTGGAGGTGTTGCCAGTTGCTGTGGACGAGTTAATAACACTCAGGTCATCGTTCATGCGATATGAGTAATCGATGCTGGAAATGCCAAAGAAAACACCAGTGTCTGATTTTCGCAGGCTGGATGCTTTTATTCCCGCATGTTCAATCGCTTCACTGGTCATTTCCAGTAGATAGCGCTGCTGCGGGTCGATGACAGCTGCTTCGCGGGGGGAAATGCCAAAAAAGTCAGCATCGAAGCCAGCAATATTACCCAATGATCCCGCTTTGAAGGTGTAGCTGCTACCCGGGTGATTTTTATCTGGGTGAAGAAACGTGTCGAACGACCAGCGATCGGATTCTACCTCGGTAATAAAGTCTTTTCTATCAAGCAGATCCTGCCAGAAAGTATCTGCCGTGGTTTGTGGCAGGCGGAATGAATAACCAATCAGTGCAACACGTTTGTCCATGCTTAATAACATCGTCCTGTAAAGCATATAGGTGGATCATCTATTCTAAAGTAAATGCCTCGCTGATATAAGAGAGAATCAGTTGTGGGTACCTGTTTTGTGAGGTAACTATTGGGGCTGTACTTAATTCTGTTACAGTCGCGCGGATCTATCTGTCTGTGGTTCGCGACTTGGTTGTTGATTCGTTATCAGTATCTCTGTAAATAGGGTACTGTTCTTAAATCAACCGCAATTTAATTGTTATTGTGAGCAAAGAGTCGCTATGAATATACCTGACAGTCAAACACTGTTTGTCCCCGTAATGGCGTCAAGGCCACATTCTTTTAGTCTTTCTCTGTGGAATTTGCCCGCTTTTCGCCGCAACATGCTGTCGATCTGGTCGGATAAGGCTTATCGGGCCAGAAAAATGTCTTTCAGATTGTTGAATCAGGATTACATCCTTTGTAATTCGCCGGATACGGTTCGACGGGTATTTCTTGATCGGCACGATATCTATGATAAAAAGAGTCCCCAGATGCGTCATGCTTTAGAACCGTTGTTGGGTGACGGTTTGTTTGTTAGCGATGGTTTACTTTGGCAGGAGCGGCGTAAAGCGTGCTCACCTCCTTTTGAAAGCTCTTTTTTGCCTGGTTTTGCGCAAATAATGTCCAGTTCGGCTGTAGAGATGGCGCATCGTTGGGAAGCACTACCTGATGGCTCAACGGTTGATGTTCTCAATGAAATGGCGCGGCTAACAGCGCAGATTATCGGTCGTACAGTGTTTGGCGATGATGTGTCAGACCAGGATGCTGCTAAGGTTGTCAGTGGATTTACTGAGTATCAACACACCATCAATCAGATCGATTATGCAGATACTTTTGGTTTGCCATTTTTAAAAGGTTTGGCCAACCCTGTTCGGCGCAGAAAGGCTGCCAGGGCCACCGCTGAAGTTCATCAGGTTATCGACCAGATAATTGATCGTTATCAGAGAGGCGCTAAGCCTGACAGGTTGACACTGCTGTCTGTGCTACTGGGTGGGGAGAGTTCTTCGTCCGCTAAACAAGGCTGCCCCATGAGTGCTGAGGCGGCAAGAAATGAGGCTATAGTGATGTTTATGGCTGGGCATGAAACGACAGCAAATGCTTTGGCCTGGACCTGGTATCTGCTGGATGGCTGCGAGCGCTCGCGTAGCAAAATGTATGCGGAGATTGATGAGGTTTTGCAGGGGCGAACGCCAACCTTCGAAGACGTGGCTAATTTGCCTTTCACGCGTGCTGTATTTGAGGACTCACTCCGGCTGTATCCACCGGTACCTCTGTTAAGCCGCCAGGCGCGCAGTGATGATGAAATACGGGGTAGTAAAGTGAAAGCGGGAACGATAATGCTGGCGTTACCCTGGTTGTTACATCGGCATGAGCAAGAGTGGGAACAGCCGAATGCGTTCTACCCCGAACGGTTTATGCCTGGTAATCCTAAACCAGATAAATTTACTTATATACCCTTCAGTGTCGGGCATCGGGTTTGTCTGGGGTTGCGCTTTGGACTTACGGAAGGGATCTTATGTCTGGCAACTTTAGCTCAGCGTTATCGTCTTAGTTTGCCTGAGAATTATAAAGTGGAAATTGAATGCCGTTTAACACTAAGGCCAAAAGGAGGTCTGCCAATGATTCTGAGTAGAAGGAGTTAGTATGGGTCTTAACGGACTGTCCTTTAAGCAAAGGTCAGAGTTGCTGTTTGCTCGTTTGCTAAGGTTGTTGCCGATTGATGTTGCTTCGGCTATAGGAGGCTGGCTGGGCCGCAGAAGTGCTCGTAAAGCTATTAGACTAAAACGGAAATGGGTAGCGCGCTTGCATCATAACTTTGAGCGGCTGGAAGGTCTGACCGATCCGCAAGCCAGAGAGGCTCGGATCATAGAGCATATTGACCATATAGGGCGAGTGTATGCCGAATACCCGGTACTCCATAAAATAGCTGCTGAGCGGTTGACGGTAACTGGTAGTGAATTTCTTGCTAATGTGGATGGCCCGATTATCTGCGTAAGTGCGCATACCGGACATTGGGAGTTAATGGCTGAAGTAATGCGTCGCCACGGAATAATGGGGGCCGTTTTATATGACCCTATTCCTGATAAGGCGCGATTGCAGCAGGCGTTGAAAATTCGTAAATATTTCTGTCCTGAAGATACCGGTAATCGTCACATTCCCGCATCACCAACTGCGGCGAGAGAATTGCTGGGCTGGTTGAAGTCTGGCCGTGGGTTGTTGCTCTATATCGATGAGGAAAAAGATGGTCTGGTCTGGTCTCCTGCATTGGGTAGAGAACTGCCGTTTCAGGGAAATCGGGTGATGGCGGCGAAGCTTGCAGTCAAACATAACGCGCCGCTTATTCCTATCCACATACAGCGTAAGACGGGGGCTAATTATGAGGCTATCATTGAGTCTCCGATTGTTCCGAAAGCTAACTCTGATCGCGCATCGGCAACAGCCGATGTCGCTGAGCAGTTGAATAGTACATTAGAACGATGGCTTGAAGAGGACTATAGTCATTGGTATTGGTTAGCTCAGTTGAATCTGGATAAGCCTTTCTCTAAAAGGGAGGCTAACTAAAAGTAACAGTATAGCTTTCAACATGAATCAGGGGCGGGAATATGTGCTGCTCATGTTGTTTTTTTAGCTTCGTTCTAGGACAGTCGATGAATACACAGCAACTTGTTCAGACTCTGGCACAGTTAGCGCAGGATAAACATATTTGTATAGCGACGGCAGAATCCTGTACTGGCGGCTGGATAGCGCAGGAAATGACTGCACTGGCGGGAAGCTCAGACTGGTTTGAGTGTGGTTTTGTTACTTATAGTAATGAGGCCAAAACCCATATGCTGGGCGTGTCTGAAGCGCTGTTTATCAGTGATGGTGCAGTCAGCGAGCCTGTGGTGGTGGCGATGGCTGAAGGTGCTGTTGCTAACAGTCGGGCGTTGCTAAGTGTTTCGGTCAGTGGTGTTGCGGGTCCTGGTGGTGGAACGCCGCTAAAGCCTGTAGGTACCGTGTGGATGGCCTGGCATCTCAAGGGGGTTGGCACTGAAACCTGCTGTTTTCAGTTTGCAGGTGATCGCCAGGCTGTGCGTCAGCAGGCTGTTGTTGAGGCCCTAAAAGGACTTATAAAACAACTAAATAAAACCACTGTATAAAAAAACATATTTTTTACTTGCAAACGGAACGCGCTGTGTTAATAATGCTGGTCAAACATACAGTATTTTAACTGCGCTGCAGAGATAGGTCATTACAATGGATGCTAACAGACAGAAAGCACTTGATGCTGCCCTGAGTCAGATTGAACGTCAGTTTGGTAAAGGCGCCGTGATGAAGATGGGGGATCACCCCCGGGAGGCGATTCCTGCAATCTCGACCGGTTCTTTAGGGCTGGATATTGCTCTTGGTATAGGCGGTTTGCCAACCGGGCGGATTGTTGAGATCTATGGTCCTGAATCCTCTGGTAAAACGACTCTGACACTGCAGGTGATTGCTGAAGCCCAGAAGATGGGTAAGACCTGTGCATTTATCGATGCTGAGCATGCACTTGATCCGGGTTATGCCGAGAAGCTAGGAGTTAATGTTGACGATATGCTGGTTTCTCAGCCAGATACCGGTGAGCAGGCGCTGGAAATTACCGATATGCTGGTGCGCTCTAATGCAGTTGATGTGCTGGTGGTAGACTCTGTGGCTGCACTGACACCTAAGGCTGAGATTGAGGGTGAGATGGGTGACTCTCATATGGGGCTGCAGGCTCGTCTTATGTCTCAGGCTCTGCGCAAACTCACCGGTAACGTTAAGAATGCTAACACTCTGGTTATCTTCATTAACCAGATTCGGATGAAGATCGGTGTTATGTTTGGTAGTCCTGAAACGACTACTGGTGGTAATGCATTGAAGTTTTACGCTTCTGTACGCCTGGATATTCGTCGCATAGGCTCAGTTAAGCAGGGCGATGAGATAGTGGGTAACGAGACCCGCGTTAAGGTTGTAAAAAATAAGGTAGCGCCGCCATTCCGTGAGGCCGAATTCCAAATTATGTACGGTGCCGGTATCTATCATATGGGGGAAGTTATCGACCTTGGCGTTAAGCATGATTTTGTCGATAAGTCGGGGGCATGGTATGCCTACCAGGGCACTAAAATTGGTCAGGGTAAGGCGAATGCGGCTAAATATCTTGAGGAGCATCCTGAAGTTGCCAATGAGATTGAAACTGCTATCCGTGCCAAACTGCTGGCGGTGTCTGGCCCAAAAGTGAAAGAGTCTGAGGCGGCAGAGGCTGAGCCCCAGCTAGACCTGTAAGCGGCAGGTTGGCGGTAATATAGATGCGTTTTATGAAAGGAGCCTTTTGGCTCCTTTTTGATAGCGACAGGCCTGGCTGATCGTCTTTGCTGTTGTGTTTACTTCATCTGAAAAATAGCGGTTGTTTCAATTCTGGTCAGATAGGAGCCCGAGCGTGTACGAAACTCAATCTGAGGTAAAAAATGCGGCTATCGGGCTGCTGGCTCGCAGAGAGCACTCCCGTAAGGAGTTGTTGGAAAAGCTTGGCAGGCGCTGTGCAGGGGTTGATCTGGATGAGGTCCTGGATGAGTTGGCCTGCAATGGTTATCAATCGGATCAACGTTTTACGGAAAGCTTTATCCGTATGCGGGTTGGACAGGGACAGGGCCTGATAAAAATTCGCTTCGAGTTGCAGCGTAAAGGTATAGACAGTGACCTGGTTGCCGCTTCGTTTGAGGCTGCGAATATTGATTGGTTTGAGTTGGCGCTGGATATGTATCGCCGAAAGTACCGGGTGGCTTTGGATGAGTCTGACTTTAAAGAGCGGGGTAAAAGGATGCGCTTTATGGCTCAGCGCGGCTTTAGTCCGGAGCAGATCAACTATGTTATTGCCGCTGAGCAGGAGTAGAAATACTAAACTACGCTAACAGCCTTTTCTACCTGTCAGCGCTCCTATCTCTGATAGTCGCTTCTTACCTGAAACCACCCTCTGATATAAAAAAATTCGTAGATTTAATCGTCTCGTTATATACTACTTCGCCATTTTTATAATGATTTCCATGCCTGTTTCTAAGTTTCTGTTTTGTATCGGAAACAGGGCTGGTGACGGTTAAGTATTAGAGCGATTAAAGCTATGAAAAATATGACAAGTGCTGAACTGCGTCAGGCCTTCCTGGGATATTTTGAATCCCTGGGGCATGAAATTGTGGAGAGTAGTTCACTGATTCCTGGGAATGACCCTACCCTGATGTTTACCAATGCGGGGATGGTACAGTTTAAAGATGTCTTTCTGGGTAGTGATAAACGCTCTTACAGCCGGGCGGCGACCAGTCAGCGCTGTGTGCGCGCTGGCGGCAAGCATAATGACCTGGATAACGTCGGTTATACAGCCCGTCACCATACCTTCTTTGAAATGCTGGGTAACTTCAGTTTCGGCGACTATTTTAAACGTGATGCGATCAATTTTGCCTGGTACTTTCTGACTGAAATCCTGGAACTGCCAAAAGAGAAGCTCTGGGTAACCGTGCATATCTCGGATGATGAAGCCGAGAAAATCTGGAAGGATGAAGTGGGTATTGATCCTGCCCGGTTCTCCAAACTGGATGAGGATAATTTCTGGTCGATGGGCGATACGGGTCCCTGTGGCCCATCCAGTGAGATATTTTTCGATCATGGTGCCGATGTCTGGGGTGGACCTCCCGGAAGTCCGGAAGAGGATGGCGATCGTTATATCGAGATCTGGAACCTGGTGTTCATGCAGTTTAACCGCTCTGCTGACGGTTCAATGGAACCGCTGCCTAACCCGTCTATTGATACCGGTATGGGGCTTGAGCGGATTGCTGCGGTACTGCAGGGCGTGCACTCCAACTATGAGATTGATCTGTTTCAGAATCTTCTGAAAGCAGCATCTGCTGCGGTGGGATGCAAGGAAACCGATACACAGTCATTACGGGTTATTGCCGACCATATTCGCTCCTGTGCTTTTCTGATTTGTGATGGGGTAATTCCATCCAATGAAGGTGCAGGTTATGTACTGCGTCGAATTATCCGCCGTGCGGTGCGTCATGGTAATAAGCTGGGTGCTTCAGGCCCCTTCTTCAATACGCTGGTGGCTGCATTGGTGGTTGAGATGGGCGATGCCTATCCTGAGCTTAAAGAGAAACAGGCGCAGATAGAGCGCGTGCTGCTGAAAGAGGAAGAGCAATTCGCTAAGACGCTTGATCATGGTTTACGTCTGCTGGAAGAGGTCATTGCAAATCTGGCCGGTACGGAGATTCCCGGGGAGACGGTGTTTAAGCTGTATGATACCTATGGTTTTCCTGTCGATCTGACGGCGGATGTTGCTCGTGAGCATCACCTGACGGTGGACATGGATGGTTTTGATCAGGCGATGGATGATCAGCGCAACCGTGCCCGTGCGGCTGGTAAGTTCAACGTTGATTACAATGAAACTCTTCGTCTTGACGGGCAGACAACCTTTACCGGATATACCGAGCTGGAAGGCGCTGCCACTGTTGTTGCGTTGTTCCGTGATGGCGAGCCTGTTGAGCAGCTAAATGCTGGGGACAAGGGGATGGTTGTGCTGGATCAGACCCCGTTCTACGGCGAATCCGGTGGGCAGGTCGGTGATACCGGCCTGTTGTCAGCGACAGACGTTGAGTTCCGGGTTGAAGACTGTACTAAAGAATCTAAGAACCATCTGCACCATGGTGTGCTCGTCAGTGGCAGCCTGAAAGTAGGTGATGCTGTTCAGCCTCGTGTCGATAGTGCTAAGCGCCGGGCAACGGCGGTCAACCATTCTGCCACCCACCTTCTGCATGAAGCGTTACGTCAGGTGTTAGGTGAACATGTGCAGCAGAAAGGTTCGCTCTGTGATGCTGATCGCCTGCGTTTTGACTTCTCTCACTTCGAAGCGGTGAAGCCTGAAGAGATGAAGCGGATTGAGCAGATCTGTAACGAGCAGATTCGTCTGAACTCTGCTGTTAAGACCGACATTATGGATCTGGAAGCGGCTAAGCAGACCGGTGCCGCTGCGCTGTTTGGCGAGAAGTATGAAGAGACTGTGCGGGTTCTGACCATGGGCGAAGGTTTTTCCGTCGAACTTTGTGGCGGTACCCATGCAAGTCGCACTGGAGATATTGCTCTGCTGAAGGTTGTTTCTGAAGGCGGCATTGCGGCAGGCGTACGTCGTATTGAGGCGGTGACCGGAGCAAAAGCGCTGGAATATATTGAGCAGTCAGCCGCGCAGCTGGAAACCAAACTGCAGGAGCAGGTGGCTAAGAGTCGTCTGCTTGAAAAAGAGCTGGAGCAGATGAAAGCGAAGCTTGCTGCCGCCAAAGGCGCAGACCTGCTGGGCAGTGCCGTCGATGTCAAGGGTGTTAAGGTTTTGGCAGAGCAGCTGGATGGTATTGATCCGAAGACCCTGCGCGACACGATTGATCAGCTGAAGAATAAACTTGGCAGCGGCATTGTGGTGTTGGCGACGATTGCTGATGGCAAGGTCAGTCTGGCTGCGGGTGTTACTAAAGATCTTATCGGCAAGGTTAAAGCGGGTGATCTGGTGCGTGACCTGACGGCCCGCCTGGGAGGCAAGGGGGGTGGTCGTCCTGATTTTGCCCAGGGTGGTGGTACTGATATTGAGGCATTGCCAGCGGCTCTGGCTGAAGTGCAGCAGTTAGTTGAGCAGAGCTTGTAAGAAACGATTGTAATAACTGAGGCCTGGTGGCTGATGATGGGAACGGATAAATATGGCCCTATATGTACAAAAATATGGTGGAACGTCGGTCGGAACCGTTGAGCGTATTCAGGGGGTAGCCGATAAGGTCAAAGGGTTCCGTGACGCAGGTCACGATATTGTGGTTGTCGTTTCCGCGATGAGCGGTGAAACAAATCGTCTGATTGCTCTCGCTAAAGAGATGCAGGTCCAGCCGAGCCCCCGGGAGATGGATGTGCTTCTGTCTACCGGTGAGCAGGTCACAATCGCCCTGTTATGTATGGCGCTTGAGGCTCGCGGGGTTAGTGCGCGTTCTTATACCGGTGCTCAGGTTAAGATTCTGACCGATGATGTGCATATGAAAGCACGGATTCAGGATATTGAAGTGGATGGCATGCGTGCTGACCTGGAGCAGGGAAAAGTTGTGGTTGTTGCTGGTTTTCAGGGGGTTGATCCTGATGGCAATATCACCACTCTGGGGCGTGGCGGCTCAGATACGACGGGGGTTGCCCTTGCTGCTGCACTGAAGGCTGACGAGTGTCAGATCTATACGGATGTTGATGGCGTATATACCACTGACCCGAGGGTTGTGGAAGGCGCGAAGCGTATGGATAAGATCACCTTTGAGGAGATGCTGGAAATGGCCAGCCTTGGGTCAAAGGTGTTGCAGATTCGCTCTGTCGAATTTGCGGGTAAATATAATGTGCCACTGCGGGTTCTGCATAGTTTTCAGGATGGGCCGGGCACGCTTATAACAACAGAGGAAGACGATACAGTGGAAAAACCGGTCATCTCAGGTATTGCATTTAACCGCGATGAAGCGAAGCTGACAGTTCTGGGTGTGCCAGATATTCCAGGTGTCGCTTCTCGTATTCTGGGGCCTATCAGTCGCGCAAATATTGAACTGGATATGATTCTGCAAAATATTGCTGCGGATAACTCTACTGACTTCACATTCACCGTACACCGTAACGACTTTGTCGCGGCGCAGGACATTCTGCTGAAAATCAGAGATGAATTGGGCGCCCGGGAGATCATTGGTAATAATAAAATTGCTAAAGTCTCCATTGTGGGGGTTGGTATGCGGTCTCATGCTGGTGTTGCCAGTAAGATGTTTGATACATTGGCGGGTGACAACATCAACATTCAGATGATATCAACGTCTGAAATTAAGGTTTCTGTGGTAATTGCAGAGAAATACCTTGAGTTGGCTGTGCGCGGATTGCACTCAGCTTTTGATCTGGACGCGGCTGATACAGTTAGCGAATAAACTTATCAGTAGTGGTCTATAGTTAGGTCACTGCTGAGCAAATATAATGTTTAACGCAAGGTTCCCCTGCGACAGCCCGTTGTTACGCTATAATGCAAACAGGAGAGGTCAGGTCTGTAGTACTTGTCTGTTAAATAAGGAGATTTTTCTATGCTTATTCTTACTCGCCGAGTTGGTGAAACCTTGATGGTTGGTGATGATGTCACCGTGACTGTGCTGGGTGTAAAAGGTAATCAGGTTCGTATTGGTGTGAATGCCCCTAAGGATGTTTCTGTGCATCGTGAGGAAATTTATCAGCGCATTCAGAAGGAAAAAGAGCAGGATAGCGAATAATCTTTGTTTTTTAAGATTAGCGCTTTTCTTTTGAAAATCAGTATTGTACTATACGCGCCGTTGTTTAGGTGAGCTGGCCGAGTGGCTGAAGGCGCGCCCCTGCTAAGGGCGTATAGGGGAAACTCTATCGAGGGTTCGAATCCCTCGCTCACCGCCATTTAGCGCCCGTAGCTCAGCTGGATAGAGTACCTGGCTACGAACCAGGCGGTCGCACGTTCGAATCGTGCCGGGCGCGCCACTTATTACCTGCCTTAACCTTTGTTACTGTCATATCGCGTTTCAGCATCTTTGCCTTCTTTTTTCCCATTATAAAGCGCGTATATCTGGATGAATTTTGTCCCCTCTACCCTGCAATGTATAATGGTCGGCCTTTTAACCCTCTGCAGATGTACATCATGAAATTTATCGTCAAACTCTTTCCCGAAATTACCATCAAGAGCAAGCCTGTGCGTAAGCGTTTTATTCAGCGCCTGCAATCCAATCTGCAGGTGACGCTGAAACGTATTGATAATGATATTAAAGTGCGCGGTTTGTGGGATCGGGTTGAAGTTGAGCTGCCCTCTGCTGATGCTGAATTGCGGCTACAGGCGATTGAACTGATGATGTGTACTCCCGGTATCCAGCATATTCTGGAAGTAGATCAGTATCCGCTGGGATCATTTGAGGATGTTTTTCAGATTGCTAAGTCGGTCTATGCTGATGAGATTAAAGGCAAGACTTTTGTTGTCCGGATCAAACGTGGTGGCAAGCATGAGTTCAGATCTACAGATCTGGAGCGCTATATCGGCGGAGGCCTGCTGGAGCATTGTGACACTAAAGGGGTGGATCTGCATAACCCTGAGGTGACGGTTAAGCTTGAGATTCGTGATGAACATCTGTTTCTGATATCGCATCAGCATAAAGGTTTAGGAGGCTACCCTCTGGGAACACAGGAAGATGTTATATCACTGATCTCCGGCGGTTTTGATTCAGTTGTTGCCAGCTATATGACGATGCGTCGGGGCAGCAAAACCCACTTCCTGTTTTTCAATCTGGGTGGTCGTGCCCATGAGATCGGTGTAAAACAGATCGCCCTTTATCTGTGGCAGAAATATGGCAGCGCATCGCGGGTAAAGTTTATCTCTGTGCCTTTCGATGAAGTCGTTGGGGAGATCTTGCAGAACGTCCACCACACTCACATGGGCGTGGTATTGAAGCGGATGATGATGAGGGCGGCTGAGAAAGTTGCTGACCGTATGAAGCTGCCTGCGTTTGTCACCGGTGAAAGTATCGCGCAGGTGTCCAGTCAGACGCTGATTAACCTTCAGGTGATCGATTCGGTAACCTCCAAGCTGATAGTGCGGCCACTGATAACGATGGATAAGCAGGACATTATTGATCTGACCAAGCAGATTGGTGCCTATGATTTTGCCAAAAATATTCCAGAGTACTGCGGTGTTATCTCTGATCGTCCGACAACCAATGCCAGGATTGAGCGGATAGAGGAGGAGGAAGCTAACTTTGACTATGACATTCTGGCGCAGGCGCTGGAAAACACTCAGGTTATTACCATCGATAAAATTGTTGAAGATATAAATATCCATACAACTATTGAGGCATTGACCCGGGTAGGTGAGAATCAGATGATTATTGATATCCGTCACAGTCGGGATCAGGAGCGTAAACCCTTCAATATGCCTAAGGCTGAAGTGCTGCTGATCCCATTTTTTGAGCTTGAAACAAAATTTCAGGATCTGGATCAGAATAAAGAGTATCTACTCTATTGTGATAAGGGCATTATGAGTCAGATGCATGCCCAGAACCTGCAGGATAAGGGCTATATGAACGTTAAAGTTTACCGCCCTGAGGTCTGATTAAAGGCTGAAATACTGAATTGGTTAACATCGTAAATTGTCGTATTTTAGCTGTTTTTTGTAGTTTATTTACAGAAGTTTGCGGCACTTTTTATGCATTAATTATATTTTAAGCGGTTGCCTGAACGTTATATTTCAGGTTTAATTGTTCACCATTTACTAACTGTTCATCTGTTCTGTTGCAGCCGGATTCAACCTTCGGGGGAGAAACTGCGGCCACAAGCCAGCAGCAGACTTATGGGTTTCGTACAAAGAAGGAGCACCCGTTAGATGGATAATCTAATGTCAGAAGGCCTAAGTTTAATGGTCTTTGGTATGGGATTCGTTTTCGTATTCCTGACCCTGTTGGTTTTTGCCACAGGCATTATGTCGAAGCTGATTGCGAAGGTGGCGCCTGAGGCTCCACCTAAACCGGCCAAGCCAAAGTCAGTTGCGGTTGCAGCTGCGGCTTCAGGTAGCGATGAGCTGATCGCAGTGATGACTGCTGCGGTTCATCAGTTCCGTAAGGACTGATTAGCCTGACAACTCAAACCAATAATTAACTTTAAAGAGCATTAATCGACAAAAGGCCTATACCCATGTCTGATAAAAAACCTCTTGGCATTACCGATGTCGTACTTCGGGATGCGCATCAGTCGCTGTTTGCTACGCGCATGCGCATCGACGATATGCTGCCAATCGCTGAGAAACTGGATAAAGTCGGTTTCTGGTCCCTTGAAAGCTGGGGCGGAGCGACATTTGATTCCTGTATTCGTTATATCGGTGAAGATCCATGGGATCGTATCCGGGAACTGAAAAAAGCGATGCCGAACACCAGGCAGCAGATGCTGCTGCGTGGTCAGAACCTGCTTGGCTACCGTCACTATGCTGATGATGTGGTAAGTAAGTTTGTTGAGCGTGCGGCTACCAACGGTGTAGATGTTTTCCGTATTTTTGATGCGATGAACGATCCCCGTAACCTTGAAACTGCGATTAAGGCGGTTAAAGAGTCAGGCAAACACGCCCAGGGCACCATTTCTTATACAAAGAGTGTTGTACACACCATCGACATGTGGGTTGAGTACGCTAAGACTCTCGAAGATATGGGGGCTGAATCGATTGCGATTAAGGATATGTCCGGCATCCTGACCCCTTATGATGCATTTGATCTGGTGTCTCGTCTGAAAGCTCAGACTGATCTTGAAGTCCAGCTACACGCTCATGCGACTTCGGGCTTGTCCGACATGACTATTCTCAAGGCCGTGGAAGCGGGAATTGACCGGGTTGATACCGCAATCTCCTCTATGTCCATGACCTACGGCCATACCGCAACTGAATCGGTAGTAGCGGCACTGGCGGGTACTGATCGTGATACTGGTCTCGATCTGTTGCAACTGGAAGAGATCGCTGCGTACTTCCGCGAAGTACGTAAAAAATATGCGAAGTTTGAAGGCTCTCTGCGTGGTACTGACTCCCGCATTCTGGTTGCCCAGGTGCCGGGTGGTATGCTTACCAATATGGAAAGCCAGCTGCGTGAGCAGGGCGCTTCGGATAAATTTGATGCAGTGTTAGCCGAGATTCCACGGGTTCGTGAAGATCTGGGTCTGATTCCGCTGGTTACACCAACGTCACAGATTGTGGGTACTCAGGCGGTTATCAACGTGCTGATGGGAGAGCGTTATAAAACCATCTCTAAAGAGGTTCAGGGTGTTCTGAAAGGTGAGTATGGTGCAGCGCCTGCGCCTTATAATGCTGAACTTCAGGCTCGTGTTCTGGATGGAGGTGAAGCAATCACCTGTCGTCCGGCTGATCTGCTTGAACCAGAAATGGAAAAACTGGTTGCTGAGCTCAAAGCTCTGGCAACTGAGAAAGGCGTTAGCCTTGCATCCGGTCAAAATGAGATTGACGACGTTCTGACCTATGCACTGTTCCCACAAATCGGTCTTAAATTCCTTGAAAATCGCGGTAATCCAGACGCATTTGAACCCGCACCTACATTAGAGGACGCCCTGACAATGGCTGCACCTAAGAATACTGGTCCACAGACTTACACCATCAATGTTAACGGTCAGAACTACGTTGTTCAGGTTTCTGAAGGTGGTGATATCACTGCGGCTGCTCCAGCTGCTGCACCTGCCGCTGCTGCACCTGCTGCATCTGGTCCTGCTGAATCGGTTCCTGCGCCACTGGCAGGTAACATCTGGAAAGTTGTTGTTTCTGCCGGACAGGTTGTTCAGGAAGGTGATGTTCTGGTGATTCTGGAAGCGATGAAGATGGAAACTGAAATCCGTGCAGCGCGTGCCGGTACGGTTTCGACCATCGATGTTAAAGACGGCGATACAGTTCAGGTTGGTGACAGCCTGCTGACTCTGGTGTAAGGGCGGATCTAAATGGATAAGCTATTGGACCTCTGGCACGCGTCAGGGGTATATAATGTGGCACCGGGCCAGATCTTTATGATTCTGATCGGCCTGCTACTTTTGTTCCTTGCGATTCGCAAGAACTTTGAGCCTTTGCTGTTGGTGCCGATCGGTTTTGGCGGTATTCTTGCCAATATTCCCGAAGCCGGTCTGGCGATGTCTGCGGTTGAAAACGCCATCCATCTGGGTGGCCCTGAGATGCTTAGCAATCTCGCTGCAGCGCTGCATATCAGCAGTACTGAACCTGAAGCACTTAAGCATGCTTATCATATGGCAGACAGCGCGTCTCATACTGCAGCGGTTTATGCTGCGAATGATCACGGCTTCAACAATGGTATGCTGTATAACTTCTATACTGTAGCGATCGCTTCTGGCGCTGCGCCCCTGATTATCTTCATGGGTGTTGGTGCTATGACCGATTTTGGTCCGTTGCTGGCAAATCCTAAAACACTGTTTTTGGGGGCTGCCGCTCAGTTTGGTATCTTCGCGACCATTATGGGCGCAGTGAGTCTGACTACGCTGGGTCTGATGGACTTTACTATTCAGGATGCTGCGGCGATCGGTATCATCGGTGGTGCTGATGGCCCAACAGCAATCTATGTAGCCTCGTTACTGGCTCCAGATCTTCTGGGTGCAATTGCGGTAGCCGCATACTCCTATATGGCTCTGGTGCCTTTGATTCAGCCGCCTATTATGCGTGCGTTGACCACGGAAGCTGAGCGTAAGATCTCTATGGTTCAGCTGCGTCATGTACCGAAGACTGAAAAGATCATGTTCCCGATCGTGTTGCTGATTCTGGTGGCTTTGCTGCTGCCTGATGCGGCGCCACTGCTGGGTATGTTCTGTTTCGGTAACCTGATGCGTGAGTGTGGTGTTGTTGATCGTCTGAGTGATACTGCTCAGAATGCGCTGATTAACATCGTGACTATCTTCCTCGGCCTGTCAGTCGGTTCTAAACTGTCCGCTGATAAGTTCCTTGATATCCAGACACTGGGTATTCTGGTGCTGGGCGTGATCGCATTCGGTATCGGTACCGCCTGTGGTGTGCTGATGGCGAAGGTTATGAATAAGATGGCCGGTGGTAACTCCATCAACCCGCTGATCGGTTCTGCTGGTGTATCTGCAGTACCGATGGCTGCCCGTGTATCGAATAAGCTGGGTCTGGAGTCAAACTCTCAGAACTTCCTGCTAATGCATGCCATGGGCCCCAACGTAGCCGGAGTCATCGGCTCCGCGGTTGCCGCGGGTGTGATGATCAAGTTCGTAGGTTAAACCTACGATCTTAAAAAAAACCGCCTTCGGGCGGTTTTTTTTTGTTTTTGCTTTTTCTAACAAGTCACGAAGTGACGTCTAGCTGCTAACAAGTCGCGCAGCGACGTTCTTGTAGTTAATACCCCGCCAGCACTTCCAGGTGCGCCTGCACACTAAACGCCAGTGAGACCGGATTATAACCGCCTTCAAGTACTGAGACGATGCGACCTCCGCAGGTGGTACGGGCTGCGTCTGTTAACAGTTGTGTTGCCCAGCGGTAATCCTCTTCGGTCAGGTTAAGATCCGCCATCGGATCCTCATGGTGTGCATCAAATCCAGCGGAGATAAAGATGATGTCAGGTTTATGTTTTTGCAGAGCGGGTAGCCAGTGCTTTTCTAGCTGCTCACGAAAAACTGAGGCGCGGGTATGGGCTTCAATTGGGCAGTTGACGATATTATCCCGCTGAATGTCGCTATACCGTTCGGGGTAGTAGGGGTGCTGGAAGGTAGAACATACCAGCACCTCGGGTTTGTCTTTAAAGATGTCAACAGTGCCATTGCAGTGGTGAACGTCAAAATCAACAATGGCAACCCGGTTAACACTGGGTTGCTGCAAGGCATGCATAGCACCGATGGCAACATTGTTAAAAAAACAGAACCCCATAGCGGCATTATGCTCCGCATGATGGCCCGGAGGGCGAACCGCGCAGAACGCGTTGTCTACTTTTTCAGCGAGCACCTGGTTGGTAGCCAGAATAGCTGATCCTGCAGCCAGACTGGCGGCATGCAGTGAATCGGGGCAGAGGGCGGTGTCTTCATCGGCGTAGAAAACCCCCTCTTCAGGGACTTTCATTTCCAGGCGTTTCTGGTGGAGGTTGGCGTGTGCCAGCTGAATCTGTTCTGGGGTGACATGCACCGATTCCATCTGTTTCAGATGCTCAATCAATCCTGTTTTCTGTAAGACCTTTTGGATTGCCAGGAGGCGGATAGGGCTCTCTGGGTGTTCCGGCCCCATATTGTGCAGGCCACAGTCATGATGAGTAATAAATGCGGTTGTCATATCAGATCTGATTCTTTTAGTTATCTTTAGTTTACTGGAATATCACTGTGGCAGCGCTTAGTCAAAAGTTGTATGAAGAGCTGTCGAGTAAAATAGCTTAACAGGTCGACAGTTGACATGGATCAGTATCTCTTTTGTCGGAAGCCTATAATATGTCTTTCACAGCATAGAACTGTATTTAGCGCCGAGCGTTTCACCCTACACTCGGTGCTTTTTTTTGCCTGCAGAAAACTGATCCCGTTTTGTGATGTTTTTTCTTTCTCCTCAGGGGTGTGGCTCTTATACTTGATTGGATTAAGGTTTAAGGATAAGGCTGGCCCGTGACCGCTTTGCGTAACAATACCATTGATATCGAGATTGATTATACAGACAAGCATGTCCTGTTAATCGATAGTAGCGGTAACATGCGTGCAACAATTTACTACATGCTGCGCGAACTGGGCATTACCAATGTCAAAGCGATTACCATCAATGACCGGGTTATCCCGCTGATTGCGCAAAATGATTTTGATGTGATTCTTTTGGGTCACAACGCCAGTGATAGTGTCACCGGTATTCAGATACTTGAGGAAGCTCGCTATCGCGGTTATATCAAGCCCAGTGCTGCCTGGGTCTGTATGACCAGCGATTCTTCACAAGAGGTTATCCTGCATGCCATTGATAGTCATCCCGATGACCTGATCTCAAAACCCTTCTCAATTGAAGAGCTGAAATACCGTCTCGATCATATTATGCGGCGCAAGTTGGCGTTACGTCCCGTGGATCTGGCACTAGAGTCTGGTGCGTTTAATCAGGCTTTGCAGATTTGTGAAGCGTTGATCGACCGGCAGCATCCCGAATACAGTCATCTGCAAAAAGTCAGAGGAACCCTGTTGCTTGATCTGGGCGAATATGAGCGGGCCAGGGAGCTTCTTGATGGCATCTACTGGGAATCCCGGGACAAAGAGGCTGGACTCTATTTGTGCCGGGCTTATGTGGGGCTGGATGACCTTGCTGCTGCAGAGCAACTGCTGCAGGAGTTGATCATGGATAACCCATTGCTGATTGCGGCCTATGACCTGTTAGCGGAAGTTCATGAAAAGCAGGGTGATCTGGTGCAGGCCCGGGAAACACTTAAGGAAGCAACTACTCGCGCCCCTCTGGGGATTCCCCGGCAGATGGAGCTGGGGCGTGTCGCTGTCCAGACTCAGGAGATGGATCTGGCTAAAGGCGCTTATCGGCGCTCTATCTCGCTGGGCAAACACAGTTGTTATCATTCTGCTGAGCCCTATCTGAAACTGGCGAACCTTAGGCGGATGGAGGTAAAAAGCAGCGATCTGATTACTCGTGAGCAGATTGAGCGTGAGATTGATGGTTTACTCGTTAATGTTCGTAAACAGTTCTCAACGGACCGTGCCGCAGAAGTTCGCGCGTTTTTGATCCGTAGTCAACTGGCTGAGGATGTTGGCGATAGTCATGCGAAAGAGCGCTTTCTCAGAGATGCTAAACTGGTCAACCGGGAGATGGAAACGCCTGTTGATATCGACCGGGAACTGTTGGTGATGTCGGGTGAAGCGTTGCCTGTATTGGAGAAATCTCAGGCAGTCCCTGTCAGAAAAGAGGCTGATTCCAACGCTAAGCAACTGAGTCCGGATATGAGTGATAAGGCAAACCGGCTGGGTATCAAACACTATCTATCCGGAAAGTTTGGTCTGGCGATCAAATCTTTTGGTGCAGCTATTGATTTTGATTTCAACAATCAGTCTGCGGTGCTTAATCTGGCGCAGTTGTTCCTGGAGACTGCCCGGGATGATAAAGCGCGGCGCGAAGACCGCCTGAAAATGGTCGATCGATATCTCAATCTGGTCGAGCGTGTAGTGCTTAAACCAGAGCTTAATAACAAAAAGCTATTGCTGAAGAAATATCGGGCGACACCGCTGGATGAACTGCCCCCCTCTTCGCTGGGTCCGTTGCTAAAATAAGCTTTATTCTCTGTAATATAAGTGTCTTGTGAATAGCAGGTCTCAGCGTTTATATAAACGGTTCAATATATCATCTGTATCGGAATCGATATGGCGCGTATTCCATTGACGGATCGTTTCTATAATCCCGGTATCGGTGTTGGTCTGAGGAGTTCTGCCCGGCTTAGCACGCTCTTTAATGCAGCGATAAAATTTCTTGTGTTCACCTGTTGGTGACTTTGGTGAAACTGGGTGTCGCTGCGAGCAAAGGGTTAGCCTGAACCGTGGGGGCGGTGATAATCACCGCGTCAAAGAAGCCTGATGCCAGTCCCGGGTTGCA
>NZ_JBNKYN010000072.1:0-23685 GCF_050300915.1 Amphritea sp.
AAAGCGTGTCTGGGGTGAATAGAAAAGAGCGGCCCCAAGGCAGAGGTAGATCAGCGCAGGGCTAGAGATAATGCCGTTTATAAGATCGACAAATTCTTGCATGTGTCAGTGACTCCGGAAAGCAGCGTGCTGGGCACGAGAGTTATAATTATTGTCTTGCTATATATCCATCTTACTTGAGATGGATGCTTATGCCATCAGGGGCATTGCAGCTGCGCCTTATCTGGGAAAACCATGTTCTGGACACCAGATGAGAGATAGTATTTTTGCCAACTGCGATCTTCCACTGGTTAGTTCGCCCATTAAAAAACGTCCAAAGTGATCGGACGCGGTGCGGGATAACCTGAAGATCCGCAGCAGATAACGAGAGTGCTCGGCTTTCTCTGCGTATCTGCGCCACTAGACTCTAGTGTGTATATTTGGAAGAAATGGCATCCTGCTGTGCCTTCTTTACCTCTTGCTGTGCCAATTGTTGGCTATTGCCGATGTAAATGTGTTGGCTTCAGCACACGCTTCTGGGTTTCAGGAAGCTTGTGTGCAGGGGGCCGCGTCATTGTGCAGCCCGGTGCGGGAGAATCAATGGCATTATTTAATCGAGGCGTTTCTTAAAGCGTATCGAGGCAACGGCTAAACCACCCAGAGTAAACAGCCCCAGCCAGTAGATATCCGGGGCCATGTTGATAATCTCTACATCTTTCAGAACCACGCCGCGAATCAGCCGCATAAAGTGGGTGGCGGGCAGTGCTTCGGCGATATATTGCGCGGCCAGAGGCATCCCTTCGTAGGGAAACATAAAGCCGGATAACAGGATTGAGGGTAGTAAGACAAAGATCGTCATCTGCATCGATTGCAGCTGGCTTTTGGCGATGGTGGAGATAATCAGGCCCAGGGTCAGACTGGCGGTGATAAACAGCAGGGTCGCCAGCGCCAGCTGTAACAGGCTGCCATTGACCGGTACATTAAACAGCAGAAAGCCCAGCCCCAGAATGATGCCAACCTGAATCGCACCGATAAAAATATAGGGGAGAATCTTACCTATCATCAGTTCGATAGGACGCACCGGGGTGGTGATCAGCATCTCCATATTGCCTCTTTCCCGTTCCCGCACAATGGCGGCAGAGGTGAACATAATCATCGTCATCGTCAGGATAACGGCTGCCAGTCCCGGCACGATATTCACTACTGTGCGCTGTTCCGGATTGTACAGCAGGGTGATCTCAAAGGTGGGGGTCTGGCGGTTGGCGGGTTTATCCAATAGCTCTACCAGTGGCATACCCCGCAAGCCCTTAATCGCACCGGCGATAATGGTGTCTGAGCCATCAACCAGCCACTGAGCAACCGGTCGGCTGGTTTCGGCATCGCTGGCCGGGGGACTGCCCAGCCCTACACTGGGGTTGCGCACCAGTCGCTGACTGACATCACTGGGGATAATCAGCACCGCCCGCACCTCAGCGCTGGCGATCGCCTGTTCTGCCCCGGGCAGGTTGGTGAAGTGGCGGGTGAAAGTGACCACCTGGGTCGCCTCGATGGTTTGAATCAGCACCCGGCTTAAACCGCTCTGGCTATAATCGACCACCCCCACAGGAAGATGACGCACATTGGTATTGATAGCAAAACCAAATAGCAGTAGCTGAATCAGCGGGATCATCACAATCATGCCGAAGGTCATCTTGTCTCGTTTAAGTTGCAGCAGCTCTTTAGTGGCGATCGCGCTGACCCGCACAAAAGGGTTCATGATTGCTGCCTCCCGCTGTCGGCCCTGACACCGGTACAGGTGACAAACACATCTTCAAGACTGGGCCGCACCAGATTGAGCTGATCTTCGGGCTTCACCGACGGTTGCTGAGAGAGAAACCCGATCGGATCGTCCACGCTATCTTTCACCAGCACTCGCAGACGCGCGCCCAGTTGTGCGGCGGAGATAATCTCCGGCAGCGCTATCAGTGTTTGTTTTAACGAGCGCAGTTCAGATGAACTGATCTCAACCACTCTGGAACCCATCTGTTGCATCAGTTCGTCCGGACTGCCATCCGCCCGTTTAATGCCATTTTCAAGAATGGCCAGTTTATGACAACGTTCCGCTTCATCCATATAGTGGGTGGATACCAGAATACTGGTGCCCTGGTCGCTCAGGTCAAACAGCTGTTCCCAGAACTCCCGACGGTTTTCCGGGTCGACTGCAGAGGTGGGTTCATCAAGAAACAGTAGTTCAGGCTTATGCAGGGTAGCGGCCGCCAGGCTCAGCCGTTGCCGTTGTCCGCCGCTCATACTGCCAGCTAACTGTTTAGATTTAGGTTGCAGGCCATAGATACTCAGTAACTTTCCGACCCGCTGTTTTTGTTCCCGGGCTGTCAGACCGTAAATGCTGGCGATAAATTTGAGATTTTCCTGCACCGTCAGATCATCGTAGAGAGAAAACTTCTGCGTCATATAACCGATACGCAGGCGCAGTTTTTCAGCGTCTTCTGGCAGGCTGAACCCCAACACATCTACCTTCCCCGAGCTGGGTTGCAGCAGGCCGGTAAGCATGCGAATGGTGGTGGTTTTGCCGCAGCCATTGGGGCCAAGAAAGCCATATATCCGGCCTTTTTCCACCTCCAGATCAAGATTCTGGACGGCCAGTGAATCGCCAAAACGGCGACTCAGTTGCTCCGCTTTGATGGCATATTCCGGCGCTTTCGGACTCATGGCAACTCAACCTGTGTCGGTACTCCGTTTGGCAGGGCCGATTCGCTATCCGGTAGTTGCACCTCTGCCAGATACATCAGCCGGGCGCGTTCATCCTGATTCAGGGCGTAATAGGGGGTGAAGGCGGGTTCTGTGGCGATCCAGCTGAGTTGGCCCGTGATCGGTTGCTCGATACCATCCACATGAACAATGAGTGAGTCGCCGACATGAAGTTTTACCCGGTATGGCTCGGGTATATAAACCCGGGCATGGGGTGCTTTACCCGCCAGCACAATCGCCAGCGGGCTACCGAGGGTGACCCGTTCACCCAGGTTCCAGGGCAGGTTGTCGAGAATGCCATCGCGGGTGGCAGTAATGGTCAGATCCGCCAGTTGCTTCTTTTCAATGGCCAGGGCTGCGGTGACCGCACTCAGCTGCGCCTCTGCTGAGCGCAGGTCCTCTTCGCGGGTACCGTTGGTCAGCAACAGCAGCGCTTCCTGAGTATTGCTTAAGCGTGCCTGGATAGCATCCCGGTCAGCCCGGGCTTTATCCAGAGTAGACTGGCTCACCAGATTCTGTTTTTTCAGGTTAAGAATGCGCTGATAATTTGCGTTGCTTTCGACCAGAGACGCCCGGGCACCAGTTACATTAGCGGTTGCTGCGGCCACTTCCTCTTCGCGGGCACCGTTGCGTAGTTTTTCCAGATTCGCCTGGGCCACCGCAACCTCGGCAATCGCCTTATCAACTCTGGCCTGTTGCAGGGTGCTGTCCAGTCTGACCAGTATCATCCCTGTGGTTACCTGCGCGCCTGGCGCAACGGGTAGTTCAGTCACAACCTCACTGGCGGTCGCGGTATGAGCAATCCGGTCTCTTTCCAGTGTTCCCAGCGCAAGATTTTCTGAAGAGCCATTGCAGGCCGTTAGCAGAGGTAAAATCAGATAGATAAGGTAACGCATGGTATTGGCCTTTTTATGGCTTAAAAAGCACGGGCGAAAAAGAAAAAGCATTCGTAACTTATTAATAGTAGAACGATAAACCTAATTGGGTGCAACTGCCAGAGTCATGGATGCTTATGCAAAACCTGTCGCTGACTCGAAGATGGCTTTTGTCCGGCAAAGAGAGCATCTGGCTGTTATGGCTATTCAATGGATTCAGTTACAGGCACCTGAACGTTGCTTCAGGCACTGGAATAACCTTTAGAAGTGGTGCATTATCGGACAGATAGGAAATATGGCAGGTGACTAAGCGTGCCATAAAAAACAGCAAACCGTGCTGGCGTTTTTTCAGAGGATGAAAAGCAACGTGCTTCAGAATTACTCTTTCAGTTCAAATAGATACAGCTTACCCCGACACAGTCTTGCGGTGTCAAAACGCGCACGCATAGAATTGAAATGTTATGTGAATTACTAATCATGATGAAAGTAGCATTTTCTATATTGATTATCTTGGCTCTAGGTGTTTTCTACCTCGTTTGGCTAAATGATCAATACTGGAGAGATACAATACCTACAGAATTCAAACTAGGCAGCACGTTGCATAGCAATAGTGATCTACAAGGTATAAGAGAGGCCTGTGGCGTTCATGTATACGAACTTGAAGAGTCAACTTTAGATAAAATTAAAGCTGAGGGAATTGGTTTCCTAAACACTGCTAAACAGGCTCGCGGACATAGCGACTATTATTATAGCTATGGGGAGTGGAAAAATACCCCAAGAAAAGATTGGAAGAGGCCTGAAAATTGGGTTTATGAATTAATGTGTGCAAGCATGCCGCCAAAGTTACAGGGCATCATCATTGATAGTGGTAAAAATCCAGGCTCTTTCTATTCACGTGGCCAGGAGAAAGCTCTAATGGTAATCCCGAATCATAAAATCATAGTTTTAACGCACCGTGGCTAAAATAAAGCCAGGAGTTAAAGGGAGTTAAAAGGGGGAAAGCCCTTTAATCTTGGAATCTAGCCCATGCGGGTGAGTAAAAGGTTGATGGCGGTGGGCTGGTATTGAGAGTCTGTGTTTTACACGGGCGAGGATATTATTGAAGAGCCGGATGCAGTAATTCTGCACGTCCGGATCTGTGTGGGGGCACCTCGGAAACGGGGCGCTTTATCATGACTGTGTGAAAAGGAGAGCACACTTTGAAACCAATCATCATTGGCTCCTTAGCGGTGTTATTAATCTCAGCAATTGCTATAGGAGCATCAGATGTTTTTGGGTGGCGCTTACTCGGCTACGGAGCATGGCTCTCAATGGTTATTGGGTCTTTTATAGTTTCAGTTAGTGAGCCAAAACATAGTTTTTTGTACTCTGTACTTCTGGCCATGCCAGCATCAATTATCTTTGCAGGTCTTAATTATTTGTATGGTGTATTGGGCATACCAGTAGACTTTGCTGGAATTAGGGGAGCAATAGTAGTTTTTGGTATGGCTCTACCTACAGCAATTATTTTATGTGTAATAGGAGGAGGGCTGGAGTATGCATATACACATAACAAGTAACAGCAATCGATAACTTTGTTAGACGTTTTTTAAAATAACCTTTTAAGGAGGAAAGAATATTGAAATATTTATTAATTATAGGCCTGTTAATGGCTGGTTATTATTTATATATGAACAACCAGCAGTCGGAAGTTCAAATAATGACTTATCAAGAAGTGCTCGACAAAGCTGAAGGTGATCAAGCTTCCCAAGAGGAGGTTAAGAAAGGAGCCTTACTTCTTGCTACCCAGTTTTGTAATGACTCTTTCTTTCAAGAGACCGGTGGTTCAAGCACTTCAGCTTGTCTTAGCAAATTAGAAAGTCGAACCAGTCATTGTTATGACAGCGCCTTCATAGATGCACCTGATTTTTTCTATGGCAAGGAGTCGGTAGGCATAATTTCAATGAAGTTTGCTCAATGTACTGGTGCGATTTAGGTAAGACTTAAAAAGGATAGCAGTTGACGCCCAATGCGCTCAACTGCTGATAGTCATGCGAAATAGGGAATTTCATGAGAATACTAAAGTTAATCTCAATAAGTGTTGTTATATTCTTCGCAGGATCAGTAACCTATACTAATTTTCCACTGCATCTTAAATATGAAATTTCCAACTGGTTTTCTCGGATAGGAACGCCAGACTTTATTGTTGCGCTAGATTCGCTTTCCTCCAGAAAACAATCTGATATCCTTAGAGAGTATACGAACAGAGGTCACGAGCTTAAATGCTATGGGCATCCGAAAAAAGAACAAAGAATAGGAAAGTCAGATTATGTATGTGATGCCTATATCGGGTCTGCTTTCGACAACATTCCTGCACGACTGGTAAGCTTTTTCTTTTACAAGAATAAACTTACACACATAAGAATAGAGTTTCCCGGCAGTTCATTTGATAAAGTCCAGGATTTTCTTGGTCGAAAACTTGCGGGGTATCCACGTTTAGACTTACAAAAACAGCATGACTTCGGGACAAATATCTTTGGGAAACCTATCATGGTTTGGGCTGTAAAAAACGGTTTTGTAGCAACAAGTGCCGAAGAAAATCCTGGACAAAAAGTAATATTACTATGGTCCAGTATGGATGATTTGCGAATGACTGATTTAGTTAATTGAAATCGTATAGCAAGAAACTTCAATTCACATCGGCCAAAAAGGGGAAAGGAACAGATTTATTTTCTTGTCCCATGCTCAACAGCTTATATATCTGGTTAAACTGACGAAGTTGCTAGAAAATTTACAGGTGGTCGGTGGTGAAAGAGGCGCTAAGATATTTTGGAATCCAGCCCCTTGTCTTCGATGCCCGCTACTGGAATGCCCGCTGGAATGCCCATCCCCAGAATGATGACAACCTGAATAACACTGATAAAAATATAGGGTAGGATTGAACTGTATCAAAGAGAGCGTGGCCATAAACATCACTGTGCGTGTGTGATGGCGGCCAGCTTGGACACGGCGTTTGGCATCATCCATGGGGAAAAGTCTTCCATTTCCCATTACTGTTTATATAGATGGAAGGCTTGACCCTTTATACCCCTGTCTGGCTTTTAAGGAATCAAAGGATGTTTATCGGTTGCCTCATCATTCTTGCCCTGATAGCGGTTACGCTTTTGGGTTGTTTATCCATTCCATCTTCAAAGAGCTTCGATGAACCTCGCTATCAGCTGATATCTGATTTGGCGACAAAACTTCCTTGCTGCACCCCATTAAGTGATATCCAACCAAAAGCAATTCCGGGCAATGGCTAATGGTTCGAACTGGTCAATGAAAATAGCCCTTGCGTATCTTTGAGTCATTATCGAAGCTACGTGGCGCATCCCGGTGCGGTTTGTGAGCTATATTGAGTTTAATGCACCCGAGAAAATAATATGAATCTGCGTAGTATTCTACTTTTTCTAACCTTGTTTAGTTGCCTGACGGCTGTGGTAGGGGTGTATCTCTTCTACCAACAATCGGTCAATTCCAATATAGAGAAAGAGGAGCAGTCCGCTGACACGACTGCTAGCCTTATTGCAGTGAAACTTGATACCGCTATAGAAAGATATATCAGGGCCAGCCAAACACTTGCATCTTTACCGGACATAGTAAGCACGATGTCTGAGTCTCGCGAGCAGGGTTATCTAAAAAGTAAGTACTTGTTGTATCAGTTTTGTGACAAGGGGCAAGCAAGCCTTTGTTACTTACTCAAGCCTAATGGTCTGACAGTGGTGGATAACAGTGGACCGGATCAAAGCAACTCCTTAGAAGGGAATAACTACTCATTTCGGCCCTATTTCACGCAGGCTCTGAAGCGCGGGGATTATGTATATGCCGCTTTAGGGACAGTGACTAAAAGAAGGGGACTGTATTTCAGCACTCGTATTGAAAATGAGCATTCCAGCATATTAGGGGTAGCTGTAATCAAAGTCCCTATGGAAAGTCTTGAGTCTGAGATTCACAATCTGGAAGGCACTGCGGTTTTAGTTAGCCCTGATGGCGTGGTCTTCTCAAGTAGCGACAAAAGCTGGGAGATGTGTTCACTGTGGCCCATTCCCGAAGCGCGTATGAACGAAATTGTTGCATCAAGACAGTTCGGTATTGATCCGATAGCTTCACTCGGCTTTCATGAAGAGATTAAAGAGCAGCGCCTCTACAGCGAAAAGTATAAAGAAACCTTTATCGTCGGCCAGTCTGAGCTGAAAACCATGCCAGGGTGGCAGCTGCTCTATCTTAATCAGGCTCCTGAGTTTTACTGGCTCGATGATACGGTATTACCTCTTGTTTCCTTAATGTTTCTTCTGGCGTCTGCCGCATCATTGATGCTGTATAAAGTGGGTACCAGGGATCTTAAATTCCTTAAGGAGGCAGAGCAGGAACTGATCAATAGTGAAGAGCGACTCAGACAACTTGCTGAACTGACGAATGAAGGTGTTTTGATCCATAAAGACGGCATTATTTTGGATACTAATAAAGCGTCAGCGGAGATATTTGATTACCCGGAAGAATATCTGATTGGAAAAGAGATATGGAGTTTTATGGCTGAAGAATGTATTTCTACGGCCCATCATCATATGTCTATCGGTTACGAACGTCCTTATGACCTTGAGGGAAAAAGGAGGGGAGGTGAGATTTTTCCAATGGAAGTCTGTGCCCGTGACAGCGCCATAAAAGGTGAAAAAGTCCGTGTTTGTTGTATTCGGGATCTTTCTCAAAGTAATTCACTGGTTATTGATCGATTGAACTTTTTCATCGAGGATGCTGAAAAAAGTGGATCTCTTTTTGCTGTCGTTTATATCGATCTGGACAACTTTAAACGCTTCAATGACAGCCTTGGCCATCAGTTTGGTGATAAATTATTAACCTCTGCTACCAGACGTTTACGTGGTGGATTAGAGGACCAGGACAGCCTTCTGCGTCACGGTGGGGATGAGTTCATTATATTACTGCAAAACTTTGGGGACACTAGAGAACTTTATAAAGCTGTAGAGCGCTTACATAACGTATTTAATGAGGAGTTTGTGATCGACCAATATGGCGTTTCACTATCGGCCACTTTTGGAATATCCGTCTACCCTCAACATGGAGATAAAGCTATAGGTTTATTGCAAAATGCGGAATTAGCAATGTATCGGTGTCGTGAGATCGGTAATCAGGGGTATTTTGAGTATTATTCAGAAGAGATGGGGCGTAATGCCGGGTATAAGCTGGAGATGGAACAGTATCTCAGGAAAGCGCTGGAAAACGAGGAGTTGTTGCTGAATTATCAACCGGTGTATGCGTATCAGGATGGAGAGATCAACCTGGTGTCCGCTGAAGTGCTGGTCCGTTGGAATTCAAAAGAACTTGGCTGTGTCGGGCCGGACAAGTTTATTCCTATCGCCGAAAACACAGGGCTTATCATTGAGATTGGTAATTGGATTATTCAGACGGCGTGTCAGCAAGGGGTTGAGTGGATTGCGAATGGGTATCGGGCATTCAGACTTGCCATTAATATCTCTCCCAGGCAGTTAAGGCAGTATGATTTTATTAATGTCTTGCAGGGTATTCTGAGTGACACGGGTTACCCCGCTGGGCAGTTATGTTTGGAGATTACGGAAGGTATTCTTATCGAGGATGACCAGTATGCCCGGTATATTCTTAAACAAATTAAAGAGTTAGGCATATCACTGGCAATTGATGATTTTGGGACCGGTTATTCTTCTCTCTCCTATCTGAAACATTATCCGTTTGATCTGCTAAAAATTGACCGGGCATTCGTAGCCGATTTAGATGTTGATAAAAGCCATAACCAACTAGTGAAGGCTTGTATTTTAATGGCTCATGGCCTGAATATGAAAGTTGTGGCGGAAGGTGTTGAAACGGCAGACCAACTGAAATTTCTGGCGGATCATTCCTGTGACTATTATCAGGGGTACTACCTCAACCGCCCAATGCCGGCACAGTCGTTTGAAGAGTTGATAAAATAAACCCAGCATTAGATTATTTGAATGATTTTTTATGGTGTTGATGCAGCATTTAGGCATGAGCTGGCTAATGGTTCCTGACAAATTTGTCAATGAACGCACTTCGTGCTGGACCGCTAAGAGCACCGCGTCGCAGCAATGAGGCCCGTTGCAAAGCCGTTATAAGTCTTAAAAAAATGAAGACCCGATTAATCGAAGGCAAAGATATCGAGGACTGCGCCAGGTTATTTACACAAGTATTCTCTGGTGAACCCTGGAGCGAAGCATGGACAGAGGAGCATGCATATAAGAGGCTCAGCCATTTTTATAAATCTATGGGCTTTATGCTAAACGCCTCAACTCATGACAAGCCGCTAACATTCCTTTCGGCCACAAAACACGTGGCCCCCACCGGACTTGCTAACGCTCGCCTTAGTGCAAGGCGTTTAAGCCAAGGAAGAGATTGTGCATCTAATCATGTTCGATATAGACGGAACGCTGGTCGAATCATACGATTTTGATACGGAGTGCTTTCAGGCAGCGATCAGGGATGTGTTGGGTATCGCTATAGGCTCTGCTGGAGTTGCTGTCGTCACGTTACCGATACCGGGATTCTCGCCGAGGTAGTGGAAGTATAATTTTATCTCTGTCGGGAATCGCATTCGCAGCCCCCAATCGATGCGGGACTATACCGAAGCCGATCTGGCCCTGAGATACATCGGCTTATAACCAGCGGGAGCACGGCGACTGTTTTGGCCACGTTGCTGCTCCGGATCAGCGCTTGAGCCAGCCGTTATTTTTTGAAGTAAATTCAAACCAACTTTTCACGCGCCGTAAATGTGCTTATTGTGAGTTAAGTTAAAAGGATCGGGCCCTTTTCTTTCCCCTGAAAATAGCGATCAGCAAGGGCTTTGACCCACTCAGTCCCGGGTTGGTTTCGGCTAAGTGGGCCTCTCCCGGACATCGTAAGTGCTCCGATATACACAGGATGGTTACCTGTTTTATCTCCAGGCCCCTTGGTGCTTTAGTGAATTGTTGATTTATTGCTCCAGGGTATGCTTAATTATGTATCAATCAGGTATTTGGATAAGGTTCGTTGATTCATCTAATTATTACTACTAATCACTAATTAAGTGGTTAGTAATCCATAATCATTGTGAGTGTGGTCCATAAGAAGAAATAAAATGAAAAAATATTACCGTCTGGCTCTGGGTCTCACCGTTGTATCTATAGTAATTGCATTGTTATTTTCGATAGAAAACATAAATTTGCTGCTCCTGGTCGCAGTGCTGGCGGTGTCGTTAGGCTGTCTGATAAAAATGGACCATTCGGCAAGAGAGCAATTCAACTTCTATGAGCAGATTCTCGATGCTGTCCCAAACCCACTCTCTGTTACTGATTTGGATATGAAGTGGACGTTTGTTAACCGAGCGGCTACTGATCCTCTGGGAGTCAAACGTGAGGACATACTCGGACAGCACTGCTCAAACTGGGGAGCAAATATCTGTAACACCGAAGACTGTGGTGTGAACTGTTTAAGAAAAGGAAAACAGAGCACTTTCTTTAACCAGTGGGGGAAAGATTTTCGCGTAGACACTTTTTACATCAGTGGCTTAAATGGTAATGAGACAGGCCATGTTGAATATGTACAGGAAGTATCAGAAAAGGTTGCGCTAAAAGCCGTGTACAAAGATGTGGATGCCATCAGTGCAAACCTCACAACAGGCGCAAACGAACTAAGTGTTGCCAGCCGTGCTCTGACAGTAGGGTCAAATCAGCAAGCGGCCTCTATTGCTCAAATCAGTGACTCGCTCAATGAGATCCTTACTCAGGCCAATGACAATGCCGAGCGTGCATTAATGGCCAGCACCGTCTCGTCTGAGGCACAGCGAGCTGCGACCATGGCCTCGGAAGAGATAAACGAACTTGAGCAGGCGATGGTGAAAATTAATCGCTCAAGCGAAGCGATTAGTGACATTATTAATGTTATTAATGACATAGCATCTCAGACTAATTTACTCGCACTCAATGCTTCGATTGAGGCTGCCCGGGCAGGCGAAATGGGACGCGGTTTTGCCGTGGTAGCAGATGAAGTCAGAAAACTTGCTGAGCGCAGTACAACCGCCGCTAGCGAGTCGGCGCAGTATATTCAGTCATCAGTCGAAAATATCGAAAAGGGAAGTTCAGTATCACAAAAATGTGTGAGTGCGTTGAGCGAGATTGTTAAGCACGTGGCAACTATCTCAGACACCATCAAAGAAATAGATGATGCATCCCAAAGTCAGGCGAGAGGACTGAGCCAGGTAAATCAGGGTATGTTAGAAATTGGTGATGTCACTCACTCGACGGCAGCGTCTGCGGAAGAGACATCCCTCTCTGCCTCTGAGCTGAGTGCACTTTCATTAAAACTTCAGGCCCAGCTGGAAAGCATGAGAAAAATTGACGGATTAATCGATGACGCGGCTAAGAAAAACAAGGCCTTAATTGAGGTTGAGAATGTGTCATAACCTAAGGTAAAACCTAAAATGTGCCAGGTGTTGGCCAAAATAATAAATGCAGTAGACGGTCATTAGCATGGTGGTTTAGGTCATTGGGCAAGAGCTTCAATATACTCAGAGCTCATGCTGAGCTTAGCCGCGACCACAACAGGTTACCCATGTTAAAAAGTGGCTTGTCGTTCAGTTTTTAATCAAGCCAGTTATTCAATCGACTGGCGTTTTTATGCTCCATTCTCTTCTGTCGCAGGTTGTTTCGCGTAATTTTAGTGATCTTCAGACGTGCAGCGCCCTTACAGTGTCGATAATTCTGAATGGGCCGAGTGTCCGTTTCGTTAAGGCAGTAGCTTTGACGCCGGTGTCGCCTTGAGATCATTAACAGCAGCACCGCGCCCGTTTTCTGCCACTTTACAGCTCCATATTGGCGCTAAGAAGGTTTAAAAGGAGAATGAAATCAAGTGTAAAGGGGGCTGGTTTAAGGGGGCAAAGCCCTTTAATCTTCCTCTAACTTAAGAGGAGCATCTGTCTGTTATGGTTATTCAACTTTCAGGCGCTGGAATAACCATTAACATGTTCGCGGCTAAATCAGGGAGAGATTTATGAAACGAATGATCTTTATGATATCTGTAATACTTTGTGGTCAGGTATTTGCGGATGAGTTGAAGCAATTTGATTTTAAAGTTCCGCCAAAATCGATACAAAGTCGTGCCACCGTGTCTGAATGTAAATTTGAGGACCTTACCATTCCGGAGAATACGGTTGTTTATGCTGCGGGAGGCTATTCGGGTAAAAATGCTGGTTTTCAGATAGATCAAAGCGGTCATGCAGCAACACAGTTTGATATAGCGGTAAACAGTCAGGACCGGCCGGTGATCTTAATGTTGGGAGCCTATGAGCCAACAATATGGAATCTCGGATGGAGCGAGGGCACCCAGATTCTTGCAGTGTTGGTTTCGGGGTATCATCGGCAGGCGGTTGCCGGGCTGAAAAGTGACACGCCAGTGCTGAATAGTTCCTATGACAACAAAGGCCCATGCGGATATTTCTATATAGGGAAGGGCAACAACTCATCCCTTAATCCGAAATCACGAAAGCTGTTTGGTAAATCTGTGGAGCTGGTATATCTCGGTGACAGAAGCGGAAAAATAGTGGTTGGTGCACCATTATCCGGAACGGAGCGGTTGATGACATCGGCAAAAAGTACGCCGGATTCCTTTCGGGATACCACCGCCCCACTTGCGGGTCAGGCTGGTTTAGACGATGCCGTCGCCAAAGGGCTTATTCGTCCTGCTACATCTGCGGACGCGGATCAGTGGGTTGAGGAAGTTGCGGCAAATACCTCAAATCAGGATGTCCCTCCCATCGCCGGACAGGGAATGCCGAAGCCCCCGCGTCCTGATCTCTACAACGCTTTTGTCGTGCTGAAGAATTTTACCTATCCTTCCGGTTTATTTGGTGGAAACGCCGCTACTTTCTTTATTCCTCGTGGTGTTCCAGCCCCCCAGGGTAATCCGGGGCACTCTGCGGTTTACGATTTCAGTGCGCTTCGATGTCGTGGTGCGCAGTGCCGTAGATAACCCGGGAATATTTTGCGGTAGCGCAGTCGCTGACTGAATCAATGCGGCTATGATGCGACCGGCGGCTTGCAGCGCGTCCTCGGGTGTTGTATTGCGTGTGAATAACCTTAACACTCTGCCGACCTGAATATTGCTGAGCGATGTTCAGTTGGCAGATGTGAAGTATTTGCAACTTCCGATTTTATCCAAGTGGTAAAGAACCATCTGGATGATATCGAGTGATTTTTGCGGGATAAAGGCATCGTCAGGCTCTGTGGCAAAGTAAAATCGACGTCGGTATCAGGCAGCCTGAAGTGCTAAGTTTATATGAAAAAGATTGGGTTGAGAGTGTGCGGCGTTTGGACGTTATCAATATGATCCTTGAAGTATTGATATGGAAATGACCCTATACAACGCATAATAGTGTTTAAGGTGTCAGGTGACGGCGAGCTGCGCAGCAGATGGGGTGAGATGTATACTAATCGAGATATAATTGCGCGTTTACGCGATAATATTCCAGCGTTTGAATGTGTACCCGGCTGCCATGATTGCTGTGGTCCGGTCACCACATCGTCGGAAGAGATGTCGCGGTTGCCGGTGAAAACTGAGGCTGAGCATCAGGAAAAGTTAGAGGAGCTGAGCTGCGTTCACCTCGGGCCTGATGGCTGCACTGTGTATGCGGAACGTCCGTTGATCTGCCGCCTGTTTGGTACCACTCCGAATATGCCTTGCCCAAACGGTAAGCGCCCCAACGAGATGATCGACCCTGATATTGAGGCGCAGATTCATCACTATATTGCGAACACCCGGCAACTGCTGGTGTAAGTTATAGTCCCCTGTGTTGTTCCTGCGCCCCACCCACGCTCTTGTGTGGATCTGTGTGTCTGTCGCGTTGTTAACCGTGGCCTATATAGGGGTTAGCTCTGAGTCGTTCAGTCGCCAGGTCGATAAAGGCTCTGATCTTTGCGTTGGCTTGCCGCCCTTCAAGATGAACAATGCTGACCGGCAGAGGCTGGCTTTCATAGTCTTGCAGTATGCGCGTCAGGGAACCGTTGTTTAACTCCTCGCCAACCTGATAGGACATCAGACGGGTGATGCCAAACCCCTCTCTGGCCGCTGTTATTGCTGCACCATTCTGGGAGCAGAGCAGGCGTGGAGAGAGTTTTACCGATTCCCTGCCTGTGGGGGATTCAAATTGCCACGTGGTTGACGGTTCAACCGTTGCAGCCTGAATGATTTCATGATCCCTGAGCTCGGCAGGGTGCCTGGGGGTGCCATGCTTTTGCAAATAGCTGGGCGAAGCACAGACCAGCCGCTGAACGCTGCCGACGGGGGTGGCGTAGATGCTTGAATCCTTAAGATGGCCAATGCGGACAGCGACGTCGAGACCCTCATCGAGAATATTACTGACGCGATCGTAGAATAGCGCTCTGACGGTTACCGCTGGGTTCTGCTGCAGATATTCCGTCAGAATCGGTGCGATATGTATCTGACCAAACAGTACCGGGGCTGTCACCGATAACACCCCTTTGGGCTCGGCGTAGCTTCCAGATGCGGTAGCCACGGCCTGTTCGACATCTTCCAGAATACGTTTGGCGTCTTCGAAAAACCGGGCCCCCGAATCGGTGAGCCGGACATGACGGGTGGTTCTGTTGAACAGGCGCACCCCCAGGGCCTTCTCCAGCTGAGCGACTGATCGGGTTACAGCCGGGGCTGACAGGTCCAGTGTGCGGCTGGCGGCAACGAAACTCTGACATTCCGCAACCTCGATAAACACCCGCATCGCTTCAAGTTTATCCATTTTGTTTCACACATTTTCATCGCTTGTATTATTTCACTAACAGTAATAGATAATTAAATTTCAGTCTAATTATCTTTATTTCTGTTAATTGTATGCTGGGCTCTCCAATCCGATAACATTTAGGAGTTAATTATGTCCCGTATACCTACACCGGTATCTGTGATGGCTGCACCGCAAGCCTCCCGAGAATCACTTGAAGCGGTTAATTCCCTTCTGGGCAGTGTGCCTAACCTGTTTCGCATTGTTGCCAACAGCCCGCAGACTCTGGAGGGCTACCTCGGTCTGAATGGTGCATTGAGTAATGGTTCGCTGGATGCCCGGACGCGTGAGCGTATCGCCCTTGCGGTTGCCGAGATTAATGGCTGTAACTACTGCCTCGCTGCACACCAGTATCTTGGTTCCAATCTGGCCGGACTGAGTGCAGCTGAAATTGAAGCCAATCGCCGTGGCACTTCCGGTGACGAAAAAGCCGCAGCTGCGGTGAGCTTCGCCGTCAGCATTGTGAACAATCGCGGCAAGGTGTCTGACCGTGAGGTCGGGGCGGTTCGTGCTGCCGGTTATAGCGACGCAGAGATCGTGGAGATCGTAGGCCACGTTGCCCTGAATACCCTGACGAACTACCTGAATGAAGTGCTGCGTACCGAAATCGACTTTCCAGCTGTTGATACCCTGGCAGCCTGAGTCAGTGTGTGGGTGGCGCTTTGCCACCCTTTACCCTTAAGAGGAGAGTTTACTATGTCCAGACCCCCTTTACCGCCGTTTGATGAAGCCGCGGCCATCGAAAAGATCAGACTCGCCGAAGATGGCTGGAATGGCCGCGATCCCCAGAAAGTCGCTCTGGCCTATACCGAGAACTGCTTATGGCGAAATCGTGCTGAATTTGTAACAGGGCGTGAAGCCATCGTGCAGTTGCTGACACGCAAGTGGACCCGTGAGCTTGATTACCGGCTGATCAAAGAACTATGGGCATACAGGGATAACCGAATTGCCGTTCGTTTTGCCTATGAGTTTCATGATGATTCCGGACAGTGGTTTCGTGCCTATGGCAATGAAAACTGGGAGTTCGATTCTAATGGCTTGATGAGACAACGTATCGCCAGTATTAATGAGCATGCGATCAGTGAGGAGGAGCGGAAATTTCACTGGCCTCAGGGTCGTCGCCCTCATGATCACCCCGGCCTCAGCGATCTGGGCCTGTGAGTTATGCCGTCGGTTTTTCGAGGTGCCTTTCGAGGAGCCCTGGAGAAAGAGGTATGTAAAGTTGACCTATACCAGCGATATCGCCTTTACCGCGAGTGTAAAGGCTATTCAGACCCGAAAGGGTTCCAGAGATAGTTATGCGCGAATGGAGCAGGGCGGTGGCTGGCAACGTGACATCACGCCCGACTTGGCGGGCTTTATCGCGGCGCAGAGGAGTTTCTATCTGGCGACCGTTAATGCTGACGGTCAGCCTTATATCCAGCATCGTGGTGGTCCACCGGGTTTTCTGAAGGTACTCGACAGGCAAACCCTCGCTTTTGCAGACTACCGGGGAAACAAGCAGTTCATTACTCAGGGAAATTTAACCGATAATCCCAGAGCGTTTATCTTCTTAATGGACTATGCCAACAGTGTTCGAATCAAAATCTGGGGCCGTGCAAAAGTGATAGAGGATCAGCCAGCGTTGTTAGCTGAACTGATGCCCAGCCAGGACCAATACAGGGCGCGGCCGGAACAGGTGTTGCTGTTTACCGTTGATGCCTGGGATCGGAACTGTCCACAACATATTCCACAACGGATGGATCGGGAAGCGGTTGAAGCACTGTTGCAGCAACGTGATCAGCGGATCGCAGAACTGGAGGAGCAACTGCGTCTTCTGCAAGGAGAGACCCGATGAGTAATATATGGGTTTTAGATATCGAAGCCAGCGGCTTGAGTCCTGTTAGTTATCCGATTGAGATCGGTCTGGTGAACGCTGAACAGACCTATCAGACACTTATCCGACCTGAAGAATCCTGGGAACACTGGAGTCTGAAAGCATATGAGCTGCACGGGCTGTCGCGTCAGGATCTTTTCGAAAAAGGCAGACCGGCGGATGTGGTCGCAAAGGAGCTTAACAGCTTATTGGCGTCTAAAGTCGTGTATTCCGATCATCAAGACTGGGACAGTTTCTGGATAGGTCGCCTGTTTGAAGCGGTGGCTATTGAGCAAACATTTAATGTTGCGGATCTCAGTACATTGCTGGGTGGTCACCGGGCGGAAACTTTCGCTACCTGCTGTGATAAATTGTCACAAGCGGGTGATTATCGTGCACATCGCGCTTTGAACGATGCCCGTCTTATTCATCGGGCCGCTATGCTGGCACTGAATAGCGATACTCCGCTGTAAGCTGCCCAGAAGGCGTCGGTTCTGTGGTTTTCCCACTATTCTATGAGGAAAGTTCAGATCTGAGTGGGCAGCATTACAATGTAATCGCCCGATACGCGGCAAGGATATGATCCACCGCGACCTTGTTACCTTGCTGAATCCGTTGGTAGTGGCTGAGGGTCTTATGCAGATAGGCTTCGGCGATATGCTGTTGCTCGGCTGAGTCTGATTGCCAGATTTTCTCTCCCACCGGGCTGATTGGCGCGTTTAGTTTACTGTTGGAAGACACCAGCATGACTTCGTAAAAGCGCTGATTCTCTTCAATCAGGGCTTCATCCCGCAAGCTGAAATTAAGTTCGATCAGTTTCTGACGCAGAGTAAACTGGCGATGCACCGGGCAGAGCAGAAAATCAAGATTCAGCCGGGCGTGCTTCTGCTGAATGGCTGCAACAAACTGGGTGATCAGATCTCCGCCCACTCCGGCGATGATGATCAACTGCCTTCCCGAATACTGTTCCAGGGGCAACTCTGTGACGTCCAGGCAGTGAGTGTTCCAGCGTGTCGCGGAGTCTGAACAAAACCGTTGCAGTCTGCTTTCCAGCTCCGACATTACTGTGGGCACAACATCAACAAAATGGATCTGTGCGGTGCGTTGACTTGAAAGCAGAGCGGCACCCAGAAATCCGTGGTCACAACAGCAATCCCAGATATGGGTATAGCCCGGTGTCACCATCTGTTCAATCTGCGATAATCGTTTACTGCGCGTCAAGGGATCGCCTGGATATGGGTTGAAAACGGCGCATTGTAATGCTTTTCTATTCGCTAGCGAACCTGTTTATAACTTCTCAAAACGAACAGGTCGTTAATGCTTCAACAAATCAATAAACTGCGTATGATGAGTTTTTTTAAAGAACACAGCAGGACACTCCATGGGAATTATTGACGAAACAATCAGGGATAAATATGCCGAGCTGACCCCTCAGGAGCGAAAGCTGGCGGATTTTATGCTCGATCGTCCCAATGATCTGGCTATGTTTAACAGTGCTGAACTGGCCCGTTTGTGTGGTGTGTCGAAGGCGACCGTGAGTCGGATGTTCAAACGACTTGGGTTCTCCTCTTTTAAAGAGGGGCAGATGGAATCAAGACGTCAGCGTCAATTAGGTGTGCCTGTTGTTGATAGCGATTCCTCTATACGTACCTATGCACCCCATTTTGAACGTGAGATCCGCAACCTGCAGATGCTGGCGCAGTCGCTTTCAGAAGAGCAGGTGCAGCCTGTTATTGAGGCGATGGCATCGGCGCGCTCGGTCAAAGTGATCGGGTTTCGCAACAGTTATCCGGTTGCGCTGCATATTCGCCAGCAACTTCTGCAGATCAGGCCCTGTGTCGATCTGGCTCCGTTACCGGGTCAAACCCTTGCTGAGGAGCTGGAAGGTTTAGGCGGTGATGATCTGGTGATCTTTATCGCGTTTCGCCGCCGGCCTAAGATCTTTGAGGAGGTGCTGAAACTGGTGTTGCAGAAAAATATTCCTGTGCTGCTGATCGGCGATGCCTCTTTGCGAAAAGTGGCAGCGAAGGCGACCTGGTGGTTAGAGTGTCCGCTTGAAAGTGTTTCCGGGTTTGATGCGTATAGTTCAGCGATGAGTCTGGCAACCCTTCTGTGTAACTCGTTATTGCACCATATTGCGGTATCGGGGCAGGCGCGTAGTTTGTCTATCAGCGATAGCTACCGAAACCTGAACGAACTTGATTTTAGTTAGTGCCACTTTCTTGCACCAGATACCTCTTTTGATTGCACTGTTTCAGAAACTATTGCACAGCATTGGTGCATAGTTTCTGGTAAACGTCTCCTCTGTTTTTTTCTCTGAAAGCTAACATACTGTTTTTAAAAAACTATCATTTTCTGGCACTGGTGTTGCAAAGTTTTGATTAAGTGAAACAAAAGTTTCATTGAGACTTTCCTAAAACTTTTCCTTTATTACCAGAGGACGTAAAGAATGATGAGTGTATTCAAGAGCTGCCTGAAGTTCGTCGGACTGATCGGGCTATGCATTACAGCATTGAGTGCTAATGCTAATCAGCTGGATGAAATTACTAAACGCGGAACGCTGGTTGTCGCAGTACCTCAGGACTTTCCTCCGTTTGGTTCTGTCGGTTCTGACCTGCAACCGGTGGGTTATGATGTCGATACCGCCGCTTATCTGGCAGAGAGCCTGGGGGTTAAACTGGAGCTGGTACCGGTTACCAGTGCAAACCGTATCCCTTACCTTCAGACCCGTAAGGTAGATCTGGTTATCTCCAGTATGGGCAAGAACCCTGAGCGTGAGCGTGTGATCGATTTCTCCCGTGCCTATGCCCCTTTCTTCCTGGGCGTATTTGGCAGCAGTGATGCAGCGGTCGCTTCAGCTGCAGACCTTGCTGGTAAAACGGTGGGTGTAACCCGTGGTTCCGTTGAGGATCTGGAACTCTCTAAGCTGGCCCCGGAAGATGCGGTTATTCGCCGTTTTGAAGATAACAGCACTACGATCTCGGCTTACCTGTCAGGTCAGGTTGAGCTGATCGCTACCGGTAACCTGGTGGCAGCGAAAATTGCAGAGAAAGGTAATTCCCGCGGCCTGAAATCTAAGTTCATCATCAAAAACTCTCCCTGCTATGTCGGTACTCACAAAGGTGATACTGAGCTGCTGGCTAAGGTGAACGAACTGATCGTTGCAGGTCTGACCTCAGGTAAGCTTGATGAGCTTTCTATGAAGTGGTTCAACGCTGAACTGCCTGCTGAACTAAAGCTATAACAGGTTAATCGGTATGGACTATACCTTTCAGTTTGGAGAGTTGTTGCCATACTCGGACCTGATTGCCAGGGGAGTGCTGTCGACAGTGATCCTGGCCATCGTTACCACAGTGCTGGGGTGCCTGCTTGGCACCCTGGGTGCTGCGGCCCGTGCCGGTAAACAAACCTTTTTAAGTCGTGCAGTGGGGGTTTACGTAGAGCTGATTCGCAACACCCCTTTTATCGTACAACTGTTTTTCATCTTCTTTGGTTTACCCACTATCGGAATCAAACTGACCGCTGGGGAAGCGGGGCTGTTGGCGATGGTGATTAATCTGGCGGCCTACAGTACAGAGATTATTCGTGCAGGTATCGAATCTATCCCTAAGGGACAGCTGGAAGCGGCCCGAACTCTGGGACTGAGCCGTACGCAGACCTTTACCCGGGTGGTGCTACCTCCTGCGCTTGAGAAAATCTATCCGGCGCTAACCAGTCAGTGCATTATCGTTATGCTGGGATCAGCCGTACTGTCGCAGATCTCCGTGGAGGAGCTGACCTTTGCCGCGAACTTTATTCAGTCACGTAACTTCCTGAGCTTCGAAGTTTATATGGTGATTACAGTTATCTACCTGTTGCTGGCTATTCTGATGCGCCAGGGATTCAAGCTTATTCACTATTTCATGTTTCCTAATCTGAGGGCCCGGTCATGAGCGCGTTTTCCGATTGGGATATTTTACGTAACCTTTTGTTGGCAGCGCGCTGGACAGTGGTTTTGTCGTTAATCGCATTTGCGGGTGGCGCCACCGTCGGGTTGCTACTGACCATGATGCAGGTAAGTGGGCGTACGCTGTTGGTTCGTTTTACCCGTTTGTATATCGAACTGTTTCAGGGCACTCCATTGCTGATGCAGCTGTTCCTGGTGTTTTTCGGATTGTCGCTGATGGGCCTGGAGGTGTCTGCCTGGTTTGCCGCTGCACTGGCGCTGACACTGTTCAGCAGTGCCTATCTGACAGAGATATGGCGGGGATGTATTGAATCTATCCCCCGTGGTCAGTGGGAAGCATCCCGTTGCCTGGGATTAAGCTACTTTGAAATTATGCGGCATATCATTCTGCCACAGGCTTTAAAGGTCGCGATAGCTCCGACGGTTGGCTTCTCAGTGCAAATTGTGAAAGGTACCGCGCTTGCTTCGATTATCGGGTTCGTTGAACTGACTAAAGCAGGCACCATGCTGAATAACGCCACCTTCGAGCCATTTAAAGTCTTTGGCATGGTCGCGTTGCTCTACTTCCTGCTCTGTTATCCCCTGTCAGTCGCAAGCCGTAAACTGGAGAGAAAACTCAATGTCGCTCGTTAGTATTAACAATGTTCATAAGTATTACGGCAGTAACCATGTACTCAAGGGGATCAACCTTGAGATCGGTGCTGGCGAGGTAGTGTCTATTATCGGTCGCAGTGGCTCAGGAAAGAGCACGCTGCTGCGCTGTATTAACGGCCTTGAAGCTTATAGTGAGGGCGGTGTGGTTGTTGATCAGATGGAGGTGGTCGATGATGACCGTCAGATCCGCAAGCTGAGTAGAAGCGTGGGGATGGTGTTTCAAAGCTTCAACCTGTTTCCCCATCTGACTGTTGGCCAGAATATCATGCTGGCACCTAAGCTGGTTCGCAAACTCCCTGAAAGCGAAGCGAAAGTGATCGCCCAGGAGGTGTTGGCAAAAGTGGGACTGGCGGAAAAAATAGACAGCTATCCTGCCGAGCTGTCCGGTGGACAGCAGCAGCGTGTCGCTATTGCCCGCTCGCTGGCCATGAATCCGAAAGTATTGCTTTGTGATGAGATTACCTCGGCACTGGATCCGGAACTGGTCGGTGAAGTATTGAAGGTTCTCGAAGATCTGGCAGCGGAAGGGATGACGCTGATCCTGGTGACCCATGAAATGAACTTTGCCCGGGATGTCGGTGATCGGGTGATCTTTATGCATCAGGGATTAGTATGGGAGGAGGGTGATTCTAAAACGGTTCTTGCTAATCCCCAGACACCTGAGTTGAGTAAATTTATTAATGCTGTTTTGTGATCTGACAGAGCGTTTCTGGGTGTCTGCACCTGTTGTCGTGCCCAGAAACTTAAAAAGTTTAGGTAATAACTGATGATGAAAACGCAGAATCCGGCCATCGGTTTCGATCCGGAAAAATGGTTGAATCTGGCCGATGCCCGGTTGGGTGCCAGGGCGATATCGGTCACCGATGACTGGTTTGCTGAGGTCGGGCGGATGTTGCAACCGACTGAGCCTGTCTGGAAAGAGGGCGTGTTTGATGACAACGGAAAATGGATGGATGGCTGGGAATCCCGGCGTAAACGTTATTCTGGTTATGATCACGCGGTGATACGACTGTCATCCGCGGGTGTGATCGAGGCTATCGATATCGATACCCGCTATTTTACCGGTAACTATCCGCCATCAGCATCGGTTGATGCCTGCTATTGCGAAGAGGGTGATCCGAACTCTGAAACTGAATGGGTAGAGTTGCTGACCTCTGTGTCTCTCAGTGGCGATAGTCATAACCTGCATCTGATCTCCTCAGAGAATCAGTGGACCCACCTGCGGTTAAATATCTATCCCGATGGCGGGGTTGCTCGTTTTCGTGTTTATGGCACACCCTGTAAAAACTGGGGTGAAACCTCTCCTGGTCAGCGGGTTGATCTGGCCGCCGCGATGAATGGTGGCAGGGCTCTGGCCTGTAGTGATCAGCATTATGGCACCATGAGTAATATTCTGATGCCGGGGCGGGGTATTAATATGGGCGATGGCTGGGAAACCGCCCGGCGTCGAACCCCGGGGTTTGACTGGGTGATTATTGCGCTGGCTCAGCCCGGCACTGTTCAGCAGGTGCTGGTGGATACCTGTCATTTTAAGGGTAACTATCCCGATAGCTGTTCGATCACGGCCGCTTATGTGGATGGTGGCACGGATCAACAGATCGAAGCGCAGAGTCTGTATTGGGAAACGCTACTGCCCTCTCAGAAACTGCAGATGGATGCAGAGCACTTGTTTGAGCAGGAGCTGACAGATATCGGGCCGGTTACCCATGTGCGTCTGAATATCTTTCCCGATGGTGGTATTAGTCGGTTACGCATTAACGGGGTGATCGATTCATGTGAATAA
>NZ_JBNKYN010000073.1:0-23051 GCF_050300915.1 Amphritea sp.
TGATTGCCGGTGGCGACAAGAATGAGTTGCTGGGGGAAACGGGAAAAATCATGCATGGTCTGGGGGGCAACGTCATGATCGCGGCGATTGCGTTGCATGTCGCGGCTTCTGTAAAACACCATCTGCTGACTAAAGATGGCACTTTGCAGCGGATGTTGGGCCGTAGAGTGGCCTGATATATCAACCGAGTTTGAAGGGGATCAAAAGCCGCGTAATGCGGCTTTTTTATTGCTTGTTGATAAGAAAAAGCCTCCTTTAGCCTTTACGCTTGTCTCGGTGAACTCGGTGTCCTCTGTGGTAATACAGCTCTTTGCTTATCCCTTATGTGGATGTTTACTGGCTGATACAGTGGGCGGCTATGTTGGTTCCGGCTGGCAGGCTAAAGCCGCTTTTGTCATCTCTGTAGCTGGCCACTTCAGGGCAGTTATCCGGGTCGATCTCAATAATCGGCAGGCTGAGTTCCCAGCCATTTTCTATGGGAGTGTCCTTGCGGGGGATCTTATAGCCAAAGATCGTGCTGAACTGTTTATCAACGGCTTCCCGGGTTTCTTTTTTCAGGAACAGGTGCCATTTGGTTGTCGAGCCAATATAGCGGGGTGGTGTTTTATAAGCAGACAGTATGCGAACAGAGATCTGACGAAAGTCGTTTATTGCCTGCCGGGTAATGGACAGACTCTCCTGACTGCTTTCTGCTTGCACTAAGTTGCACTGACCGATCAGAACGGTAGCGAGAATAATAGATGATATTTTTAATAGCATAGATTAATACAGCAATCTGAAACGTATAGATGGACGGGCCTGATGTTATGACTCTGCCCGCCCGTAAAAATTCCATTCGTTATAAAGCGTTATGCTCTTTTAGTAGCGATTCAATACGCACTGCCAGCTCGGTATAGCCCCTGTTATTGAAGTGCACCGGGTCAGACTTGTATTGCGCGTCGCGCAGAAGTTCGGCAATAACCGCGGGTTCAAATACTAGCTGATACTGTTCTGCGAGCTCCTGATACAGCGGGGCGCTATTCGAGAACAGTGCTTTTTCCGGAACGCCGATGAAAACAATATCGATCTGGCGTTGTTGCGCCGCTTCAATCATTTGGGCCAGATTCTGTTTTAGCTGAGCTTTATTCCGGTTTTGCAGAATATCATTACCACCCTCCAGCAAAATCAGCAGAGCGGGCTGGTGCTGATCGAGCAGTGCAGGCAGACGCTGTAGCCCCTCAGCAGATAGCTCTCCTGAGACACCGGCATTGATGACCTTACGCCCGGTTAGTTGCTGTAACTGTGCAGGGTAATCGCCATTATCCCGACTGCCGACCCCCTGAGTAAGACTGTCGCCAAAGGCCAGAATCACACCTTCCGGCGGGATATAAGTTAGTTCTGTCTGATCGCTGCAGCCGACCAGTGTCAGCAGCAGCGCCAGTAAAACGGTTTTAACGCTGATTCCATTCAATGCATTGCTCCAGTGTGACACCGCTGCCGCCGAAGATATCCAGCGCGCTGCCGATGGTGAGATCGACCTTGCCATTGGATAGCTGGTCGACCAGTTTCAGATCGTCGAGTGAGCGAGCGCCGCCGGCATAGGTCACCGGAATCGGGCAGGCCTCACCCAACAGTTTAACTAACTCTTCATCAATCCCCGATTGCAGCCCTTCAACATCCGCCGCATGGATCAGAAACTCGGCACAGTGCTGGCTGAGTTCTGCCAATGTCTGCGCATTCACCTGCGTTTCAGTCACCGTCTGCCAGCGGTCAGTGGCGATATTCCAGCCAGAGTCTGTACGGCGGCAACTAAGATCAAGAATCAGCCGCTCTTTGCCGGTAATCGCTTTGATCTGCTCCAGCCGTTGCCAACTGAACTGACCCTCCTCAAACAGCCAGGAGGTCACAATCACATGGGAAGCACCCGCCGCAATAAACTCCGCCGCATTACTGTTATTCACACCGCCACCAAACTGCAGGCCGTCGGGCCAGGCCGCCAGTGCTTTCAGCGCCTGTTCTTTATTTCCAGGCCCCAGCGCGATCACATGACCACCGGTCAGATTGTGCTTGCGGTAGAGGCTGGCGTAATACTCAGCATCATACTGACTGACAAAGTTGGTGGTGGCACCCTGATCATTCAGGCTGCCACCCACAATCTGTTTTACCTGACCCTGGTGCAGGTCGATACAGGGGCGAAACTGGGTCAACGTACGGCTCTCCGTTAAAAGGCTTATCAGCGGCGCATTGTAACAGAAAGGGCTGGCTTCCCGATAACTCAAACTCTCGGGTTTAATCAACGGCGTGTCAGATCAGTCATTAGCGGGTCTTACCGGTTTAAATGTTGAATAGCGGGCATTAGTTTGTTAGAAATAAACGCTACTAAACGAGCCTGACTTGTTTAACCCATAAAGGAATATTGTCGATGGATCAGACATCTCTCCCGATAAAACCGTGCTGTTTACTTTTGTCATACCTGGCGTGCCGGTGATGGTTGGCGCTGGTGTTAATCCTAATCTCTATCATCCCCTTCAGGGCTCCTGCACGCTGCAATCATTGTTCACGGTTTATCCTGATCTCTATCCGATATTGAGTGGAGCGCTAGAATGATTCACCTGTTACACAGCGACCGGATAACGAGCCGCTATTGTAGGGTTCAATATCCCTCCGTTACTGTTAAAAACACCAGACAAGAGGGGAGCATTTTTTTTCCTGATACGGTAGAAGAAGCCTTGCAAGGGGGGGGGCGATCTTCCCCGGTGCTGTTGAACGGTGAACTTTGCGAAGGCTATTACTATATGGTGATCGGCCGGGTGATCGAGATCGAGGGTAACGATCAGCAAAAACTCCTTTTTAGTCAACAAAGGCATCAGCTTCTGTCAGAAGCGATAAGCAATAACCCCGAACTGGCCGATGTGCTGAGTCAATACCCGCTCTGAAGCTTGCTCGGGGAGAAAAATAGTGTGCTGGCGAATGATCAGGTGGAAGATGATATTACATCCGGGGTTATTTACGGCCTGTGGGATGAAACCTATGTACCGGAAGATCCGGATGATCTCGGTATACATAACGCATACTGATATCTCGATGAAACAGAAAATAGCCCCGCCACTGTTTACGGCTTTGGTTTGATGGCGGTGAAGTGAATCTGGCGCCGGTTATGGGTGTTAGGGAAAGATGATGTTTTTAAGAGAGTAGGATTATGAAAGTTAAAGTTTTTCTATTTCTATCTGTGTTTACGCTGTCTTTATTGCTTTTAGCTTTTTTTACTCCTTTAGTTGATTTCTATAAGTTTTCAGATCTGTGCCGTAAGGATGGTGGTCTGACGATTTATGAAAAACTTGATAGTGGGGTTGGTTGGCTATCAGATGACTATTTTAATAGTCTTAGTGACGCTTATTTAGAAGGTGTTGGGTTTTCTAGATTTAAGGATTCAGATAACTTATTTTATGATGTTTTCTATGTTAAGGGTGATAGATTTAAAACATCTTCCTATAAGAAAGTTGAGTCTGATTTTAATATGAAAGCTGTTTATTATAGAGTTTTGAAAGAAGAGGCTGTAGAGGGGTGGGATGAAATAGGAGTTTATAGGGCTTTTTATAAAAGGCTTTCAGATGATAAGGTAATGGCTGTTTATAATAATTATTATGTCAACCTTTTCGATGTAGATGATTTTTTCTTTGGTGTTTTTCCTTCTGCTATGAATTGCTCAGGAGGGCATAAAAATTTTTATTCTGAATTAGAAACGATATTTTACTGATTTTATTTAGAATTATTATATCGTTCCCACGCTCCAGCGTGGGAATGCATACGGAGCAGGAATCATGGACAGAATGCCGAGATCAGGATCAACACCTTCCCCTTTACCAAATACGGAGTCATCGACGCGGTGGTCGATAACGTTTCCAGCGATGCCACCGCCGATGAAAACCGCGGCTTAATCTACAAGGTTAGAATTCTGATGCATAAAAGCCCCCTTTGGGTGGATGGCTGTGAAGTGAATCTTGTGCCGGGTATGAGTGTTAGTGCTGAAGTGAAAATCGGAAAGCGCTACTGATTGAATATGTATTGACGCCATTGCTGAGATATAAGAATGAGAGTGCTAGAGAGATAGTTATAATTTTTAAAGGTGATCTTTATGAGAATCAAGTTTGTTTTCCACTCTTTGTTTGTAATTATTTCTCTTAATGTTCCGTTTTTTTGTTTTGCAGATGAAGGTTCAACAGGATCGGAAGGTGAGTTTGTAAAGTACACATACTCATTAGAAAAAGGTCATCAATATGGGGTGTGTAGAGATTTACTGGTCTACTTAAACAGAGGTGGTTATGTCTTAAAATATGGTGGTTCGAATTTTGGTTCATTAAATGATGATTTTTCTACACCTGAATGGAACGTGATTAGTCCTGATGAAGGTGTTAAGATCCAAATGCAATTAAATTCATACTTTCCTGTCAGTGTAGATGTTTGGAAAAAGCGTGTTGATTATTTGCAAAGCTTTTATAATGGTATTTATACTGTGGAGTCTTCTGCTTTTGATCTAAATAATGACGGATATGTTGATAGAATTGTTAGATTTTCCTGGCTTGAAAAACACGGCATTCATAGGTTGTATGTGAATCACCCAATTAATAAGGTGGGTAACCTTTCAGTTGATTGGTTTGAAGGCGAAATTCCGCTAGCACCATCTGGAGAGGTCTTTTATTATCAGGGAAGAATTTTTATTTTATCTGCCGTTGGGGGAAAGTTGACTGTAAAAGAACCTATGCCCAGTCCAATGAGAGATCAGGGAGGAATCGCTGTTAAACCGAATGTTTGCATCATTTTAGAAAATGAATAAAGAGTTGTATTTATTTAAGTAGGGTAGGTGTTTTAAAAACAGAATGTTACCTCGTTCCCACGCTCCAGCGTGGGAATGCATAGGGAGCATGCATCATGGAAAGAATGGCGAGATCAATACCTTCCCCTTGACCAAATACTGAGTCATCTATGCGGTGGTCGATAACGTCTCCAGCGACGCCACCGCCGATGAAAATCGTGGCTTAATCTACAAGGTCAGAATTCTGATGCATATAAAGCCCCTTTTGGGTAGGTGGCCGTGAAGTGAATCTGGTTTCGGGTATGAGTGTTAGGGAAATATGGATATTGTGAGGTATGTTATACATATTAAAATTTTGATTTTTGGAGCATAGAAATGTCTTTTGTAAATGAGTATATAAAGAATTCGGATATTCATAAATATAATATTATTGAGTTGTGGAATAACGTAAAGACTTTTAATAAGCTGGATCCTGAATCAGATTGTGAAATTAAATGGACGATGGATGCTGATAGAGGAATGTTTCTAATTCGTTATAGCCAAGCTAGAGATTGTGATTGGCAGGGGTGGTTGTTTGTATTTCAAGATCAGGTTTATAGAATTGCTCTAAATAGAGTCGTTCTTCCTTTGCCATCAAGAGTAATTAGATGGGAACTGGTACGGATTGACATGCCTGATGAAAATTGTTTATCACGAGAAGAGTTTATAAATTATTTAAAAGAAGCTCTTCTTGTTTTCGGTAGAAATGGTGTCGTTACTGAAGACGATAAGCGTTACAGCATAGAATTTACATTTTAGAAGATAAAGAGGACAGATTTATTTAATAGCTAATACTGTATAGGTAACCTTTAATCATTGGCTCCCCATCGTCAGGCTGTCGGATTTTTCAGGTCTGATCGACTCAATCGAATGTGGATAGTTGCCAAAGTACCTGCCAGTGAGATGGTCCCGGTCTACCGTTAATATCACTTTTCTAATATATGCGACATAGCGGTTTCTTGAAGCCGACATTCACACGATTACCACCGCCTCCCTATTCTCTACGATGGGTCGACAGGGGCTTGCCTTAACGCTATAACTATATCTATCAGGCTGTCGGCAAATGTGTCGATAGATTTCAATTGGTCGGCATGGGGAGGAGGATGATGGTGCGTTCGCAGTTGTGCATGATTGCCTTGCCCCTGAGGATATGTCCGCCGGTTATTAATAACGGTTCATCTGCCCCGATATTGCCGGGTTGTAAGGTCGTTACCGGTGGATAGTAAAGCCTTTGTTCCCACACTGGTCTGGCAGCTGTTTATTGGTCAGTATTGGTCCCGGTCGACCCGTGGTATCGCTATACCTCCTCCTGTTTTTTCTCAGAATTAAATCAGCTTAAGGGGCCGTCTGGTCCGTCTGTAACAACTGAATACTGATTGCAGAGCGCTGCGGTATGCCCTGTTGTATGCGCTGCTCTGTCAGGAGAATAATAATGACCGATCTTTTTGAGAATCCTGTTGGCCTGAAAGGCTTTGAATTTTGTGAGTTTTCCGGGCCTCAGCCCGATGCCATCGCCCGGGTGTTTGAGTTGCTTGGGTTTACCCTGGTGGCCCGGCACCGGTCAAAAGCTGTAGAGCTGTACCGTCAGGGAGGGATCAATTTTATCCTTAACCGTGAACCCAACAGTGAAGCGTTCTATTTTGGCCAGGAACATGGCAACTCGGCGGCAGGTATGGGGTTTCGGGTGGAAAATGCACATCATGCCTACCAGTATGTGCTGGACAAAGGTGCGCAACCGATTGAGATCCCCACCGGGCCGATGGAACTGCGCTTGCCTGCGATTAAGGGGATCGGTGGTGCCCCGATCTATCTGATCGACCGCTATGAGGATGGTAGCTCAATCTATGATATCGATTTTAATTTTATCGACGGCGTGGATCGTTATCCTCGGGGATACGGCTTTTATGAGATCGACCATCTGACCCACAATGTTTATAAAGGCCGGATGAATCACTGGGCCAGTTTTTATGAAACCCTGTTTAATTTTCGTGAGATTCGTTACTTTGATATTAAAGGCGAATATACCGGGCTGACCTCGAAAGCGATGACCGCCCCGGATGGTAAGATCCGCATCCCTCTGAATGAGGAGGCCTCCAAAGGTGGCGGACAGATCGAAGAGTTTCTGATGGCGTTTAACGGTGAGGGCATTCAGCATATAGCGCTACGCACTGACAATCTGCTGGAGAGTGTTGATCAGTTACGTGCCGGTGGTCTCGAACTGATGACGGCTCCGCCTGAAACTTACTATCAGATGCTGGAAGAACGTCTGCCGGGCCATGGTGAACCGGTGGATGAGCTAAAGTCCCGGGGGATTCTGCTGGATGGTACTACCGATGATGGCCCCCGTTTGCTGTTGCAGATCTTTTCTACCTGCCAGTTGGGACCGGTGTTCTTTGAGTTTATTCAGCGTAAAAAGGATGATGGTTTTGGTGAAGGTAACTTTAAAGCCCTGTTCGAGTCGATTGAGCGGGATCAGCTGAACCGGGGCGTTATCGAAAAACCGGAATAAGTGTTCAGCTGTAAATCACAGAGCACCCCGATGGCGTGCTCTGTGATGATGCAATCAGATTTAACCATAACAAAGGATAGCTATATGGCCGTTTATGCACTGGGGAGTAAAACCCCGCTGATCGATGACAGTTGTTTCGTTGCTGAGGAGGCGACCCTGATTGGTGAGGTCATTCTCAGGGAGAACACCTCGGTATGGCCACAAGCGGTTCTGCGGGGTGACAGCGAACCGATCACTATTGGCGCGGGTAGTAATGTTCAGGATGGTGCTGTACTGCATACCGACCCCGGGTTTCCACTGACGGTGGCTGAACATGTCACTATCGGCCATCAGGCGATGTTGCACGGTTGCAGCGTCGGAGAGGGCTCGCTTATCGGCATTCAGGCGGTTGTGCTCAATGGTGCCGTTATCGGTAAAAACTGTCTGGTGGGGGCGGGTGCGCTGGTCACTGAGGCGGCAATTTTTCCGGATAATTCGCTGATTCTCGGGGTGCCGGCTAAGGTGGTCAAAACACTGTCCGATGAGGCCTGCGCCGGTATTCGTGCCAATACGCAGACCTATATCGATAAAGCGGCGCTGTATAAAACGGCGCTGAAGAAGATCGGTTAACCGCGATTTTTTATACGTTGTGTCACAAGCGGACGTAAGTGGCGGAAGGGCTTGTGTCAATTACTGCGACGGTTCCAGTTGCTTAGACAGGAAATTCTGTCCCACTTCAGGCATAATCCACTGAACAATCGTCCCTGTCGGTGGTCACAGCATCAGCCATGGGGGCAAGAATCAGCATTGATCAGTATTTAGGCAGAGTGGCAGCGTTTGAAAACCGGGAATATCACTTCACGACTGAAGTCTTTTTTTAGCACAGCCCTTACCTTGCTGAGTCATCTGCCAACTCCGCACCGTGTCGTACTGGGGTTCGCTTCAGTTATTCTACTTGTTTCCCTCATGCTCTCGGATAACAGCTCTGCCGTGGCGGTTGCTCCGGGCCAGTTCAGAAGCAATCTTGCTATCGATCTGCAGGAAAGTGATGCCCCCGTTACTGACGACGGGGCGGTCGACAGCTCTGCGCCACTGAAAGATCCAGACCCTGAAATCAGTTATGTGGTGCAAAAGGGTGATACCCTGAGCACGATTTTTGATTTTCTGCATATCTCACAGCCAACCCTGTATAAACTGATGGAAGCCGACCTTAACGTCCTGGCGCTGGATACTATTCAACCGGGCCATCAGTTGGGGTTTAACTTTGATAGTGAGGGGACATTAAAGCAGTTTATCTTCCGTTCCGGGCTGACCTACAAGGTGGTGTTTGATCGCGGAGAAAAAGGTGACTTCGAGTTCAAGGAGTTTATCGAAAAGGGAGGCTATCGTCGGGAGATCTTTACCGGCGAGGTGCAGGGGGATCTACCCCGCTCGATGCAACGGGCGGGAGTACGCATTGCGGAAGCCTATCAGGTCACCAGTCTGCTAAAAGAGCGGATGAATTTCAGAAGCCATCTGCGCGCGGGTGACCGCTTTGAGCTGGCGGTGTCCCGTCAGTATGTGAATGGTGAGTATACCGGAAACAGTATCATCGAAGGCTTTGTCTATGATGGCGCTATTCGCAAGCAGTCGGCTTTTCTGTTTGATGATAGCTATTTTGATGATCAGGGAGAGAGCCTGGAAAAAGCCTTTCAGCGTATCCCTCTGAAGCGGAAATATCGTATCTCTTCCAGTTTTAATCCGAAGCGTAAACACCCCGTGACCGGGTTGATCCGTCCCCATAACGGCACCGACTTTTCTGTACCTATCGGCACACCGGTACTCGCGGCCGGGGATGGCGTGGTCACCCGGGTGATTAAACATCGCTATGCAGGTTTGTATATTGAGATTCAGCATAATCAGAAATATAAAACCCGTTATCTGCACCTGAGCAAAGCCTATGTCAAAAAGGGGCAAAAAGTCTCCCGTGGTCAGAAGATCGCCGCATCCGGCAATTCTGGTCGCTCAACCGGTGCCCATCTGCACTATGAGCTGCATGTTAACGGCCGTCCGGTAAATGCGATGACCGCCCCGATTCCTGTGGTGCAGACCATCGCCAGCAAAAAACGTAACGCCTTTAAACAGCAGGTTGCTGAGCTTAAATCTCAGATGGATGAACAACTGGCGCTGGCTAAAAAGCAGTAGCTGCACTGCCGTTTTATAGCACTCGTTAACCAGGCCCGGCCGTTCTGCCGGGCTTTTTTATGCCTGTAATCTCACACAGCACTACGCTGATCCCTGCTGAGCTCATGCTTTGCTGCTTTTGTATCGTGATTCAGTGCTGAAAATCGCTGACTAGCTGATGGCGTTATCCGGTCTTAAAGGGTGGAACAAAGTGTCGCACAGGGTGCGTCACCCTGATTTACATAACCGTTCATTGGTGAATCATCGAATCCATTAATCTTTAAAAATATATTATAAATCATATGGTTGTCTTTATGGCACAGGCCTTGCTCATACAGTGATATAGAAAAATATAACAACTGATACTGTGGAGCATGATATGAAACCGAGTCAGGAACAACAGGTATGGATGTACAAACACATGCTTGTGAGTCGCTTTTTTGAAGAGGTGATTGAAAAGATCTACATGGAGGGTAAAAGCCCCGCCTTCAATATGGCCAACGGCCCCATTCCCGGTGAGATGCATCTGTCTAATGGTCAGGAACCCTGCGCTGTCGGTGTATGCGCGCATCTGACCGCGGAAGATGTGGTCACATCTACTCACCGCCCCCATCACGTTGCGATTGCCAAAGGCGTTGACCTTAAAGCGATGGCTGCCGAAATTTTCGGTAAGAAGACCGGCCTCAGCGGTGGTCGTGGCGGGCATATGCATATCTTTGATGCCAACGTTAACTTCTCCTGTTCAGGGATCATTGGTCAGAGCGTTGGCCCGGCGGTGGGTGCTGCGTTATCCCGGGTGATGCAGAAGAAAAGTGGAATCGCGGTGGCCTATCTGGGGGAGGGCGCTGCTAACCAGGGGGCATTTCACGAAGCCCTGAACATGGCAGGTGTCTGGAAGCTGCCAGTCATCTTCATTATCGAAGATAACTCCTGGGGGATCTCTGTTTCCAAGCGAGCCAGTACGGCGATTGAGCGGAACTCGGACCGGGCGGTTGCCTATGGTATGCCCGGTGAGTTTATCGAAGGGAACGATCCGGTTGCCATCTTTGATGTGGTTGGTGAGGCGATTGCCCGTGCCCGCAATGGTGGAGGGCCCACCCTTATCGAAATTGAAACCTCACGTCTGGCAGGTCACTTTATGGGGGATGGTGAAACTTACCGCCCCGCCGGTGAAAAAGAGGCCCTGCAGAAGATCGATCCTATTCCTGTTATGAAGCAACGCCTGCTGGACGAGGGGATCCTGACCGATGCCGCAGATGCTGCGCTGGTAGAGGAAGCGCATGCAGCGGTTGACGCAGCGATACAGTTTGCCCGTGACAGTGAATACGCCGCGCCTGAAGAGGCGATGGAAAAAGTATTTGTCTAAGCGGTAATGCGAAATCAGGTCAGGATTCAGGAGATATAAAAATGACTCAGGTAAAAGAAAAAGAACGCAAGTTGACGATCGCCCGGGCGATGGCTGAAGCGATTGCTCAGGAGATGCGCACCGATGACAAAGTGTTTGTGATGGGTGAAGACATCGGTGAGTTAGGTGGAGTATTCGGCAATACCCGGGGGCTGCACGAAGAGTTTGGTAGTGAGCGTGTGCGCGATACGCCGATCTCTGAAACCGCTTTTATTGGTGCTGCTGTGGGGGCCGCATCTGATGGGATGAAGCCGGTTGTCGAACTGATGTTTGTCGACTTCTTCGGGGTTTGCTTCGACGCCATCTACAACATGATGGCGAAGAACACCTATTTCTCAGGCGGTAATGTCACGGTGCCGATGGTGCTGATGACCTCCACCGGTGGTGGTTACTCCGATGGGGGACAGCACTCTCAGTGTGTCCATGCCACCTTTGCCCATCTGCCCGGTATGAAAGTGGTTGCGCCCTCCAATGCGTATGATGCCAAAGGGATGATGATTGCCGCGATTCGTGATCCTAACCCGGTGGTGTTCATGTTCCATAAGGCCCTGCAGGGAATGGGGTGGCTGGGGACTGAAAAAGAGGCCATCGTGCATGTGCCGGAAGCCGCCTATGAAGTTGAACTGGGTAAGGCCGTGGTCACCCGTCCAGGCACCGATGTCACGATTGTGGGGATCACCTCCGGTGTGCACTTCGGTCTGAAGGCTGCACGGATTCTGGAAGAACAGGGGGTCAGTGCGGAAGTGGTTGACCTGCGCTCGCTGGCACCGCTGGACCGTGACACGGTGATTGAGTCGGTTAAGAAGACCGGCCGCCTGATCGTCGTGGATGAGGATTATCACAGCTACGGCATGACCGCAGAGATTATCGCTAGTGTGGTCGAGGCCGGCGTTCCTTTGAAAGCAGCGCCTCAGCGAGTGGCGTATCCCGACATTCCGATTCCGTTTGCCCGTCCTATGGAGCAGTGGGCGCTGCCGAGCCCGGAAAAAATTATCGCAGCTTTTAACAAAATGAAGGAAGACTAAGAGATGACAACAGATGTAATTGTACCCGTCGATATGTGGGAAGAAGACTCTGAGGGGGTTATCACCTCCTGGCTGGCCAGTGATGGGGGTGAGGTTGCCGAGGGTGATGTGATCGCAGAACTGATGGTTGAAAAGATTCAGTATGAACTGGAAGCAACCGCTTCAGGATTCTTAAAGATCATCAAAGATGTAGATGACATTGTCGAAAAGGGCCAGACCGTGGCAACTATCGGCTAGCAGATCGGGAGAGACAGATGACCGCCTCAGATACACTCAGGGTAACGCCTCTCAAAGGCTTGAGAGGCATGATTGCCAATAATATGCGACGCAGCCTTGATGAGGCTGCTCAGCTGACTCACCATGCCGTTTGCTGCGTTGATACTATGTGGCGGCGTAAGGAGAAAATGGCAGAGCAGGGGGTGAATATCTCGGTTGAAGACCTGCTGGCTGACTACGTTGTCAACGTCCTGGCGAAGCACCCGGTGCTGAACGGGCGTATTGAAAACAATGAGATCTCTATCTACCGCAATATCGATCTGTGCTATGCCATCGGCTTGCCCGGTGGCAAGTTGATGGCACCAGCATTGTTTGCCGCTGATCAGAAAGATATTCAGGAGCGTGCTGCCGCCCGTCGTGAGCTGCTTAACCGGGCTAAAGATGGGCAGTTAACAGTCTCGGAGATGAAGGGCGGCACCTTTACCCTGACCAACATCGGTCGCAGCCGGGTGCGGTTTTTTACCCCCCTTATCAACCTGCCGCAACTGGCTATTTTAGGTATCGGTGAGACCTATACTGAGGTGGCGGTCGAGGATGGTCAGTTTGTGACCAGACGGATGATGGGCCTCTCCCTGACCTTTGATCATCGCGGCGTTGATGGCGGTCCGGCGGCTGATTTTCTCACTGACCTCTGCCGGGAGATCGAAAGTGAATAGTCTGACCATCAACGGGCGTAGCCAGATCGCGAAGATAAGGATGCGCTCGCCGGTTGATATTACTCTGGGTCTTGAACTTGAGCAGCAACTGTTAGACCAGGTGCTGTCAGGTCAGGTGCAATGTGGCTATGCATTGTGGCGTAGTAAGCAGGCCCTGGTTGTGCCTAAAAGCGCTACCAATCGGAGTAACTTTCAGGCCGCCAGTGACTATTGTGCTGAGCAGGGCTGGCCGGTAGTGATTCGCAGCACCGGAGGAGAGCTGACGCCGCAGAGTGAGAGCTTCATCAATCTGACCATGGCAATCAAATGCAAAAAAGGTCAGATGAGCATCCGCGACAGTTATCGGGTGATCTGCAATGCGATGCTGGGGTGGCTGGCGGACAACGGCATTCAGGGAGAGTGCGCCTCTATCGAGGGGGCGTTCTGTGATGGTGATTTTAATGTGGTGGTTGGGGGGCAGAAACTCGCCGGTACTGCTCAGCGCTGGAAGAAGATCACCAACCCTCTGGCCCGTACCGATGACCGGGATATGGCGCTGCTGATGCACGCGGTTATTTTATGTGATGGCGATCTGCCAGCGATGTGGAATATTTCCAACCGGTTTTATGAGAAGTGTCAACTGACCCCTTTTATTATTGAAGGTAAGCATATATCCCTTGCCCAGATAATGAATCAATCCGGTGAAAGCTTTGTTTTGAAATCCCTTGATGGGCTGGATGCATATCTTAATCGTTATATCGAGAAATATATTTAGGTTAATCGAACGTGGCATTTTTAGCTGTTTAGTCTGGTGACTATACAGTTTAAAAAATAATGTTAATCCTGGAGATTATTATGAATAAAAATAAAAAAGATTTACTGCAGTCTGCGAGTGCCAAGAATGGCAAAGCAGATGAAGTTTGCATGAATCGCCGACGTTTTCTGTCCAAAACCGGAACCTATGCCGTCGCCGCTTCGGCTGTTGTTATGGGGGGAGGCTTGTTCGCGCCCAACTCCTATGCCGCTAAGAAAATTGGCGATAAGGCGAATGTCACTCTGTTGAAGATGGCGAGGGATATTTATCCTCACGATACCCTGGAAGATAAATACTATACCCAGGTGTTAACGCCAATGATTACCGCTGCGGCCACCGATGATAAAAAATTATCGGAACTGGCCGACGGTGCTAAATCTCTGGATCAGATCGCTTCGCAGCAGTTTGGTGCCAGTTATATCGATATCAAATCTGAACAAGAGCGTGTTGTTGTACTGAAACAGGTCGAGTCGTCTCCTTTCTTTCAGAATATTAAAGGCGCCCTGATGATGGGCATCTATAACAACCCCGAGCTCTGGCCTCGCTTTGGCTATGGTGGATCTGCCTGGGAAAAGGGCGGCTACATCAACCGTGGTTACAACGATATTGACTGGATCTGAAGAGAGGAATAGCTATGTCTACTAAATTTGATTTAAACGATGACAGCCTGGTGGTCATTATTGGTTCCGGTGCGGGTGGCGGTACATTGGCCAATGAGCTGGCGCAGAAGGGTATCCGATCCGTTGTTTTGGAGGCGGGTAAACGCTTCAAACTGGATGATATCGAAAATGATGAATGGAAAATGTTCGGCAAAATTTCCTGGCTGGATAAACGCTATGTTGTTGGCCCTGCCCGGATTGCGCAAGATTTCCCCAACCTGCCCGCCTGGATTGTAAAAGGTGTGGGTGGTGCGACGATGCACTGGGCTGGCGTGGCGATGCGTTTTCAGGAACACGAGTTCAAGATGAAAACCACCAACGGCACCGTGCCTGGTGCGAATGTGCTTGACTGGCCAGTGACGTTGAAAGAGATGGAGCCTTACTACGAAAAGGCTGAAAAGAAGATGGGTGTCTGTGGCACCAAAGCCACCGGTATGCCTTTCCATGGTGAGAGTAGCCACTATAAAGTGGTCAAAGAGGGTGCCAGGCGTATCGGTGCGAAGTGCGAGCAGGCGACACTGGCGATTAATACCGAGACCCGTGATGGACGTCCATCCTGTCAGGTGAATGGTTTCTGTATGCAGGGCTGCCGCATCGGTGCGAAGTGGTCAACCATGTACACCGAAATTCCGAAAGCGGAAGCTACAGGTAAAACGGAGGTGCGGCCGCAATCGATGGTGCTGAAGATTGAGCATGATAAAAACGGCAAAGTAACTGGTGTTCTCTATGCCGATAAGGATGGCAATCATCTTCTGCAAAAAGCGCGGGTGGTTGCGGTAGCGGGCAACTCTATTGAGTCACCGCGTATGCTGTTGAACTCTGCTTCATCGATGTTCCCCGATGGTCTGGCGAACTCCTCTGGTCAGGTAGGTCAGAACTATATGACCCATACCACCGGTGGGGTCTATGCCGAGTTCGAAAAGCCTGTGCATATGTATAAAAGTACGGTGGTGCCGGGTATTGTCCATGAGTGGAAGAACAATGATCCGAGCCGCGGCCATGTTGCTGGTTATGAGCTGGAAATTCTGCACCTGGGTCTGCCCTTTATGTCTGCCTTCCTCAATCCGGGTAAAGGTGGCTGGGGACGGGAGTTAGCGGACTCACTGGCTAACTACGATAAAATGGCGGGTTTCTGGATCTGTGGTGAAGATATGGCGGTAGAATCCAACAACATTACCCTGCATCCGACAGAGAAAGATCAGTACGGTCTGCCGGTGCCGGTGGTCTATAAAACTGACCATATCAACGACACCCGTATGCGCAACCATGCCTATGACCGGTCCAAAGAGCTGTTCGATGCGGTGGGTGCGCTGAAGGTTAATAATCTGCCACCTTATCCTGCCAGCCATAATATGGGCACCAACCGCATGAGTGAGCATGCCCGAGATGGTGTGGTTAACCGCTGGGGTCAGGCGCACGATATCAAGAATCTGTTTGTCTCTGATGGTAGCCAGTTCACCTCCAGTGGTACTGAAAACCCGACTCTGACCATTGTTGCTCTGGCGATTCGTCAGGCCGATTATATTGCTGACCAGATGAAGAAAAAGGCGATCTGACCTTTAACCTGTTTCACTCGGTGTAACTCTTTGGCACGCTTTCGAGCGTGCCTTTTTTGTTTCAGGGGCGGGATATAGTTAATAGGCTGTTAGCCTGGAGTGTGTTGCCAGGTCTGATCTGTTGTGTGCGCCACATGAAGCGCGCCGATCTTTTCTTTTGTTAACCCGTCATCTCATCGTTTCGCCAGGCTGTTCAACGTTCACTTTTCATCCCTGGATGGTTCAACAGTCACTTCAGGTTGCAGACATCTTTCAGCCTCTGATACAGAGCTACCGCGACTTAGTCACAGGCGAGTGTTTTTCCTGTGCAGACTTACATGCCTTGTTGCTTAGAGGCTTTATTGGATGATGGAGGCTGTTGGATCATAGGGGTTATTCCAATGCTGCTGGAATGAATGGCGGGTTAGGAGGTACGGTAAATAAGTGCTCAGAGCAGAAAAGCAAAAGCCCCAGGGAAGCAGACTTCCAAGGGGCTTACAGAGGAAGGGGCTAGTTAGAACGCAAAGTTAAAACCAACGTTGATCAGTGTGGTTGTCTCACCTGCAGGTGCAGGGCTGGCAACAATTGAGGTGGCATAGCGTGAAATAGTACCCATCTCATCCGCATCGACATGGGCCAGCTGAGCATAAACAATGGTCGATTCACCAATGGTGTATTCGTTGCTCAACACCAGTGATTTGGTTTCTACACTCTTGGCTGGCGCTTTATCCTTATTGATGTAGTAAGCGATGGTCGCGCTGTTTTTCTCATTCCACTGCCAGTCCATGCCAACGCCCAGGGCATCCAGATCCAGAATCTGATTGCCGTTAGCATCGTTGTTTTCAGTGTTCATGAAGTTGGTTTTGAAGTTCAGATCGCCAACCGCATAAGCAGCACCCAGTGCCCAGCTGGTAACAACATCTTCAGCGGTTTGCTGGTCACGCATATTCTGATAAGAACCAGACAGCGTTACCGGGCCTGTGTTATACGCAGCACCGATGGCAACAACATCACCCTCTTTCTGAGAGCCTTCCTGACCGCCGAAAGAGTACAGCACACCAAAATCTAAGCCATTGATGTTGTTGCGATACTGCACCGCATTTTTAAAGAAGATACCGACATCATTATTGGCATTGCGGCCATCCGTGCTGGCAGGGTCGTTAACGGTAGAGAAGTACTGACTATAGGCCCAGGCATACAGATTAGAGAACTGTTCTTTGAATATACGGGGTTCTGTACCCAGGTGGGCAAGCAGAGCAGGGCCGTATTGACGACCAATGATAACCGTTCCCCAGTCGCCGGTTACTCCCAGGTTTGCCTGACGACGGAACAGCAGTCTGCCACTACTGTCATCTCCGTCTGTACTGGCATCACCGGTACCATGAAACATACCGGTGTCCAGATCGAAGTGGGCTTCAAGATTAAAAAAGGCATCCATTCCATTATCCAGCGACCGGGACCCTTTAAAGCCAAGAACGGTCTGACGTAAGCCACTGGTCTCCAATCCCAGTTTCTCATCACCATCAGTGGACACCTTATCCTGATAGAGAATCCCCGCATCAAGAATGCCATACATCGACAGCTTGGTATTAGCCGCTTCACCGATCAGAATGTCGGCGGATGCATGGGTTGCTGCCCCTGATAGCATCATCATCGCTGTCAGTGTTTTAACAGGACTGATTAGCGCCTTCTTTTTGCGGGATGATTTTTTTAAGTTCATAGAGTTACTCCCCAACGGAATTTATAGTTAGATTTATTTACGGGGTTTTCACGTTCAACTATTTATATAAATAGTAAGGTGAAAAATTGATTTAACATCGACCCGCAGGGGAAAGAGCAGAGAATATGCCAAAATATAGATTTAATTATTAAAAGTTAAAAGATACTACTGATTTCAATAGGTTGTCATTTTTTATTTTTATTTGAGATGCTTCTGATTATATGAGTTGGTTTTTTGTGAACGGGTTTTTTATAAATAATGGCTGATTTTGCAACAGAATGTTTCATCTTTATGAATCAGACTGTGGCGTTAAATTAAAGTGTCGCTTTAAGCAGATTTATATCGAATGAGATAGCTTAGCCCTATTTTTTATTATCTTTATTTCGCTATACATTTTTAAGACTTTGTGTCGCATCAAATCGAGACAGTCTGTTTCATTTGCTGTTATTCAATTGGGACAGTTAATTTAAAAATTAGTTATTTCGTACAATTATCAATAACTTATGTTTTTGGTACTGTTATTGCTCTAATTACAATTGTTAGTTGTGAGACTTTATCCGGCTTACTGATTGTAATTTCGTAAGTTATTTGTCCGGCATATCGTAGTTGATACCTTCATTATCCCTTCCCCTTCAGGGTGTTTTGTACGATATGCCGGGCCTTTTTTAAGCTCACAGTGTGGCTGATAACGAGGGGGGCTATGTTTGTAAAGAGTGGCTTCAGTCACCACTAATCTTATATCTGGGAATACTGTTATGGAGATTGTGTTTTCGACTGTTTCTTCAAGAGGTTTATCTGCTCTGGTCAATATCGGGCGGATGAGGCCGGTTTTGCTTAAAACGGGAAAAACCTGCATCGGGGCGCTGTTGTTGACCGCCTTGCTGGGTTTGCTGCCCGGTTCTCAATTGTTTGCCGAGTCATTGCCGACGGTGCGGGTTGCTGTGCTGCAGTTTGGCACCGTCAACTGGGAGATGGATGTTATTCGTCAGCATCATCTTGATGAGAAATATCATTTCTCCCTTGATGTCACCCCTGTTGCCGGTAAAAACGCCAGCGCAGTTGCACTGCAAAGTGGTGCTGTTGATCTGATCTACAGTGACTGGGTTTGGGTGAACCGGCAGCGATTTAACCACAGGATGTTCGGCTTCTCCCCTGTCTCAGCCGCTACCGGAGGGGTTTATGCTCAGCCGCAGAGCACGGTTTCATCCGTGAAGGATATGCAGGGTGCACGTCTGGGAGTTGCCGGAGGCTCTGTCGATAAGAGCTGGTTGCTGCTACAGGCCTATAGTCAGCAGGTGCTGGGGAAAGACCTTCTGGAGGTGGTTGAGCCGGTGTTTGCCGCGCCCCCTTTGCTGAATCAGTTGATGTATGACGGCAAGCTGCCATTGAGCCTTAATTTCTGGCATTACGGTGCCAGATTAGAAGCCCGGGGGTTTAAGCCGGTGATCTCCGTTGATGAGATGATCCGGGGGTTAGGAGTGAAGCATCAGGTGCCTATGCTCGGTTGGGTGTTTGCTGAATCCTGGCGTCAGCAACATAGCGAGCTGTTGGGGAATTTTTTAAAAGCCTCCCGGGAAGCCCGGAATATTCTGCTGACATCTGACGCCGAATGGCTGCGCATCCGTGATCTGACCCGGGCGGAAGATGAGCAGATTTTTACAGCGCTGAAAAAGGGCTATCGCGCCGGCGTACAGCTTCAGTTCGGAACAGATGAACTGAATGCGCTGGAGGATCTCTATGCCTTTATGTTGCGCGAGGGTGGTGCAGAGCTGACGGGTGGGGCCGATAAACTGGACCGGTCGCTGTTCTGGGTTGCAAACCCTGAAGTGGGAGTGAAACAGGTCGCTACCGGGGAGGGCCCATGATCGTTCCCGCGATGAAGCAACTGCTGCATGGTGCGTTACCCCTCGCCATTCTGTTTTTCGTCTGGCAGTGTGCGGCTATGCTGATGGATAGCAGTAACTTTCCCAGTCTGCTGCAGGTGTTTGCCAGTCTGCGCAGCCATCTGGTTGACGGGGATATGTTGCATCACCTGCTGGTGACCCTGCTAAGGGTGTTGCTCAGCTTCACCATTGCGATGCTGCTTGGGGTGCTGATCGGTATCATGATGGGGGCATTTCCCCGTTTGAATAGCGCTGGCGATTCAATTCTGATTATCGCCCTTAATGTCCCGGCCCTGGTCACTATTATGCTCTGTTATGTCTGGTTTGGGCTGGTAGAGGCGGCTGCGATTGCGGCGGTAGCGATTAATAAAATTCCTACCGTTGTGGTGATGGTGCGTGAAGGCGCCCGGGTGGTTGACCAGGATCTGCTGGACGTGGCCAGGGTGTTTCAGGTCTCCCCACTGCGTTATTTCTTTAAAGTGTACCTGCCGCAGCTTTACCCCTTCATTATGGCCTCAGCCCGGTCCGGTCTGTCACTGATCTGGAAAATAGTGCTGGTGGTTGAACTGCTGGGGCGCAGTGATGGCGTGGGTTTTCAGCTGGGCACCTATTTCCAGTTTTTTGATATCTCCAGCATTCTGGCTTATACCCTGGCATTTGCTGCCATCATTCTGGTGATTGAGGGACTGATTATGCGTCCGCTGGACCGCTTCATCGCCCGGGGGGGATACCATGGTCAGTCTTGATATCGCTTTACAGAGTAAGTTTTATGCCAATAGCCCGGAGAAAGTGCTGGGGCCGCTGTCGTTTTCCGTCTCGCAGGGTGAGTTTGTCGCATTGGTTGGCCCCTCGGGGACCGGTAAAACGACCTTGCTGAATATGATTGCTGGATTGGAAACCTGTGCGCCTGGGGAGATTCAGTTTAATGGCGCCCCTCTGGCCGGCAAATCCGACTGTAAGATCGGTTATATCTTTCAGCAGCCGAGACTGATGCCCTGGTTAACCGTGGCCGGGAATCTGCGCCTGGTGAAGCCTGATGCGACTGACGCGGATATAGAGGGTATGTTGGTAAAAGTCGGACTGGGTGGAAAATCGTCTCTCTATCCCAAGCACCTTTCAGGTGGCATGCAGCGCAGGGTCAGTATCGCCCGGGCTTTTCTGACCGAGCCGGACCTGTTGCTGCTGGATGAACCCTTTGTCTCACTGGACGCCCCCAATGCCGATAACCTGCGTTCACTGTTAAGTGAACTATGGGTGGAACACAAACCCACCGTTATCTTTGTAACCCACGATCTGAATGAAGCGATTCAGCTGGCGGACCGGATCCTGTTCCTCTCCACTGCTCCGGGCACAGTCATTCTGGATACCCCGGTGGATATTGCCCGCCCCCGTTTGCCCGACGATAACAGACTGCAGCGTTGGAAAAGTGATCTGCTCTCTGATTACGCTGGTTTATTAGAAGGGGTTCTCTCCGCACCCGTTCTGCAATCGGTCTCCAGGAGATAATTATGCAATCAGATACCGCACTGGAGCTGAGCGCCGTTAGCAAAACCTATGGCACGGTTAAAGCGCTGAATCAGGTCAGTTTAGCGATTCAGTCATCCCAGTTTGTCGGTTTGCTGGGGCAGAACGGTGCGGGAAAAACGACTCTGTTTCAGCTGTTAACCGGTCTGTTTAATGGCGATAGTGGGCAGATACGGGTCTGTGGCCATGATATCCGCCATCATCCTATTGCCGCGCTCTCTTCTATCGGCGTGGTGTTTCAGCAGCCGACTCTGGATCTCGATCTGACGGTGCAGGGTAACCTTAAATTTCACTGCCTGTTACATGGGCTCAGTCGTGCTGACGCGGAACACCGCATATCCAGTGAGCTGGAACGCTTTGAGATGCAAGCGGTGCGGCATCTGCCGGTGCGCAGTCTCAGTGGCGGCAACCGGCGCAAGGTTGAGTTAATCCGCAGTCTGCTCCATCGGCCCCGATTGTTATTGATGGATGAGGCGACCGTCGGACTGGACCCGGAATCCCGTCAGGCACTGGTTAATCATGTTATCGCTTTATGTAAAGAGCGTGATCTGGCGGTGCTCTGGAGCACCCATATCGTTGAGGAGATTCAGCAGGCTGACCGGGTTGTTGTACTGGACCGGGGTAAGGTTCTGGCTGATTCATCCCCGGGAGAGTTGTTGGCTAAAGAGCCGCTCTGCGGAAGCTCACTTTCAGACGCGTTTTTACACCTGATAAATCTGAATAAAACGGTTGGAGTCGCTCATGAACATACTTGTTAATACTTTGAATTCGATTGCTCTGGTATCACTGCTGCTGGTGGTGCAACAGAGTCAGGCAAGCAGTGGCTATGTGTTTGTCAGCAGTGAGAAGGATGATCAGGTGACGGTGTTTGAGGCGACCAGCATGGATAAAGTGGCTGCGATTAAAACCAGTCAGCGCCCCCGGGCGATGAAGCTGAGTAACGATGGCGCACTCCTCTATGTGGCCTGCGGTGACGCAGATGTGATCGATGTAATCGATGTGGCTTCGCTGGCAGTACGGCAGAGTATTGAGATCGGTGAAGACCCTGACCGTTTCGATCTGTCACCGGATGAGAAATTCCTCTATGCCTCCAATGAGGATGATGGGTTGGTGACCGTTTACTCGCTGGAGGAGGGCAGGAAAGTTGCCGAGATTGAGGTGGGGGAGGAACCGGAAGGGGTATTGGTAACATCGGATAATCGCCGGGTGTATGTCACCTCTGAGGTGGCTAACATGGTGCATGTGATCGATGTGCAGAGTCGTGAACTGGTTGAGAATATTGTGGTGGGCAATCGCCCAAGAAGGATGCTGCTGACGCCGGATCAGAAGCAGCTTTGGGTGAGTAATGAGGTGGGAGGTACTATTTCGGTTCTGAGCACTGAATCATATCAGCCCATCGCAGAACTGAACTTTTTCCTGCGTGGGGTGCGTGCGGAAGCGATCTCTCCGGTCGGTATGGTGATGACCAAAGATGGTACGCGAGCCTACATCACTCTCGGTGGAGCCAATCATGTGGCGGTTGTTGATAGTGCAAGCTACACCGTGCTCGACTACATTCTGGTGGGCAAGCGTGCCTGGGGAATCGCGCTTAACCAGGACGAAAGCCGGCTCTATGTGACCAACGGTAAGAGTGATGATCTGGCTGTGATCGATACCGTACGTGGCAAAGTGATCAGATCGGTGCCTGCAGGGCGGGTGCCCCACGATGTTGTGGTGGATGACTGATGTTTTCTGTGACAGCCATTTGTAAACAGATCGGCTTCAATTCAAGTCGTCTAAGGTGCGTAGCAACACTGCTGGCATTGCTGCTGTCATCTCCGGTATGGGCGGTGGAGCTTCAAAGCGTCAGTTTCGCCCTGATCGAGTATGCCGGTGATCCCCGTTACCGCGCAGAGGTGACCGATGCCCGTTATCAGGCTCAGCCCTGGGGGCGACTCGACACGGCGGTCGAGCTGGCGATGCAGGAGTCGCGTTTTGCTGCTCAGAAAAACGGCATCCGGTTTACATTGACGCGGCACGAGGTGGAGGAACTTTCCGAATTGCCCGCACTGATCCAGCGTTTGCAGGCTGAGGGAACGCAGTTTTTTCTGCTG
>NZ_JBNKYN010000074.1:0-22836 GCF_050300915.1 Amphritea sp.
GTTTGCTTTGCAGCAGGACAGGTAGGCTACAAACGAATCATTGCGAAAGAACGCCCAGACCTGCCACAGCGCACCGTGTTTGGTTGGTTCTTTATCGGCGCATTGGCGGTTGTGATTCCCTGTTATCTCATCCTTGGCAACCCGGATAAACTACCCACCACCCCTCTGCAATGGTCAATTCTGACCTATTTAGGGGTCGTTGCGTCCGGTCTGGGTTATTTCGCCTGGAACAAGGGGGCAACACTGGTGAGTGTCGGCGCACTGGCTGTCGCCAACAACCTGTTAATCCCTGCCGGTATTCTGGTTAACGTTTTATTCTGGAACCGTGATGCGGATATTGTGCGCTTGTCGATCGGTGGGGCAATAATTCTGTTAGCTCTCATGGTAAACGATAAATTCAACCAGCGTACCCAACAGGCAAAAGTGACATAAGCCTGTTCCAGAGCGCATGCTAGCGTCACTCCTACAGACGCTACAAACAACGGCTTTTAAAAGCTTTTTCTAACAACTAGCAAGCGGCGAAGCCGCGTCTGGCAAGTCGCGTAGCGACGTCTGGCGACTGCTCTTACTCATGACTGGCAATCAGCCTAAGTGCAACCCCCGCCGCTGCGGTGCGATTCTCGACACCGAGTTTGGGAAAGATCTGTTCCAGGTGTTTGTTGATGGTGCGGGGGCTGATTTCCAGGATTTCTGCGATCTCCCGGTTGGTTTTGCCGTTGGCCAGCCAGAACAGCACTTCGGCTTCCCGTTCGGTCAGTTCCAACTCTAGCTTCAGCAGTTCCGGGCCGGTAGGCTTATTGCCATCAATCAGCTGCATCAGCACTTCTCCGTTGCTCTGATAGCCGATCAGTTTGAGGGTTAGCGGATAGTCCAGGTGTTTAACCACCATCCGTTCCTGTTCTAACGGGCTGTGGGTCAGCCAGTTTTGAATCTGCGGCAACAGGCTCTCTTCCTGTAGCTGTTCAGTCACTCCTGCCCGGCCCAGCAGAGCGTAGGCCCGGGGGGTGGCCCAGCGCAACAGACCATCACTACCCACCGTCAGCAGGTGCTGGCCGGTACTATCCAGCGCACTGTGAACACTACTTGTCTGGCGCGCATTGCCCAGATGCACACGGATGCGCGCCAGCAGTTCATTGGGGCTGATCGGTTTGGTCAGATAATCGACGCCGCCACAATCCAGTCCACGAACGATGTCATCAGTCTCGGTCAGGCCGGTCATAAACACGACCGGAATGGTGGCCAGATCCGGATCAGCTTTCAACTTACGACAGGTTTCAAAACCATCCATCACCGGCATCACCGCATCCATGAGGATGATATCCGGGCGGATACGTTTACAGATCGTCAACGCCTGACGCCCCTCCAGTGCCACCAGAATATCCAGCCCTGCCCCCTCCAGCGCATCATTGATCAGGCTTAGCGCATTGGGGGAATCATCCACTACCAGCACGACATCATTACGCGTAGATCCGTTTTCACTCATATTCATTGACTCTGGGTCTCCAGATACACGACCAGCTTATCAAACAGAAAACTTTCACTGAGCTGTCGCAGATGGGTTAATGCCCCCGGGGACAGAACCTCCAGCCCTTCGATCTCTTTCAGACACTGCACCACGCCTTTGTGATAACCCAGCTCGGCACAGTTTTTCAGTTCCAGCAGCAATGGATGATCCGGTTGCAGGATCGCAACACTCTCCGCTACGGGGGCTGACGCTTTTACGGATACAGTCGGTTCCGGCAGCGGAGCGCTAGCCGGTTCAGACTCGCCCCGGTAGATCCATTTCAGCTCCAGATGACGGCCCAGGGTTTCCAGCAACTGGTGATTAGCAACCGGTTTAACCAGATAATCATCATAGCTGCCATGCCCCTCATCCCGGGCAGAAAGCTCACGGGCATCGGCAGAGAGCATCACAATTTTACCCGGTACTTTACGCTGCCGCAGGATGCTGGCGAGCTGCAACCCGGACATGCCCGGCATGGAGATATCCAGCAGAAACAAATCCGGCTCACTTTGCGGTAACAGTGCAAGGCAGTTTTCTGCATCCTGCGCTTCCATGATATTGAAGCCCAGCGGCATCAGAATATCGGCAAGCAGACCACGCAGAACCGGGTCATCATCCACCAGACAGAGGCTGCGCTGATAGCCTTCATAACCGATAATCCGCCGCTCCTGCAGTAGTGGTGTCAGCTCTTCACTGCTCACCCAGGGCAACATCATGGAGATACGGAAACAACTGCCCTGCCCTGGACTACTCTCCACCTGCAGATCGCCCCCCATAATCTCGGTAAGTAACTTGACAATGGTCAGACCCAGACCGGTGCCTGGCAGATGGGCGGTATCGCGGTTACGAATCCGTTCAAAGGGCGCAAAGATCCGCTTCATCTGATATTCATCGATCCCCGGCCCGGTATCCCTGATGGAAAATTCAGCCACCTGGTTACGGTATCGAATATCAAAATCCACCCGTCCGCTCGGGGTATATTTCACCGCATTGGAGAGCACGTTGATGAGAATCTGCCGCAGCCGTTTTTCATCGGTGACGATCCGCTGCGGCAGCGGGTTAGCAATATGACAGTTAAACTCGATCCCTTTCTGCAACGCCTGTAAGCGAAACATCTCATCCAGCTGCTCTATCAGCTCGGGCAGATGCACCTGGTTGCGATGCAGATCTAAGCGCCCCGCCTCGATCTTGGAGATATCCAGCAGCCCCTCGATCAAATCAGTCAGGTAGAGACCACTACGATGGATGATATCAAGCCCCCGCCGCTGATCCTCCTGCAGCTCGGAACGTTCACGTAATAGCTGGGCATACCCCAGAATCGACTGCAGCGGCGTGCGTAGTTCATGACTGATACCCGATAGATAACGGCTCTTGGCCGCATTAGCCCGTTCTGCCAGCTCTTTCGCCTGCTGGAGTTCAAGGTCGGTCTGTTCGTGCGCCTCAACCTCCCGGGTCAGCTTCATCGTCTGCCGGTTAGATTCCTGCTGCGCCACCACCCGGCTTTCATGGGTCAGCAAAAACAGCCAGGTGACCACACCCGAAGCGATAAACAGAGTAAAGAACAGCGTCCAGATGGTCTGCAGCACCAACGCTGTTTCCTCCGCTGTGGCCGGTGCTAATTGTCGGTAGATAACCGCCAGCAGCGCTCCCAGCACCAGATTGACCACCAGTAGCAACGCAATAAACTTACCCAGACGGGAACTGACCAGCTTCACCGCCCGGCGCGGCAGAAACAGATGCAACATCTCCATCACCTGACGGGAGAGGCGCGCCTTGGGCTTACAGTTATCCAGGCAGCGCACATCGAGCGAGCAACAGAGTGAACAGATCGGCAGATCATAGGCGGGACAGTAACTCATATCCTCGCGTTCAAAATCGTTCTCGCAGATACCGCAGGTGACGATACTCACCGTCGGGGCGTCGCCATGTACCGGCACCAGGCGGATATACTGGTTCAGCTCTTCATTGGTGCGGGCAATATAGTAGCGGCCGCCGGTCAGCCAGGCGATCAGCGGCACACAGACAAAGCAGCTGGCCAGACTGACAAAATGACACAGATTGCGCGCGATTTCACCGAATAGCCCCAGATAACTCAGCATCCCCAGTGCAGTAGAGATCACCATCGATCCCATCCCAACCGGATTGATGTCGTACAGATGACCCCGCTTGAATTCGATCTCCGGCGGACTCAGCCCTAGCGGCTTGTTGATCAGCAGATCAGCCGACAATGATGCCAGCCAGCTAATGGCAATGATCGCAAAGATACCCAGAATCGCTTCCAGTGCCTGATAGATGCCCAGCTCCATCAGAATCAGCGCAATAGTCACATTAAACACCAGCCAGACAACCCGTCCCGGGTGGCTGTGAGTAAGGCGGGAAAAGAAGTTCGACCAGGCGATAGACCCGGCGTAGGCGTTCGTGACATTGATCTTCATCTGACAGACCACCACCATCAGCGCCGCCAGCAGCAGGGCAATCTCCGGCGAGCCGGTCATCAGTTGGAACACCCGTTGATACATATAGGTCGGATCAGAGGCTTCAACCATACTCATCCCCTGGGTAATCGCCAGATAGGCCAGAAACGACCCCAGCAACATCTTGATCATGCCGGTAAAGACCCAGCCGGGGCCGGCCAGAATCAACCAGAACCACCACTGTTTTTTATTCGCTTCGGTCTTCTCCGGCATAAAACGCAGATAATCCACCTGCTCGCCGATCTGGGCAAACAGCGCGAAAAACACCGACACCGCCGCGCCAAACATGATGATGTCAAATTCACCGCTGGCGCTTGCCCCCATGCCCGGACTGAACTCAGTCCAGCCCTGCAAGCTATCAAACTCATACCAGAGCGCCACCCCAATTGCCGCCAGCTGCAGTGTCACCCAGAGATTATGGGTTGCCACCTGAAACCGGCTGATCGCCGTAATACCGTGGGTCACAATGGGAATCACCGCCAGCGCACAGAGCAGATAGCCCAGCGCCAGCGGGATACCAAACAACGCTTTTAGTGCCGACGCCAGAATCGCGGCTTCAATAGCAAAGAAGATGAAGGTAAAGGAGGCGTAGATAAGCGACGTCAGCGTAGACCCCAGATAACCAAACCCGGCCCCCCGGGTGAGCAGATCGATATCCAGACCGTGTTTGGCAGAGTAATAAGCAATCGGAAAACCGGTAATAAACAACACCAGACACACCGCCAGCATCGCTATCACCGTATTGGTGAAGCCGTAGCTCAGCGTCACCGCGGCAGCCAGCCCCTCAAGCGCCAGAAAGGACGCCGCCCCCAACGCGGTTTTACCCACCTTAGAGATACTCATATGACGCCCTTTACGCGCAGTAAAACGCAGCGCGTAATCTTCCAGCGTCTGGTCCGCGACCCACTTGTTGTAGTGGCGCCGTACTTTGAGGATCTTCTGGAAAGCTGACATATACTCCTGACTCACTCTTCAGAAACAACGACATCGGATGATGCAAATCCGATGCACAAATTTAGTGCAATAAAAACCCTGCAGTGCACGTTAGCGCACCACAAGAGAGCCAATAGAACTGTTTATCCGTAAACGAGCCTTAATACTGGGTTAGACTGCAGGGTTTGTGCCAAGCGGGGGTAACAAAAAGAAGTAGCTAGTTGCTAGTGGTTAGACGCGACTGCGTCGCTTGCTAGAAAAAGCGTCAACAGCCGCCCCAGCTTAGGGCAAGTTAAGAACTAACGGTGAGAAGCGATAGATTGTTAATCTATTTACCTCGGTGCTCTCTGTGTCCTCTGTGGTGAACCTTTTTAGGATATTTTTTACCACTGCAGACTTAAAAGAAACTAAGAACTAGCGCGTTAGTCCTGGTTAGACGCAATTGCGTCGCTTGCCAGAAAAAGCGTCAACAGCCGCCCCAGGACAGGGTAAGTTAAGAACTAACGGTGAGAAGCGATAGATTGTTAATCTGTTTACCTCGGTGCACTCTGTGTTCTCTGTGGTGAAACTTTTTAAGATATTTTTTACCACTGAGGGCACAGAGAACACAGAGGAAGAGCCAAAACCAGATGTTTATTTTGTTCATTCCAGCAGTTATGCTCAGTTGACGATTGCGACAAGCCTGACTCAGAATGCGGGGCATATGGCTTGAGTCCTGGTTGGACGGATTAGTGGCGTACACTTACCTATATTCATAGCATAACAAACGAAGACCAATTCCAACTCAAGGATGAGTCAATGAAAAAGCTGTTCATCATTCCTCTTAGTATTGTTTTACTCTCTGCTGTTATAGCGACGGGCTGTCTGTTTGTTATAACGGGACTGGTAAAGTTAGCCACGCCGCCCTCATTTCAAATAACCTATGCGGCCATTGCAGGCTGCAAAAATCAGCATGAGATCCAACAGAATGATGGTGGGCTGTTCCAGGGGTTTGGCTATCTGGAACCCTACATCCCCTACCTGCTTCGCTGGGATCAGATGTTGTTTAACGACCATTTTATGATCACTGATAATCTGGTAAACAATCAGAGTGTGTTTCACATTTTGCTGACTGCATCAGAGTTGGGCGAATCAGAGTGTGATGAGCAGATTATGTCGTTGGCTCAGCATTATCAGAGCCGGGGCGCAGACATTGATCCATTCAATGACTATGGAATGACTCCCCTGCAGGAAGCTGTGATCACCCGGAATGAGAATTTTGTCCGCTTTTATATCGGCATGGGGGCCAATAAATACCTTAAGACCAAAAGCAATATCCCCCTGATATCCGGTATGGATGTCCATCAAATCGTTCGGCTGTTTCGGGAAAGAGATCCGAACGATTTAAAGCTCGCGCATATCGAGAGCTTCCTGGAATAAGTTTCTCCACACTCCCGGTTTGTTACTGGCAAATGACTTTTGTCACTTGCCAGTAACAAACGAACATCGAAACGCCTAACGCATCCCTGCCCGGTCCATTATTTCACTGATCTCCGCCAGAATACTCTCATCATCAATGGTAGACGGCATCTTGTACTGATCGTTGGCAGCGATTTTACGAAGGATGGCACGTAAAATTTTGCCCGATCGGGTTTTCGGCAGACGCTGCACCACGACAGCCCGACGGAAGCAGGCCAGCGCCCCCACCTGATCACGCACCATCTGCACCAGTTCGGCTTGCAGCTGTGATTCATCTATTTCCACCCCCGCCTTCAGCACAATCAGCCCCGCAGGCACCTGGCCTTTGAGGGCGTCGTTAACACCGATCACGGCACACTCGGCCACTGCGGGATGGGACGAGACCACCTCTTCCATCTCACCGGTAGACAGACGGTGACCGGAGACATTGATCACATCGTCGGTGCGCCCGGTGATGTAAACGTAGCCATCGTCATCTTTGAAGCCACCATCGCCGGTGTGGTAATAGCCCGGAAAAGCGGTGAGATAGGAGTCCGTAAACCGCTGCGGTTGATTCCAGATATCCCAGGCAACCCCCGGCGGCATCGGCAGGGTGACCACAATATTACCGGTTTCATTCGGCTCAACCAGCTGTCCTTCGCCATCGACCACCTGAATATCATAACCGGGAATCGGTTTATTGGTTGATCCCAGCCGGGCCGCTGAGGGGTTATCCCAGCCCATCATTGGCGCAGTCATGGGCCAGCCGGTTTCGGTTTGCCACCAGTGATCGATCACCGGTACCTGCAACAGCCCATCAAGCCACTGATAGGTGGACGAATCGAGCTTTTCACCGGCGACAAACACCCAGTTAAGGCTGGAAAGGTCATACTTCTGCGCCAGCTCACCTTCAGGGTCTTCCTTGCGAATCGCCCGGAATGCGGTTGGTGCACAGAACATGGAATTAACCCGGTACTCATCGATCACCCGCCAGAAAGTTCCGGCGTCAGGGGTTTTGATCGGTTTACCTTCAAAAAAGATCGCACTGCAGCCACCCATCAACGGGCCATAGACAATAAAGGAGTGCCCCACTACCCAGCCAATATCCGAGGCCCCCCACCAGACATCACCGGGGTTCATGCCATAAACATTATGCAGCGCGTAGTTAAGTGCCACGGCGTGGCCACCATTATCCCGCACGATCCCTTTCGGCGCTCCGGTGGTGCCTGAAGTATAGAGAATATAGAGCGGGTCGCTGCCTTTCACGGGCACACAATCGGCAGGCTCAATGCCTTCCTGACACCCATACCAGTCCAGGTCACGTTCCGGATTCATCTCTGCCGGCAACATCGGCCGCTGACAGACAATCGTATAGGCGGGCTGATGAGTTGCCAGATCAATCGCTTTATCGACCAGGGGTTTATAGGCAATTTTCTTATCAAACTCGATACCGCAGGATGCAGTCAGAATCAGTTTGGGTTTCGCATCATCGATGCGGATCGCCATCTCATTGGCGGCAAAACCACCAAACACCACCGAATGCACCGCGCCTAGCCGGGCACAGGCAAGCATCGCCACAGCCGCCTCGGGGATCATCGGCATATAGATCACCACGGTATCGCCCTTCTCCACACCCAGCTTTTTCAGGGTTCCGGCAAACAGCGCCACTTTCTGATGCAGTTCGCAGTAGGTGATCTGTTGTTTACTGCTGGTCGCAGGGGAATCGTAATAGAGGGCAACCTGATCACCGCGGGTTTGCAGATGCTGATCCAGTGCCAGATAGCAGCTGTTGAGCTCACCATCGGGATACCAGCAGAAGGTGCCGTTGGCGGTTTTTTTGAGAATGGTTTCAGGTTGTTTAAACCAGTTGATCCGTTTAGCCTGCTCAGCCCAGTATGCTTCGGGATTCTGCTGTGCAGCCCGGTATTCGTCGTTGTAACCCATGACCTACTCCGGTTTTGTTTTTATAGAGGGAGTCTGCCGGCTGGCATTACCGGCAGTATGTGGTTGCTGATGTCAAATCATGAGAAAATCAGCTGTCCTGATAGAGCTTGAGGATGCTGGAGAAATCCAGACCGCCGTTGCCTTTGGACTTATGCAGCGAGAACAGTGAGCGCGCCGCTGATCCCATCGGCACCGGCGAGTTACTCTGCTGACTCAGCTCCATCGCCAGCCCCAGATCCTTAAACATCAGATCGACCTGAAAACCGCCCTGGTAATTGTTTGAAGAGGGCACCCCTGCCATCACCCCCGGTACCGGGTTATACACCTGCAGCGCCCAGTTATTGCCGGAACTCTGCTTCATAATTTCAGAGAGCACCGCCGGATCGAGGCCATTTTTCATCCCCATGTTCAGCGCTTCACTGGTACCCGCCATCAGAATCGACAGCATCATATTGTTGCACGCTTTGGCGATCTGGCCTGCACCGCTCTGACCGGCATGGAAAATATTCTTACCCATACACTCCAGAATCGGTTTTGCTTTAGCAAACTGCTCATCGGTGGCACCGACCATAAACGCCAGGGTTCCGGCGATAGCGCCACCGACACCACCGGATACCGGGGCATCGATAAAGCTCAGTCCCCGTTCGGCGGCCGCCGCCGAAACCCGTTGGGCCGTGGCGGCATCAATGGTAGAGGAATCAATAATCAACGCATTGTCAGAAACCACATCCAGCAGCGGGGCCTCCCCTGTCAGATATAACCCCTGCACATGCACTCCGGCAGGCAGCATGGAGATCACAAAATCAGCACCGGTAGCCGCCTCAACCGCAGAAGCCACAGCGGTGCCGCCCTCTGATACGACATGCTCGACTGCTGCCTGAGACAGGTCAAACGCCTTTACTTCATGACCTGCTTTCAGCAGGTTGATCGCCATGGGTCCGCCCATGTTACCCAGACCGATAAATCCGATAGTTGCCATAACACTTTGCCTCTTTTAATTCTTATTAACGTTGTTGTTAAACGGCTAAATTAGAGTGACGCCAGTGGGTTAACCTCCCACGGGGATTCGAAGAACTGATCGACAAATGCCGGATCAACTTCCCCGACTGTCTTATAAATCCATTGCGGAGCACCATCTTTATCCACTAATAGTGCCCGTACACCTTCGGGAAACTCCCGCTGCTTACAGCACTGTACCGACAGAATCATTTCACTTTCAAACACCTGTTTCAGTGACATATGCTTAGTCACTTCCATCTGCTGCCTGATGATATGAATCGCCAGTGGACTACCATGACTGATCGCTTTCTGTGCCCGGTTGATCCACTTGTCATCGCTGTCGACGGCCAACAAACCTTCAACCAGCTCCGGCAGAGAGTCTTTGTCGGTAATCTGCTGAATAAACGAGTAGTGATTCTGCACCGGTGAGTCCGCATTAAACGCCGCCTGAGACTGCTGCTCCAGATCGCGCAGCACCCGATTGGTGGCAGCATGGCCACAACCGTCCCAGCTTTCAGCCTGTAGTCCATTCAGCATCTGGCTACGCAGCTCTGCGGCGATAAACCGATCCGCCAGCCCCAGGAACAAGGCATCGGCGGCATTCATCGGGTTGCCGGTGAGGCCCAGAAACAGACCGGTACGACCCGGCATATGGTTCAAAAACCAACTACCACCAACATCAGGATAGAGGCCGATAGTCACTTCGGGCATCGCCATATGGGTTTTCTCGGTGACGATACGGTGGCTACAGCCGTTCATCAGCCCCATACCACCGCCCATCACAATGCCATGGCCCCAACAGATAATCGGCTTGGGATAGGTGTGAATGGTGTAATCGAGAATATATTCCCGGGTAAAGAAATCAGTTGGGAACTGCGGGTCACCATCACCGGTCATCGACTTGTACAGGTTGACCACATCACCTCCGGCGCAGAAGGCTTTCTCTCCGGCGCTATCGAGGAGCACAGCAACCACTGCATCATCGGTTTTCCATTGATCCAGTTTTGGCTGAATCAGATCGATCATCTCCAGCGTCAGCGCATTCAGACTGCGTTCTGCGTTCAGCTGGATCTCAACAATTTTTTTGCCATCGCGGGTTGGGTATTCATTAAACAGTACACAGCTCATCAATTCTCTCCTGTATCCCGCTTAGCGGTTTTTCCACTGGGGGGCACGTTTACCCAGGAAGGCATTCACCCCCTCTTGCTGATCTTCGGTAAAGAACAGATCGACAAACAGTTCCCGCTCGAGAATATAACCGGCACTCCAGTGCTGGGTGCGGTTGTTCTGGATCAGTTGCTTACAGGACGCCACCGCTGTCGGACTTTGCTGAGCAACATTTGCCGCCAGCTCCAGCGCTTTTTCCAGCGCCTGCCCCTGCGGCACTACCTCTTCTACCAGACCGATCTCCTGGGCTTTCGCCGCTTTAATGCGCTCACCGCAGAGGATCATCCGTTTGGTCCAGCCCTCACCCACCAGCATAGTGAGGTTCTGGGTGCCACCAGCACAGGGCAGCAATCCCACTTTGGCTTCCGGCAGCGCCATCTGTGACTGCTCTTCGGCGATACGGATATCACAGGCCAGAGCGACTTCCAGACCACCACCCATGGCAAAACCATTAATGGCTGCGATAGAGACCCCGCGGAACTGGCTCAGGGTTTCAAATGCTTCACCAAAATAGCGCGCCATATCACGGGCGACGCTGCGATCACCGTCGGCAAACAGGTTCAGATCCGCGCCGGCTGAGAAGAATTTTTCGCCCTGTCCGGTAATCACCAGACTATAGATATCACGATCAGCGTTCAGCTCTTCCACCAGTGTTTTAAGCCCTTTAAGACTCTCTTCTGTCCAGGTATTAGCGGGCGGATTATTCATTGTCAACAGAGCAATATTGCCCCGTTTTTCAACCAACAGCTTCTCGGTCATAACGATCTTCCTTATTAATGTCTCGGGTATTTATACTGATTACACCCGTAAAATTCGTGTTCAATGCTTACCTTAACCCGTTATCGCTAACGATTGTAATGCGCTGCTATAGTAGTTCTGTCGCATTATCCAGCAACAACCGACGGGCAATAATCACATTCATAATTTCATTGGTGCCTTCCAGAATCCGGTGCACCCGGTTGTCCCGCAGGAAGCGTTCCATCGGATACTCTTTGATATAACCGTTCCCCCCAAAAATCTGCAGCGCTTCATCGGCAACGTTATAGCCAACATCAGTGGCAAAACGCTTCGCCATCGCACAGTAGGTGGTTTTATCCGGATGGTTATTATCCAGACGGGCTGCCGCCATACGCACCATCTGCCGGGCAGCCACCAACTCGGTGGCAGCGTTAGCCAGCTTAAACTGTAACGCCTGGAAGTTCGCCAGAGACTGGCCGAACTGCTTACGCTCATGCATATACTCGGTGGCTTTATTCAACGCCTGCTGGGCGGTACCGACAGAACAGGTGGCGATATTGATGCGTCCACCATCAAGACCGCGCATCGCAATTCTGAAACCATCACCTTCCGCACCAAGAATCGCAGCAGCCGGAATACGCACATCCTCAAAGGTGATCATCCGGGTTGGCTGACTGTTCCAGCCCATCTTCTCCTCTTTACGGCCATAGGTGATGCCGGGCAGTGTGGCATCAACGGCAAACGCGGAGATCCCTTTCGGCCCCTCCTCTCCTGTACGCGCCATCACCACCAGGCAGTCGGTTGCACCGGCACCAGAGATGAAGATTTTNCTGCCGTTCAACAGATAGTCATCGCCATCACGGCGGGCAGAGGTTTTCAATGAACCGGCATCGGACCCGGCATTGGGTTCCGTCAGGCAGTAGGAGGCCAGCTTCTCACCGGCGGTCAGTTGCGGACACCACTGCTGACGCACATCCTCTGCGCCAAACTCGGAGATCATCCAGGTGGCCATATTATGAATCGTGATAAAGGCGGTGGTCGAGGTACATCCCATCGCCAGCTGTTCAAAGATAATGCTGGCATCTAAGCGGCTCAGGCCCAGACCGCCAACATCCTCATGGGAATAGAGGCCGCAGAAACCGAGTTCTCCCGCGGCTTTCAGCACATCAACCGGAAAGGTCTGCTGCAGATCCCACTCCCCGGCATGGGGTTCCAGTTCATTCTGAGCAAACGCACGAGCCATATCGGCAAACGCCACCTGTTCCTCATTCAGTTCAAAATCCATAGATGCTCCGTACTTAACACAGGTAGATTCTTATTATTACTCTATCGATTCAATAGCTTGTAAAAAAGAGTGTATAAAAGCGTTACGAGCGCCGAAAGATCAAGGCATATGCCGGTTGAGCAGCGCAGTTGACTATTGTCAATGAGCAGCGCAAACCGGCAGATAACGCCGATATTTCAAGCGCAGTAGCTTTTATTTCAGATGTATTGTGGTGTTAACCCCGGTATCAATATCATCCTCAAACCAGCGTGCAGTGACGGTTTTAGTCTCGGTGTAGAACTTAACCGCCTGCTTACCATAGGCATGCTGATCACCGTAGAACGATTTTCTCCAGCCAGTGAACGAGAACATAGGCAGTGGCACGGGTACCGGTACGTTGATACCAACCTGACCCACTTTAATCTCGTGCTGATACTTACGCGCAGCGGCACCGGATGAGGTGAAGATAGAGGTACCGTTGCCGTAAGGGTTCTCATTAATCAGGGCGATCGCTTCTTCAAGCGTATCCACTTCCAGTGTGATCAGTACCGGCCCAAAGATCTCTTCCTGATAGATGGACATATCCCGGGTGACGCCTCTGAACATGGTTGGGCCAACCCAGTTCCCGTCGGGGAACCCTTCAACGACACACTCAGAACCATCCAGAATACACTCGGCACCGGCATCTTTACCTTCCTGAATAAAGTTCAGGATTCGTTGTTTGGCCTGTGGGTTAATCTGTGGACCATAACCCGCTTCAGGGTCATTCCAGGCACCGGGACGTACTTTAGCCAGGGCATCACGCACTTCAGGAATCCACTCCCGTGAACGGCCCACAAAGACGGCCACCGAAATCGCCATACAACGCTGACCTGCGGCGCCAACAGAGGCTCCGGCAATGCTGTTGACCACCTGATTTTTAGCCGCATCCGGCATAATGACCATATGGTTTTTCGCCCCGGCAAACGCCTGAACCCGCTTCATCTTATCGGTACCGGTACGGTAGATATGCTCACCGACCGCAACAGAACCGACGAAAGAGATCGCTGGCGTATCTTTGTGGGTCAGCAACTGATTAACAACCTCTTTGGTGCCGTGAACAACCTGCAACAGACCGTCGGGAGCACCGGCGTCTTTAAACAGTTCGGCCAGACGCATCGGCGTCAGCGGGTCTTGCTCAGAGGGTTTCAGGACAAAGGTGTTACCGCAGGCGATCGCCATCGGGAACATCCACAAAGGGATCATCGCCGGGAAGTTAAACGGGGTGATACCGACACACACACCCAGAGGCTGAGTGATGCTGTAACAATCAATTTTTCGGGCCACGTTTTCAACGGTTTCACCCATACTCAGTGACGCGATGTTGCAGGCATGTTCAACCACTTCAATACCACGCCAGACATCACCTTTAGCATCTTCAAAGGTTTTACCGGTTTCCTGTGACAGCAGCTCGGCAATCTGATCATGGTTCTCTTTCAGCAATGCCTGATATCGCAGCATCAGACGGGCACGTTCGCCAACGGGTGTCTCTTTCCAGGATTCAAACGCGGCTTTCGCGGCTTCAACAGCCTGATCCACTTCGTCAGAGGTTGCACAAGGCACCTGGGCAATTACTTCCTGGGTGGCAGGGTTGGTTACCGGAATCCAGTTTTCACTGCGGCTCTGAACCAGTTCACCATTGATCAGTAGAGGGACTTGCTGAGTCATGTTTTGCACCTTTGCTGCTATTAGCATCTCGTTATTATTGTCTTCAGCCACCGCTCAACAGGCAGTGACTGCAACCATCTTGCCTTGATTAAAGCACAGCTTCCGGCTGCAGATGATTCATAATGTTGCTATATTAATGGACTATATTGCTATTTAATACATGAATACCCTTATTCCAGATTAATACCTTAGTCGAGCAGCCCCGATGAGCACCCCTTCAAACTGGCCTCTGCCACCCCAGAGCATCCGTTTCATCATGCCCCACAAAATCATCGAAAGACTCAGTAATAACAAGCTTTCAAGGGATCTTTACCCACTCGGGGCAGGCTATTATAAAGAGGCAGAAGGCCACCGTATGGAGCGCCTCGAACATGATGATCATCTACTGATATATTGCCTCGATGGCAAAGGTAAAATCCGTGTTCACCAGAAGAATATTGCGGTAAATAGCGGTGATCTGATTCTGTTACCCCGGGGTACCGCCCATCAGTATGCCTCCAGCCTGAACAACCCCTGGACCATCTACTGGTGCCACTTTGAAGGTGCTTTGGCGGATGACTTTATTACCCATCTGCAGATCTCAGTACACAAGCCGGTGGTGCACTTAGGCTTGCACAGCAGCCTGGTGAGCGAGTTCGATGCGCTGCTGGAGGCGCGTCACAGCAGCTATCACCTGAATGCTTTTATCAATGCGGCAAACCAGCTACGGCAGATTCTCACCCATATCGCGCTGTTACAGCCACTGGTACGCAGTCAGGATGCCGACAGTTTCGATCTGGAAAAAATTCACAGCCTGATGCAGGCACGCATTCATGAACAGCTGGATATCGACACCCTGGCAGCAAGCGTCAACTTGTCTAAATTTCACTTTATTAAGAAATATAAAGATGTCACGGGCACCACCCCGATCAACCACTTTATTCAGCTGAAAATTGAACGGGCCTGTCACCTTTTGGATATCAGCAGCAGAACAGTTGCAGAGGTTGCGTTCATGGTGGGCTATGAGGATGCCTATTACTTCTCCAGGATTTTTAAAAAAGTGATGGGCATCTCGCCAACCCAATACCGAAAACTGCAGGTCGGCGCCTGGTCGTATAAGAGCTTTAAAACCGAGACCATTTAAATTAACTTATAGCGACTAAACAATTACCTGACACAGTTTTAATAGAGGTGAATATGGCGCTTAACATTGCCGGAATTGATCATATCGTATTACGCACCACCCGGCTGGGGGAGATGCTGGCGTTTTATTGCGGTGTACTGGGCTGTATCGTTGAACGGGCGCTGCCGCCGAAAACCGGGCTGGTGCAACTACGCGCAGGGGATGCGCTGATCGATCTGGTGATAGTCGACAGTGAGTTGGGACGCGAAGGTGGCGGCCCTCCGACAGCAACAGAGAATAATATGGACCATTTCTGCCTGCTGCTTGAGCCGATCACTGAAGATGAGATCCGCGAGCACCTCAAAAAGCATGAAATAGCCTTCGGGGACTTCTCTGAACGCTATGGCAGCGAAGGTTTTGGCCAATCGGTCTATATTCGGGATCCGGAAGGCAATACAATAGAGCTCAGGAGTATTAAAAAGTAACACTGCACGGCAGCTTATTGCTCCCAGGTTTGCAGCACCATGTGGGTGACTATTTTAGCCCCCTGAGGCAGTACCGCATCGATCTCTGCCAATATGTCGTGCAGCCGCTGCATCTCTGAAAACTCGATATACACCAACAGATCGACCTCACCACTGATACCATGACAGTGCTTCACTTCAGGATATTGCATCACCAACTGCACCAGAGGACGACACTTATAGCCACCATGCTTAATTTCAAAATAGGCTCTGAGCGGGCCATTTTTTTCGCTCTGAGTGGAGGTTAGCACCTGATAGCCCAGAATCTCGCCCTGCTCCTCCATTCGTTTTATCCGTTCAGAGACGGCTGGACGCGACAAGTTTACCTGCTCTGCGATGGCGGAAACACTCTGCCGGGCATTTTGCCGAAGTGCGGCGATTATTTTCTGATCAAAACTATCCATGGGTTAACCTGAGTATGCAAAACGTCGGCAAAATAATGAAAAACCTACAGATTGACAGTAAACCACGACGTAACGGTTTTAATATCGGTCGTACACTCTACTGACACACTATATGTTATCTGGATTAAAGGATGCCTAGGCTAAATCAAACAATTACCCGCTGGCAAGGGATGGGACTGATTGCCACCACTCTGCTGGGAACCGGCGTCTTTATTCTGCCACAACTAACCATCGTTGCCGCCGGTAATTACGCCATCTGGGCCTGGATTATTCTGTTGCTGGGGATTCTGCCACTCACCTGGGTGTTTGCCGAACTGGGGCGGCGTTTCACCCACGCGGCTGGCCCGGCTTATTTCGTTGAGCGGGCGTTCGGGCCACTGGCCAGCCGGGTTATCGGCTTGCTGTTTCTGTTCTCCGTGCCCCCTGGCGCCGCTGCAGCGTTGGTAATGACATTCAAGTTTCTGCAACCTGTCATAACGCTTTCAGCAGAACAGCAGCTCTGCGGCGAACTGCTGGTTTTTTTACTGCTATTTTTTATCAACCGCCGGGGCCTGCAGCTATCGGGTCGTATTCAGATGGGGCTCACCCTGACAATTCTGTTTGTGGTCATTCTGATGCTGATGATGACACTGATTCAGACACCGCTCCCCGATACCACGCCCATTGTTCACCGGCCCGGAGATTACAATGGCCTGATGCAGGCAATCGGTCTGGGTATCTGGAGCTTTCTCGGTATCGAAGCAATTACTCATCTGGCTGGCGAGTTTAAAGATGTTAAGCGGGATTATATTCCGGCAACCCTGATCGGCGTCGCCCTGGTAGGACTGATCTATATCGGCTGCACCTGGCTGTCACTGTTAGCGCCAGAGCATTCGCTGGCGATGGTCGGCCTGTTTGAGCTGCAATTTGGCAACAGTGGCCGCTGGATTATCGGCGGCTTAGGCTTTATCAGCGGTATCGCGACCATCAATATCTACTTTGCCAGTCTCTCCCGGCTGGCCTGGAGTTTCAGTCATGATGGTATTTTGCCCAGCCCGCTACGCGCACTCAATCAGCATAAGGTTCCCACTAGTGCACTGCTGACCTTTATGCTGATCTCTGCGCTGATGCTGCTGTTCAGCTATCTGGCCGATATCAACTTCACTATCATGGCCCACTGGGTGAACGGTTCCTTTGTCGTGGTGTATAGCGCTTCGATGCTGGCCGCCTGGAAGTTGCTGGACCGACGTTGCAAACCTGCAATAGTGATCAGCCTGATCGCCTGCGGGATGTTTATTTACTGTCTGGGCAGTGCAATGCTTTACGCCCTCTTGCTAGGCTCGCTGATAACACTGATCTTGCTGGGACAGCCACTATGGAAGCACGCTCATCCCGCTGATGAGAACCTGTCGTAAGTCTGACATTAGCTGATTCGGCTTGCGCTGGAAGCTATATCTGCTCGATAAGCAGATTAATCCATAGCAGTAATACACATAAAATCCCACCACCATACAGGTACATACGATAGCGGACATTATTACTGGTCAGATGAACCCAGGCTTGTGCTGCCCGGCAAACAACAAACGCCCAGGCAAGTAACAGCCCTGCTGTGCTCTCTGCGTCTGATACGATATACAGCGTGCTAACCACGTAAAAGAGGCAGGGAACCTCAAACATGTTGTTGTAGCACCGGCCAGTCTTAATCATCCGCTCAGGCAGGGCTTCACCCTGCATCAGTTTAAAATAGCCTGCCGGAACCTCGCCACTACGGACGCAGGATATTCTCGCTCTGACCGCCAGCACTCCGATTAAGATTGTTAACAGCGTTACCGCCGCGATTGCATAGACCATGACTTATAACCCTCCTGATTCGATAGAGCTTGATGCTAACAACAATCTATATATGATAAAGATCATATTTAGATATCTTTGAGTCATCGTGATGCCCTATTCAAGCGAACATAAACAAAACAGCAGAGAGAAAATTCTGCAAAGCGCTTACCGGTTATTTTCAACCAAGGGCTTTGACAACGTGACGGTGGACAGGGTGATGCAGGACTGTTCATTAACCCGTGGAGCCTTTTACGGACATTTCAGAAGTAAATCAGAGTTGTATAAAGAAGCGCTGAAGTTTGCCGCGTCAAACAGCAAACTGGCAGATTTAAAACCTGAAGGGCTCTCATCCCGGGAATGGCTGAGCGTACTGCTGGATGGCTATCTGAGCCTGGAACATGTGTATGGGGAAAGGCCCTGCCCTTTAGCTTTTCTGGCGACCGATATCGTCTCCCGGGATAAAGAAACCCATAAAACCTATGCCCAGGTATATACCAGAATGAATCAGCTGATTCTGGACTATGCTGGCAGAGATACTGTGAAAAACAGCCAGGATGTTTTCTCACTTACATCAATGATCATTGGTGCTGTAGCGGTTTCGAGAACCCTTGAGGATCAACAACAGATACAACAGATTTTATCATCCTGCCGTCAGCAAGCACGGTTGATATTAGGAGGGATATAAAGCCTTCAGAACCCGATGTTCAGTCGTCCCCTGCCTGTTTATGTCGCGCATAGAAACGTTCCAGCTCCCGCGGTTCTGGTGTCTGCCCGGTAAAGATCTCGACATAGTCTGAGATCCGCTGTAAGCGGGTGGTGATATCTTCGTCGGACTTCATCGAAATATAACCGATCTGGGTCAGATAGATAGTGCGCGCGCGGACATCAGCTTTGAGCGGTTCATAGCCAAAACGGATAAACATCTGCCGTAATGCTTCCAGGCGCGTTTCATCCGCCAGACCAATCTGCTCGGTAACCTCTGCCGACTGCAATGCCCAGCTGCGAACAGCGAACTCAAACTGAGAATCAAACAGATCCTGATTCAGCCAGCAATCAAATACATTCAGGATCGCTTCCGCAATGGTCTCGGCATAGGCCTGCGACTGCGTCACCAGATTACCGCTGTTTTTATCCCGCCATTTTTTCAACAGGGCATTCAACAGTTCGTCCCGGTCTTTAAAAAACCAGTAAAAGCTGGTGCGGGATAGCTTCAGCTTTTTAGCCAGTGGTTGAATACGCACCGCATCAACCCCGGTTTCAACCACCGTGTCATAAGCAGCCTGCAACCAGAGATCTGCCGAACCACGCCAACCACTCTCCCCTGAGGGTTTGGCTTCGTCATTACCAGTATCAGCCTGATTACTGTCGTTATCTCTTTTCATCGTATCTGCAACATCCCCTGGACAACGGTAATACACCCATCATCACCCTACACGAGCGACAGAATGTACATAACTGTTCAGTCAAAGTAAACCTGGTACCCGCCCCACAATGTACACTACTGATTTTTTAATTGACACATATGTACATTACTTCTAGATTAGCTGAAAACGTCGTCTCATTACTCACTCATCTGGAGGCTCACAATGTCCAATGACCCCCTGCTGCAACCGTTCCAACTGAAACATCTGCGTCTGCGCAACCGCATTATGGTCTCCTCCCATGAGCCGGCATACTCCGAAAACGGCATGCCCACTGAGCGCTATCGTGCCTATCACGTTGAACGGGCTAAAGCCGGCGTTGCACTGACGATGACCGCAGGTTCCGCTGCTGTCGCCAAAGACAGTCCGCCGGTATTTGACAACATTCTCGCGTATAAAGATGAGGTCGTACCCTATCTGAAAGCACTCACCGATGAGTGTCATGAACACGGTGCGGCAGTGATGATTCAGTTAACTCATCTGGGGCGACGCACCCGCTGGGATAAGGGTGACTGGTTACCCGCAGTATCAGCCTCCCACCGCCGGGAAGCCGCCCACCGGGCCTTCCCTAAACAGGTTGAAGACTGGGATATCGAACGCATTATCAAAGACTACACCGATGCTGCCGAACGGATGTATGCGGCGGGCATGGATGGTATTGAGCTACAGGCCTACGGCCATCTGATGGACCAGTTCTGGTCACCACTGACCAATACGCTGGATGGCCCCTACGGTGGTGATCTCGACAACCGCTTACGCTTCACTTTTGATCTGCTTCGCTCAATTCGCCAACGGGTTGGCAACGAGTTTATCGTCGGCGTGCGCTATACCGGAGATGAGATGCTTGACGGTGGACTGTCGGCAGAAGATGGCCTGTCTATCTCTCAGCGGTTGAAAGATAGTGGTATGGTGGATTTCCTCAACATAGTCCGTGGTCACATCGATACTGATGCAGGTCTGACCGATCTGATCCCGATTCAGGGGATGCGTAACTCTCCACACCTGGATTTCGCTGGTGAGATCCGCGCCGCAACAGGCTTCCCAACCTTTCATGCGGCAAAGATCCCCGATGTTGCCACCGCCCGCTATGCCATCGCCAGCGGCAAGATCGATATGGTGGGCATGACCCGGGCACATATGACCGACCCCCATATTGTGCGCAAAATTATCGCAGGCAACGAGGAGAGTATTCGCCCCTGTGTCGGTGCCAACTACTGCCTTGACCGCATCTATCAGGGTGGAGCCGCCTACTGTATACACAATCCGGCAACCGGTCGTGAACTGACCATGCCTCACGAAATTGCGAAAGCACCACAGCGGAAAAAAGTTGTCATAGTCGGGGCTGGCCCTGGAGGTCTGGAAGCCGCCCGGGTTGCCGCAGAACGGGGGCATGAGATAATCGTGTTTGAGGCCGCCAGCAATGCTGGCGGACAGATTCTGTTAACCTCTCAGAATCCACGACGTCATGAGATGATCAGCATCATCGACTGGCGCATGCAGCAGTGTAAATCGATGGGAGTGAAATTCCACTTCAATACCTATGCCGAAGCCGACACGGTATTAGCCGAAGATCCCGATGAAGTGATTATCGCCACCGGTGGTCTGCCGGATACCGAAGTGCTGCAAAGCGGTAATGAACTGGTGGTTTCAACCTGGGATATAATCTCCCGCAGTGTCAAACCCGGCACCAATGTGCTGCTGTACGATGATGCCGGTGACCACGCAGCGCTGCAGGCCGCCGAGGTCATCGCCAATAGCGGTGCCAGAGTTGAGATTATGACACCGGATCGCAGCTTTGCTCCCGAAGTGATGGCGATGAACCTGGTACCCTATATGCGTACCCTGCAGCAAAAGGAGGTTACCTTTACCGTCACCTACCGGCTGCACTCGGTGGCCCGTGACGGCAATGAACTGGTAGCGACAGTCGGCAGCGATTACGATGACGGTAGCCGCGATTTCACTCAGAGCCGCCGCATCGATCAGGTAGTCGTCAACCACGGCACCCTGCCGCTGGATGATCTGTACTTCGACCTCAAACCCCATTCCATTAATCTGGGTGAAGTGAACTACGATGCACTGATTGCGGGCACGCCTCAGACCCTGGAAAAAAACAGCGCGGGTAAATTCCGCTTGTTCCGTATCGGTGATGCGGTATCGGCACGCAATACCCATGCGGCGATCTATGATGCCTTACGACTGGTAAAGGATCTCTGAAACGATTAAAGGTTGGGCAGGTTATACAGTGATAGGTAAAACTGCCCTGAACGACTGTCGAGGGGCTCATTTTCAGAGCCCTTTTTTCAGGAACTCATTTTCAGGAGCTTATTTTCTGAGTCTCAGACTGACTATCTGAGCTGACTGTCTTTACTGCCACGACGATTGATACCGCCCACGCTGATCTGCTGTTTTTCCAGTTCTGCCTGGCATTTAATACAGAGGCGAATACCGGGAACCGCCTGTCGCCGTTTCTCCGGAATAGGCTGATCGCATTCTTCGCAGTGGGTTAAGCTTTCCGCCGCACTGGAGCCCGCATTTAAACGACTGCGCGCCAGCGCGACAGCATCTTCAACACTGGCATCAATCTGATCCTGAACGGCGCCATCACGCGCCCAGCCACCGGCCATACTCGCTCCTCAACCCTTTTAGCAATAAACTGATCTGTTTATCAATCAACGGACGTCATTAACTGTGATTTTTTGTAAGCAGCATCCAGCCCCTCTGCGATAGCATCAGCCAGCGGCGATGCCTGCATCACATTTAATCCCGCCGCGGTGGTGCCCGCGTAGTCAATCATAGCCTTAACCTGCTCTGCTGGCGAAGCCTCTGCCGTGGCCATGACAACCCCACTGGCATGAAAAAGCTGACGTACTGCCCGTTCGGCAATGGCCGGATCAATACCGGTTTTAACAGCATAATTCACCATGCAATCCGCATAATAGGCGACAAACCCCGGAACCGGGCCGATCAGCGCAGTGAACTGATCGATCTGATCCTCACTGGCAACCTCATCTGTCTGACCAATCGCGTTAAACAGCGCCTGTGTCGCTTCGCGATCCTCAGCCGTCACCTCGCGACTGGCACACCAGGGAGAGTAAGCCAGCCCTTTTTCAGCAGCCGGATTGGACATCGCCCGGATCACCCGTTCAGCCCCGGTGAGATGCTGAAGCTGTTCGATGGTAACACCCGCGACCACGGAGATTAGCAATCCGTGGCGAGACTCTATCCGGATATCCAGCGTCGCTGACAGTGCAGGCGGTACCGCGACAATCACGATATCACAGTGGTCGATCAGCTCCTGATTACAGGTGGTAAACTGTATCGCTGCTTTTGATTCCACTGATTCAAAGCCGGTACGATTATTTGAACGGCTGGAGATCCACAGTTTCTCAGGTGCAACAAGCCCGCT
>NZ_JBNKYN010000075.1:0-22684 GCF_050300915.1 Amphritea sp.
GGGCGGGAACGCCTATCGGTGTTCTGTTAACCCGGGCCCTGAAGGCTTATTACACTGATGATGTGAAGCATTATTCAGTATCTATCGTTCGTGATAGGGGGATTGATTGCGCAGCATTGCAACATATCGCGGAATCCGGTCGCCCTGCAGAATCCATTATTTTTGTTGATGGATGGACAGCCAAAGGCGTCATCAACAGGGAGCTTAAGAAAGCTATCGCTAACTGGAATAAACGTAGTTGTTATCATATTGGCGATGAACTGTGTGTCATCTCAGATTTGAGTGGTCATGCTGAATATATTGCTACGACAGATGACTATGCAATTCCGAGTGGCGTGCTTAACAGTACCGTGTCAGGCTTACTTTCCCGTACCTTGCTTCTGGATGATATCGCTGGATTTCACCAATGCGTTTTATATAAGCACCTGGCGCCGCACGACCTTAGCAATTGGTTTGTGGACACATTGACGGAGCGCTTTCAGCGGGTGGCTATTGCTGAAGACAAGGTTACTGATGAGTGGCGTAGTGAACGTACAAATCAGGTGTCTGCTTTCATCGCGTCTACGCTGTCCACATACGGCATTGATGATATCAATAAGATCAAGCCGGGGGTCGCGGAAGCCACCCGGGTGATGTTGCGCCGGGTACCGCGATTGCTTGTTCTGAAACAGGCAGACAGTAGTGATGTTAAACACCTGAAAATCTTAGCGTATGAAAAAAATATTCCAATAGAGGAGGTTCCGGATATGCCATTTTCGGCAATGGCGATTATCCAGAATGTCAGATAGTAAGGTGTTGAGTGACCTGCTACGTAGGCATAACGTTACTGGCTTCAGTGACTTTTAGCTTGGTGGTAATAAATTCAGTGTGTGAGACGTAGATCAGATCGGCAATACGGCGAATCACATGCTCTTCGTAATAGTGCAGTTCACCATCGGCATAGGCAACTTGCCAGAGATTTTGGATCAGGGCTATCTTCTCTTCTGGGGTGCACAAATCGTTGATTTGAGAGGTGAAACGAAAGTAATCGGTTGCTTCATACTGGGCTTTCTCTGCCTGTTTCAGAAGTTGCTCAGCAGTGCTCTGATCAAGCGAAAAGCTGGATTTTAGTAATGCCAGCAGTGTCTGTTTTTCTTCCGGTTTGCGCTCATAGTCCGACAGTAATACTTCCACCATCAAGGCGGCAGAAGCCAGAGAAATCAATGCTTTTGGGTCGCTGTGAGTGCTGCTTTCTGGCGGTAAAAAGGTGTCCAGAAAGGATTTCAGTTTCGTCATCATGTTAAATACTCCATTACACCGGGTAGACAAGTGATCTTCTGACTTAGTTCATTGTGTTGGTCTGGCCGGTCGAGTGGTCTCATCTTTTGACAAATATTAGCTGCCATGGCAGTATTTGTCATCACAATGTCTGCCTAGGCAGCTATATTGTCTTTCTGAGAGAGTAAGCGATGATCCACTACACCGAAGACAGCGTACCTACCCGCCTGAGTATTGCCCATCTGATTTTTTTGCTGAATCAGCATAAAGACCGGTTGTTGGAAAAATACCTGAAGCCTTTCAATATCACCGGCGCTCAGTTTCGGGTGATGCGGCTGATCATGGTGGAACAGGTGGATACCCCCTCTGAGTTGACCCGTTTGCTTTCAATTGATAGTGGCGCGATGACCCGCATGCTTGACCGGCTTGAGCAGCGTAACTTACTGCTCAGAGAGCGCTGTCCCAATGACCGGCGCCAGGTACGGCTGAAACCCACGCAAGAGGGGATAGAGCTGAGTCAGGAGGTGCATGGTCTGGCCGCTGATCTGCTGAATGAGCTGACGGGTGAGCTGAGCAGCGATGAGCTGAGTGAGTTACATCGCATCATCCAAAAAATTCTGGCACCTACCGGGTTGATGGATGAGTGGAATAAGCAGGCGGGGCGAGAATAACGCGCTTTGAAAAGATAGCGTCTGAGTAAAGAACAGGGTGAAACAAAAGAGATGAGTGAAGCGATAGAGCAGGCAGAAAAACAGCCAGAATCTGCCAAAAAGAGCCGTCGGGTGCTATTAAGCAGCTTGCTTATGGTGGTCCTTGTGGCTGGCGCGGGTGTGTTTGGTTATGAGTATCTCTATGGTCGTTTTTATGAGGATACGGAAGACGCCTATGTGGATGGTGACCGGGTACAGATCGGCTCACAGATAAGCGGCACAGTGGTGCGGATTAATGTTGATGATGGTGACTATGTTGAGCAGGGCCAGGTGCTGGTTGAGCTGGATCCCAGTGATAAGAGCATCGCGCTGGAACAGGCCAAAGCCGATCTGGCAACTGCGGTGCGCCAGGTGCGCGGTCTGTTTGCCAGTGTGGATAACTATCGTGCGCAGGTAGAAACCCGCAAACTTCAGTTACAACAGGCGCGGAGTGATTTTAACCGACGCCGCAAACTGGGCTCCGCGGGTGCTTTGTCAGAGGAGGCGATGTCTCACTCCCGTGATGCACTTGGTGAAGCGGAGAATGCCCTGACCAGTGCTCAGCAACAGTTAAACAGCACCCTGGCTCTGGTAGAGGGTACGACCATTGCAACTCATCCCTCTGTTCAGACAGCGGCCGCCGCATTACACCAGGCGTATATCAATCATGCCCGCACCCATCTGGTGGCACCGGTGAGTGGTTATGTGGCGATGCGTAATGTCCAGCCGGGTTCCCGGGTTGAGCCAGGCCAGCCGTTGATGGCGGTGGTTCCACTGGATCAGTTATGGATCAGCGCTAACTTCAAAGAGACCCAGATGCGTAAGATGCAGATAGGTCAGTCTGTTGATGTGGTTGCTGATCTGTATGGCGATGAAGTTCACTATCAGGGACGGATCGAGAGCCTGGGGGTGGGTACCGGGGGGGCTTTCTCGCTGTTGCCAGCACAGAACGCCAGTGGTAACTGGATCAAGATTGTTCAGCGGGTGCCGGTGAGAATTGGTTTAAAGCGTGATGAGTTACAACAGCATCCACTGCGTATTGGTATGTCGACTCAGGTGCAGGTTGACCTGCGTCAGCAGGATGGTGATGTGCTGGCGAGTATCCCGCATCTGCAGGCTCGTTACACTACTGATGTATATGAGCACCGGATTAAAGAGGCCGATATGCTGGCCGCCCAACTGATTCGTGATAACAGTTCAGATAGTTCTGTCAACGGTAACGCCGAGGTCAGCAAGACTCCATGAACAGCGTCGCCTTTATGCCGTCAAACCGGGTGCTTTGTACTATCGGTTTGGCGCTGGCAACCTTTATGCAGGTGCTAGACACCACCATTGCGAACGTTGCCCTGACATCGATTACCGGTAACCTCGGGGCCAGCAGCGAGCAAGGCACCTGGGTGATTACTTCGTTTGCAGTATGTAATGCGATCGCACTGCCGCTGACAGGATGGATGGCGCGCCGTATCGGTGAGGTTCGCCTATTCATGGGGTCAGTATTTTTGTTTATCTTTACCTCGTTTCTCTGTGGTATTGCGACGTCACTGCCTGAACTGGTGTTCTTTCGTGCGCTGCAAGGGTTTGTTGCTGGCCCGCTCTATCCCATCGCCCAGACCCTGCTGATCTCGATCTATCCGCCAGCCCGTCGGGGCATGGCGCTGGCTCTGCTGGCGATGGTCGCCGTGGTGGCGCCAATACTGGGGCCGATCTCAGGCGGCTGGCTGACCGATAACTACTCCTGGCCCTGGATCTTTTTTATCAACCTGCCGATTGGGCTATTTGCCATGCTGGTTGTCTGGTCGCAGTTGGGTAAACGTCCGGAAGAAACCAGAAAGGTTCCTATCGACTATGTTGGGCTGGCACTTCTGGTACTGGGCGTGGGGATGCTGCAGGTGGTGCTGGATAAAGGTAACGACCTGGACTGGTTTGCATCAGACTTTGTGCTCTATGGTACAGTGGTTGCGGTGGTATCTCTGATCGCGATGGTGATCTGGGAGCTGACCGAAGAACACCCGGTGATCAACCTGCGGTTGTTCAGGTACCGCAATTTTACCTTCGGCACCATTGCGTTGGTGCTTGGTTACTCTGCTTTTTTTGGTCTGAATCTGTTATTGCCGGTATGGTTGCAAACCCAGCTGGGTTATACCGCCGTCTGGGCCGGACTTGCCGCTGCACCGATCGGTATTGTGCCGGTGATACTATCGCCTATCGTCGGTCGTTTTGGCCACCGGGTCGATATGCGTCTGCTGACCAGCATTGCGTTTCTGGCGATGGGACTGTCAAGCTTCGCCCGTGCCGAATTTACGATTGATATCGATTACTATCATATCGCGATGATTCAACTGGGCATGGGGTTGGGGGTGGCGCTGTTCTTTATGCCGGCGACAACCATTTTGCTGTCCAGCCTGTCGCATAAAGAGATTGCTGATGGCTCGGGACTGGCGACCTTTTTGCGAGTGCTGGGGGGAAGTTTTGCCTCGTCGCTCACTACCTGGTGGTGGCATCGCCAGGCAGCGGTTGAGCATGCCCGTTTAACAGAGAATATCACTGCATACAGCCCGCAAACACAACACTATCTGGATCTGCTGGGCGGCGCCTCGTTGCAAAACTTTGCGCGTATCGAAAAGCTGATTGAGGGGCAGGCTTATATGATATCGACCGTGGACTATTTTGCCCTGCTGGGCTGGATCTTTCTCGCTCTGATGGCGGCGGTCTGGTTCGCTAAGCCACCCTTTACCTCAGGTGGCGCAAAAAACCGTTAGAGCAGGGGCGGGCGATAAAAGAGGAGACCGCATTAAGCGGTCTCTTCGGCCCGGTAGGCGTAGGTGTTGTTGAAGCAGTAGATCATCCAGTTTCCGGCAGAGATCGGTTCATATTTTGGCGTTTCGTCCGCAGCGCAGCAGTTTTCTAAACAGCTGACATCGGTATCAAAATCCGGTTCGACAAAGAACGGCATTGAGTAGCGTTCCCGTCCGCTGGGGCTGAAAACCCGGTGAGCGGTTGATTTATACCGGTCATTGCTCCAGCGGGCCATCATGTTGCCGATGTTGATAACAAAGGCATCTTCGATGGGGGGCGCATCAATCCACTCACCGCTGGTGTCCTGCACCTGCAAGCCGCCAGTTTCATCCTGCCAGAGAATGGTGATACAGCCATAATCGGTATGGGCACCCGCCCCAATATGTTTTTCACCATCCGCTAAGGGCACGGCCGGGTAGTGGATAAAGCGCAGTACACTCAGCGGGTGCTCAAACTTGTTGGCAAAAAAATCCCGGTCGATGCCTAAGGCCATTGCCAGGGCGCTGAGCACCGTTTTACCCAGTTCCAGCATATCCCAGTAGTGACGCTCCATCTGTTGCTGAAAGTCAGCAGGCTGTTGCGGGTACTGGTTGGGACCATAAAGGGGCCGGTCAGGTCCAATCAGTGGATGGTTGGTGGGCAGATTGAGGCCCATATCAAAGGTCTCTTTGATATCTTCGGGGCGTTCCGGGTCCAGCTGTTCTGCTTTCATCCTGCCATAGCCCCGATGGTTGGCCGACAGGGTGATATCAATTTTAAGTTTTTCCGCTTCCGGGAGGGCAAAAAAAGCCTCTGACAGTGCGCGCATCTCCTGAATACGTGCGCTGCTGATAGGGTGTCCCTGAATATAGAAAAAACCACTTTCCCGGCAGGCGCTGTCAATCGCCTGGGCGACTTGCAGTTTTGCGGCTTCATCATCGGAATATAAGCTGGCGATATTGATCAGAGGAATATTCATAAGGGTTTGTAAACAACGGTTGGTGAGTCTAGCCTCCCGCTATCGGCGATAGCGGGAGGTGTTGTTGGTGTCGCTATTTAACAATTAGCTGAGTCTTACTTAGGGATCTCAGAGTCGATGCCCTCAACGTACCAGTTCATTTTTTCCAGATCGTCGTAGTTCAGGCGCTCGCCTTCAGCAACAACCAGCTCGCCTGCCTGATTTTTGATCGGTCCGGCAAACGGATACACGCTGCCATCTTTGATACCCGCAATCAGCTCTTGCGCATGGGCAACAACCTCTGCGGGGATGCTTTCATTGAAGCCGGGGATAACAATTGACCCCTCCTTCATCCCTTCGACATTGGCTTTGGCTTCCCAGGTGCCATCCATAACCGCTTTGACTGTTTTGATATAGTGGGGGCCCCACTCATCAACAACGGATAACAGATGGGCATGTGGACCAAATGAGGACATGTCGGATGCCTGACCTACGGCATAGGCACCACGGCGCTCTGCTGCCTGCATTGCGGCAGGGCTGTCAGTGTGCTGCAGGATAACGTCAACCCCCTGGTCCATCATGGCGTTAGCCGCATCGGCTTCTTTACCCGGATCGAACCAGCTGTTTACCCAGATCACCTTCAGTTCAGCGTCCGGGTTGTATTTGTTCAGCGCCAGCTGTACCGCATTGATATCACGGATAACCTCAGGAATAGGGAAGGAGGCGATATAACCGATCTTATTGCTCTTGGTCACCTGAGAGGCGACATAACCGGCAACATAGCGACCTTCAAAGGTGGTGGAGATATAGGTACCCAGGTTTTTCGCCAGTTTGTAACCGGTGGCATGTTCAAAGACAACATCAGGGAACTGCTTGGCAACCTTCAGGGTGGGGTTCATAAAGCCGAATGAGGTGGTGAAAATCAGCTTGTGGCCGGTTTTTGCCAGATTGTAAATCACCCGCTGGGCGTCAGCACCTTCGGCAACGTTTTCCACATAGGTGGTTTGAACTTTATCACCATACTCTGCTTCAACGGATTTACGTCCCTGATCGTGCTGATATGACCAGCCATGGTCACCGATAGGGCCAACATAGACAAAGCCAATTTTGAGCGGATCCGCGGCCTGAACTGAAAAGGTGGAGAGTGCTGACATGCACACACCGGCAGCAAGACCGGTAACCAGTTTGTTAAATTGACGACGTTTCATGCGTCCATCTCCTGTTGAGTCATTGTTTTGACTGGCTAAGAAAGTTGACCTGATGGTCAGTTGCTACTGTTTAAGCAAAAATCTGACCAATCAGTCATATTTTTGCTGCTTCTTTGTCATTCACTCAATCTGCAGAATCGGGCCTGTCTGGATTGCCTTTGAATGGCCAGATCTGCTTTATTCTGGTGCATTGGCTCTGTGATTGCTTTAATTCAGGTCACAAAAACAGAGCGCTGTTAAATTCAGCTGGTCAGCTTCTGGCATGGAACGGATTTCCCAGCGACATCGGAGCTACCAGGCGGCTGCGGGTCTGATTACTGGAAAGAATCACCAGTACCACTACGGTTGCCAGATAGGGAAGTATTGCCAGCAGATTGGGCGACACCGCAAAGCCCAGCCCCTGAAATACCAGGTGTAAAATACTGGCCAGACCAAACAACCAGGCCCCCAGCAGCACCCGTTCAGCTTTCCAGCTGGCAAACACCACCAGAGCCAGCGCAATCCAGCCGCGTCCGGCAGACATATTTTCGGCCCATAGCGGGGTATAGGCCAGCGACAGATAGCCGCCTGCCAGCCCCGCCATCGCCCCGCCAAAGATAATCGCCAGATAGCGGGTTTTGAATACCGGAAGGCCGATGGCATTGGCTGCGTGAGGGTTCTCACCCACCGCTTTGAGGACCAGCCCCGGGCGGGAGTAGTTGATAAACCAGTAAACCGCACCAAACAGAATAAAGGAGAGATAGACGATCAGATCCTGGCCAAACAGCATCCGGCCGATGATCGGCAGATCAGTCAGAACAGGAATAAAGACAGGATCCAGCCCCTCAATGGGTTTGCCAACAAACTCACTGCCGATAAATGCCGACAGGCCGGTACCGAAGATGGTCAGCGCTAGTCCGGTGGCAACCTGATTAGCGCTCAGTTCCATGGTGATCAGGCCGAAAATAAGTGACATCAGAACCCCCGCCAGCATCGCCAGAATAAAGCCAAGCAGCAGGCTGCCGGACAGCAGGGTGACGATAAAGCCGACCACGGCCCCCATCAGCATCATGCCCTCCTGGCCAAGATTCAGCACGCCACTTTTTTCACACACCAGCTCTCCCAGTGCCACGATGAGCAGCGGCGTTCCCGTACGGATCATGGCATAGAGTATATTGGTAATCAGATCAATATCCATGGGGTTATCCTTGTGTCTCTGATGCTAAAGGTGGCAGCGAAGTGGTTACTTTGGCCGGGTTTGGTTTGAGTCGGATGCGGAAGGTGATCAGCACATCGCAGGCCAGCAGATAAAATAGCAACATCCCCTGAAACAGTCCGGTAAGCGCCAGCGGCAGCCCGAGACTGATCTGCGCCATCTCGCCTCCCATATACAACAGCGCCATCAGCAGACTGGCCAGCAATATACCTACGGGGTGCAGGCGACCCAGAAACGCGACAATTATAGCTGCATAGCCATAACCGGGAGAGATCTGTGGGATCAGCTGGCCAATGGGGCCGGTCACTTCGCCGACACCTGCCAAGCCTGCTAGTCCACCGCTCAGCAGCAGGGCAAAGTAGGTCAGTCGTTTCTCTTTAAAGCCCGATAGTCGTGCGGCTCCGGCGTCCATTCCCATCACTTTGATCTGAAAACCATAGAAGCTGCGGCTCATCAGAACCCAGACGGCGACGACCGCAAACAGCGCCAGCGCCATTCCAAGATGTACCCGGGTGCCATCAATCAAAACCGGTAGCAGAGCAGAATCACCAAACAGTGCCGATTCGGGAAAGTTGAATCCTTCCGGATCTTTCAGTGGCCCATGAACCGCCCAAAGCAGGATATTGAGGGCGATATAGTTCATCATAATGGTGGTGAGGATCTCATTGGTGTTACAGCGTACTTTGAGTATTGCCGCGATACCTGCCCAGAACATCCCGCCCAGGACGCCAGCGATCAGGACGATGGGAAGCACCCAGAAACCCTCGGCTTCAATAAGCTGCAGCGCAATATAGCTGCCGAACAGGCCGCCCATCAGCAGCTGTCCCTCGGCACCGATATTCCAGATCTTTGCCTTGAATACCACTGACAGGCCGATGGCACAGAGCAAGATAGGCGCGGTTTTGACGCAGAGTTCAGCAATTCCGTGGGTGTCTGAGATGGGCACGTAGAGAATTGTGATCAGCGCATCGACCGGGTCAACGCCCAGCAGCGTAAACAGTATTAAGCCGGTCAGCATCGTCAGTAACGCCGCTAATACCGGTGAAAGATAGGCCATCGCGATGGAGCGTTCACCACGGGGTTCCAGTTTAATCATAGCGTAGCACTCCCCTTATGGGTGGACAGGCTAAAGTCGCCAGCCATCATCCGCCCCAGTTCCTGTATTGATGATTCAGGTGTGGGTTTAACCGGTGACAGAGCGCCGTCACAGATTGCGCCGATGCGGTCTGAAATCAGGAACAGTTCATCGATATCTTCCGATACCACCAGAATGGCTGCCCCCTGATCACGCAGAGTAATCAGCGCTTTATGGATCGCCGTCGCTGCACCGATATCGACCCCCCAGGTCGGATGCGCTGCGATCAGAATTTTGGGGTTTTGCATGATCTCCCTGCCGATAATAAACTTTTGCAAATTACCGCCGGACAGACTGTCAGCCTGGGCATGACGGCCCGCTGCCTTGACCTTATACTGATCGATAATCTGCTCAGCGAAGGCGTGCGCTTTTTTCCAGGCAACCATGCCGTTACTCACCAGACCGGTTAAGAATCCGGTCAGCAGGGCGTTTTCGGTGAGGCTCATTTCGGGCACCGCGCCCCGGCCAAGCCGCTCTTCAGGTACAAACCCCAATCCCCACTGGCGGCGCTGATCTGGCGGCAGATTGCCTACCTGACTGTCAGCAAAACAGATAGTGTTTGCAGCCGGGCAGAGGTGTTCGCCACTCAGACTTGCCAGCAGCTCCTCCTGACCATTACCGGCGACCCCGGCAATGCCAACGATCTCACCAGCATTGACTGTCAGACTGATGTCTTTCAGGTGTACGCCGAACGGGTCAGGACTCTGCAGAGAAAGCCCATTAATGCTGAGCAGGGGAGTGGTGCCGAGTCTTTTTGGGTATGTCGTGCTCACCGGGGTATCATCGCCGACCATCAGTTTTGCCATGCTGGTGGTGTCTTCCTCGGCGGGGATACACTCGCCGGACACCCGTCCCGCTCGCAAGACGGTCGCTTTATGGCACAGGGCTTTAACTTCATTGAGTTTATGGCTGATAAACAGAATGGCACAGCCCTCGCTGGCTAGTTGTCGCAGGGTGATAAACAGCGCGTCCACCTCTTGCGGGGTTAATACAGAAGTGGGTTCATCGAGAATCAGCAGTTTGATGTTCTGTACCAGGCAACGGACGATCTCAACCCGTTGCCGCTCCCCCACAGAGAGGCTGTGGATCTCCCGGTCTGGATTGATCTCCATACCGTATTTTTCAGACACGCTGCGGATTTTTTCTGCCAGTTGCTCCAGTTCTCCGGCATCATCGCCGAGTGCCAGGGCGATGTTTTCAGTGACCGTCAGGGTTTCAAACAGAGAGAAGTGCTGAAACACCATACCAATTCCCAGTTTGCGGGCATGGGCCGGATCTTTGACTTCGATCGGCAGGCCATCCCAGAGCACCTCGCCCCTATCTGGTTTGACCAGCCCGTAGATCACCTTCATCAGTGTGCTTTTGCCTGCGCCATTTTCACCCAGCAACGCGTGAATTTCTGCAGGGGCTATATTCAGGTGGACATCATCGTTAGCCAGACATCCGGGGTATTGTTTGGTTATACCGCGCAGGGTTAGTCGTGGGGGCGGTGAATGTTGCTTCACGTTGGCTACCTCGCCGATATGAACTGAATGAAAACTATACTCAAACATGCGGATTGAGTCTTGTATATCTTACTCTTAAGCAAAAAACTGGCCATGTGGTCAGTATTTATCCCATGGGTGTCTTTATGTCTGTAATGAACAGCGCCTGTATCGATATTGTGTGGATCTGTTACAACCGCTTCAGGCCAGACGCACCAGATATGTTCACAACTGTCACGCCGCTGCACTTTAGCAAGGCATGTGAGTGAAAGGAAAGGAGGCTGGCGTGATGTCGGTCGGTATCAGCCTCTCGAAGTGATACCGCAACCCTTCAGGATAATATGCGAGAGGGTATTGATGGCCTGCTCATAATCCAGATCATCCAGGGTTTCTTTTCCCAGTGCAGAGGAAACCTGCAGGGCAAAATCTGCGTAGTGCTGAGTGCTGGACCAGAGTAGGAATATGAGATGGCTCGGGGTGATGCTGGCATCCAGTTTACCCTGTTGCTGCCACTGTTCGAACACTGCAGTGCGGGAGCGGAACCACTCCTCATAGCCTTCACTGAAATACTCTTTTAAATTGGGTCCACCACTAATAATTTCACTGGCGAAAATTCGTGATGCCAGGGGGTGGTCGCGGGAGAATTCGATTTTTTTGCGAATATACTGCATCAGGCTTTGGGCTGCATCATCTTCCGTTTTCAGATCGCTTAATGTGCTATCCCACAGGTCGATAATGTCACTCAGAACCGCGTAATAGAGTCCCAGCTTATTTTTAAAGTAGTAGTGGATATTCGCTTTTGGCAGTTCTGCCCGGGCAGCGATCTCCCGCATACTGGCGCCTTTGAATCCACAGGCGGCAAACTCCCGCTCTGCGGCCGCCAGAATCAGTTGTTCGTTGCGCTGGCGAATCCGTCCAGCAGGTTTTTCGCTCTTATGTGAGCTGATCTCTAACGCCATGAATCGGTCTCGTATTACCAAAAGTTGCGCCAGAATTATACCGCAAAAGAATCTTTCATCCGGTGATATATTCTGACTCTTTGCAACCATACCGGAAACCGGGCTCCAGGTTCTGAACTTTTTGAGAAAACTTTATCATCCCGGTCGCTTTTTTTGGTTTCGCTATGGTTTTGATATGGTATCGTTGATTTGCAAGCAAAACTGCTGGAGTTGTAACTTAATGACACAGGATTTTCTGTCCACCCCGGCGAAAATATTGATTACCGGCGTTGATGGCCAGATTGGCTATTTTTTAAATCAGGCTACGCAGAATGATCCCTTCTTTTCTGTGGTGGCCTTTACTGATAAGAAGCTAGATATCAGTAATCGTGAACAGGTGCAGAAACAGTTGGATGAGCATCTGCCGGATTATGTTATCAATACCACCGGGTTTAATGCGGTTGATCGTGCTGAAGCGATGTCTGAACGCTGTTTTTCGCTGAACCGGGATGCGGTAGAAAACCTGGCAGTAGCCTGTGGAAAGCTGTCCATTCCACTGCTGCATCTGTCGTCAGATTATGTTTTTGATGGCCACTATGAGAGTGGCTATAAAGAGGATGACCAGGCGCGTCCCTTAGGGCTGTATGGCGAGAGCAAGTGGCAGGGAGAAGAGGTGTTACGTGCCGCGTTACCACAGCATGTGATTCTTCGGGTCAGCTGGGTGTTCAGTACCATTGGCGATAACTTTATGCGTCGGGCGCTGCTGCAGGCGCGGCAAGAGGAGGAGATCTTTGCTGCCGATGATCGCCGGGGCTGTCCCACCTCTGCCAGCGATATTGCCCGGGTGATCGTCGCGATTCTGAAGCAACTGCATAATGGTGCGGAAAACTGGGGCACCTATCATTACTGCTGTGCCGAAATCACTACCCGCTATGGTTTCACCGAAGCGGTGCTGGCCGCGGCTGGGCAGTATGAAAAGCTTAAAGTGGAGAAGCTGATTCCCATTAGCTCCTCCGAACTGGGCAGTGATGCTGAACGTCCGGCCTCTTCCGTATTGGTCTGCACTAAATTACTGAATCACTTTGGTATCCGTCAGCTGCCCTGGCGAAGTCAGTTAGTGGCAATGATTCGTGAGCAGTACCTGAATGAAGAGATCAATGATATTACCGCTTAACTGATCTCAGGGTAGCGGAGTGTGGTGCAGCGCTACCCAGACAATATAGGCTGCACAGGTTAGTGCCAGCACAAATGCGAGTGTACGAACCCTCTTGGTTTTTCCCCGTTTCAGGGCGATAGTGCCCAGCACAATATAGGCAATCAGTGCGATGAGCTTGGCTGTCAGCCAACTATGGGTAAATGGATACTGGTTGACGCTAATGGTAAGCGCGATGGCGCTTAACAGCAAAAGAGTGTCGATAATATGTGGTGCAATTTTCACCCAGCGGCGTTTTAGTTTTTCTGCTGTGGTGAGCATCCAGTAACCCCGCAGGGTGAAAAAAAGTATGCTTAGAGCAGCAAAGGTGATGTGGGTGTGTTTAAGTATCATGTACATTGTTTGAAACTCGCCTAACAATTAGTTGAATAGCTGACTAAAATAATCAGGTATATTTTTACCTAAACACGCAAGAGATACTAGCCAGGTATGCAGATAAATCAGAGTAGCAGTGCGACCACTCAACTGGTTGATAGGTTTGGCCGTCAGGTAGAGTATATCCGTCTGTCGGTTACTGACCGGTGTGATTTCCGCTGTGTATACTGCATGGCTGAAGAGATGCAGTTTCTGCCGCGCAGTGAAGTCTTATCACTGGAAGAACTGTATTTTGTGGCCCGGGCATTTGTCGAGCTGGGGGTGAATAAGATCCGTCTGACCGGCGGTGAACCGCTGGTGAGACGGGGTATTCTGACGCTGGTGGAGCAGCTGGGGCAGCTACCGGCTGAGTTGCTGATAACCACTAATGGCTCGCAGTTAGCCGCAATGGCAGCTGACCTCAAACGGCTGGGCGTGGACCGTCTCAATATCAGTCTGGACAGCTTGCAAGCGGATAAGTTTAAGCGCTTAACCCGCACCGGACGGCTTGAGCAGGTGTTGGCGGGGATTGATGCGGCAATAGCGGCTGGCTTCAAACGGATCAAGCTGAATGCGGTGGTGTTAAAAGGCCGCAATGATGATGAAGTGCTTGATCTGATTGCGTTTGCCCGCAGCAAAGGGTTGGATATCACCTTTATTGAAGAGATGCCGCTGGGGGCGATTACTGAGCATGATCGTGCGGAGGTGTATTGTTCCAGTGATGAGTTGTTAGAGATGATCTCCGCAGAGTATGTCCTGACCGACAGTGGTGAGAAAACCGGTGGGCCGTCGCACTATTATCGCATGGCGGATAGTGACAGCCGGATAGGCTTTATCTCGCCCCACAGTCATAACTTCTGTAGTGAGTGTAACCGGGTGCGGATGACGGTGGAGGGACGCCTGTTACTCTGTCTGGGTAATGAACACTCAATGGATCTGCGTCGGGTGATCCGGGAGTACCCCAACGATATTGAGGTGCTGAAACAGCATCTGATCCAGGCAATGGAGCTGAAACCTGAGCAGCATCACTTTGATCTGGATGATGAAACCCCGCAGATTGTCCGCTTTATGAACATGACCGGAGGCTAAACTGAGCGGATTAATCTAAAGAATTGGTAATGTGCGCTGAAATTATTCCTATCTCCCTGTAAAATACCCGCCTTATTATTCGCAGTGCCTCAGGAGGCAGAATGGCAGCCAGCTCAATCAATGATCCATTTCAGAATATCCGCCCCTATTATGACAGTGAGGTGAGTGATGTCCTGAACCGGCTGATCCATGACGATGAACTCATCTCGGTGCTGACCCGCTATCAGTTTCCCCAGATGGCATCGCTGTTTGGCTGGCTGCTAAAGCCCGCCGTGCGTATCTTTCTGGCGCAGAAAACCGGTGAAATCGAAAGTATTCAGGACTTTCAGTTGCTGATTGCGGGTTATATGACCAAGATGATCGGCCGTACCACTACCCGTCTTTCCTGTAGTGGTATTGAAAACCTTGAACAGGATGAGGCCTATCTGTTTGTCTCCAATCATCGTGATATAGCGATGGATCCGGCGTTTGTTAACTGGGCGTTGTATCAGAACGGTTTTGACACCCTGCGCATCGCGATTGGCGATAACCTGCTGCGCAAACCTTACGTATCTGATCTGATGCGCCTGAATAAAAGCTTTATTGTCAATCGCTCGGCAAAAGGGCGCGAAGTGCTGACCGCGCTGGGGCAGCTATCGGCCTATATTGACCACTCGCTGGTGCATGATGAGGCCAGTGTCTGGATCGCCCAGCGGGAAGGCCGGGCAAAAGATGGTAACGATTTTACCGATCCGGCAATTCTGAAAATGTTTTATATGGCGCATCGCAAAGAGCGTAGTTTTGCTGAGTTTCTTGAGCGGGTGAAGATTGTTCCGGTGTCCATCTCTTATGAGTATGACCCCTGTGACCGGGCCAAAGCGCAGGAACTCGATGCCAAGCAACAGGGGGTTAAGTATGAGAAAGCCCAGTTTGAAGATATTGACAGCATCGTTACCGGGATTACCGGCAACAAAGGTCATGTCTATGTAGCGTTTGGCGATGTTATCACCGGAATGAATACCCCTGAAGAACTGGCTGCCGAAATCGACCGGCAGATCATCGATAATTATTATCTGCACCCTTCTAACATGTTAGCAGCGGGTATTGATGTTGAGGGGATTGATGCGGAACAGAAGGCTCTGTTTGCCGCTCGAACCGAGGGGTTGTCTGACTCTGCTGCGAATATCCTGCGGCAGATGTATGCTAATCCGGTTTTGAATAAAAACAAGCCGCAGGAGGCCGCATGAGCCGTTTGACCCATCTGGATGATAATGGTCATGCGAATATGGTGGATGTGTCTGAAAAGGCAATCACCACCCGCGAGGCAACTGCTCAGGCTGTGGTGATGATGCGGCCTGAAACACTGCATATGATTACCGCCGGGGAGCATAAAAAGGGTGATGTCCTGGCAGTGGCGCGCATTGCCGGGATTCAGGCGGCTAAGCGTTGCTCTGATCTGATCCCTCTGTGTCATCCGCTGATGCTGACCAAAGTCTCTGTCGAACTGACGCCTCAACCGGAATCTGCATCAGTGCTGATTCTGGCGAGTTGTAAACTGGCAGGCCAGACCGGCGTAGAGATGGAGGCGCTGACCGCCGCATCGGTTGCCGCCCTGACTATCTACGATATGTGCAAAGCGGTGGATAAAGGGATCGTTATCTCCGAAATCAAACTGCTGGAAAAGATAGGTGGTAAAAGTGGCCACTGGCAGGTGAATCCTTGAAACCTGTTGCAAACATTGATGAACGTGCCCAAAAGGAAGATCAGGCGATGACGCGAAAACCCTCTCTGTTTTTATATCTGCGGGCAACGCTCTTTTATATTGGTTTTTATCCGGTCACCCTGGTGTTTGCTGCTTTCTGTCTGCTGGTGGGCTGGGCGCTGCCATTTCGCCTGCGCTTTAAGCTCTTCACGCTGATGAACTACTTTACCATGCTATGGCTCTATCTTACCTGTGGCATCCGATACCGGGTTGAGGGGCGGGAAAATCTGCCTTCAGGGAGTGAAGGGGCCTATGTGGTGGTCGCTAATCACTCCAGTGAGTGGGAGACGTTTTTTCTGCAGACCCTGATTCGACCACAAAGCGCGGTGCTGAAACAAGAACTGTTAAAAATTCCATTTTTTGGTTGGGCGTTGGGGATGCTCAAACCGATTGCGCTGGATCGTAGTAAGCGTCGGGGGGCGTTAAAGCAGCTGCTGACTCAGGGTAAAGAGCGTCTTGAAGAGGGGATTAACGTCGTTATCTTTCCTCAGGGAACCCGGGTCGAAACCGGTAAACTGGGTAAGTTTAATAAAGGTGGTGCGATGCTGGCGGCCAGTGCTCAGGTGCCGGTGGTGCCGTTAGCGCATAATGCCGGGCTTTACTGGCCGGGTAAAAGTTATGTCAAATATCCGGGAACGATTACTGTTCGGGTGGGTGCTCCGGTGCCGGTGGCTGATCGTTCCGTTGATGAGGTTCACAGTGATTCAATTGGCTGGCTGGAAGCGCAGATGCGTGATCTGAAGGTAGTCGATGAAGACGCTGTTTAAATGGCAGAGATAATAAAAAACCCGCCGGAAGGCGGGTTTTTTTATGCATATCAGTGGTCAGCCAGTATATTTCTGGAATACCAGGGTTGAGTTGGTACCGCCGAAACCGAAGCTGTTAGACATTACCCGCTGCAGGTCAACATTGTCTCTGCGTTCAGTCACAACCGGCAGGCCTTCTGCTGCAGGATCCAGTTCCTCAATATTAGCCGATGCGCAGATGAAGTTATTTTCCATCATCAGCAGGCTGTAGATCGCTTCCTGTACGCCGGTAGCACCCAGTGAGTGACCGGTCAGGGACTTGGTAGAACTGACCGGCGGCATCTGTTCACCAAAGGTCTCTTTCATCGCCTTCAGCTCCTGGATGTCACCCGCAGGTGTCGACGTGCCGTGGGAGTTGATATAGTCGATGCTGCCATCAACGGTGCTCATCGCCAGCTTCATGCAGCGCACAGCGCCTTCACCGGATGGGGCTACCATGTCATAGCCGTCAGAGGTGGCACCATAACCGACCAGTTCGCCGTAGATTTTAGCGCCACGGGCTTTAGCGTGTTCCAGCTCTTCCAGCACCAGCATGCCGCCACCGCCAGCGATAACAAAACCATCGCGGTTGGCATCATAGGCGCGGGAGGCTTTTTCCGGCGTGTCGTTGTACTTGCTGGACAGGGCTCCCATCGCATCAAACATTACGCTGAGTGACCAGTGCAGTTCTTCACCGCCGCCTGCGAAAACGATATCCTGCTTATTCAGCTGAATCTGTTCCATCGCATTGCCGATACAGTGCGCGCTGGTGGCGCAGGCCGAGGTGATGGAGTAGTTAACACCTTTGATTTTAAACGGTGTTGCCAGACAGGCGGACACGGTAGAACCCATAGTCCGGGTTACCCGGTATGGGCCGACGCGACGGACACCTTTAGTGCGCAGGATATCAGCGGTTTCTACGATGTCGGCAGAGGATGCGCCGCCGGAACCTGCGACCAGGCCTGTGCGGACGTTAGACACCTGATCTTCGCTCAGGTTGGCGTCTTTGATCGCCTGTTCCATAGACAGATACGCATATGCTGCGGCATCACCCATGAAACGCACCAGTTTACGGTCGATCAGATCGGTGTAGTCCAGATCAATACTGCCAGCTACATGGCTGCGAAACCCTAGTTCTTTGTACTCTTCCTGAAACTTAATGCCGGAACGGCCCTCTTTCAGTGAGTCCAGGACGGCTTCTTTATCAGTACCCAGGCAAGATACGATACCCATTCCGGTAACAACGACACGTCTCATAGGATGCCTCTTTTATTCAGTAAAAACATTGTAATTATAGATCGACAGCTGCGCTAAAGCCTGCACTCAGGCTTATAAGATTAGAAGCTATCGGTAGATACGAACAGGCCAACACGCAGATCTTTTGCCGTGTAGATCTCCCGGCCGTCGACAGAAACAGAGCCGTCGGCGATGCCCATCACCAGTTTACGCTCGATAACCCGTGACAGATCGATCCGGTAGGTGACTTTTTTTGCAGTTGGCAGAATCTGCCCGGTAAACTTCACTTCACCACACCCCAGCGCACGTCCGCGTCCTTTATTGCCACGCCAGCCCAGGAAGAAGCCAACGATTTGCCACATAGCATCCAGGCCTAAGCAGCCAGGCATAACCGGGTCGGTTGGGAAGTGGCAGTCGAAGAACCAGAGGTCAGGATGGATATCCAGCTCCGCTTCGATATAGCCTTTGCCATATTTGCCACCTTCACCGGTGATCATTGTGACGCGGTCCATCATCAGCATGTTACCGACAGGCAGTCGTGCGTTGCCTTCGCCGAACATTTCGCCGTGACCACACTGAAGAAGTTCTTCTCGATTGAATGAGGAAGGTTTTGTCATCTGAGCTGTATATCCACTTTTTTTTAAGTCAAAATATCGGGGGATTATACCGGGTTAGTGGTCTGGGATCACGACCTGTATCACCAAAAACTAAAAATAGAGCGGTTAAGGTCGTTTTTCAGGGGTATCAACGAAGATGCACAGTGAGTTTTGGCATGAGCGCTGGCGTAGTGGCCGGATCGGCTTTCATCAATCGCAGGTTAATCCCTTGCTTCAGCGTCATTGGTCTCAGTTACGAGGTTTGGGTGAGGGGCGGGTGCTGGTACCGCTGTGTGGTAAAACGCTGGATATGCTCTGGTTGCGGGAGCAAGGGCATGAGGTCACCGGTGTTGAGCTGAATCCACTGGCATGTCAGGCGTTCTGGACTGAGCAATCGATAGCGGTCGAAGTGCAGCATCAGGGAGACTTTGCTGTGCGGCATAAAGATGGACTACGGCTGCTCTGTGGGGATTTCTTTGCACTACCCGCTGAAGAGTTTGAGTCGATTGCCTGGGTCTATGATCGCGCCGCACTGATCGCCTTTCCTGAACCGATGCGTAAGCGCTATGCCCGGACACTGATCGAAAAGCTTCCCGCAGGCGTTGGCATGTTGTTGATAACCCTCGAGTTCGATGCTGTTGAAGGCCCGCCCTTTTCGGTAACAGAAGATGAAGTCCGGTCGCTTTATAGCGAACGGTTTGAGATTGAAGAACTATCGGCGGAGCGGGGTGCCGGTCGGGGAGGGCGTGCGGAGGTGGAGAGGGTTTATATCTTGAGGGATAGGAGATAGTGGCTGGATCGTCACAAAAAACGTGACTAGCTAGACGCTTCGCTTGCTAGAAAAATCAAACTTAAAGCAGCTATCAGGCTGCTTTGAGTTATAAGAGCAAATCAGCTGTGCACACTTACTATGCACGTTATCATTAGAGCCTGTTAAGAAGGTTTTTTCTAACAACTATCCAGTCACGTTTTTTGTGACGTTCTAGCTAGATAGACGCTTCGCTTGCTAGAAAAATCAAACTCAAAGTAGCTATCAGGCTGCTTTGAGTTATAAGAGCAAATCAGCCGTGCCCACTTACTATGCACGTTATCATTAGAGCTTGTTAAGAAGGTTTTTTCTAACAACTAGCAAGTCACGTTTTTTGTGACGATCTAGCCACTGCTCTTAACTGCTCCGCTTAACTGCGAGATCCGCCAGTTGGATCATGGTCTGTTTGAATGAGCTGTCCGGCAGGGCGTCCAGTGCTTTAATCGCTTTGTCCGCCTCTCCGTAAGCGACGTTGCGAGCGTAATCGATTGAGCCGGTAGCATGGACGATCTCCATGATCGGTTGCAGGTCGTCGAGGCCGCCTTTGCGGATCGCCTGACGGATCAGTTTGCGCTGTTCATCGCTGCCTTCACGCATGGCGTGGATCAGTGGCAGGGTCGCTTTGCCTTCAGCCAGGTCGTCGCCGACATTTTTGCCCATCTCTTCGGCGCTGCTGAGGTAATCCATGACATCGTCGATAATCTGAAAAGCGATGCCGATATGGCGGCCATAAAGACGCAGTGCTTCCTGCTGGGCTTCATTCGCTCCTGCCAGAATCGCACCGGTCTCGGTGGCGGCTTCAAACAGCATGGCTGTTTTGCCCAGAATTACCTGCATATAAGATGCTTCAGTGGTGTCCGGGTTGCGGGCGTTGAGCAGCTGTAATACTTCGCCTTCAGCAATGATGGTGGTGGCGTTGGAGATCACCGCCATGATTTCCATCTTGTTGATCTCAACCATAATCTGGAATGAGCGGGAGTAGAGAAAGTCGCCGACCAGAACGCTGGGCGCGTTGCCCCATTTGGCGTTGGCAGTATCGTTACCACGGCGCAGCTCAGAGTTATCAACAACGTCATCGTGCAGCAGGGTGGCGGTGTGGATAAACTCAATGACCGCTGCAAGGTGGATATGTTGCTCCCCCTGATAGCCCGCCGCATTGGCGGCCAGTAGCACCAGTAGAGGTCTGATCCGCTTGCCACCACTTTCGACAATGTAATGTCCGATCTTCTCAACCAGAGGTACACCGGAGTGTAAGTTGTTGATAATGTAATCGTTTACCGCTTCGAATTGCGGCTCAATAACTGGGTTTAACTGATGTGGCAGCATGGGAACTGTGACTAAGCTCTGAAATTTGTATTGCCGCATGCTAGGGGGTGCGTATCCGGGTGTCAAGAATGTAAGGTTATTATCTATATTTTTGCTTGAGTCGCTTCTTATGTTTCTATATAATCTCGCGCCCTGACCCATCCAAATTCGCTCCCTATTATATGGTCGATCATTTCCATTAGACGTAGGCGTGTTATTTAGTAGCAGGACGGGTTTTAAACTGGAGATTAAAATGTACGCAGTAATTGTGAGCGGCGGTAAGCAATACCGAGTTCAGGAAGGCTATACGCTGAAACTGGAAAAACTGGCTGCAGAAGCTGGTTCTAATGTTGAATTTGATCGTGTTCTGTTGGTTGCTAATGGTGATGATGTTAAAATCGGCGCACCAGTAGTTGAAGGTGCTAAGGTTACAGCTGAGGTTGTAAGCCATGGTCGCGCTAAGAAAGTTCATATCATGAAGTTCAAACGTCGTAAGCACCACATGAAGCAGATGGGTCACCGTCAGCACTTCACTGAAGTAAAAATCACTGGCATTAGTGCCTAAGACTGTTTTGATAGGAGAGTGACAAATGGCTCATAAGAAGGCGGCAGGTAGTACCCGTAACGGTCGTGATTCCGAGTCGAAACGCTTAGGTGTTAAGCGTTTCGGTGGTCAGGTAGTAACTGCAGGTAACATTCTGATTCGTCAGCGCGGTACTAAGTTTCACGCTGGCGTAAACGTAGGTATGGGTAAAGACCATACTCTGTTTGCGACTGCAGACGGCGTTGTTAAGTTTGTTGTTAAAGGCCCGCAAAAGCGTAAATACATTACTGTAGAAACCGCTTAATCCGGCTTTTATGCTATAAAAAAGCTCCGCGGTTGCGGGGCTTTTTTTGTTTTTAATGGCTGATTAAGCTAGTTGTTGAAAACGTCTGTATGACGGGCATTATCAACAGCCAGTTTGTTGGCGGTAAGCATGCACAGTTTGCCAGTGTAGCTGGAGGCGTAGAATGAAGTTTGTAGATGAAGCGACGATTACTGTAGAAGCCGGTAAGGGGGGGAATGGTACCCTTAGTTTCCGACGCGAGAAGTATGTTGCTCGTGGGGGCCCTGATGGTGGTGATGGTGGTGATGGTGGCTCAGTGTTTGTTGAGGCGGATGAGTCGCTCAATACTCTGATCGATTACCGTTTTCAGCCTCGCTACAGGGCTGAGAACGGTAAGGGCGGACAGAGCCGTAACTGTACTGGCGCAAAAGGTGAAGATCTGATCATGAAAGTGCCGGTGGGTACGACTGTGGTTGATATCGATACGGATGAGGTTCTGGCGGATCTGACGACGGTTGGTCAGATTGAAAAGATTGCCCAGGGTGGCTTTCATGGCCTGGGAAATACCCGGTTTAAGAGTAGTGTGAATCGTGCGCCCCGGCAGACTACCAATGGTAGTCTGGGTGAAACCCGTAACGTGAAGCTTGAGCTGAAGGTGCTGGCGGACGTTGGTTTGCTGGGTTTGCCGAATGCGGGTAAGTCTACATTTATTCGCTCGGTATCATCGGCGACACCTAAAGTGGCGGATTATCCGTTTACCACCCTGGTACCAAATCTGGGGGTGGTCAGCACAGAGAAGCATAAAAGCTTTGTTATTGCGGATATTCCCGGAATTATTGAGGGTGCTGCTGAGGGAGCGGGCTTAGGTATTCGTTTCCTTAAGCATCTCGCGCGAAACCGCATCCTGTTGCATCTTGTTGATATGGCTCCCTGGGATGATCAGACACCTGCCGAGTCAGCCCAGGTGATTGTTCGTGAGCTTGAGAAATTTAGTCCGACGCTTGCGGCGCAGCCGCGCTGGCTGGTGCTGAATAAGCTTGATATGGTGCCGGAAGAGGAGCAGGAGGAGCGTTGTCAGGCGGTCATTGATG
>NZ_JBNKYN010000076.1:0-21568 GCF_050300915.1 Amphritea sp.
GCGCATCCCCGGTTTAACGCCCGACAGAACGGTCGGCTGATAGTAGGGCCCTTCAGGCTCACCACCCGCTTCCAGGGTCGCACCGGCAGCCACGCTCTCTTTGACGATGGCATCCACCCGCTCCAGTTGAGCACGGTTGATAATCGGCCCCATCGCCACGTTACCATCGGTTGGATTGCCAAAAGGCAGGTGAGCCGCTTTAGCCACCAGCCGTTCTGTCAGTTGCGCTGCAATCGATTCATGAACAATGATGCGTCCCGATGCCATGCAGATTTGCCCCTGATGGAACCAGGCACCCCAGGCTGCATTGCTGGCGGCCAGATCAAGATCGACATCCTCGGTGATAATCAGCGGACTTTTACCGCCCAGCTCCAGCATCACTTTTTTCAGATGGCGTCCGGCCAGCTCACCGATTCTGCGTCCCACCGGCGTCGATCCGGTAAAGGCGATCATGCGCACATGGGGATCGGTACACAGCGCTTCCCCGGCATCCGCGCCGCCGGGAATCACATGCAGCAACCCCTTTGGCAGCCCCGCCTGCTCAAACGCCCGGGCGATAATAAAACCGCCACTGACCGGCGTACGCGGGTCCGGCTTGAGCACCACAGCATTCCCCGCTGCCAGCGCTGGGGCGACGGCACGAATAGACAGAATCAGTGGAAAGTTAAACGGTGAGATCACACCGATAACCCCTAAGGGTTGGCGCCTGGCAAACGACAGGGTACCCGACGCCGAAGGCAGCACCAGGCCATGATCCGGATCAAGCAGCATCGCAGCCGAGCGGCGCAGAATGACCACCGCCTCACGCACCTCATGCTCCCCCTTGGCAAAGATGCCGCCGGTTTCCCGGGCAATCCAGTCTTTTGCGGCACTGAAATCCTGTTGCAGAACCTCAGCAGCACGGAAAAAGATATCGGCCCGCTCGCGGCAGGACATTTTCACCCACTCAGCCTGAGCTTCAGCAGCACTGCGTGCAGCAATGGCGATATCGGCAGCATCGCCCATACCGGTTGTGGTCAGCACTTCCCCGGTTGCCGGTTCGGTCACGACGACAGTACCTCCCTGCGCGGCCCTCCAGCTACCATCGAATATCCGCCCCATCCAGAGGGATGAGTCCAACAGACCTGAGTCACTTTCTACAATTGACACAATAGAACCTCCAGCGTGTTGTCCGCCCCAAAACAGGTGGGATGGACGTTTTTTATTGTTAACCGGATAGAGCAACCGCTGTGCCAGATTTCTCCATGGCTCTTTTTATTGCAACGCAACATCCATCAGATACGTGCAGAGACCTTCCGTATGCCTGAACAAACTATTTATCTTAATTGCAGTGCACAAAAATTATTTACAACCTAAACAGTTGATAAGATTGTTAAACACAGAAAAACGACTTAATATTTTTGTTAAAAATAATGATAACAATGAGTACACCTATGGCTTCTTCCCCCGCGACAGACCAACCGGGTCTGACCCAGGCACGCCCCACTGAACTCCCCGCTGGCGACAGCGATAACCTCACTGAGGGTTCCGGTCTCGACTTTGGTCAGCTGTCTGAATATCTGCATTTCTCCCCTAAAGACGGGCGGATCTGGCTGGATGGCCAGCGCATGGTACTGATGCACAACTCGTCGCTGGGTAGCCTGCGGCGCGAGCTGATTGAACGACTGGGAGTTGAACGGGCACGGGGACTATTGACCCGTTCGGGCTACAGCTCCGGCGTCCGGGATGCGCAACTGGTGCGCGAACGCTGGCCCGATGCCGACCCGGAAGCGATCTTCTTTGCTGGCACGCAGCTGCACTCATTGGAGGGCGTGGTGCAGGTGGAAACCATCCACTTTGAGTTCGATCCCCATCAGGGTACCTATGATGGCGAGTTTCTCTGGCACCACTCCAGTGAAGACGACGAACATATCGCCGCTTACGGCATCGGCACCGAACCCGCCTGCTGGATGCAGCTTGGCTATGCCATGGGTTACGTAACCACGTTGCTGGGACGACTGACCGTTTTCCGTGAGGTCGAGTGCCGCTCAATGGGCCACGCCACCTGCCGGGTGATCGGCCGGACCGTAGAGTTATGGGGCGATGTCGAAGAGGATCTGCGCTATCTCAACGCCGAAGATTTTGTCAGTCATAGCAATACTGGCTCAGGCTCTCTGCCCACCGCCGCGCCGCTGCCGATGGTCAATACTGAACTACCGGTATTGGGGGAGCGGCAGTTAATCGGTATCTCCTCCGCCTTTATTGCCGCCTGTCATATGCTACGACGGGTTGCCAGCACCCGCGCCACGGTTCTGTTTACCGGCGAATCCGGTGTGGGTAAAGAGCTGTTTGCCCGTATGCTGCATGAGATCGGCAGCCGTAAAGATGAACCTTTTATCGCCATCAACTGCGCGGCCATTCCTGACTCGCTGATCGAGTCTGAACTGTTCGGTGTCGACCGGGGGGCTTTTACCGGAGCCACAACATCCCGCCCAGGGCGTTTTGAACGCGCCCACGGCGGCACCCTGTTTCTCGATGAGATTGGCACACTCAGCCCTAGTTCCCAGGGCAAACTGCTACGGGTACTGCAGGAGGGGGTGCTGGAACGGGTCGGGGGCACCAGTCTGATCAGCGTTGATGTCCGGGTGGTCGCCGCCACCAATGTCGAACTCAGAGATGCGGTCGCTAAAGGGGAGTTCCGCGAGGACCTGTTTTTCCGCCTGAATGTCTTTCCTATCCTGCTACCCCCCTTGCGGGAGCGACGGGATGATATTCCGTTGCTGCTGTCGCATTTTCTTGAGCACTACAACCAGCGCCACGGGCGTAACATCCGTGGTTTCACCCTGAAAGCGATGCGCGCACTGCTTAACTACCGCTTCCCCGGCAACATCCGGGAGCTGCAAAACCTGGTCGAACGAGGGGTGATAGCCGCCGAAGACGGGTCACTGATCGACCTCTCCCATCTGTTCCGGGATGAGGAAACCACCCGGGCTTTGCTGTTTACCATCAGTTCAGAAGGAGAGCTGAGTCAGGATAGCGAGGAATCAGCCCTGGAGCAGTTTCGCCGTTTTGCCCCGGCTAACGCTGTCGGCCCATCCCTCGATAAACTGGAAGCACGACTGGTGAGTGAGGCGGTCGCTCAGGCGGATGGCAACCTGTCTGCAGCCGCCAGGCTGTTGGGACTAACCCGCTCGCGACTGGCCTATCGGATGAAAAAGATCAACGAGAGTAATCAGGAAGCCGGGTAACCTGCCCCTTGCTATCGGCGAGCCTTATCTACAGCAACTTATACTCCAGTGCCAATCGGTAACTGAACGCCCCCTGCCCATCCGGCAGGGGCAGCGGAAGTGATCGCTGCACCGCTTCCAGCGTTGCCTGATAAAACAACCGATTGCCCTCAAGCCATTCAAACTTTTCCAACGCCCCCTGACTATTCAGTGACAGTTTAAAGCTCACCCGGCCCTCGATCCCCCGGGACTGTGCCCGCTTCGGGTAACGTTTATGATGATCGATACGTTGCACCAGTAGCGCCAGAAAGCGCTGCCGTAGCTGCTCAGCGCTGATCACCGGTGCAACAGGCTGTGCGCTGTTAACCGGATTAGTTGCGGCCACAGGGGGCGATTCTGCCACCGCCTTCTGCGGCCTGGACTGTAACACTGGCTCAGGTTGAGGCTTTGGTCTGGGCTTAGGCTTCGGTTTTGGCTTAGGCTTCGGTTTTGGCTTCACAGGTTTAGGGACAACCGGCGGCTCTGGTTTCGGCTCTGGAGCCTGAACCGTTTCAGGCAACGGGGCTTCTGTGGGCAGAGGCGGCACTGCCTGCGCCATTAGCATCACCGGCTGATAGCTCACCGGCGCAGCCGCCGCAACACTCAGCTCCGGCTGTTGTAACTGCTGCCAGATAACCGCGTGCACCCCGCCAGACAAGAGCAAACCCGCTAACAGATAGCCGCCTGTACGACTTTGCTGTTCAGATGTCAGACTCATTTTTCCCGGGTAGCAATTTCTAGATGGCTGATATGCAGTAATCGGGCGATATCAAGCAGCGTCACCACCTTATCAAAACTCACCTGGCTATCCGCTTTAATACGCAGCAGCCGGTCAGGATTATCACTGAACAGCAATTGCAGACGCTGCTCCAGCAGCTGGCCATGTACCACCTCTGAATTGATATAGAAGCTACCCGACGGATCAATCGATACTACCACCGGTTCGACCTCGGTCATCGCTTCTGCGCTGGCCGCTTCCGGTAACGTCAGTTCAATCTGTTTTTCATCCACAAAATGCGCCGTCAGCATAAAGAAGACTAACAGCAGAAATACAATATCGATCAGCGGCGTCAGATTCAGGGTAATCAGACTGTGCGCGGGTGATTTATAGGACATCCGCAACAGTCTCCCAGTCATCAAGACCTTCATCCACAGCAATATCAAAACTCTCTGAACGGTCCAGTACCAGTGCTGCCGCCTGATGCAGATGCCAATGGTAACGACCTAGAGCGGACTCCAGAAAGTGCAGTAAAATCAACAGCGGAATCGCCACAGATAAACCCACCCCGGTGGTTAACATCGCCTCCCAGATACCGCCGGCCAACGCCATTGCATCCACCTTACCGCCTGCACTTTCAATCACCTGGAACGCTTTAATCATCCCGGTGATGGTACCCAGCAAGCCTAACAGTGGTGCGGTATTTGCCAGCACGGCCACGGTCTTCAAGCCGGACTCAAACGGCTTCATCTCTGCCTGAATCAGATGCGTGGCGGTCGCTCGCAACTCCGGGCTATGTCCATGCAGCCGCAGCACGCCGCGTAACTGCTCAACAATCCTTTTTTCGGCCCCTCCCTGCCACTGTTTCGGGGAGAGTAAAAGATTACATCGACGGGTCAATAAAAGTTGCAGATAGCGACTGGCAATAATCGCCAATCCCAGTATTGAATACGCAATCAGGATCCAGATTATCGGACCCCCTTTATCAATCCACATCATTTTTAAACGCCCCTTAACGCGGTATTTACCGCGACTAACATCAACATTACGGCACCGGTGCGGGTCAGCGCCAACTGCCACTGAGACAACTGTTGTTGCAACTCCTGCCCCAGCAAAGCAAACCCGTAGCGCACCAGCAAAGTAGGAATCACGATCGCCCCCAAACCAAAGCTCAATGCAACAGCGGCTCCCCACAATGGGTCGGCACTCTGCGCAGCAGCCGCCAGTAAACCCAGCAAGGGAACACAGGGATTCAATGCCAGGGAGAACCCCAGTAAAGCCAGCTGTAAGCGGTTTTTTTCAGCCGCTCCGTCAGTAGTACCACCGGCATCGGTGGCGATCAGAGCGGCTGTTGGGGATCGCTGAACACTCGTCTGTAACGAACTACCCTGCGCAGCGCTAACGGCACAAACCGGTTTACGACTCTGAAGTAACATCCGCAGTGCCAGCCAGAAAGTCACCCCGGCGATTGCCCAGGGCAGCAGCGGGTGCTTAAGGTAATGTTGCAGCACACTGCCCGTAGCGGCCGCGAGGGTTCCCAACAGCAGATAGCCTGCGAGTCTGCCGCTCATAAATGGCAACAGTACCGCATGAAAAGGCTTTCGCGCCGCAGGACCCAGCAGTATTGGCCCCAGATAGGGCAGACAACTGAGATTACAGGGGCCACTGCCAAAACTGAGACCGATCAGGAAGGCGGTGAATACAGCAGCACTCAGCTCCAGCCCCAGTAGCTCTGCACTCATATTTTCTCTTTTTCCGTTTGCTTAAAACCGATCAGCTTAACGCTGTCCCATTGTGTCTGGGCTTTCTTACGCTGTTTAAAATAAGCGGGACTGGAGCTGAAAACCGGCACACTGAGATAGCGTAACTGCAGCACATCCTTATCGGGACAAAACTCAACACAGCGACCACACAGGGTGCAATCTGCCAGGGTAATATCTTTTGCCTTGTCCACTGTATTACATTCGCTTTGCAGCTCACGAATATCCATTGGACAGGCCTCGGCGCAGAGGCCACATTTATCACAGCGGGCGCTACCCTGTTTCACCAGCCGGGCGAAGCCTACTTTTCTGAACACCGCATGCAACGCCAACATCGGACAGATGCGGCAGAAGGGCTGCCGCATGGTCATCGCCAGCGCCACCATCAAACCAAAAAGAAAATCGCCAGTAATCGAAAGCGCCATGTAACTGGGGCTGGAGGTGTCGACAAATAACTGTTCATTCGAGCCGGTCAGCAGGGTGGTCATAATCCGGCTGGGACAGATCTGGCAAAACGGATCGCCCCATTCATTGCTGAGAAACCCCAGACTGGTCAGTGCCGGCAGAACCAATACTAAGCCGCCCAGCATCAGCCATTTAACCGGACGAATCTTATCAACAGCGCCATGGGCAAGACTGTCGACCCGACGTAATCCAAGCTTTTGTCCAATCAGCTGCATCATCTCCTGAAAGAACCCCAGTGGGCAGACCCAGCCACAAAACGCCTTATTGAGAAAGACAAACAGCAGCAGGAAAGTGCCGACGGTGGTTATAAATGGCATGAGAAACAGGAACCAGTTACCGCTTTCAACTGAGGCGTCCAGACGATGATGCAACTGATGCTGCAATGGGATCAGCGCGCAGTAATCAGCATTCATGGAGTCATAAGCACAGCTCAGTGCAGGCAGCGCGCCAGAAATTTTATCGGCCGCATAAAAACCCACCACTACCGAGCCATACACCAGAAAGATAAACATACATAGCTGAACAAACCGGCGAACAAGGGTCAGGTTGGCAATCATCTTTTTTTCCTCCGGCTATGGGCAGGCAGACGGCGGTTAAGCCAGAATCCGAACAGCAGTCCGCCAAGGGCAACCCCTGCTCCCAGATTAGCGCTCTTCCAGCTGGACTCGTTGACGAAGTAAGCCGTACTGAGCGAGGTCTGATAACCGATGCCGTCACGCTTCAGTTCGCTAAAAATGCGCAGCTCACCCGGGGGATTTGCCCGCACGCCCGCAACAACATGGGTAAAGTCATCTGGGATAGCAATTGTCAGCACGCCATCGGCATCAGTATGCAGTATCTCGGTGCTGCCCAGAGCGGTCATCACCAATACCGGCTGTTCCTGCAACGGCTCACCTTTAAACTGCACAATAAAGCGGTAGGTTTTACCGCTGGTATAGCGCCAATGCTCTCGGGGTAAGGGATCGGGGACAATCTCCAGCGCACCCAGTGGCTCAGCTAACAGATCAGAGGGGGAGGTATCCACCGGCTTACCACTGAAGTAGAGGTAGCGCACCGCCATGTGCTGAAAATCATTACCCTGTTCCGTCGCGACCAGGGCGTGATAACTGTTTTTACCGGTAGCCTTAACCCGGTACACCCCACCCTGCGGCTCAAGCGGGCTGCGTTGCAGATCGGAATGCAGCAACATTGCTGCGGACTGTGCCAATGGGCTCTGATCGATTAATCGAAACAGTTTAGGGCCACCATGCCCACCGCCTTTAACGGGCTCAGGCTGCCAATAGAGATCCGCCTGCGCCACCGAGGCCAGCATCCAGAAGAAAATACATGTGAGTGTGCGCATCCTGCTCTTTCCAGGTTAAATAAACCCGCAGATATTAACCACACTTAACCTGCCGCGGATGTGACCGAATGACGCATGAGACAATTCGCCGCATAGACTTATTTTTTATAGGTGTATAACACCCTAACCATCGCCTCTCTGAAAAATAGTTAGCACTTAAGCAATTGAGTGTTTGAGCCAACAACAACTATTGGATTAAAGTTGTAAGCAGCCGATACCAGAAGCCATTGTTAACGGATCAGGATAGAGACTGAAGGATTGATCATGAACTACTGCAACCTGTGCGGATCGACTGTCCGGTTCGAAATACCGGCAGGCGATAACCGTCCACGTCATATCTGTAATGAGTGCGGCGAAATTCACTATGTGAATCCAAAGATCATCGCCGGCTGCCTGCCGGTATATGAAGATAAAGTTCTGCTATGCAAACGCGCCATAGAACCCCGCGTTGGTTATTGGACGTTGCCCGCCGGATTTATGGAAAACGGGGAATCAACCCGTAATGCCGCCGCCAGAGAAACCCTTGAGGAAGCCAATGCGCGGGTGAGTGACTTACAACTGTATACGCTGACCTCTATCGTGCCGGTCAGCCAGGTGCAAATGATCTATCTAGCGCAACTGGATGACCTGAACTTTTCTGCCGGTGATGAAACCACCGATGTACAACTGTTCACAGAAGAGACTGTCCCCTGGGATGATCTGGCGTTTCAGACCATCCGCAACGCCTTACGGTTCTATTTTGCAGACCGTAAAAATGGGGCATTTCCACTACATCACGTTGACCTTGAAACACCGCCTGGACACTATATTGACAAACCTGAACTGAAACCGGAGAAACCTGAAGATGGACAATAAACTGATTCTCATCATTCTCGCCATTCTGCTCCCCCCGATCGCAGTCTTTATGAAAGCCGGTGCTGGTTTGCAACTGGTAATTAATATTGTGCTCTGCCTGTTTTTTTACATCCCGGGTATTCTGCATGCGCTCTGGCTGGTGTTAAAATAACCACTTTACTGTTCCTGCCGTGGCTCTCTTTCCACGACAACAGTGATGAATAACGGCCCATAAGGCCGTTTTTTTATTTAACTGTGCCTATCCGGCGCGGATATGAGACCTCCCATGACTTTGTTAATCGCTACCTGGATTAAGTTTTTCGTCCTCTTTGCACCGTTTTTTGTGGTGTCAATGTTCCTCTCACTGACCCGCAGTGACACACCGGCAGAGCGCCGCAGCACCGCCAACAAAGCGGTATTTGCCGCAGCGTTAGCATCACTGGTGCTGTTTTTCTTTGGCTCCCCCCTGTTTGAACTGCTGGGCATCACGATCGATTCCTTCCGGATCGGCGCGGGCATCTTGCTGTTTCTGTCGGCCATCAGTTTGGTCAGGGACGGTATCCGCACCAACGCCCAGGTGCCGGGAGGTCCCAGAGAGGATGCTTCAGTAGTACCGCTGGCGATCCCGACCATTATCGGCCCAGCCACTATCGGTGCGATACTGGTGTATGGTTCAGAACTGCATGGTATTGAGGTCATTTTAGGACTCAGCGGCATGTTTCTGGCGCTGGTTTGTCTGCTGGCGCTGCTACATGCAGCAACGGGTGTAGAGCGTTTACTGGGAAAAACCGGGCTGAATATTCTCAGCAAGATTACCGGCCTGATTCTGGCAGCGATGGCGTCCGAGATTGTACTCACCGGAATTACCGGCTTTATGGCCCGCATCGCCAGCGTTAGCTGAACGTTATCGCATCAATGACGCAGAACCCCACAGCCACGGGCTCTGCGTCGCTTACCCCAGTGATACCCATACTTAATCCACAAGGATATCCACAGTTTTTGTGACTAGTTTACAGGGTTTTTCACAGGTTACTTATTGACCAGATCATATTTAACACAAAACCAATAAAAACAATAATTACAAATAGTTAGCTACACAACCCAGCGGTTACCCATACTTAATCAACAAGCTTATCAACAGATTATGTTCATAACACGCCCGGTTATAAACATGTTCAAATATTGCTCAACTGCCAGACATCATAAGCCACCTCTTCATAAGGATGCGCGAGCTTAAGCGCATCCACTGCCGCACCGATGAGATGGTCTTCACACACCAGCTCGACCTTCCACTCCTCAAGCTGCTCTAACGCCCCCTGCTGTCCGATATGGGGATTGCTGCCCAGCAGTGGTCTGAACTGTCCACCCCCCTTTACCTGCCAGCAGCAACAGTCGTAGTTGCATATTTTGCCCGCACCGGCAGCGAACACCGCCTGTTTCACCGCTTCAAGATTCTCTTCAGGCACAAAAAAAGCCAGCTTATACATCACGTCCTCCGTTATTCAGAACGAAAAAAAACGGCCGGTAATTTCTCACCGGCCGTTTATCTATCACTGATAATCCAGTTTAAAGCTCTTCAATCTGCCGACGAATATCTTCTACCTTACGGGTTACCACTTTTTCCAGATGCGCCAGTTCTTCCAGCAGATGCTGTTTCTTGTTGATAACAGACTTCTCTTCGATCACCAGATGTTCAAGCTCTGCCACCGCTTTCAGATAGTACGGAGAAGGCTCGGTGCTGGCACGGTAAGGTACCAGTCCTCCTTCAACGGAAACATTGGTGTGGCGGCGCTTAAACTTAAACTTCTTACTCTTGGTCATCCACTCGCCCTGATGGCGGTGCAGATAGACCTTCAGCACGTCGATATCATTCTCTGTGCGGGTGGTATATTTCTCAATCTCGTAGGGATCATCAAATCCCATCTCTTTCAGGGTCTCAAATTTTTTGGCAGACATCAGGTCTCTCCATAAGCCGTTCGCTGTCATCCCATAAAATATAGATGAAAAAGGCTACTCTGTGGGATAACTATTGCCCCATTATGGGATATTTATTTAATTGTTCAGTAAAACTAAAAAACCGCCATCTGAGCCAGCCAGAAAAACAGGCTCATATGACGGCTGTCAAACAGTTCAGACAGGCCTTAGTCTCGCAGACCCAGGACATCCTGCATATCGTACAAACCGTTTTCTTTACCCGCCAGCCATCCGGCTGCACGTACCGCGCCTTTAGCAAAGGTCATTCGCGAGCTGGCTTTATGACTAATCTCGATCCGCTCACCTTCAGTGGCAAACAGCACCGTATGGTCACCGACCACATCTCCGGCACGGATGGTGACAAAGCCGATCTCCTCTTTAGTACGGGCACCCACCTGACCTTCACGACCATATACCGCACACTGACGCAGATCCCGCCCTAATGCGTCGGCAACGACCTCGCCCATGCTCAGCGCAGTACCGGAAGGGGAATCCACTTTATGGTGATGATGCGCTTCAATGATCTCGACATCGTAATCATCACCCAGTGCTTTAGCCGCTTCTGCCAGCAGTTTAAAGCACAGGTTCACGCCAACACTCATATTAGACGCAAACACCAGCGGCATCACCTCACCGAAACTTTTAAGCTCGTTACGCTCCATCTCGTTCAGGCCTGTGGTACCAATCACCATCGCCTTGCCGTTGATGGCACACAGAGCCAGATTAGCCAGGGTCGCCTTAGGCGCAGTGAAGTCGATCAGGACATCGAAGTCATCCATAACCTCTTCCAGTGCGCCGACAATTTTCACTCCCAGTTTACCCACCCCAGCCACTTCACCGGCATCGGCACCGATCAGACTGCTGGTTGACTCAACAATCGCAGCGCCAAGCCTGACACCTTCTGCCGCCTGAATCGCTTCAATATTTGTTTTACCCATACGCCCGGCGGCGCCGGTTACTGCAACTCTTATCATTCTGAACACCTGGTCTGATCACCCGCCGATAAAGTCAGCCGGTAACTTAAATCATTTACTCTTTTGCCGACTGACACTCTGATCCATATCAAAGGCCGGTTTCTCGCACTCCGGACGGCCAACCACCTTCGCCGGAACGCCAACCACCGTCGTATGTGGTGGTACATTATCCAACACCACCGAACCGCCACCGACCTTTGCGCCGACGCCCACCTCGATGTTGCCAAAGATTTTTGCACCGGCGGCAATCATCACCCCTTCCCGAATCTTCGGATGGCGATCACCGCTCTCTTTGCCCGTCCCGCCCAGGGTAACCGACTGCATAATAGACACATCGTTATCGATCACGCAGGTTTCCCCAACAACGATACCGGTGGCATGGTCAAACATCACCCCACACCCTATCTGCGCAGCAGGATGGATATCCACCTGGAATACTTCACTGATACGACTTTGCAGATAGAGTGCCATCGAATGACGCCCCTGCTGCCACATCCAGTGCGCGATACGATACGCCTGCAGGGCGTGAAAGCCCTTCAGGTAGAGCAACACCGTAGTAAAACTGGATACCGCCGGATCCCGGGTGCGCACAGCACTGATATCCTGACAGATACATTTGAGAATATTCGGGTCGCCGCCAAGAGCCTCTTCAATCAGCTCGCGCAGCGTGATCGCAGCCATGACCTCATCAGACAGTTTATTTGCCAGCAGGTAGCTCACCGCTTCACAAAGGCTGTGGTGACGGATAATGGTGCTATGAAAGAAGCTCGCCAGAAACGGCTCACGGGCCATCTCTTCACGGGCTTCCTGTTGAATCAGCGTCCATAACTCACGCGGTTGAGTGGGAAATTCACTCATGTAAGACTCCAAAAAGTCGTAGGGGCTGCGATGCAGCCCCTGGGGATATCAGGTCATATCCTCAAAAAATTTCTTCACGCTGTCAAAGAAACCATGTTTCTTCGGCCCGTGATGTTTTTGTCGCTCATCCATAGCGGTTTCAAACTCGCGCAGCAACTCTTTCTGCTTACTGTTCAGGTTGACCGGTGTTTCAACCGTCACCCGCACCAGCAGATCGCCCACGGCACCACCCCGCACAGGCTTGATCCCCTTGCCTCGCAGACGGAACAGTTTGCCGGTCTGAGTTTCTGCAGGTATCTTCAGTTTAACACGGGATTCCAGCGTCGGTACCTCAAGCTCACCACCAAGCGCCGCATCGATAAAGCTGATCGGGACTTCGCAGTACAGATGCTTACCATCGCGTTCAAAAATCGCATGATCACGGACATTAACCTGCACAAACAGGTCGCCTGATGGCCCCCCGTGACTGCCTGCTTCTCCTTCACCAGAGAGGCGAATACGGTCACCGGTATCAACACCCGCAGGAATTTTAACCGAGAGTTTCTTGGTTTGCTGCTTGCGACCCTGACCATGACAGCTGGTGCAGGGATCAGAAACAACCTGGCCCTCACCATGACAGGTCGGGCAGGTCTGCTGTACTGAGAAGAAGCCCTGCTGCATCCGTACCTGGCCAATACCACCACAGGTACCACAGGTTTTAGCGCTGGTGCCAGGTTTAGCACCACTGCCATCGCAGACATCACAAGGCACCAGTGTCGGCACAGTAATGGTCTTGTCGCAGCCTTTTACTGCCTCTTCAAGACTCAGGTCCATGGTATAACGCAGATCGGCACCACGCTGTACATGGCTACGACGTCCGCCATGACCCTGCTGACCAAAGATATCGCCGAACACATCACCAAAGATATCGCCGAAACCGCCAGCACCGAAGCCGCCCTGACCGCCCATACCACCCTGATCGATACCCGCATGGCCGTACTGGTCATACGCCGCTTTCTTCTGTTTATCAGACAGAACTTCGTATGCTTCATTCACCTCTTTAAAGGCGTCTTCCATCGATTTATCGTCAGGATTACGGTCCGGATGGTATTTCATCGCCATCCGACGAAACGCCTTTTTAATATCCCGGTCAGAAGCGTCCCGAGAAACGCCTAATACTTCGTAAAAATCTTTCTTCGACATAATCGGTATCGCAATCCGGTTAACTTGTTCGTTGAAAATCAGCTAAGAATAAAAACAGGACAACGCGGGACCGGCCCGCGCTGTCATTTCAAGTCTGAATCACTCTAACACGACTTATTTTTTATCGTCGTCTTTAACTTCTTCAAACTCGGCGTCAACAGCATCATCAGCCGGTTCAGCCTTAGCCTGCTCATCGCTCTGACCTTCAGCCTGTTGAGCGGCCTCAGCATACATCTTCTGCGCCAGCGCAGAAACCGCTTCGGTCAGCGCTGCAGTCTTGGTTTCGATCACGTCTTTATCGTCACCTTTGAGCACGCCTTCCAGCTCGTCGATAGCGCTGTTGATGGCTGTTTTTTCCTCTTCAGTTACCTTATCACCGGCATCTTCAAGAGTCTTCTTAGCGGAGTGAATCATCGCATCACCCTGGTTACGGGCCTGACTCATCTCTTCAAACTTCTTATCCGCTTCAGCATTGGCTTCCGCATCACGAATCATCTGTTCAACTTCTTCATCACTCAGACCAGAAGAGGCTTTGATGATAATAGACTGCTGCTTACCTGTCGCTTTATCCTTCGCTGATACGTTGAGGATACCGTTGGCGTCGATATCGAAGGTTACTTCGATCTGCGGCATACCACGCGGTGCCGGTGGAATATCGGCCAGGTCGAAACGACCCAGTGACTTGTTACCGGAGGCTTGCTTACGCTCACCCTGAACCACGTGAATGGTTACCGCAGTCTGGTTATCATCAGCGGTAGAGAACACCTGAGACTTCTTCGTCGGGATAGTGGTGTTTTTCTCGATAACCGGCGTCGCTACACCGCCCATGGTTTCAATACCCAGGCTCAGCGGAGTCACGTCCAGCAGCAGTACGTCTTTTACATCACCGGAGAGTACCGCAGCCTGGATAGATGCACCGATCGCAACCGCTTCATCAGGGTTAACGTCTTTACGTGCTTCTTTACCAAAGAACTCAGTAACGCGCTTCTGCACCATTGGCATACGCGTCTGACCACCGACCAGAATCACTTCGTCAATATCCGCTGCTGTCAGATCAGCATCTTTCAGCGCGATACGGCAAGGCTCAATAGAGCGCTCCACCAGTGCTTCTACCAGAGATTCCAGTTTTGCACGGCTGATTTTAACATTCAGGTGCTTAGGACCGGATGCATCAGCAGTGATATACGGCAGGTTAACGTCAGTAGACTGGGCAGATGACAGCTCAACTTTAGCTTTCTCGGCACCCTCTTTCAGACGCTGCAGCGCCAGCGGGTCGTTGTGCAGGTCGATACCGGACTCTTTCTTAAACTCAGCCGCCAGATATTCGATCAGACGGGAGTCAAAGTCTTCACCACCGAGGAAAGTGTCACCGTTGGTCGCCAGCACTTCAAACTGGTGCTCACCATCTACTTCAGCAATTTCGATGATAGAGATATCGAAGGTACCACCACCCAGGTCGTATACAGCGATAGTCTTATCGCCCTTAGACTTGTCCATACCGTAAGCCAGTGCGGCTGCGGTTGGCTCGTTGATAATACGCTTAACGTTCAGGCCTGCAATTTTACCGGCATCTTTAGTCGCCTGACGCTGGGAGTCGTTGAAGTAAGCAGGAACGGTGATAACCGCCTCGGTCACCTCTTCGCCCAGATAATCTTCTGCAGTTTTCTTCATCTTCTTCAGAATCTCTGCAGAGATCTGTGGTGCAGCCATTTTCTTATCGTTTACCTGAACCCAGGCATCGCCATTGTCAGCTTCGATAATTTTATACGGCACCATTTTAATATCTTTCTGAACCACGTCATCTTTAAAACGACGACCGATCAGACGCTTGATGGCAAACAGTGTGTTATTTGGATTGGTCACTGCCTGACGCTTAGCCGGCTGACCTACCAGGATCTCACCATCAGCCGCGTAGGCGATGATGGATGGGGTGGTGCGATCACCCTCTGCGTTTTCAATAACCCGTGGCTTATCGCCATCCATAACAGCAACACAAGAGTTAGTTGTGCCCAGGTCAATACCGATAATTCTACCCATGTCTATCACTCCAGTAATTCTGTGTCCGTTCTGACGGACGAAATTCTTTTGAACTTGCTAGCTATATTGGTGCGGATTTGTCAGTTTCAAGTCCTGACTTATTCTGCGCCTTTAGAAACAATAACCATCGCCGGACGAATCAGACGACCATTGAGGCTATAACCCTTCTGCATCACCGCCATAACACTGTTTGCCGGCAGATCAGGATTAGGCACCATCGACATCGCCTGGTGCAGTTCAGGATTAAACGGCTCACCTACAGGGTTGTGCTGATCCACTTTGAATTTACCCAGACCGGTGAGGAACATGTTCAATGTCATCTCAACGCCTTCCCGCAAAACCACAACCGCTTCATCATCGCTGCTGGATGCTTCAATCGCCCGTTCCAGACTGTCCACTACCGGCAGCAGTTCATTGGCAAACTTCTCCAGTGCAAACTTATGGGCTTTTTCAACATCCTGCTCTGCCCGGCGACGGATATTCTGCATCTCTGCACGGGTTCGCAGCTCCTGATCTTTCAGAGCGGCAACCTGATCCTGAGCCTGGGCCAACTCCAGCTGTAATGCATCGACATCTACCGTCTCTGCAGCGACCGGCTCAACGGTTTCGTCAGCGGCCACGGTCTCATCAACCGTTTCAGTTACTGCGTCTGGCTGCTGATCTTCAACCTGAGACTTATCTTCGCCTGCCATCACTTTCTCCAACCATCTGATATGTGAGTTTTCTGTTGAGCTTTTATATGGGGCTAAGACAACAGGATTCAAGTGGATATTTTTAGATTTTTTTACCAGACTGAGCAGTTATTGATTGCGTTGGCTTAATTATTGGCATATACATTAACCACTGTATAAATACACAGATTAATGGTTATGCTGACTCAACTGAACATTCGCAACTACGCTATCGTTGAAGAACTGGACCTGGAGCTGGAGAACGGTATGACCGTTATCAGCGGCGAAACCGGGGCAGGCAAATCAATTATGCTCGACGCTCTGGGACTCACGCTGGGTGACCGTGCCGATATGGGCTCGGTACGAAAGGGCGCTGAACGGGCAGAAATAATTGCCAGTTTTGACATTTCCAACATACCAACCGCGAAAAAATGGCTCAGACATCAGGACCTGGATGACGATGATGAGTGCATTCTGCGACGGGTGATCACCTCTGAAGGACGCTCAAGAAGCTATATCAATGGCAGCCCCTGCCCGATCAATAAGGTTCGGGAGCTGGGTGAGTATCTGATCGAGATTCATGGCCAGCATGAACATCAGCGCTTATTAAAAAAAGATCATCACCGCTATCTGCTGGATGCCTATTCCGGCAAGACTGAGCTGGCGGGAAAAACGCGCCAGCTGTTTCGCAACTGGCAAGGCATGAATAGTCGGCTTCGCCAGCTTTCAGCCCAGAGTGAAGAGCAAACCGCCCGGCTGCAACTTCTCAGCTATCAGGCCGAAGAGCTGGAACAACTGGGTGTCGGCGAAGGTGAATATGAAAAACTGGTCGAGGAACAGAGCACCCTGGCCAATGCCGGTGAGATTCTCCAGTCCGGTCAGCAGATATTGCAACTGACCTGCGAAGCTGAAGAGGTCAACTGCTTAAGCCTGCTGAACCAGTGTCAGCACTTACTGGGCAAGATAAAGGGCACCTCGCCTTCGGTCAGACAAAGCATTGAGATGCTTAACAGCGCCCAGATTCAGATTGAAGAAGCCGCCCAGGAGATCAGCCACTACATGGACCGGGTGGAACTGAACCCGAAACGTCAGGCGGATGTGGAAGAGCGGCTCAGCAGCATTTTTGATCTGGCCCGTAAACACCGCATATCGGCCGAGCAGATCCCCCAGTTCTATCTCGACATTCAGAAAGAACTGGAAGGTCTGAGCATGTCTGACCAGGCGCTGGAGCAGCTGCATCAGGAAACAGAAAACGCTCGTCAGGCGTTTATCAAAAGCGCAGAAAGCCTCAGTGCAAGCCGCAGAAAAGCTGCGCTGGCACTGAAAAATGATGTTAACAAACAGCTTCACAGCCTCGGGATGACCGCAGCCGAATTAAGCGTATCAATCACCCCTTATGACAAAGACCAACTAAGCGTGCATGGCCTGGAAGAGGTTGAGTTTCTGATCACCACTAACGCCGGTCAACCGCCACGCCCGCTGAATAAAGTTGCGTCAGGTGGCGAGTTATCGCGAATATCACTCGCTATTCAGGTAATTACCGCACAAACCTCCAGCACCCCAACGCTGATCTTTGATGAGGTCGATGTCGGTATTGGTGGTGCGATTGCTGAGGTGGTTGGCCGACTGCTGCGCCAGCTGGGTGATAACAGTCAGATTCTGGTGGTTACCCACCAGCCGCAGGTCGCATCTCAGGGCCACCAGCACCTGTTCGTCAGCAAACAGACCGTGAAAGACAAAACCATTACCCGCATCGACCGCTTGAATATGAATCAGCGCGTCGGCGAAGTGGCCCGCATGTTAGGCGGTATTGATGTTACCGAAACCTCACTGGATCACGCCCGGGAGATGCTCGGTCTGGATGGATAAACCGCAGATAACACCAACTGACTGCATAAAAAAACCGGCCTGGCCGGTTTTTTTTATCTCTGGAATATTTGCCAAACGCTTATTTAGGGCGACAACCGTCAGCACACTCACCGTACAGATAGAGGGTACGGTCCGTAATCTTGAACCCCAGCTCCTGGGCGATCTGGTCCTGGCGCTTTTTCAGCGCCGGATCGGTAAACTCACGAACTTTGCCACATTTCACACAAACAATATGGTCGTGCTGCTCATCCTGGGTCAGCTCAAAAACTGAATGACCACCCTCAAAATGGTGCCGTGAAACCAGCCCGGCAGCCTCAAACTGAGTCAGAACACGATAAACTGTTGCCAGTCCAACATCCTCGTTATGCTCCAGCAGCAGTTTGTAGATATCCTCTGCACTGAAATGATCACCTTCGCCTGCTTTCTCAAGAATCTGATAAATTTTCACCCGAGGCAGGGTAACCTTCAGGCCTGCTTTACGTAATTCTTGATTTTCAAGTGCCATAATCTTTCTCTATGATGTTTATCTCAACGAATGTTAGACTTGCGATCTCAATTATCTGATTTTATACGCGAAAGTGGAAGTCATTTACTAATGCAAAAAATTCTTATTAGCGTTATTGCCGCTATTTTACTGGCCGGATGCTCCGAATTCCCCGGCGTTTACAAGATCGATATTCCACAGGGCAATGTGGTCACCCAGGAGATGGTGGACACTCTCCGGCCGGGAATGACCCAGAACCAGGTGCGTTATGTACTGGGCACTCCGCTGGTGACCGACAGCTTTAACAAAAATCGCTGGGACTATATCTACCGCAACCAATCCGGCGCAACCGGGGTAATCACCCAACAGCGCCTCACCATCCTGTTTGATGCTAACGGCAATCTCTCAGGTATGGCTGGCGATTTTCGCCCCGGCGGCCAGCAGTAAAGTTACACTGTGCTAAAAACCGGACCGGGTCCGGTTTTTTACAGGCTAATAATCACCCCTGCGCATCACGCTCAGCCTTAGCTTTCGCTGCCCGGCGCGCCCGCACCTCTTTGGGGTCCGCAATCAACGGCCGGTAGATCTCTACCCGCTGGGCTGGCTTAAGAATATGGCTCTTAGGGTCAGCTAGCGCTTTTCCGAAAACCCCCATCGGGTCGTTCTCAATATCAATCTGCGGAAATATTTCAGCGATACGCGACTGAACCACCGCCTCATAAGCAGAGCACCCTTCATCGACCTGTAGCGCGATAATCTTCTGCTCATTAGGCAGTGCGTATGCCACTTCAACTTTAATCATCTCAGTTACCTGAACCCTTACGCCCTTCACTCGTTTGAAAACGCCTAGCGCACTCAGCCATAGACCTGATCAGCACGACTAACGAACGCATCAACCATAGTCGCCGCCATCTGATTAAACACCTTACCCATTGCCAGACTAGTCAGCTTACCGGAAAAATCAAACTGCAGACTCAGGCTCACCTTGCATGCCTCGTCACTCAGCGGTTTAAATGTCCATAACCCGGAAAGACTGGAGAATGGTCCTTCCACCAGTTCAATCCTGATCATGCCCGGACGTTGCAACTGATTACGGGTAGTAAAACTATACTTAAGCCCCGCTTTAGCAACTTTCAGGCTTGCCTGCATCGTCGTCGCAGTCGACTCAATCAGCGTAGTACCGGAACACCAGGGCAAAAACTGCGGGTAACTTTCCACATCGTTGACCAGATCAAACATCTGTTCTGCCGTATGGAGCACCAGCGCACTCCGATCTACCTGTGTCATACTATCAGCCCAGTTTATCGATCAGATTGAAAATAAAGATCGCAGCAACGGCGACCGGTGCAATATAACGGATCGCCAGCGACCAGGCCAGATAGTAAGCGGGATTGCTCACTGCCAGCTCATCCCGGGTAATACGCTGAGTCAGCACCCAACCGGTAAAACAGGCGATAAACAGGCCACCCAGAGGCAGGAAAATATTCGCGGTGATAAAATCGAGGAAATCGAAAATATTCATACCGAACAGCGCGACACCACTACCAAAATTAAACGAGCTTAGCGCCGCAATTCCCAACAGCCATACCACCAGCCCCAGCATAATACAGACAGGCCCACGTTTCAGACCAAACTTCTCCACCATCCAGGCTACACCCGGCTCCATCAACGAGATCGCTGAGGTCCAGGCGGCCAGCGCCACCAATACAAAGAACAAAAAGCCGAAAATCTGTCCACCCGGCATATGTCCAAAGGCCACCGGCAGGGTAATAAACATCAGACCTGGCCCCGCACCGGGGTCCAGTGCATTGGCAAACACAATCGGGAAGATCGCCATACCCGCCACCAGCGCCACTATCGTATCCAGCGCAGCGATTGTCAGTACAGTCCCGCCAATCGAAGCATTTTTAGGCATATAGGAGCCATACGCCATGATCGACCCCATCCCCAGGGACAGGGTAAAGAATGAGTGTCCAAGTGCCACCAGCACCGCATTCCAGGACAGTTCAGAAGGATCAAAATGGAACAGAAAATCCAGACCTTCACCAAACGAACCCGAGGTCATCGAATACCCCAGCAACAACATTAGCAGTACGAACAGTGCTGGCATCATAATCTTAGTGGCACGTTCCAGGCCTTTGTTAACACCCCCCACCAAAACGATCATTACCAATACCACAAACACCGAATGCCAGATCAGCAACGCCTGGGGATTAGCCAGCAGATCACTGAACGCTTTACCGGCTTGCTCACTGCCAATATCCAGAAACTCACCATTTGCCATCGCAGCCACATAGGCCAGTACCCATCCGGCCACCACCGAATAGAATGAGAAGATCAGAAAACCAGCCAACGCCCCTACCCAGCCCACCAACGACCAATTAGGTGACTGATTTGATTCCAGAGCAACCTCCCGCATTGAGTTAATCGGGCTTTGACGCCCCCGCCGCCCCACCAGCACCTCAGCCATCATAATCGGCACACCGACCGCCAGAATAAACACCAGATACATCAGGACAAATGCGCCGCCACCGTTCTGACCAGCAATATAGGGAAACTTCCAGATATTACCCAGGCCAACAGCAGAGCCGGTCGCAGCCATAATAAAGACCCAGCGACTGGCCCATGAACCATGAATATTTTGACGATCTTTCATCTGAATCTCTTAACGTAGGCGAATATTTGCAACAACTCATGCGAATCGTTAAACAGCCCGGCATTGTCCATATTTTGGCCACTCAATTCAATGACACAGGCCTGCCACTGGTAAAAAACCGCTTTTCGTGCAGCAAAACAGAAGCGAAAGCTTCACGATACTAATTCTCTTTCATTGCACTGTAACGCTCTATATAATCCCGCCCCATGGCAAAGAAGAAAGCAAAACCCAGTGGCAATACCATCTGCCAGAACAGAAAAGTCCGACATGAGTATTCGATTGATACCAAGTTCGAGGCTGGCCTGTCTCTCACCGGATGGGAAGTAAAAAGCCTCCGCGAAGGTCGCGGCCAGCTTGTAGACTCTTATGTAGTTCTGCATAACGGCGAAGCGTGGCTCGTTGGCGCCCATTTTACGCCGCTGAAAACTGCATCCACACATGTTGTTGCTGAACCGACCCGACAGCGCAAGCTATTGCTGCACCGTCGCGAAATTGATCG
>NZ_JBNKYN010000077.1:0-21568 GCF_050300915.1 Amphritea sp.
GGGCAAAGAATAAAATTGGTAGAGTTACTAGATATAGCCCTAGTAGGCCATATACCAGCCAGTCGATTTGCTCAAATACAATCGATCCATTAGCTATGTATTTATACGATGCTATTATCCATGCCACTAGAACTGGAACTATCCCAACCTTATCCAATGCTCCAACGAGCAGGCTGACACGTGAACGCATATGAATACTTTCTAAGGAGAGCCTTTCTTTTGCGTAATATAGTTGTGACTCAGTAAATCTAGAAAATGATTCGGCCAGTTCGAAGTCTCTTACTGAAGATTCTGTCACCGGCTCCAAAAAGTGCCTAGCAGGTGCTTTAAAAATCTTGAAAGCCTCAAAGACAAAAGAAATCTGATATAGGAGCCCGGATACTTGAGCCAACAGAACAAGAATCAACGCTGTTGGCTTTTGCCAATCGTGAATCTCAATTTTTGTTGAAAGCGCTACAATCATAGCCAGACCAAAAAAGACAAACATTAACCGGAATGTCCATTTTTGAAATGGATTCAGGTACGCCTTTCCCTTTTCCTTTGGATTCCCGTCATGCTCCCATATTTCTCTAAAAATTGAATCCAATTTTGCTAATTGCACTTATCTCTCCTTGAAAGTTAACAATTTAATAGTCAGCCCTTGTAAGGTTGGAAAGCTTGCAAGCTTTGCTACCTTGTAAGGTACATATGAATGTATCGCAAAAGCCGACATTGTCAGGAATATGTGACTCAATATGCAAAGGCAAAGACTGCCAAAGAGGAAAACAGGATAATGGTATTCATCCTGAATATCCGCCTGAATTGTCTTTAATGCCTGACCGAGCGACACAGACCCATCAAAATCACAGACTACGATACGGGTACTCCAGTTACCCACCGGATTTCACTATATCCCAGCCTTGTCGATGGCTACAACTGCTGTTTTTCCTTGCTTTTTCTAGCGAGTCGCGAAGCGACGTTCTAACGGCTAGCCAGCCGCGAAGCGGCGATCTGACAACGCCCCCCAATCATAAAAAAGGCAGCCGAATGGCTGCCTTTCAAATAAGATTCAGACAAACAACACGTTGCGCATCACCCCTGATCTCCCCCACCTACAGGGAGGATTGTTCCGGTGATATAAGAGGCGTCATCGGAGGCGAGAAAGAGGATCGCGCTGGCCTGCTCATCGGGGGTGCAATAACGGCCCATCACTGTTGAATCGATGGTCTGATCTACGATCTGTTGATACCACACTTTTTCATCATCGCTCATCGGCTGGGTGTTGCGGGGGATTTTCCGCTCACCGACATCGGTGCCGCCGGGTGCTACTGCATTGACACGGATGCCGCGGTTGCCGTTTTCCCAGGCGAGACAGGCGGTCAGGGCGTTAACGCCCCCCTTGGCGGCGGCGTAGGGAACCCGGTTGAGCCCTTTTGTGGCGATGGATGAGACATTAACGATTGCGCCTGCGTTTTGCTGCTGCATCACGGGCAGCACCGCATGACAACACCAGAGGGTTGGAAACAGTGAACGGCGTATCTCCGCTTCTACCTGCGCCTCTTCATAATGCTCATAGGGTTTAACCCAGATGGTGCCACCGACATTATTGATCAGGCTATCGATACGGCCATATTTGTCTACGGCGGCAGCCATCGCCTTGCTGCACTCGGCATACTGTTCAAGATTGGCGAGCACCACCAGTGGCTCTGGATAGCCCTGCCCGGTGATCTCAGCGGCAACCTCCTCCACCAGAGGTGAGAAATCAACCAGTACCAGCAGCGCACCTTCCGCCGCCGCCCGAAGCGCGACCTCCCGGCCAATGCCCTGAGCGGCCCCTGTGACGACGACAACCTTTTCTTCAAAACGACGTACAGACATAGAGGTTACCTCAGGCAAATTTTTCGTAATGGAAGCTGGCGGGTGTCATGCCTTTTTCTGAGAAGTAATGGTTGACCGCATCGACCATCGGCGGCGGTCCGCAGAGATAGATATCAACATCACCATCGCAGAGGTGTTCGGCTTCGATGTACTGGGTGACATAGCCTTTGGCTGGGTGTTCGCTCTCGGGTGAGGCAACACAGGTGGCGAAGCTGAACAGTGGCAGCGCTGCCGCCAGACGTTCCAGCCGGTCAACCTCGACCAGATCGATATCGTTGGTTACGCCGTAGATAAGGTGCACCGGATATTCCAGACCATCCCGTTGCATCTTTTCCAGCATCGCCGTGAACGGGGCCAGACCGGTACCACCGGCAAGAAACAGGGCCCGACGGTTCATATCCCGCAGATAGAAGCTGCCAAACGGACCAGAGATCTCCAGCGGTTCTCCCACCTGAGCGCTGTCACGCATATAACCGCTCATCTTGCCATCGGGAATCACCCGGATCAGAAAGGAGACTTCGTTGGCATCACTCACCAGTGAACTGAAGGAGTAAGCCCGGGTTTCATCGCTGCCCGGCACTTTAATATTGACATACTGCCCTGGCAGAAAGTGCAGCTTAGCCAGTTTCTCACCTTTCACCGAAAAGCTAATCGCGGTATCTGAGTGACGATTAATCGCCGACAGCTCAACCGGATAGGCCTCGGTAACGGTTTTGCATACCTTAGAGGACACTGGTACTGAAACGACGCAGTCAGAAGTGGGCACCATACGACAGGTAAGCACCTGCCCCTGCTCTGCCTCTTCTTCAGAAAGCGCATCCTCGATGTAATCTTCCAGTGTATATTTGCCGGATTCGGCATGACACTTACAGGTACCACAGGCACCATCGCGGCAATCCAGTGGAATATTAACCCGCTGACGATAGGCGGCATCAGCGACCAGTTCACCCTCGTTGCACTCGATAAAACGAGTGACACCGTCTTCAAAGTTTAATGCAATTTTATAAGACATAATCGATCCCGGCCCCCGTTAAACCGGGGGCCTTATTGTTATTATTAAAGATGATAGATATCGACCACATGATGGATATAGTCGTTTTTCAGCACGACTTTTTTCGCTTTGATCCTGGGACGATCACCCGTGGTATCCAGGGTGTAATAGCTGGTACCGAAGTAGGTGTAGACGTGCTCATAACGATAGGCATAGTTAACCCAGTTGAAACGCACCTGACACTGATCATCTGACGCTTCGACAATCTCAATGTTGCTCAGATTATGCGAAGTGCGCGGCTGTGGCAGACTGGTGGCACTGGATTTATCCGTGTTGATACGGAACACCCGGTCTTCCAGTCCGCTGCGTGAAGCGTAATACATCAGCGAAATCTCGGACTGAGGGTCTTCGGTCAGCTCGCCGGTATCATCCCAGGAGGGCACCCAGTAGGTAGCATCTTCAGCATACATCTCCAGCCAGCTATCCCAGTCTTTGTCATCAAGATAGCGGGTCTCTTCATAGAGAAATTTATTTACCTGCTCGATTGAGATAGCCATGATTATTTCTCCTCCTGTTCGGCTGCCGCTTTCTTCATCACATCAACCCAGTAACGATGTTGCACGGTGTACAACCCCTCATCTTCGGTTTTGGCACCGCTCATCACGGGATTCATACCCAGCTTTTTCGCCTCTTCATCCGGCCCTTTAATCCAGTGCTCTGCCCCCCGGCACATATCGTTCCATTCCAGGCTGCTGGCCATAAAGCCTTTCTGACAGGAGCGGAACTCTTCCAGGTCATCCGGGGTTGCCATACCACTGGCGTTGAAGAAATCTTCATACTGACGAATCCGCTGAGCACGTGCCTCGGCACTTTCACCCTTCGGCGCGATGCAGTAGATGGTGACTTCCGTTTTATTGACATCGATAGGACGGAACTGGCGGATTTGCGAGCTGAACTGATCCATCAGGAAGACGTTCGGATAGACACAGAGGTTACGCAGATTACCGATCATCCAGTCCGCTCGTGCCTCACCACTGCTGGCGATCAGCTCGTCACGGCGCTGGTAGATTGGCCGGTCTTTCGGGTTTGGCCACTGCATCCACAGGCAGATATGACCGTGATCGAAGGCGTAGAAACCACCCTTCTGCTTCGCCCAGGTGCTGGCATCCATCGCTTTGGTTTTATCGGTTTCTTTATCCCGACGACCGGTGGTTGCCACATAGTTCCAGTGCACTGCGCTGACATGATAGCCATCTGCGCCGTTTTCAGCCTGCACCTTCCAGTTGCCGTCATACACGTAGGTGGAGCTGCCACGCAGCACTTCCAGGCCTTCCGGTGACTGATCGACAATCATGTCGATAATCTTGGACGCTTCCCCCAGATACTCTTCCAGAGAGACAACATCAGGGTTCAGACTGCCAAACAGGAAGCCCTTGTAACTGGCAAAACGGGGCACCTCTTTGAGGTTGTGCGACCCTTCGCAGTTAAACGATTCCGGATAACCGGCATCATCCGGGTCTTTAACCTTCAGCAGCTTGCCATCGTTGTTGAACACCCAGCCATGAAACGGACAGGTGTGGGCCGCACGATTGCCTTTTTTGGTCCGGCACAACATCGCCCCACGGTGACTACAGGCGTTGATAAAGGCTTTCAGCTCATTGTCTTTGTTACGGGTAATGAAGATCGGCTGGCGACCCATGGTGTAGGTAAAAAAGTCGTTCTTGTTAGGAATCTGGCTTTCGTGAGCAAGATAGATCCAGTTGCCTTCAAAGATATGTTTCATCTCCAGTTCGAACAGTTCCGGATCGGTAAACATATCCCGCTTGCAGCGATAGATACCCTCTTCGGGTTTCTCTTCCATCATTGAATCAATTTTATTAAACAGTGCTGTGTTCATTCGGTCCACCTCTATTGTTTTCCTCAAAGATACTCAACAGAGGGGTAACTCAATATCCGCTTTATGCCGACCTCTATCCTATTTATGCACCTGCAGTGCAGAAACGGGATAATGCTTCTTTGTCGACCAGGAAAGGGGTATCGGGGTAGTGACTAGAACGGCAGTCTGCCGTGATAAAAGGCGGCTTCATAATCTAAAACAGACTCACCACAGAGGACACAGAGATCACAGAGAAACCGCTAAACAGCACTTATCATTGTCCTCTGTGTCCTCTGTGTCCTCTGTGTCCTCTGTGTCCTCTGTGTCCTCTGTGGTAAAACCTTTATAAAATCCAGACTTAAGTCAGCGGTTTTTCTTTATCTCCCATAACCTGCGACAAACCAAAAAAGACCTCCAGAAGGAGGCCAAATACATTGCGAAAGGGAGCAAAACAAGCATGAAAACGCAGCGATACAAGAGCCATATAAAACTCAAAATATCTGGCTACGTAGCCCGAAAAATCCCTCTTCCGGGCAACGTTGCCAATCAGGTGAGTACTGACAGGAAGCGTTCATTCAGAACCCGGTCATGATAGAAGATCGCCTTACCCAGATCTTCCGCTTTCCAGGTCACTGGCTCATGGTCGGGATAGTGACAGTCACCGCCACAGAACACCTCGTTACGGTTACCTGACGGGTCGAAGAAGTAGATAGTCTGGCCGTGTGTCAGACCATGACGGGTTGGACCAATATCAATGGAGGTATTGGTCATGGAGATCAGGTCACCGGCGCGCAGCACCTGCTCCCAGGTTTCCAGAAAGAATGATGCGTGATGAAACTTACCGGGATCAGGGCATTCGATAAACGCCACATCATGGGCTTTCATGCTGGAAGTGATAAACGCCGCAATACGGTTACCATCCGGATCAACCACCTGCTCAGCCAGATCAAAGCCCAGCACATCGCGGAACAGCTCATAGGTTTTGTTGACATCTGGCCCGTACAGTAGACAGTGATCGAAGCGGGTGGCTTTCATCCCTTTAAGGTCACGGGGCCAGGCTTCAGGATTCACTTTGGAAATACCCCACTTGCCGGTTTGCTCTTTCTCAGCATAGAGTTCAAATGCGTGACCGGTGGGCGCCTGGAAACGGATACGACGACCACAGCCATCCAGTTCACCGGCGGCGATATGCTCAACCGCACAACCATAGGCAACCAGATCCGTTTCTAACTGTTTCAGCACTTCGTCGTTGAGCACCTTAAAACCCATAAAGTCCATACCCGGCTCGTCAGCCTGACGCAGCACAACCGAAAACTTATCGACTTCGGTCCAGCCTTTCAGATAAACCCGCCCCTGCTCATCGCGATCCATTTCGATCAGTCCTAACAGGTCACGGTAATGTGTAACGGCTTCATCAATATCCAGCACCCGGATCTGTACATGACCGGGACGCATAACACCCTTTTTCATTTTTCTTCCTCATTTTTATTATTAGCCAGATGGTCGACCTGTCTGGCCTTATCAGCTTCATCATCAGCACTAAAGCGCCTCGATGATCCCACTATCGCGAATGCACAAGGCAAAAAAAATCCGTTCAGCGAAACTCTCTATCCATTTTCTGCAGCGAAGCGGATGCAATGCGCTAGATGGACAAAGCTTGCAATCAGTGGCTATTGGAAAGCCCGCTTCGGACATAGGCTGAGTTCGACTTAATCCTCTAACTTTGAGACATTAGTGATGAACAATAAAAAGAAGATATTCCCGTCAGTTCTATCTGCCAGCATTGCTGCCACCATAATCACAATGAGTTCCGGCTCAATGGCTGCGGACAGTGATCCGATTAAAGTGGGCGTCATGCTGCCCTTCAGCGGTGTTTATGCCGGCCTGGGGGAATCAACCCGCAATGGTTTGAAACAGGCACTGAAAGAGCAAGGTAACAGCATCGCTGGCCGCCCGGTTGAATTTATCGAGATGGACACCGAAGCCAAACCTGCACGGGCACCGGAGATCACCTCCTCGCTGGTTGACAACCAGAAAGCCGATTTCGTCATTGGCCCGGTACATTCCGGTGTCGCGATGGGGATGATCAAAACCATCAAAGGTAAAGATTCGATCATGATCATTCCCAATGCCGGCGCTAACGCTGCCACCGGGGCCTTCTGTCAGCCCAACGTCTTCCGCACCTCATTCTCCTCATGGCAGACCGCGTTCCCGATGGGCAAAGAAGCCTATGACATGGGCTATAAAAAGATCGTCACCATGAGCTGGAACTACGGTTTCGGTAAAGAGTCGCTGGAGGCGTTCAACGAATCCTTCACCAAAGCCGGTGGTGAAGTGATTAAAGAGATGCTGGTGCCATTTCCGAAAACAGAGTTTCAGTCCTATCTGACCGAAATCGCCTCCATTAATCCTGATGCGGTGTTTGTCTTCTTCGCCGGTGGCGGTGCGGTTAAGTTTGTTAAGGATTACGACGCCATGGGGTTAAAAGGCAAGATACCGTTGCTCGGCTCTGGCTTTCTCACCGAAGGCACTACTACTGCGCAGGGGCCTGCGGCTGAAGGGGTGATTACCACCCTGCACTACGCCGATGCGCTGGATATCCCTAAGAACCAACGCTTTCGTCAGGATTATGAAACCCTCTACGGCAAGCCCGCCGACCTGTTCGCCGTGCAGGGTTATGATGCGGGTCAGCTGATCGCTCAGGCGGTAACCGCGACGGGTGGCAATACCTCCGATAAAGCCGCACTGATTCAGCAGATGGAGAAACTGGAAATAGACAGCCCACGGGGTGCATTCCACTTTTCAAAAGCCCACAACCCGATTCAGACCATCTACCTGCGCAAGGTGGTTGATGGCCAGAATACGGTGGTTAAAGTTGCTCAGGATCACCTGGAAGACCCTGCCCGCGGCTGCAAGCTATAACGCTCAATTAAGGGCCTTTGCGGAGGCCCTTCAGCGGATTTTTCAAGATTCATCTTTAGGCAGATATTATGGATACGTCACTTTTCCTGGTACAACTCCTCAACGGAGTACAGTACGGGCTATTACTGTTTCTGATAGCGTCAGGACTTACACTGGTGTTTGGCGTCATGGGTATTCTCAATCTGGCACATGGCTCTATGTATATGATTGGGGCATACCTTGCGTATTATTTCACCACCCTGACCGACAGTTTTCTACTGGCCTTTCTTATCAGCGGTACGATGGCGCTGGTGATTGGCATCATCATCGAACGATTTCTGATTATCCACCTCTATAAGCGAGACCACCTGGACCAGGTGCTGCTGACCGTGGGGCTGATCTTTATCTTTAACGCCACCCAGAGCTTTGTCTGGGGCAACGACCCGCTGGGGGTTGAAGTCCCGGAACTGCTGTCAGGTTCAATCAAACTGACCGATATCGTCGAATATCCGGTTTATCGTCTGTTTATCTCGCTGCTCTGCCTGCTGGTTGCCGCCACCATGTATTTCACCATCAATAAAACCCGCCTGGGGATGATGATCCGCGCCGGGGAATCAGATCGCGCCATGGTGGAAAACCTGGGGGTCGATATCAGCAAACTGTTCACCATCGTGTTTGCTATTGGGGTTTTCCTGGCATCCCTCGCGGGTATCGTTTCGGCACCGATTGTCAGCCTGGTGCCCGGCATGGGCGAACATGTACTGATCTCCTGCTTTGTTGTGGTTGTGATTGGCGGCCTTGGATCGATTAAAGGCGCCTTTGTCGCGGCGTTGATTGTCGGCATCGTTGATACCTATGCCTCGGTGCTGGTACCCCAAGCCTCCAGCATGTCGATCTATCTGTTGATGGCACTGATCCTTTTAGCAAAGCCCCAGGGCTTGTTTAAAAACTGAGGGGCAAGACTATGTCTATATTTTCCAGTAAATCTGAAAAGATATTTATCTATCTGTTTTTCGCAATCGGTTTGTTCATTCCACTGTTTCTGGAGGGCAACACCTTTTATATCAATAAGTTCTCAACAATTATCATCCTCTCCATTTTTGTCATGTCGCTGGATTATCTGGTGGGACGCACCGGTCTGATCACGTTGGGGCACGCGATGTTTTACGGCCTGGGTGGTTATATTTTCACCATTCTTGCCCCCGAATATGAAGCGGTTAACTTCTGGGTTTATACCTTCTATGTGATGCTGATCAGCGGTTTTATCGCCCTGATTGTTGGTCTGATTGTGCTGCGCACCAGCGGCATCTATATGATTATGATCACCCTGGCACTGGCGCAGATGACCTTCTACTTCTTTGCCGATTCAGTTGAATACGGCGGGCTTGACGGTCTGTTCGTTTACATCAAACCGGAAACCAGCATCTTCGGATTGAGTTTTCTCGATCTCGACAATGAAACCCACTTTTACTACCTCTGCCTGCTGTCACTGTTCAACTGTTTTGTGTTCTTTAAAGTTATCATGAACTCCTCATTCGGACGGGTCATCGACGCCCTGAAAGAGAACCCCGACCGGGCCATTGCTCTGGGTTATNACATCTTCCACTTCCGCCTGATCGCCTACGTGCTCTCCTCCTCTCTGGCGGCCTATGCTGGCTATCTGTTTGCCCTGCAGTTTGGCTTCGTCAACCCCAGCATGATGTCCTGGGACATATCAGCAACGGCGCTGGTGATGGCGTTACTGGGAGGGCTGGGTTCGGTTTTTGGCGCCATTATCGGCAGCTTTATGTATGAGGGGCTGCACTACTATATCGAGCACCTGACTGAGTACTGGATGTTCTTTATGGGTGTGCTGATCATTGCACTGGTGCTCAGCCTCAAACACGGTATCGCGGGATTCCTTAATGCTCTGGGAGGTAAACGTTCATGAATCAGACAATCCTTGAAGCGGAAAACCTGTGTAAATTCTGGGGTGGACTGAAGGCACTGAATGAACTGAATATTCAGTTCAAAGATAAACAACTGCACAGCATTGTCGGCCCCAACGGCGCAGGCAAAAGCACCCTGTTGAACACCCTCTGCGGTGCCTACCCCGCCACCAGCGGCGTGATCCTTTATCACGGCAAACCGATCACCCACCTGAAGGGGTATGAGTTTTGCCGCGAGGGGATTGGCCGCAGCTTTCAGAAAACCAATATTTTCCATAACGCGACCTGTCTGGAAAACTGCTGTATCGCCGCTCAGCAACGCATCGGCGGCAGCTTTAACCTGTTCAGAAAACGCAGCAAAAACCGTCAGATCACCGAGATAGCCCGGAAGGCATTGCAACAGGTCGGCTTAACTGCGCGGGCGGATACCCGGGCAACCGAGGTCAGCTATGGTGAGCAGCGCCAGCTGGAGATCGCCATGGTGCTCGCCACCGCACCAAAAGTCCTGTTACTGGACGAGCCGATGGCGGGAATGGGCCACGAAGAATCACAAACCATTATCAGTCTGCTGAAAGAGCTGAAGCAGCAATACTGCATTGTCCTCGTTGAACACGATATGGATGCGGTGTTTGAACTGTCAGATCTGATGACGGTGATGGTCGATGGCCAGCACTTAATAACCGATACCGTAGACAATATCCGCAACAACCCGCTTGTTCAGGATGCGTATCTCGGTAACGATGATGAGGTATTTTAACCATGAAAAGTATTCTTGAGGTTCATGGCCTGCAAACCCTCTACGGTGAAAGCCACATCCTGCATGGTGTTTCCTTTGAGATAGCCGCCGGAGAAACCGTGAGTATTATGGGCCGCAACGGCATGGGAAAGTCCACCACTCTGAAATCGATTCTGGGGATCGCACCACCCCGCAGCGGTTCAGTGATTTACAAAGGGGAAGACATTACCCGTCTGCCCACCTGGAAACGGATGCGCCGGGATATCGCCTATGTTCCCGAGGGACGGGGGATGTTTCACAACCTGACGGTAAAAGAGCATCTGCAGATGGCAGCGCGGAAAAACTCCAGAGGTGAAACTAACTGGACCTACGATCAGGTGCTGGAGGTATTTCCCCGTCTGACCGAACGGCTGACCAATAAGGGCACTCAGCTGTCTGGCGGGGAACAACAGATGCTGGCCATCGGTCGTGCCCTGCTGACTAACCCGGATCTGCTGATTCTTGACGAGGCAACCGAGGGGCTGGCACCGCTGATTCGTAAAGAGATCTGGCAGGTGATCAGACAGATTAAAAACTCTGGTGTAGCCACCATCATCGTGGATAAAAACATTAAAGTGCTGCATGAGCTGTGCGAGAAACATATTCTGATTGTAAAAGGAAAAGTGATGTTTCAGGGGGATTCCCGGTCACTTGATGACAATAAAGCGTTTATTGAACAAAGCCTGGCTGTCTAATACGATAGCGGTAGGCCTGCCTGATAATAAAGGCCTCCCGCTATAAGGAATAAAACACTGTATGATCGACACCACGATTACTATCCTCAAAGATCAGAAACAGGGTATCAGTTCACTGGAACTGGGTTTAAAAATCCTGGAACATATCGCCGAATATGGAAAACCCATCACATTAAAAGCACTGGCTGAACTGTCTGAGATGTCCCCCAGCCGGTTGCATAAATATCTGGTGAGCCTGGTAAAACTGGGTTACATCAGTCAGCAGAGTGACTCAAAATATACCCTGGCCACCAGCAGTCTGAAAATCGGTATCTCAGCACTGCGCCTGATCGATCCTATTCAGAGCGCATTTTTATGTGCAGAAAAGCTGCACCGGGAATACGACCGGACCATTACCGTCGCCATCTGGAACGGCAACTACCCGCTGGTGATCAAATGGCTGGATTCCAGCCGCTCCCTGAACGTCAATATCCGTCTCGGGTCGCAACTATCCCCCTTTACCTCGGCTTCCGGACGCATATTCCTGGCGTTTCTGCCAGATCAACGACGTCAGGAGATCGTCGATGAATTTTTCGCAAACCCTCCGGCCCTGCCCAGGCATATGGGACAGCCGCTGAGTAAAAGTGAGTTTATGAAACTGCTTGAGGAGATCAGGGAGGAGAAAGTCTGTCGCTTCATGCAGGACTATCTGCCGGATATCAACGTCGTCAGCGCCCCCATCTTTGATGTCGATAACAATATCAGCTCGATCATCAACCTGCTCGGCCAGACCAGTGATACGCCAGTAGAAAAAGGCAGTATCTATGAACAGGCGGTACTCCACGCCTGCCAGACAGCAACACAACAACTGAGAGGTTATAGCTGAGTTTGCATCAAAAAAGGCACCCTAAGGTGCCTGAACAAAGTGCCTGAATAAGGCGCCTGAATAAGCTGCCTTATGTAAGCGACTGAACGGTCGCTCACCCGACCTTGATGAGCTAGTGCCCCCTCTTCTTCAACGTTTCAGATGGCAGTTCGCCAAACATCTTGCGATATTCGCTGGAAAAACGCCCCAGATGCATAAAGCCAAAATCTAAAGCTACTTCGGTGACATTGCGACAGCCACCCTCGCCATCCTGCAACATTTTATGCACGTGCATCAGCTTCTGCTGCTTAATATAGTGCATCGGAGTAACTGATTTATGCCGCGCGAAGATATTATAGAGCGTCCGCTGACTCACCCGACTGAGACTGGCCAGATCATCGACCGAAAGGTCATCTTTAATATGATCCGCTATATAGCTGTCAATCGCCGAGAAGCAATGGGGTGCCTGTTCCTCCGCGGGAATCTGAATATTATTGGAAAAGCAGTCCAGCAGTTTAACCGCCAGCAAACTACTGTAGGGGGCCAGTTGAGAGAAGTCTGATTGCGCCGCTTCCGCTTCCATAAAGATCAGTTCGAGCAGGTGGATCAGGGAACGATGGTCAGAAGTTTTACGTACCGCATGATCAAACTTCACCCCATCCTTTGGCAGATAAGCGACCTTCTCCGCCAGCGCCGAGATCATGACGCTTTTAGGGATCTTAACAATCACTTTCTCGCAATCGGCAGAGTAGTTAAGATCAACCCTGTCATTAGGGTTAAGCAGCAGAACCTCGCCTGCACTGACTCTCAGATCTTTATCTGCCAGGCTCCAGTCACAGACACCACTGGTAACAATTTGCAGATGATAGATATCTTCCAGATCGGCTGACTGAACCCTGACATTGCCACCATAGGTTATCCGCGACAGCGCCACATCGGAAAGATTCCGATGCCAGATAGACGCTTTCTGATCGCACTCCCCTTTAACAGATATCCGATGTGTTCCAATATGTTTATTGACGTAATCGGATATAACCTGGGGATCCTGCGCCTGATAGATGGCGCTCCCCTGCAGCACTTCGTTAAACATCATAACTTCTCTATTTTTATTATTTATGAATCAGTTTATATATAATTAACTCATTAAAGTCAATTTACATGCCCGATACTAACCCATTTCAACATGAATAATTTACAAGATGGGATCAATCCCTGAACCATTAACCCGGGATATAGCCTTTCTGCCATGATGCTTATGGGTTGTTACAGAAAACCTGTACGGCTTCTTCAGCTATCTGGGGTCAACGCTTGTCCTGTCCGGGATTACTGCTAGTATCGGAACGCTGGGCATCTGATATCCGCTGAAAGTTAACAATAATAAGGACGATCCATGGGAATTTTAGAGGTGCTGATCAACCCGGTATTACCCGTGTTTGCGATACTGGCACTGGGATTTTTCTTAGGGAAAACAAACCGGGTGACCGTTGAACAGGCCAAAACCATCAACTGGGTGGCGACATCGGTCTTCCTGCCGATTCTGGTATTGGGTCTGGTGAGTAACGCGCCCTTCAGGCAGTTCAGCCCAGAACCCTTGTTATCCTATGTGCTGGCCGAGTGCATCATCCTCAGCCTGGCATTCTGGCTGGCACTAAAACTGGGGCTGCAAAAGCAGGAAGCCGTACTCCTGTCTGTCGGCTGTGTTTTTGTTAATAATGCGTTCTTAGTGCTGCCAATCTCTCAATTTCTCTATGGCGCGGGGAGTGTATCGCCGGTCATTGCTATTCTGACGCTGGACACCATTATTCTGTTTATGGGCACACTGTTCGCGCTTGAACTGACACGCCCCGAACAGCCATCATTGCGACATGTCTTCAGCGTCATTGCCCGACTCCCCCTGGTACTGGCCATCGGCGCGGGACTATTATTAAACCTGCTGAATATAAAACTGGCAGACCCCATACAGACATTTGTCAGCTTCAACGGACACGCCGCCGCGCCTCTGGCGCTGCTGGCCCTCGGGGTTGTTCTTTCACAGGTACCACTCCGTGTAGACAAAGTAGTCTGTATCTTTACCGGATTTAAGCTAATCCTCTTCCCATTAGCGGTTTGGGCCGCGATCTCACTGTTCGCACCGGTCACACCAGACAGCGGTAAATATATGCTCAGTTCAGCAGGACCAATAACCACCGCGGTGTTCTCATTTGGCATGCTCTATGGCGCACCCACCACCCGGGTTGCACAACTGCTGGTGTTAACCACACTGCTCAGTCTTATCTCGATTGCGGTGCTGGCCTGAAATAGAGGGCAATCATTATCCAGTGACGCCTGTCAACATTGACAGGCTATCGGGCCTCAATCCTCTACAAAACACCTTTGCAAAGCCAATTTCAAAATTGCGCTTAACGCCTTAAACCGTCATCATACAATCCGTTTCTAACTTTCTAACGGTACACAGACAACCATGAGTAATTTCACCGACGTTTCTTTTCTGAACACTGTTTTTGGCAATCAACTGGGTAATATGAATGATCCTGACTGGGAGAAAGCGGGCAAGCAGCTGCACCTGATACAGGAGGAACTGGCGGAACTGGTTGAAGGTATTCAGAATAAAGATATGTCTGAAGTGCGTGATGCGGTGGCTGACATACTGGTGGTCACCTACGGCATGGCCCATGTGCTGGGTATTGACGCCGATAAAGATATGGCCGCCGTTCAGGAAAGCAACCTCTCTAAGCTGTGTAAAACCGAAGCGGAGATCGAGGAAACCCTGGCCTACTACCGTACAGAGATCGGGCTGGGTGTGTACAGTGGTGGTGAACTGCCTAAAGCCTTTATCAAGTCGTCAGAGGATCAGACCGGCAAAGATGGTAAGTTCTACCCTGCTCACAAGTTTCTTAAATGCATCAACTGGCATGAGCCAAAGCTGGCATAAAAGCCGGGGATAAAAACAACCGAAATATAACCATAAAAAACGGTGCACCCAGGCACCGTTTTTTGTCTCTTGAATAAGGGTCAGAATAATCAGCTGACAACTGCGGTTATGCCGACTTTTTACGTCTGACAGGTGTCCGCTTCTTACCTGTTGTCGTTTGCTTAGCAGCAGGCTTTTTCGCCGCAGAGCCACTACGGGTTCGACTGGTTCGCCGTTTCTTAGGCGCAGGACTTAAGGCTTTCAGCGTATCAGGAATCACCACCTCTGCCGACTGAGCAATTAATCCATGTAACCGCTGGGTCAGCGGTTGCATAAAACTGCTGTAACTGGTTTCCTGCTGACTGATCCTGCTCAGTTCCGACTCCCAGAGCGCGGTCATATCCGGCGTCGTGGCGCTCTCTGGCAGACTATCAATCAGCGCACGTCCTACCGTGGTAGAGCGGATCGTTTTTCCCTCTCTGACAAAAAATCCACGGGTAAACAGCAATTCGATTATGCCTGCCCGGGTCGCTTCGGTGCCCAGTCCATCGGTCTCTTTCAACACTTTACGGACTTCCGGGTCGGCAACATAACGACTGATACCGGTCATTGCTGCCAACAGAGTTGCATCGGTGAAATACTTGGGTGGTTGCGTATTTTTCTCTTCCAGCAGACCATCAACGCATTGTAACGGCTGTCCTTCTGCTAATACTGGCAGCAGACTATGTTTTGCCTCAGATGAAGACAGCAGTAATTTCCAACCAGAGTGCAACGTCTGATGGGCGGTTGCTATAAACTGCCCCCCTGCAATCGTCAGATCAACCCGGGTATCGTCATACTCGTAGGGCGCCATAAACTGGGCCAGATAGTAGCGACTTACCAGATCATATAACTGACTTTCCTGTTGGCTCAGAGAGGCCACATTTGCCTGCCGGGTGGTCGGTATAATGGCGTGATGAGCGCTGACCTTCTTATCGTTCCAGGCCGATGAGCGACGGGTGCTATCAATCTGAGGGAGAAACGCGGTCAGCGTCTGCTGATTAGTGGTAATGGCGCTGATCACTTCAGCGGCCTGCCGGTGATGCTCTTCAGGCAGATAGCGGCAATCAGAACGGGGATAGGTCAGCAGCTTATGCCGTTCATACAGCGACTGACAGGTGTCCAGCACAGCCTTAGCGCTCATACCGTAACGTTTTGCAGCTTCTATCTGCAACGCCGAGAGATTGAAAGGCAGTGGCGCGTTTTCCTTCTTACGCTTCTGGGTAAGTTTGACCAGCTCTGCCGGTTGCCCTTTAATCCGCGCGATTACATTTTCAGCTAACTTGCGGTTTAATACCCGCCCCTCTTCATCCTGATAGGGCTGACAGTTTTCACTCGGCTTCCAGCGAGCGTTAAAGCGCTCTCCCGACTCTGTTTCCACAACCGCCTGTACCTCATAGAACGGTTTTGAGACAAAGTTTTCGATCTCTTTATCACGCCGGACAACCAGACCCAGCAGTGGCGTCTGCACCCGGCCAACTGACAGCACACCGTTATAGCCTGCTTTGCGCCCCTGAATACTGTACGCCCGGGTAAGATTGATGCCGTAGATCCAGTCCGCGCGCGAGCGCGCCAATGCCGACACAGATAACGGTATAAATTCAGTATTAGATTTAAGATTCCCCAGCGCAGCCCCCACCGCCTTGGGGTTGAGATCACTGATTAATAACCGCTGGGCAGTTCTTTTCTTGGTTTCACTGGCACCCAGATAGTTGATCACCTCATCCACCAGCAACTGTCCTTCGCGGTCGGGATCACCCGCATGCACCAGCTGTTTCGACTGACGAATCAGTTTACGCAACACCGCCAGCTGTGACCGGGTCTGACTGCGGGGCTTTAACTTCCACTCAGCGGGAATAATCGGCAGGTGTTCAAAGCGCCAGGGTTTAAAATCGGGATTGTAGTCAGCGGGATCAGCCTGTTCGAGCAGATGACCGAGACACCAGCTGACACAATCGCCATTCCCCAGCTCAATATAGCCATCATGTTTTTTATGCGGTTTGGGTAAAACATCAGCGATCGCCCGGGCAAGGCTGGGCTTCTCTGCAATGTATAGGATCATATCGGAATAAGTACTGGTTAAATATACAGATAAGTTATCTTAATATTCGCAGAGACACCAGACTCCGAGGGATAAAAAAAGCAGCCTTAAGCTGCTTTTTGTATATTTGACTCGATATAGGTCTGTTCAAGATAGTGGATAATGTCAGAAGACTCATACATCCAGCTAACGTTACCTTCACCTTCATCAATTCTCAGGCATGGTACTTTTAATTTACCACCACCCTGAAGCAGTTCATTGCGATACTGTTCGACATTTTTAGCATCACGCAGCTCGATATTGAGGCTATTACGGCGCAACGACCGACGCACCTTTACGCAGAAAGGACAGGCTTCATACTGATAAAGAGACAGGTTAGTTGTACGCAGATCCAATGCACGTTGCTCCTCGGGAGCACGCTTTAACGGGCGAGGACTGAAAATGAAGTTCAACAGCAGGATAATCCTGCCCAGAAACCAACGGATAAATGCCACTTTAAATAACTCCTAAATACAGGCTTATGACAGCCGGTTAATTCGTGCGACAGTATACCACTACCTTTTAAAATTATTTCCGTATAAAAAACAGGGCTTAAATAGCTGCATATTGATTGTATAATGTTAAATTATTACTACAATTCGCTGAACTTATCTTTCGCTTGCAGGTCTACCCTGTCCAGCTTTACCTGAAAACCAGGTTTCGGTTTTAGGGGGGGGAAAGCTGAACGTCTATACAAACAGGAACAACATGAATTCGTTAAATCGACTCCCGAAGAAAACGTTGATCGCGGGACTTTTCGCGATTGCTATCTCAGCTCCAGCAAGTGCGGCTAATTATGTCAGTGATGATGTCTATACCTTCTACCATGGAGGTCCAGGAACTGAATATCGGATTACCGGCAGGATACGCAGCGGCACACCCGTGACTGTCCTCAGTCGTAACGAGAAAAGCGACTTCATCCAGATAAAAACACCAAGCGGCAAAGTGGGCTGGATGCCAGCCGATAAAATTTCTTCAGGCACCAGCATGGCTGATCGCTTCCCCAAGCTGGAGGATCAGCTAAAACAGAGTGAAGCCAGTCTGGCGGCTCAGGCTGAAGAGATCGCCGCTCTCAAGCAGCAGAACCAGAGCCTGGCGGGCCAGAACGCCGGCAATGCCGGAAAAGTTTCCGCCCTTGAGGAGGAGATTGTCAGCCTCAACCGCACCATCAATGGTATGGATGAAAGTAATCTGATGAAATGGTTTACCTATGGTGGTTTAGTCGCATTTGGCGGCCTGATGCTGGGACTGATGATCCCCTATCTGCCAAAACGCAGAAAACGTCACGATACCTGGTAACAGACAGCAAAAAAGGGTGGCATCAGGCCACCCCTTTTATTTATAACCTGTTTCACAACCGGCTTAACTGGCTACCGGGAAGGCGCACTATATAGCCCGACTAAGCTTAACGATGGGTTATCTTCAGTTGTTCATCCAGACAGACTACCAACTGATCATCGGTGTCCCTGAGACGTCGGCTAAGATCGCGCGCCATGTTCATGAAAATCAGCACATACTGTTCAGGATCAGCCTGATAGACTGAAAACAGCTGATCCGCTTTGATCTCCACCGCTCTGCAGGGTTCCAGCGCTTTGACGATGCCGCTACGGGGATAAACCCCCAGCAAAGCCATGGCACCAAAACACTCGCCTGGCAAAAATGAGCGTATCTGATGCTGGTGGCCTGACTCACCCACCTTAAACAGGGCGGCACTACCCGTCTCTACGATAAACGAAGAATCTCCCCGTTCGCCCTCGAGAAAGAACGGTTCGCCTGCCTCACGCTCAACATAATGGCTACCTTCAAGTATCAACTTGACGATATCTTCACGCAATCCACCAAATACCGGCATATCTCTCAGCCGGTGGATCGGAATATTCTCTGGCACAGTGTTACCCGTTCATCTCTTTGTATGTATCATTTTAAACCAAGAATACGCTGACGATAACCTCTGTCTATCTAAAACATTAAAAAAGGCAATTAGCGTTGAGCTTGGTAAACTGTTCCAATACATTCAAACAGATTTTAGGAGAGCAATATATGCAACGAATTACTATATTTGGTCGCAAAGGTTGTGGCTTTTGTACCCGCGCTAAACAACTATGTGAAATGAAAAACCTGGATCATCTGTACATCGATATCCATGAGAAAGGTATCACCAAAGAGGATCTGGAAAAAACGGTCGGTAAACCGGTTGATACCGTTCCACAGATTTTTCACGGTCAGGAACATATCGGTGGTTTCACTGAATTTGCCGCCTTCGTTGACGCTCAGGAAGCTAACGCCTGAGCTCCCCCCCGCAAACCAGGCACTAGTAAGCCCCGGCAGACTGCCACAGGCGCCAGCTTAAACCGCTGGCCCTTTCAGTCCGTCGGTGGCTTCCTTTAATCAACGCATGGGGTGTCGCATGCAATACAAATTTTGCTTTGGCCCGGGTGATACCCGTGTAAATCAACTCACGGGTTAGCAACGGGCTATCCTCTGCTGGCAAGATCATCACCACCCGCTCAAACTCTGATCCCTGACTCTTGTGAACGGTCATCGCATAAACGGTTTCATGATCCGGCAATCGTCCGGGAAGAAAACCTTTTATCTCGCCATCCGCCAGTTCAAACCAAACCCGTAGCTTACCCTTATCATCAGGAGCGGCAATGCCGATATCACCGTTATAGAGACCCAACTGGTAGTCATTGCGGGTGATCATGACCGGACGACCGCTATACCAGGCACTGGAGACACTAATCAGCTTTTGCCGCTGTAACTGCGCCTCTATCGCCAGATTCAGCCCCTCAACACCGTAAACACCCTGCCGCACCACCGCCAGCAACTGGATCTGATTAAACGCCTGCAGTAACTGCTTCGGCTCGCCGCCGCGGTGCATTAACTGAAGATAGGTTGCATAGCCACCGGCCACCTCTGTCACCATCTGCTGATAACCACTCTCTGACAGCGGCACAAAACCGATATCCCTGGGGTTTTCACTGAACAACCGAACCGCCTGCTCCCCATCACCAGCGTTGACCGCCCGGGCCAGCCGACCGATACCGCTATGCTGATCAAAGCGGTAACTTTTTCGCAGCAACGCCAGCGCATCTGCAACCGGATTGCTGCCTGGCGCTGACGCAGGTTCTTGCAGCCTGCAAACCTCCTGCAGGTAATTTAACTGCTCCTGGCTATAACAGAGTTCGCCCGTGACCTCCTGCTGCTGCCAGGCACAGATATCGCCCAGCACACTGCCCGCCTCGACCGAAGCCAACTGGTCCCGGTCACCGATCATCACCAGCTGAGCATGAGATGGCAGTGCATCCAGCAGGCGGAAGATCATCGGCAGATCGATCATCGAGGCTTCATCAACCACCAGCAGATCAAGATGCAGCGGGTTATTGCGGTTATGCCGGAAGTTTTTACTGTCCGGTCGTGGCCCCAGCAGACGGTGCAATGTCACCGCCTGATCGGGGAGCATGGCGCGCACCGCATCACTGGCATTCAGCCCCTGCTGCGCACTTTGCAACGACTCACTCAGCCGGGCGGCGGCTTTACCGGTAGGCGCGGCCAGGCGGATCACGGGAGCACGCTGCATCCGCACACTGAACTGTTCGGCATAGAGACTCAGCAAGCGCGCCACCGTGGTTGTTTTACCGGTTCCCGGCCCCCCGCTGATCACGCTGAAACGGCGACTAAGCGCCACCGCCACCGCTACCTGCTGCCAGTCCGTTTCGCCGGGGTCAGGAGCGTTGAATAATCGCTTCAGACCCGCACGGATCGCGGCACGGTCTGTTTCGACCGGGGCCGCCAGGCGTAGAATGGTATTAGCCACTTCGGTTTCGTAATACCAGTAGCGGTAGAGATAGAGTCGACCATTACTGCACACCAGAGGGGTTTCACAACGGCCATCGGAGATCACTGCAAAACCCAACACCAGGGGTTCGGACAGCTCATGAAGCAGCGCCTCTGCCCGTTGTCGGAGAGTTGTCGGCCAGCTGTCGATCAGCGCAGCAACGCCGGACAGCGGCAGACACACCTCACCACGACCTAACTGCCAGCTCACCAATGCAGCCAGCAGCGCTAATAGTTCACCGCCATCCGCAGCCACATGACTTTCCGACTGATCCTGTAGTTCCTCACTGAGGATAAAGCGGGCAAATTGCAGATCCAGCGGCCGGATCAATTGCAACTGACGTAACTGATCTAATAGTTCCATTACTGTCCCTCCCTGAATAACCGATCCAGTTGCTCAACTAACTCAGTCGAGGGCCGGCAATGGAATACGCCGCTGTCCGGCGAACCGGCTCGCATCCCCCGCAGGAACAGGTAGAACACTCCACCAAAATGGTCTTCATAGCGATAATCGGGTAAGCGGCTCCGCAGCAACCGGTGCAGCGCCAGAGTGTAGAGCTGGTATTGCAGATCATAACGATGTTCTATCATGGCGTTATCCAGCGCAGTGCCGCTATAAAGCTCAGGCTGATTGCCCAGATGGTTCGATTTGTAATCAAGAATGTAATAGCGCCCCTGGTATTCAAACACCAGATCGATAAACCCCTTCAGCATCCCTTTAAGGGTATCAAACTCAAGCGCTCCGGCCTGTTGTGACAACGGATCATACTGGCGGATAAGCTGATTCAGCCGTGCAGCATCCAGCCCATTGGATGGCAGCATAAACTCCATCTC
>NZ_JBNKYN010000078.1:0-21458 GCF_050300915.1 Amphritea sp.
GCATCTGCACACCGGCCGCCTGCCAGGCAGACATCAGTACAATAGAGGGCATTGCCCAGTCCGGATCGCCCAGCCAGTCAACCGGACCGATCAGTCCAAACGACATCGCATTCAGATAGTGATTAAATAACCCTAAATCTTTGTGATACAGGAAGCTCCAGACGATCGACACCACCACAATCGATGTCACCACCGGCGAGAAAAATACCGTTCGAAACAGAAAGATTCCCCGAAGTTTCTGATTAATCAGCAGCGCTAATCCAAGGGCGGTACCACACTGAATGGGGACCACCAGAATGACAAACAGTAACGTATTGATAATGGACTGGATAAAGCTCGGATCCTTCGCCAGAAGAACCACCCGTTTATCGCCAAAAGACCAGTGGGTGAACTCCTTAAACTCTTTATATTCAGGGTTCTTACGCAGCACTGAACGCAATCTTGGATAGACCAGCTCACCCTCGGCGGTCCGTTGCAGATGGTTATCTGCGTCAGAAACCGGCTCCTGCACCAACCAGCTAACATTTAACAAGCGGTCGTAATTACGTAACCCAACCCACTCTGTCGCATTAGGCGACAACAAACGCTGATCGGTAAACGACATCCCCAGTGCCATTAAAAACGGCAGAACCATAAACATAAACAGACCCAGCAAAGCCGGAGCACTCATAAGAAAAACATAACGCTTTCTCGGTGGGCGGCGGGTCTCGGCAGGCCGACCGGATGACACGGTTAGCGTGTCGCTACTGTTTACAGACGTATTAGCATTCATACAGATTTCTCGCTGCTTCACTATCAGACTGTTACTGCCCTCTTTTACAGAGCACAATAACAGTCTGGAAAGACCGGTTTACTGAGTAAAACCGTAGCCTTTATTGTCAGAAATGTTGCGCTCGATAGTATCGACCGCTTCATCCAGGGCATCCTGCACATCAGCACCATCTTTTATATTCCGCGCCATTTTTTCGAAGGTGCTGGAAATGATTGGGTAGGCTGGGGTCGCCGGACGCAATACAGCAAACGCAGCTGAAAAATCGTAGAAAAAACGCCAGTCGCCGCTAACCTGATAATGGTCAGTCAGCTCTGCGGCTTCCGGTGAGGAGGGAATCATCCCCGTTGCCTCTGACATAGCGGCGATCTCTTCAGGCTGCAGCATAAAGTCAACGAATGCAGCGGCACCTTCCGGGTTCGCACATGACTGGGCAATACCCCACTGCCATGAACCGCCACCGATAACCGGGCCACCACCAAAATCAGGCACCGGCATCACAACCAGGTCATCGCCCCAGCGCTCAGAGTGATTTGCCATCTCCCAGCTACCAACGTAATCCAGCGCAGCGCGGCCCTGCACAAAGGCTTTGTCATCACTGGGGTTACGATCAACATACTCTTTGTCAAACAGGCTTTGGAAGAAGGTGCCCCAGGCCAGGCCGGCCTTACCGTTGAGCACCCCTTCAGAGCTGACGTAGTTGTCACGATTGATCTGGTCTGCACCAAAACTCTGCAGCATCGGTGCATAACCATAGGAGTACCATTCACCGGTCCAGCCGGTACGCATCGCCAGCGGATACTGGAACTCACCGGATGCTTTCAGTTTAGCCAGGGCATCCAGCAGTTCCGCCTTAGTCCACGGCTGCACATAGGTGGCCTGACGCAGGTTATATTTCTCAAGAATCGATTTACGGGTAAACAGCGCCAGCGCGACATCGAACTGACCGACAGAATAGACTTTGCCTTTGTATGTGCCTTTCGCACCGCCAATCAGGCCATCAAGCGCATCCTGAGAAAGCAGACCTTCAAGGGGACGCAGATAACCTGACCATGCAAAGTTAGGTACAACCGGCTGATCCATATCCAGGATGCAGGGCAGATCTCCTGCCAGTGCAGCAGCGGTTACCGTCTGAGTATATGAACCCTCGGGAATCATCTCTGCAGTAATATGCCATTTGGTTTGCGACTGATTAAAACGATCTATTGTCGCCTTGTTGACTTCGATCTCCTTAATATTACTCGTCTCATGACGCCACAGCTTGATTTCAGAGGTCGCAGCCATAACGCTGCTAACACCAAATGTCAACGTTGTCATTATTGCGCAAGACAAAAGAGAGATGTTCATTCTTTTCATGTTTTGACCCTTATTGTTATTTTATCTTGATTATAAGCACTAATTTTTCAGCAAATGAGACTGCCGCTCAATAACCGAAAACGGGATCAACCGGGTGACAACATCGTCCCCCTGATTGAAAATACTGTTCATCGCCGCCTGCCCCATCTCAAAATGTGGCAATGCCATGGTCGTTAGCCCGGGCGACAATCCTGGCGCGATCATACGCTGGTTATCAAAACTGGTGATCGCGATATCTCTGCCGACCTGCAAGCCGCGTTTGGCAAACTCAAAGTAGGCCTGCATGGCAAATTCATCTTTCCCACAGACAAAGGCGGTTGGCTGATGAGTCAGTTTCAACAACTCTGCAACCGCTTTTTCAACACTGGCACTATCCTCAGCTTCGTCAAAGCGTGACTCGCCCTGCACAATCAACTGCGGATCATACGCAATCCCTGCCTCGGCGAGCGCCTTGCGATAACCCTCCAGTCGCTTTACCGAAGCGATAATATCCGGATTCAGAGTAATATGCCCAATGCGTTTATGGCCCTGTTCAAGCAGCAGCCGCGTAGCATCATAACCAGCCTGAACTTCGTCAGGAATAAAAGTGGTGAGTGTTTCGTTTTCCGCATAGCAGTTCACTAACACAGATGGCACCTGCAACATCTCCTGCGGCACCTGCACCTCTTTATGGTAATAGCTCGCATAGACCAGAGCTTCTACCCGTCGCTCCAGCAACATATCAATAGCTCGCTGCCTGCCAATACGATCATTTTCAATGTTAACCACCATTAAAACCTTATCATGCTGACTCGCCACCTCCTGAGCCCCGATCAACAGGTCTCCGGCATAGGGCTGAGTCACCACTTCATCGGAGATAAAACCGATAACACCCGACTGCTGATTACGCATCATGCGAGCGGCCCGGTTAGGTCTGTAGTTCAAAGCAGCGATCGCTTCCTGCACCCGGGCACGGGTTTCTTCACGCACATTAGGGTCGTTATTCACCACCCTGGAAACGGTTTTGAAAGAAACTCCGGCCTGCTTCGCCACCTGTTTAATGGATACCATCAATCTATGACCATCTATTGACAACGTTGTCAAATACTAGATCGGAGCCATTGAGTTGTCAATATTGTTTGAGTATTATTCACCTCAATGATTAGATTTTTTTAACTAAAGGCCAAAGCAGAGTTAAACTGCAAATGCTGGCAGGGATTGTTTTTTAACCCGACAATGGCTTTTCAAACGACCAAATGAGCCTGACTAAAAAACTGTCGCGTTAAGTAAAAGAAATAAAATCAATATTAAACAATAAGTTAATAAATTTACTTCTGTTTCAGAGAAGCCAGTGGCGGCAGACAAGTATGACCTGATATCAGATAACTCATATCGCTCCATCTCTTAAGCCATATAACAATAAGAATGCACCCATTATGAAACTGATTGCTTATTTAAAATGTTTCACCCATGAAACATTACAGAGAGAACCTCTGACAGCTCTTCACTGCGGAGGCTCAGGCTATGATCGCTGACAGCAAAAAAACACCCCGCCCCACTATCCGGGATGCAGCTAATCATATAGGTGTCTCTACAGCGACTATTTCGAATGCATTCAATCATCCGGATCAACTCTCACCGGAGCTGCGCGAACGTATCTTAACTGAGTGCCAGCAACTGGGATATCGCAGCTCTGGCTCCCCCCGTAAAGCAGATTGCAGCGGCAGCCAGGGGGTGATTGGCATAGTTTTGCCAGATTGCCTCAGCTATAACCTGAACGACAGTGTTGCCAATCAATTCCTCAACGGCGTTACCACCGAGCTGGAAAATCAGCATCTGAGCATGCTGATGATCCACTCCCGGGAGCTATCCACTACCAACCAGGTGCGCCGGTTACAATCAACCGTCGATGGCTTTATTGTCTACGGCCATATTGAGGACGACGCCATTTTTGATCAGCTCACGCTGCAAAGCAAAAAACTGATTGCCGTCGACTGCGCTATGGGGGATCACAGCAGCATCGCCAGTGACAATTTCGGCGGCGCGTTCAACAGCGCAGATCTGGCACTGCAGCACTCTCCACAATACCCCGCCATACTGGGATTACGCATCATCAATTCCAAGCATGTGTGTCGTGTTTACAACGATAACGATCTGTTCAGCAACACCATCTCTGTCGCTGCACTTCGCCTGCAGGGATACCGTCAGGCACTGAGTGAGCACAATGTGGTTTTGCCCAATGAGCGACTCTGGCATATCCCGGATAACACGGAAGCTTCAGCCCTGCTTGCCGTGCGTGAAGCGCTGCACTGCACCCCCCGGCCGGATGCCCTTTTTTGTATGACCGACACCTATGCATTAACCGCCATAAAAGAGGCAACCCGTATGGGAATCAGGATTCCACAAGAGCTTAAAATAATAGGTTTTGATGGTGTCCCCGAATCACTTACCAGCTCCCCCTCACTGACAACCGTTAAGCAGGATAACTTTGCCAAAGGTGAGATTGCAGCAAGCCTGTTTACAAAACCAACCCCTCCCCGCGAAACAATACTGCCAACTGAGCTGCTTATCCGCGAAAGCTGCCCCATGCCCTGATCCAGATATAAAAAAACCGACAGGCATCAGAGATCTCTGTCGGCAAATGGCACAGAAGCTTATGGGTTAGCGCTGTCAGCAGCCGCCAGTCCATCAACTCCTCAGGTGAATCAGTCCCGGCGAGATGACACAATGGGAAGGGGTTCCATTGCATCAAACCGCCAGGGGGATAACATCAGTGCTTAAAACGTATAGTTTAAGCGCACCCGCAGCGCGGTCGTTTCATCATCAGTGACATTATCAGCTGACGAGAAAGAGCCTGCAAAGGTAACCGTTGCACCTTCGATATCCAGCAACGGAACGCTGTACGCCAGATAAGCGGTAGTGACGTTAGGATCGGTATTGCTGCCCTGATCAACATCTGAACGAATGACACCGGCACCGAAGTTACCGTAAACCATGTTGGCAATGTATGAGGTGACCTTTTCGTCACTGTTTTCATCTTTTGAGCGGGCAGCGGCGATATTGATGTTAGCTGCACCCAGATCAAAGTTAGTGCCGATACCGAAACCACTTTTATCCTGAGTACCACCAGCGGTCAGATCATATTTAACTTTCTCATAGCCCGCAAACAGGCTGAAACCCTCGGTACTCCAGGTGATAGAAGGGCGTACGCCGGAAACCGCGGTCGTGTCATCACCCGAAGCATTCTCATCACCAAAAATGGTTGCCAGCTCAAACTTAACATTGTCGTTTGCATTGTAGTGCAATGCGAACTGACCACCGCCATCACCGATACGACCACGTACCATATTGGCTTCATAGACGCTCACACCGCCCGCATGAACAATCAGGGTATCTTTTGCTTTCGGGAACAGGTTTACCGCTTCAAAGCGCCCGGCCTGCAGATCCCAGGTTTTTGAGCCGAACTGAACATAGGCGTCATCAACAGAGGTTGTGCCATCAACGGTGAGCAGCACGGTCCCTTTTGCCTGAACAAAATATTCGCCTTTTTCACGACGGGAAAGCACGTTGACCTCGACCCGACCATTCTGATCATAAGTCGTATCTGCGGCTGCAGTATCGGTAGCATCAGTATCCAGTTCGAGGTTAGCATTGAAATCGGTACCGGCCATGCCCTGACTGGACAAAGCCACCAGAATAGCCGCTCCAAGCATCGACTTTACAAACTTTTTCTTATTGTAATTCACTTCATACTTCTCCGTCTTTTTTTTATAGGTAACCGGAAATAAAGTATTAACTTCCGGTTATCACTGGAAGATAAAATATTCAGGATCAATAAATCCTTCGACAGATATTATGAAAACGAATGGCAGCCGCAATAAAAACCATCTAAACACTGCGTCTTAAATATCTAAAACGTTCTAAACACTTACTAAAACGATAAAAAATTTAGTAAACATACAACGTTTCCATAAAAACCAGCATCCGCATACAGACGGATAGAACGAAGAAGTGCAGAGCCTCCCCCACCATTCAAGGCTCACGCACAAACAGAATGCTTACATAATAATTTTGTTTTTATTACCTATAAATAGTGATATATTTTCCATTAAATTGCATTTTTATACGTTATATTACTATACATATTGGCTAGCAGTAGCTCCCCGGTGTTACCGGCCCAACCTCTCTGCTACCAGATATGAGATCGACAACATCATAAAAAGACAGCGTTAGCAGCGCCTTGAATCAAGGCTAACAATAAAAAGAGAGATATTTATGTATCAACTCAGTTCTTCAGTCACCTGGAAAAAACTTGTTAAACTGGCTGAAAAAAACAGCAACGATAAAATTGCAGATTATTTTAAAAACGACCCTGAACGTTTTAATAAAATGAGCCTTCAGCTGGGAGAAATATTTCTTGATTACTCGAAAAACAAGATCAGCGATGAAACACTTAAAACCTTAATCACACTGGCAGATCACTCCCCCCTTCATCAGCGCCGTGCGCAGATGTTTTCCGGTGATATTATCAACGTAACGGAGAAACGGCCGGTATTGCATACAGCACTGCGCAACCGGGGTGAAGAGCCGGTGGTCGTCAACGGTGAGGATGTTATGCCTGCCATTCGCGCCAGCCTGAAAAAACTGGAAACGTTCAGCAACAAGGTCAGAAGCGGTGAGTGGAAAGGGTTTAGTAGCAAACGGATCCGCAGTATCGTCAACATCGGTATCGGTGGTTCCGATCTGGGCCCCAATATGGTGTGCCGTGCGCTGCTAAACTACAAGCATCCTGAGCTGAGTTTTCACTTTATATCCAACGTTGATGGGCAGCACATTAAAAAAGTACTGACCAGCCTTGACCCCGAAACCACCCTGTTTATCGTTTCTACCAAAACCTTCTCCACTCAGGAAACACTGCTGAATGCCAGTACCGCACGGCGCTGGTTTATTGACAACACTGGTCAGTCTGACATCGGCCAGCACTTTGTTGCCCTGTCGACCAATCAGGCGGCAGCGATGGAGTTTGGTATCCGCCGGGAAAACATCTTCGAGTTCTGGGCCTGGGTGGGTGGGCGTTACTCCCTCTGGTCAAGCATCGGTCTGGCAATTGCCCTGTCCATCGGTTACGACCGTTTTATCGAGTTGCTGGAGGGGGCTTACGAAATGGATCGCCATTTTGTTGAAGCTCCCCTGATCAAAAATATGCCGGTACTGATGGCCCTGATCGGTATCTGGAATATAAACTTCCTGGGGGCCGAAACCCAGGCTATCATCCCTTACGATCAGGCCCTGCACCAGCTTCCGGCATTTCTGCAACAGCTGGATATGGAAAGTAATGGCAAGTCGGTGGATATGGAGGGTCATCCGGTCGACTTTGCAACCGGTCCCATTGTCTGGGGCCAGACCGGCTCCAATGGTCAGCACGCCTTTTTCCAGCTGCTTCACCAGGGTACACGCTTCGTGCCGATCGATTTTATCGCCTCCCTTGAGCCCGACGAGAAAACCGCAGAGCACCACTTTGCCCTGCTCACCAATATGCTCGCCCAGGCCAACGCGTTTATGAATGGAGATCAGCAGGAAGGGATCCTCGACTATCAGACCTGCCCGGGTAATCGTCCCAGTAACACCCTGCTGCTGGATCGGTTAACACCCCATAATCTGGGCGCGCTGATCGCCCTGTATGAGCATAAGGTGTTTGTGCAGGGGGCGATCTGGAATATCAACTCATTCGATCAGTGGGGAGTACAACTGGGTAAGCGCCTGGCGACTGAGATCAGCCGTAATATTGAGCTGAAGAGTTCTGAGTATGACCCATCAACTCAGGGGCTGATGAATATTGTACGTAGTAAAATGGGGACTAAACAGCCAGCGAAACCCGCTCCAAAGCGAGCGAAGCAAAGCTCTTAAGTAAGCCTCTTAAGCAAGCCTCTTAAGCAAGGCTCCTGAAGCACCAAAAACTGCACGTTAGCAGCTTTAAAATGGTAAAACCGACGGGCCTGTATGGCCCGTCTTCTATCAGCGCTGTCCGTTACTGACTAGCTGCAAGTCAGCCAGGCCCAGATCTGCAGATTACTATCTAACAACTCAGCCGGTCACTTCACTGTTATCCAGTGCCGCCGCACCCAACAACCCGGGATTCTCTGCGGTACAGAGCCAGACCGGAACCGCCTGCATGTAATCCGTAAAACGCCCTTTGTCTTCAAAGGCCCGCCAGAACTCACTCTGAAGGAAAAACTCCGCCACTCTCGGCAATATTCCACCACAGAGATAAACACCTCCCCGGGCCCCCAGCGTTAATACGTTATCACCCGCCACGCCCCCCAGAATACGACAAAACCGGCTTAGCGCCTCTACCGCAACAGGATCGCTTCCCTCTACCGCAGCAATACTCACGGCTGCGGGCGATTGACAGACGATCTCGCTTCCCCGCCGTTCTGATAAAATCTGATACAGATTCAGCAACCCCTGGCCGCAGAGAATCCGCTCAACCGAGACCCGGCCAAAACGGGTGACCAGCGCTCGCCACAGATCAATCTCAACGTCGTCTGCAGGGGCAAAACTGATATGACCTCCCTCCGTTGATAAGGGGATCCAGTCATCATTGGCTTTGACTAATCCGGATACACCCAGCCCGGTTCCCGGGCCGATGACCAGTCGCGCCGCCCCCTCAAGAGACTGACCAACACCCACCTGAATCTTATCATCCTCACCGATGTGCAGCATCCCCAGCGCCATCGCGGTAAAGTCATTCACCAGTTTCAGCTGCTTCAGGCCAAGCTGCTCTGCCAGACCTGTGCGGCTAAAGTGCCAGTGATTGTTGGTCATGTTAATCACTTCACCCTGCACCGGACAGGCAAACGCCAGACAGGCCCGTTCAATTCCGGCGATACCGACACGGCTGAAATAGGCGCTGCATGCCGCATCAATATTGTCATACTCAGAACATTGCAGGGTATCCACATGCTCTAACACCACGGAGCCAGGCCGGACCAATGCAAAACGGGCATTAGTGCCACCGATGTCACCAACGAGTGCGTACTGGGTCATTCACTTTATTCCGGAAAAATTAAAAACAGTTGCGCCCTCTTCAGCGCAGTTAACCTGGTCGCGCATCGGCGCAAACAACTCACGCCCCATCCCATGATGATGTTGTGCCGCAGAAGCTGGCATCGTCTGGCCACGGGATAACCAGGATGAATCTTCAGCGATTAGTTCCAGAGTGCCGGTGGTCGCATCAACCCGGATCAGATCACCATCGGCCACCTGCGCCAACGGCCCACCCAGACTGGCTTCTGGCCAGACGTGGATCGCAGCCGGTACTTTACCCGATGCGCCGGACATCCGTCCATCGGTCACCAGCGCCACCTTAAAGCCTCTGTCCTGAAGTGTACCTAAAAAGGGCGTCAGCTTGTGTAACTCAGGCATACCATTGGACTTTGGCCCCTGATAACGCACCACGGCAACAAAATCACGCTCCAGCTCACCGCGCTCGAAGGCCGCACCGATCTCATTCTGATCTTCAAACACAATCGCCGGGGCTTCCACAACTTGATGTTCAGGTGCAACGGCAGACACTTTAATCACACCGCGGCCGAGATTACCCTGCATCAGTTTCAACCCACCATTCGGGCTGAAGGGTTGCTCCACAGTACTCAGCACAGCAGGATCCAGCGATTCCTGCACCCCTTCGCGCCATACCAGCTTGCCATTCTCGAAGAAGGGCTCCTGAGTGTAGCGTGACAACCCCTGGCCCACGACGGTCATAACATCTTCATGCAGATAGCCGCCAGCCAACAGTTCACGCACCAGATAAGCAACTCCACCCGCCGCCTGAAAGTGATTGATATCCGCTTCACCGTTGGGATAAACCTTCGCCAGCAGTGGTACGACAGCAGACAGGTCAGAGAAATCATCCCAGTTAATAATCACCCCAGCTGCCCGGGCGATCGCGATCAGGTGCATGGTATGGTTAGTGGAGCCGCCGGTCGCCAGCAAAGCAACCACCGCATTCACCAGAGAGCGTTCATCAACAATTTTATACAGCGGTGTGAACTCGCCGTTCTGAGCCGTCAGACGCACAGCCTGCCTGGCCGCCTCACGGGTCAGCGCTTCACGCATCTCAGTACCCGGATTAACAAAAGAGGAACCCGGCAGATGCAGCCCCATCACCTCAACCACCATCTGGTTGCTATTCGCGGTGCCATAAAAGGTGCAGGTCCCGGCGCTGTGGTAGGAATCAGATTCACACTGCAGCAACGCATCACGGCCCACCTTCCCTTCGGCATAGAGCTGGCGAATCTTAGCTTTCTCCTTATTCGGCAAACCGCTGGGCATGGGGCCTGCTGGCACAAACAGCGTTGGCAGATGGCCAAATCGTAATGCCCCGATAAGCAAGCCGGGCACGATTTTATCGCAGACACCAAGATAGAGCGCCGCATCAAACATATTGTGCGACAGGCCCACCGCCGTCGCCATCGCGATCACATCGCGGCTGAACAGACTCAGCTCCATACCGGGTTGTCCCTGGGTGACACCATCACACATAGCGGGCACCCCCCCGGCAAACTGTGCCACAGACCCCAGCTCATGCACCGCTTCACGAATCTGATCGGGAAACGCTTCAAACGGCTGATGGGCAGACAACATGTCGTTATATGACGAAATAATGCCAACATTCACCGCGTTAACCATTTTCAGTGCCTGCTTATCATCAGCCCCGCAGGCCGCAAAACCGTGTGCCAGATTACCGCAGGATAGACGAGCCCGGTGTACACCCCTCTCTTCTGCGCCTTTCATCTGGCGTAAATAGTCTTCGCGGGTTGCCCGGCTGCGCGCAATGATTCGATCTGTAACCTGCTTAACAACGGTGTGCATAGTAACTCCTGAGCTTCTCTTTGGTCAGACGCAAACTAAGTATAAAGCCTGCAACCTAACCTCTGTTCGATATCTTTTATTTTGGTAAGTTTACTAATTTATTTTTCAAAGCTCCATTGATTTTTACATAAAACTACGTAATATTAGCAACAAATAACACTTACAACGTCAGTACCGAGGTATATTCAATGACAATTCGCGTCGCAATCAACGGATTTGGCCGCATCGGCCGCAATGTGCTCCGGGCACTTTATGAAAATAACTACCGCGATAAAATTCAGGTGGTCGCCATCAATGACCTGGGCGACGCCACTATCAACGCCCACCTGTTTAAGTATGACACCGTTCATGGTCGTTTTTCCGGCGAGGTCGATCATACCGCAGAAAGTATTATAGTTAACGGCGATAACATCTCTATCAGTGCCGTTCGCAACCCTGCAGAGCTTCCCTGGAAAGAACTGAACATCGATGTTGTATATGAGTGTACTGGGCTGTTCACCGAGCGTGCTCAAGCCGCGCAACATATCTCTGCCGGGGCACGTAAAGTGATTATCTCTGCCCCCGGTAAAAACGTTGATGCCACCGTGGTCTATGGCGTCAATGATCAGATTTTGCGTCAGTCTCACGAAGTGATTTCAAATGCATCCTGCACCACCAACTGCCTGGCACCGGTAGCTCAGGTTTTGCAACAGCAGATCGGCATAGAAAGCGGCCTGATGACCACTATTCACTCCTATACCAATGATCAGAACCTGTCCGATGTCTATCACTCTGATCTCTATCGGGCACGGTCTGCCACTCAGTCAATGATTCCGACTAAAACCGGCGCAGCAGCAGCGGTCGGCCTGGTGCTGCCCGGACTGGCCGGCAAAATTGATGGCATGGCGGTACGGGTGCCTACCATTAACGTATCTCTGGTCGACCTGAGTTTTATCGCCGAACGGCAAACCAGCGTCGCTGAAGTCAACCAACTGCTTGCCAACGCTGCCGCCCACTCAGCGGTGCTGGGTTATAACGAAGCTCCGCTGGTGTCAGTTGACTTCAACCATAACCCGCTTTCCTCAATCTTCGATGCCTCTCAAACCAAGGTATCCGGACGACTGGTAAAAGTGATGTCCTGGTATGACAACGAGTGGGGGTTCTCCAACCGTATGCTGGATAACACGCTGGCCCTGATGCACGCGCCAGCCTGAGGAAATGATGAACATGTTGAGACGTACTAAGATAATTGCCACGCTGGGACCTGCAACCAGCAGTGAAGAGCAACTCGAAAAATTGATTCTCGCAGGGGCTGATGTCGTGCGCCTCAACTTCTCCCATGGCGAAGCGGAAGACCACCGTCAACGCGCCGAACTGGTACGTAAACTGTCCAGAAAGCACGGCCGGTTTGTTTCTATTCTCGGTGACCTGCAGGGCCCGAAAATACGTATCTCTCGCTTTGTTGAGCAAAAAGTTAAGCTAAAAATCGGTCAGCCATTTACTCTGGATGCCACACTGGATCGTGATGCTGGTGATGTCACCCGGGTGGGACTTGATTACAAAGCACTGATAGAAGATGCCCGCGTGGGCGACATTCTGCTGCTGGATGACGGCCGTATCGAATTAAAAGTGACTGAAACGTTCGAAAACAAGCTGAATACCGAGGTGCTGGTTGGCGGCTGGCTGTCCAATAACAAGGGGATTAACCGCTTAGGCGGCGGCCTCTCGGCAAAGGCGCTCACCGATAAAGACAAAGACGATATTAAAACCGCTGCCGCTATTGGGGTGGACTACGTGGCAGTATCATTCCCCCGGGATGCCGCTGATATGCACGAAGCAAGAGCTTTGCTCGAAGCCGCAGGATCATCTGCAGGACTGGTCGCTAAGATTGAGCGGGCTGAAACCGTCGCCGACCCTGAAGTACTGGACGATATTATCCGCGCCTCAGAAGCGGTGATGGTGGCCCGGGGCGACCTGGCGGTAGAGATTGGTGATGCCGAACTGATCGCGGTACAGAAACATATCATCGCCCGTGCCCGCACCCTGAATACCGTCGTGATCACCGCCACCCAGATGATGGAATCAATGATCAGCAGCCCCATGCCAACCCGGGCAGAGGTATCGGATGTTGCCAACGCAGTATTGGATTATACCGACGCGGTGATGCTGTCGGCAGAAACTGCCGCCGGTGACTATCCAACAGAGACCGTTCAGGCGATGAACCGTGTTTGTCTGGGTGCAGAGCGTCATCCATCATCGAAACGATCAAAGCACCGGATCAATGAAGATTTCCACAACATCGATGAAACCATTGCGCTGTCTGCAATCTATGCGGCCAACCACCTGGTAGGCATTAAAGCGATCATCAGCATGACCGAGTCCGGCGCTACCCCCCAACTGATGTCGCGCTTACGCACCTCAGTGCCGATCTTCGCCCTGTCAGGCCGCGAAGATACCCAATACCGGGTCGGCTTATATCGTGGCGTATACACCATCCCCTTTTATGCCGAACAGTATGATCCCGAAGAGATTAACAGCAAAGCGATTCAGGAACTGCAGGAACGCAAAATTGTGGCACCAGGCGATATGGTTATTATCACCAAAGGTGATTACCTCAACGCCCAGGGTGGCACCAACACGATGAAGGTAGTCCGGGTTTAGCGATACGGATTTATCACTGGTAAACACTTGTTCGCGGAATGGCCTGAGCATCTGCAAAGGCCCTTAGGGGACACCTGGTTTATCTAACCGGGTGATCCCTTTTTTTCACGTGGGACGGCTTACCTATTGCTATTTTTGTTTACAAACCCGCAGTCAATATTTTCGATACAAACAATAAAACTAACAACAAATGTCTGAGGAGACCCTTAAAATGACCAGTATCATCGAGAAGATAGTTGCACGGGAGATCCTCGACTCCCGGGGTAACCCAACCGTTGAAGCCGAGGTGATACTGGCCTCAGGTGTAACCGGCGTCGCTTGTGCGCCCTCAGGGGCAAGTACCGGCTCAAGAGAAGCACTGGAGTTGAGAGATGGCGATAAAAGCCGTTACAACGGCAAAGGAGTTTTAACCGCTGTTGATAATATCAACGCAAAGATCGCCGTTGTGCTCAAAGGTTTTGACGCCCGTCATCAGCGGGCGCTGGATCAGGCGCTGATCGAGATGGACAACAGCGAAAACAAATCTAACCTTGGTGCCAACGCGATGCTGGCGGTTTCTCTGGCCGCGGCAAAAGCCGCCGCAGCGGATCAGCACCGTCCTCTCTATGCCCACATCGCCTCTCTTTATGGACAGCCTGGCGTATTCAGCATGCCTCTGCCGATGATGAACATCATCAATGGTGGCGAGCATGCCGACAACACGGTTGATATTCAGGAGTTTATGATTCAGCCGGTCTCTGCCCCCACTTTTCGTGAAGGCTTACGCATGGGCGCTGAGGTATTCCACTCTCTCAAGAAAGTACTTCAGGCGCGGGGACTGAGTACTGCCGTGGGTGATGAGGGTGGTTTTGCGCCGGACCTGAAAAGCAACGAGGAAGCGCTGATCGTGATTCGTGAAGCGGTTGAACAGGCAGGCTACACACTGGGAACAGACTTCACTCTGGCACTGGACTGTGCCGCGTCTGAGTTTTACCGTGATGGCGAGTATCAGCTCAGCGGCGAAGGTAAGTCATTCAGTTCAGAGGGTTTCAGCGATTACCTGGCCGAACTGACTCAACACTATCCGATTGTATCAATTGAAGATGGTCTGGATGAATCCGACTGGGAAGGCTGGGCTTACCTGACAGAGAAACTGGGTAGTGAAGTTCAACTGGTAGGTGATGATCTGTTCGTCACCAATACGCAGATACTTCAGCGCGGTATCAATCAGAAGATCGGCAACTCAATCCTGATCAAGTTTAATCAGATCGGCACCCTGAGTGAAACCCTTGATGCGATCAGAATGGCGCAGGATGCAGGCTATCGCGCGATCATCTCCCATCGCTCAGGCGAAACGGAAGATACCACCATCGCCGACCTGGCCGTTGGCACCTGTGCCGGACAGATTAAAACCGGTTCTCTCTGCCGTTCAGACCGGGTGGCCAAATACAACCGTCTGTTGCGTATCGAAGAAGCGCTTCAGGAGGCAGCCCCTTATCGTGGTCGTGGCGAGATTTTCGCACAATAACCGGGATTCATGATTCAGCGATAACTGGTTACAATTGTTAACGGGCGTTAACCCATCAGACATCGCCGGTTAACGCATTCGCTTTTAAATAGAGCCATTATACTCAGGGGAGTGGAGCCATTTTTTTTGCCCCCTCCCTAATAACCGTTCAGGAACACAACCATGCTAAAGGTCATCTCTTTTGGCGAAGCTCTGGTCGACATGCTCTCTAACCGGGTCAGTGAAAACCAGTCTGACGAGATTGAGCAGTTTGCGAAATACCCCGGAGGTGCCCCCGCCAATGTCGCGGCGGCCGTAGGAAAATTAGGCGGCAACAGTTACATGGCCGGTAAAATCGGCACCGATATGTTTGGTGTCTTTATGCGTCAGTCATTGCATGAAGCGGGCGTGAATAGCGATTACCTGCTGAATACCGATGCAGCCAACACCGCACTGGCGTTTGTTTCACTGGACGCAGAGGGCGAGCGCAGCTTCACTTTTTACCGTAACCCCTCTGCCGATATGCTGTTTACTGCGGACGAATTTGAGGATCACTGGTTTGCAGATGCGGGCATCTTTCACTTCTGCTCCAATACTCTGACGGCAAGCGGCATCAAAGAGGCCACGCTGAGCGGGATAGATAAAGCCAAAGCAGCAGGCTTTCTCATCAGTTTTGATGTCAACCTGCGCAGCAACTTATGGCCTGCGGGCAGCGATCCGGCTGCCCCTATCTGGCAGGCCCTGGCGCTGGCCGATCTCGTTAAACTGAGTCAGGAAGAGATGAACTTTCTCGCCGCCAGCACCTCACAGGATGAGGTGCTGCAACGATTACTGGACAGCGGTGTATCACTGGTACTGCTGACCGATGGCGGCAACCCTTTGCGTTACTTCAGCACACAGAACGCCGGAACAGTCACGCCACCCCGCGTCTCTATGGTGGACAGCACCGCTGCAGGTGATGCATTTATTGGTGGATTTATCTATCAGCTTGCCGCAATGGACTGTCTGCCTGGTGACCTGAATACACTGCTGAACACGCCGGACAGACTAGAGCAAGCACTGCGGTTCGCCTCCCATTGCGGTGCCTACGCGGTATCCCATAAGGGAGCCTTCACCTCACTGCCCGGTATAGACGACCTGCAACTATAAACGGCGGTACTCTGATAGCAGATCAGAGGCAGGCAGATCAACGCGTCCCAAAAGGCCCTGATTGCACTCATTCGATCAGGGCCTTTTTTTGTCTGCAAGCCCACCCTCTGATAACAGTTATCGCTTGCCGACAGGCAATCTCATACCGGGCCACACTAAAATTTTTATCAAGCATTTCAATTATTAACAGGGCTCTGAATGAATAAAATCAGAGGTTAACCCTACACCTCTTCAATAGCAGTCAGCGTATCGCAGGAGATCAGACTTGTCCTGATGAGCTCGGCCTGCGACACGCTGATCTGAAAATAATAAAACGAAAAGGTGAATCACGTTGAAAACGTCCATTTTATTAACCTCTGCGGCTATTGGCTGCCTATTAGCCGGTACAGCGCAGGCACAGCTCGTATTTGATGCCAATCTTGAGCTCGATACCGATGCGATTGATACCGCAACCTCCTCCACAACCTATGACCAGAACGGTTTTGTCGAACTGAATGTCGCCTCAAAACGTGAAAACGGCGAGTACTTCGTTGCGGCCAAAGGCGGCGTGCGGCTGACCACCGATGGCGATAAAAATGTGGTGGTGCGTGATGCCTATATTCAGCTGGGCAACAACAGCTGGGATGCGCAGATCGGCCGCTTCGAGGCGATCAATCTATTCCCTCTGGGTAAAGACACCCTGATTGCCCATGCCGGTGGTGTATCGGTTTACGAGGCAAACAAAGTGCGCGGTTTTGCCGGTGACGATGGGGGTCAGATCGCCCTGCACTTTAAAGCCTCAGACAGCCTGAAGTTTGAACTGGATACCCTCTATGGTGATGATGACACCGCCGGTGATAATGGTACCGCCGTATCCGGTTACCGCCCTTCTGTTACCTGGAGCGCTGACGCTTTCAGCCTGACGGCAGGTTTTGAACGTGTAAAGTACGACCTGACCGCGGGCGGCAATGTCGATCAGACCGGTTATGCATTAACGGCTAACTTTGATCTGTCCGGCTCCAACGTCAACATCTCTGCTTCCCGTCTGGAAGATGACAACACCGATCAGACAGTCAACTCCTATGCGGCGAACTTCACCTACGGCAATCTGGGTGCGGGTATCATCCGCTCTGACGAGGATAACGCCACCGGTCCTGACCCTGATGTGACCACCAGCTATATCGCTTACTCAGTACCCCTGTTTGGTATTCCAGAAGCAACCGTCACTTTCGCCGGGTCCTACTCCAGTGCATCGAATGTGGTGGACGATGAAACCACCGCAGCCCGGGTTCGGTTCAACTACACCTTTTAACTGAGCCTTTGAAAATCCCATTTTCATAGCTCATATAAACAGGGCCTGACCTTCGCATCCAACTCCCTCCCCTTCGGAAGACTGCATTTAATACGGTCAGTGAAACCGGAACTCAATTCCGTGGGTGCCGGTTTTTTTGTTTAAACCAGAGATCCACTATTCATCCCTGATCACGCCTGAAACAGGCAGATTCAGCTACAAGAGCCTACTCATCCAAAACCGGTCTTTTCATAGTAAGGCCCCCTCAGAGTTCAGTTCGGAAGCGCAATATTTCAATTGTTAACACGATGATCCACTCTCGACATTCCCCATTAATTCCCCTCCTTTTAAATAGACACTGAGATTCATCAGAGCAGCGTCATTCATAACCTTGCTCATAAGGACTGATGAACAACGGATTCAGAATCCACCGTTTCAAGACAACCAGAAAGATAAAAATAAAAGGAAAGTACGCCATGAATAAGAAATCAGTTGTTCAAGCTATGATGCTGGCCACCGCCCTGTCTGCGCCTTTCGCCATGGCAGCCGACAAACCTGTCGTAGGCCTGATCACTAAAACCAATACCAATCCATTCTTCGTCAAAATGCGTGAGGGCGCGCAACAGAAAGCCGATGCGATGGGTGTTGATCTGCGCACTTTTTCCGGCAAGTTTGATGGTGACAATCAGTCTCAGGTTCAGGCAGTAGAAAACCTGATCGCATCCGGCGCTAAAGGGATTCTGATTACCCCAAGTGACCCCGCAGGTATCGTACCCGCTATTGAGCGTGCCCGTGAAGCCGGTCTTCTTGTGATTGCGCTGGACACGCCACTGAGCCCTGCAACCGCAGCAGATGCCACCTTTGCCACCGATAACTTTAAAGCGGGTGAGATGATCGGTCAGTGGGCGGCCGCAACCCTGGGTGATAAAGCAGCAACGGCTAAAATAGCGATGCTGGACCTGAACAGCAGCCAGATAACGGTCGATGTTGCCCGTGATCAGGGCTTCCTGAAAGGCTTCGGTATCGACCTGAATGACCCAAACCGTATCGGCGATGAAACCGACCCACGCATTGTCGGTAACGATGTCACCAGCGGTGCTGAGGAAGGGGGTCGCCGGGCGATGGAAAATATGCTGCAGAAAGATCCCGAAATCAATGTGGTCTACACCATCAATGAACCGGCGGCCGCGGGCGCGTATGAAGCGCTTAAGTCTGCTGGCCGCGCCGATGATGTGCTGATCGTCTCTGTTGATGGCGGCTGCCCCGGTGTTGAGAACGTCAAAGACGGCGTAATCGGTGCTACCTCGATGCAGTTCCCGCTGCGCATGGCGTCAATGGGCGTTGATGCCATCCTCAAATTCGCCCAGACCGGCGAAAAACCTCAGACCACTGAGGGACTGGATTTCGTCAATACCGGCGTTGAGCTGATTACCGATAAGCCTGTCAGTGATATCGATGCCAGGAGTTCATCTGAAGGTCTGTCTATGTGCTGGGGCTAAGCCCGGACAGTTAAGTACAACACAACAGCAGGGTAGCCATACCCTGCTGGCTATCAGGTAATACCAGGAGAACCCCATGGCTGACTCAAGCACACTCAAAACAACACAGACAGCTGATCACGAGTTGGTCGCCGCTTCTGCAGGTGGAGAAGTAGCCTCATTTGAAAAAGAGACACTGTCGTTTGTTGAGAAGACTCACCGCTTTTTCCATGCAAATCCAACGGCGGCCCCCGCCATCGTATTGTTACTCGCCGTGATCGCGTTCAGCATTATTATCGGTGACCGTTTTCTGCACCCCTTCAATATGTCGCTGATTCTTCAGCAGGTAACCATCATCGGTATTCTGGGTATCGCCCAGACACTGATTATTCTCACCGCCGGTATCGACCTGTCGGTAGGTGCCATCATGGTACTCACCTCCGTTATCATGGGTAAGATGGCGATCGACGTCGGTCTGCCCCCCGAGATAGCCCTGCTGGCCGGTATCGCTACCGGCGCCATCGCCGGTTACATCAACGGCATACTGGTCACCCTGTTCCGCCTGCCCCCCTTTATCGTCACCCTGGGCACTTGGAACATCTTCTTTGCCCTGAACCTGTGGTATTCCAAAAGCGAAACCATCCGCTCTCAGGCCATTGAACAAACCGCACCGCTACTACACTGGACCGGACACACCATCGAGCTGTTCGGAGCCAAACTGACTTACGGCTCACTTTTGATGCTCGCGCTGTTTGCGCTGATCTGGTACGCCCTCAACTGGACCGCCTGGGGCAAGCATGTCTATGCCACCGGTGATGATCCGGGCGCCGCCAGTCTGGCAGGCATCCGTACCAACCGTATCCTGATGTCGGTTTATATCGTCGCCGGAGCGATCTGCGCCATCGGCGCCTGGGCACTGATCGGCCGCATCGGGTCGGTCAGCCCACAAGCGGGCATGACCGCCAACCTCGACAGTATCACCGCCGTGGTGATCGGCGGCTGTAGCCTGTTCGGGGGTCGGGGATCAATCTTCGGCACACTTATCGGCGCCCTGGTGGTTGGGGTGTTTCGTAACGGTCTGGCGCTGGCTGGAGTCGATGTACTCTGGCAGGAGTTTACCGTCGGCCTGCTCATCATTGTTGCCGTTGGCATGGACCAGTGGATTCGGAAGGTATAATCATGAATAACAGTAAAGCTACAGTATTACAGGCACGTGGACTGGTTAAACGTTATGGTCATGTTACCGCCCTGGATGGCGCAGATTTCGACCTTTATCCAGGTGAAATTCTGGCCGTCATCGGTGATAACGGAGCCGGTAAATCGTCTCTGATCAAAGCCTTGTCCGGTGCGCTGGTGCCCGACCGGGGCACCGTCAAACTGGATAATGAGACGGTGAACTTCAAAAGCCCGATGGATGCCCGCAATGCCGGTATCGAAACCGTCTACCAGAACCTCGCCGTCGCCCCTTCGCTGGATATCGCCGATAACCTCTACCTCGGCCGTGAACAACTGCGGCCAGGTATTCTGGGTAAGGTGTTCCGTATGCTGGATAAGAAAGCGATGCACGATAATGCCCGGCAGAAGCTCTCCGATCTGGGGTTGTTAACCATCCAGAATATTAACCAGGCGGTGGAAACCCTGTCCGGCGGTCAGCGCCAGGGGGTGGCCGTGGCCCGCTCGGCGGCCTTCGCCAAGCATGTAGTGATTATGGATGAGCCCACCGCGGCGCTGGGGGTAAAAGAATCCCGCCGGGTGCTGAATCTGATCAAAGATGTACGCGACCGGGGCCTGTCTGTGGTCTTGATCAGCCACAACATGCCCCATGTATTTGAAGTGGCCGACCGCATCCATATCCACCGGCTGGGCAAACGCCATGCGGTGATCAAACCGGACACCCACACCATGTCAGAAGCGGTGGCGATTATGACCGGAGCGATGGACCCTCATGAACATGCCGCAGGCGCATTCGCAGTCTGAACAAAGTAAAGCTTTGGCCCTGACTCAACATCAGGGCCTTTTTTTTGGGGAAAGCCAATGAAGATCAATTTTCTCAGCAATCTGACCGGTTCATTTGCCATGCCGGCGATGGAGAACCCCACCGTCGCCATGGTTGAAGCCGCTTATCAGCACCACCAGCTCGACTGGCGCTATATCAACTGCGAAGTGTCACCGGAACACCTTAAAGACGCAGTTCTGGGTGCCCGGGCGATGGGCTGGGCGGGCTTTAACTGTTCAATCCCCCACAAAGTAGCAGTGATCGAACATCTGGATGGACTGGGACAGTCGGCAGAGATTATCGGCGCCGTCAACACCATAGTGCGCAGTGCCAGCGGCGAATATATTGGCGAAAACACCGACGGCCGGGGGTTCGTTACCGCCCTGACAGAGGTGACCGATCCGCGGGGAACGCAGGTGGTTTTGTTTGGCGCGGGTGGCGCAGCCCGTGCTGTCGCGGTG
>NZ_JBNKYN010000079.1:0-21166 GCF_050300915.1 Amphritea sp.
GGGCAGCATGTTTCCTTTAGCAAAAAAAAAAGAAAAGAGAAGAAATGTATTTTATTATGCATTTGCAAAAAAAAGTTAATTGCGGTGAGCGTGGATCGAACACGCGACCTTCAGATCTTCAGTCTGACGCTCTCCCAACTGAGCTACACGCCCTCAAATCGAGAGCCGAATTGTAAGGATTTTGCTTGGCATGTCAAACGTTTATCTTAAAATATTTTCATCATGAAGAGGAGTCAGCCCTCCACCAGTGCAGACACATATGTAGCGATGTTTTGCGCTAACCCTTGCATCCTCTGGTAAACTCAGGATCACAATAGCCTTATGGCACAAAAGACTAACCCTGCTGCACCGGACCCAACCAAGATGTCCCAGACCCTGAATGAAAAAATTGATTCATTTATACAACAGGCCCTTGATCTGCAACTCAGTCAGACCGGTCGTCTCCCCCTAACCATCTACGACCCTGAATGGCTTTCAGAGTGCCACGAGCCAACCGCAGAGCCTGGTCAACAGACGGCATGGCAGCCGGTGTTACAGTCACAAACTGATAATGCCTGCCATGATATGCTAGACCGTCTGGAACACGCTCTGGGGTATGCTCTACACCCGGATATTCGCACCTGGTACAGCCGCTACTGGTCTGACCCACTACCAGCAACTTCCCATTGGGGCGATCTGAGTCTGTTGTTTCTCTGGAGTGAGAAAGATTGTGAACGCCTTCGCGGGAACCTGGTAGGCCACTTGTTGACTAAGCAAAAGCAGAAACAGCCTGCTACCCTGTTTTTTGCTTGTACAGAACCCGATGGCGAGAAGTTTATATCAGTCGACAACCAGACCGGAGAGATATGGCTCGAACAGCCAGGCAAAAAACCGCTAATGAAGCTAGCTGATTCACTGGAACTTTTTTTGGGAAAACTAAGCCCAAAACCGATCCCTGATATGGAGCAATAAACCATGCGTAAAGCAATAATTTCAATCATCGGCAGCATTTTCCTGCTGTCAGGATGCAGCACGTTCAAACCACATCAGGTTTCTGTTGAACCACTACATCCAACAGTAACTGCACAGTCAGTATTGCCCGCTGATCTTCAGATTGAAGTACAAGCCAGGGATATGCGCAGCTCAGATGTCATCGGCTATCGCATCAGCCGCTTCAGTGACCGGGCAGCGGTCAATCTGCCACTGCCTGCAGCAGAAGCGTTGCGTCAGGGTGCCAAAGTTGCGGTGGTGAAACTGGGAGCTATTCCGGTACAGACTGCCGATACCAGGCTAATTATCGACCTGACAAAGCTGGAATACAGCGCCACTCAAAGCGCACTGCAATCAGTGAAGCTGAATGCCACTATTAAGGTTACCGCTGAGAAAAACAGTGAATTTTTAAACGGCAGCTACAGCACTGAAAAAGAATATCAGTATGCCACCACGCCGTCGCTCGCAGATAACCAGAAAATGGTCAATGAAGTCCTGCTGATAACCATCAGCCGGGCATTCAACGATACCAAGCTGGTTAACTTCCTGGCCCAATAACGGCGTTACTACCAACCCACCGTATAGGAGAGCAGCCGGCTAATATGCGCCATTGGCCGGCCTGACTCCTGCTGCCACTGATTAAAACAGCCTTGTACTTTTTGCAGATCCCGCTGCGCGGTAGGTGCCTTAGCGATAATGTCCTGAGCTTTTAGCGCCGCGACCACATCATCGGTGAGAATAAATGTATCTTTACCAAGCTGACGTAAAAAGTACGCACCGGACTTACCGCCCAACTGCTGACCCTGCTTTTTCAGCAGCGCCCAAAGACCAATAATATCGGTCACCGGCCAGTCAGCAATGAAGTTAGCAAAGCTGCCGTGTTGCGCCGCCAACTCAGTCACCATCATCGCGTTTGCCCGCACCGATTTAATCTTACCCCAGTGACGGATAATCTGATCATTTTGCATCAGACTCTCTAACTGATCATCACTCATCAGAATAATTTTATCCGGATCAAAACTATGAAACGCCTGTTCAAACGCTGGCCACTTTGCATCCACTACCGAGTGTTTTATTCCCGCACGGAATACTCTCAGAGAAAGCTCTGACAGCAACCGGTCATCGCCTATCGTTTTCAGCTCCTCTGCTGATTTAACCGACGGCAACAAAGCCTCCACATCCTGCCCCGCTTTATGAGCAACCACATGCTCATAGATCCAGTTAAACGACTTCACTGCTCAACGCCCTCCGCATCAAAATCAATTGACACCGAATTAATACAGTAACGCATACCGGTTTCGGTTGGCCCGTCAGGAAAAAGATGCCCCAGATGCGCGCCACACCCACTGCAGACCACTTCAGTCCGAATCATGCCATGAGAGGTATCACGGTTTTCAGTAATATTTTCGACCACTACAGGAGCATCAAAGCTGGGCCAGCCACAGCCCGCATCGAACTTACTTGTACTGCTGAACAGAGGCTCACCACAGGCAACACAATGATAGGTTCCGGCTTTAAAAAACTGATCATACTGCCCACTTCCGGGACGTTCAGTACCCTTCTGCCGACAAACATAATACTGTTCAGGCGTTAACTGTTCACGCCACTCATCTTCAGTTTTTCTCACTTTAAAATCATCATCAGCCATAAAAACTCCAATACCAAAACACTAAACGAAAAGATCAATCGGTTACTGTGCAACATCTGTGAAACAGCGTATTATTCCCGGCCTTCGGTAAGCTGCAGCCACTCTCTGATTTTACCACTTATCGATAATAGAATATTACAGGGCACCACTACAGGATTAATCCATGTCCGTTATCAGAAAATCGAACAAACTGATCAACGTCTGTTATGACATCCGTGGTCCCGTCCTTCAGGAAGCTAAACGTCTTGAAGAAGAGGGACAACGTGTTATCAAACTGAACATCGGCAACCCCGCACCTTTTGGCTTTGACGCACCAGAAGAGATTGTTCAGGACGTTATTTATAACCTGCCTTCTGCGCAGGGTTACTGTGATTCGAAAGGCCTGTTTTCCGCCCGTAAAGCGGTGATGCAGGAATGCCAGAAAAAAGGTATTCGCAACGTTACTATCGAAGATATCTATCTGGGTAACGGCGTCAGCGAGCTGATCGTCATGGCAACTCAGGGCCTGCTGAACGATAACGATGAACTGCTGATTCCTGCCCCCGATTATCCGCTCTGGACCGCCGCAGCAAGCCTCGCCGGCGGCAATCCGGTTCACTATCTGTGTGATGAAGAAAAAGGCTGGGCGCCGGATATTGATGATATTCGCAGTAAAATTACTGATCGCACCAAAGGTATCGTGGTCATCAACCCGAACAACCCCACCGGTGCAGTCTATCCTGAAGCGATTCTGCGGCAGATTGTTGCACTGGCTGAAGAGTTCGGGCTGATCATTTTTGCCGATGAGATCTACGATAAAATCACCTACGATGATGCACTGCATATCCCGCTGGCGTCACTCAGTGATGAGGTTCTCTGTATCACCTTTAATGGATTATCGAAGGCTTACAGAGCCGCTGGTTTCCGTTCTGGCTGGATGGTTCTGTCCGGACCAAAACACCACGCCCGTGATTATGTTGAAGGCCTGGATATGCTCGCCAGTATGCGCCTGTGCGCCAACGTTCCGGCACAACATGCAATCCAGACAGCACTGGGGGGATACCAGAGTATCGACGAGCTGACCATACCCGGTGGGCGACTGTATGATCAGTGCAACCTCGCCTGGCAGAAGATAAATGAGATACCCGGAGTCTCCTGTGTTAAACCGCAGGGAGCGCTGTATCTGTTTGCCCGGCTTGACCCGGAAATCTATCCGATTAAAAACGATGAGAAGATGGCTCTGGATCTGTTGCAACAGCAGAAAGTACTGATTGTTCAGGGTAGCGGATTCAATGTCCCGGATACCCAGCACTTCCGTCTGGTGTTTCTGCCGCGGGAAGATGAACTCTGCGAAGCAATTGACCGCATTGCCGTATTCCTGAAAAATTACTCTCAGGAGTAATTAATTGAAAGGCGATCAGATGATCGCTTTTTTTATTTCTGAATCTGGCTCTATACTTAGTCATATTTCTGTTATAAAACAGACATATAATCTGGCGGCGTTACAACTTTCCCGTGCGAAGGAAGATTAGAATAGGTTTAATTGATTCTGGGTTGTTACCGAACAACCAGAGACGCAAGAGAACTGTTCGCACCGTCCTAAACAATAACTCACTCTCGCGGAATCAGTATGTTTATTAAGATCAAGAAAAATTGCGGTATCTACATGGAACACAATGGCATGGAAAAGAACCATATCATGCCGGTCACCAGTAACTTTCTGATCAATCTGGGTCATGCAGCGGAGATCTCTTTCTATACGATTAAAGAGACTAAAACGCGCTACGATCTGGAAAATCATCAAATTACGGTGCCACCTCACACCCGCGTTATCCACCTGCAGATGGCTTACCGTTACTCCAGCACCAAAGAGCAGATCGGCGACTCAAAAGGCAGCATTGTTGAGCGTAACTTCTATAAGTTTTACTTCAAACCTGAAGAGATGGGTCAGTATGAAGAACTGCGTATGCACATTGAGAAACACGTATTAAACCTCTGATATCCTGTTTAGCGATCCGGCAGCTGACAACTGCTGCCGGACTCTAAAGCTCCCCATATTGAGTTTCATTTCTGTTGCAATACCTCGGCATTAAGCTGATTCTGAATTGAAAGTGCCACAAGCCTCCTTCTCACTGGGCGGCCTGCCACAATCAACCGATGAGGAAGAACCGATGGAAGTCAGCGAACTATTACAACAAACACATCAGCTGCCAAATGTTCCCGACGTCGTACGCGAGCTTATTCAGCAACTCAACAATCCCAAAGCCGATTACAGCGTCATTGCCGATAAAATAATTCATGATCAGACGCTGTCTCTGAAAGTTCTTCGCCTGGTCAACTCAGCCCATTTCGGCCTTAGCCGAAAAATCACCTCAATCAATGAAGCAATCGTTCTACTGGGTATGACACAACTGAAAACGATGGTGGTCGCCTCAGGGTTTGCCGGATCAGTAAAAGAGGTGGAGGGACTCGATCTCAAGCGATTCTGGTCAGAGTCTTTCGAAGTCGCAGCCCTGTCAAAATGGTTCGCAGCAAAGAGCAAGGATGTTGATCCTGATACTGCCTTCACGGTTGGGCTTATTCATAATATCGGCCAACTGCTATTACACCTATCAAAGCCAAAGCTCGCTGAAGCGATAGTCAAACTGATTGATGAAACCGGCTGTAGTCGCTCCGCAGCAGAGATGGAGAGACTTAATTTTACGACGGCGGAAGCGGGTCAGGCACTGTTAAAATACTGGCAGTTTCCGACCAGCCTGGGCGAAGCTGTTCGCTACCACAAACAGCCTTTCGCTGCGGAAACCCCAAACTCACTCAGTGCGATTGTGAATATTGCGTGCTATATCAACACCTGTATTCAGCACAACCAGCCCATTGACGATGTTATCACTCAATTCCCCACTGCAGTCGCCGAACTTGCAGGACTTCCAGATGATATAGCCGAAACGTCAGAGGAAGCGATGCAGTTACGCTCCGGGCTTGATGAGTTGCTGTAAACCGGATGAGTTAAGCGCTCTGATATCCTGTTTTGAAATAATACGCTGAAATAACCAAAAGGCAGCCGTATCAGCTGCCTTTTTATAATCAGTGCGAGATTAACCTTAATGCGCTCTAGTCAGAAAACCTGACGCTGCGAATCGCCTGCAATATGTGATCAACATCATCCATCGCCCGATGCTGGCGCAACTGGGCCTTACAGACAAACTGATACTGAATCAGCTCTTCAGCACTTAACACTTCGCGCAAGCTAACCAAGCGAAATGCCATTTTCTGCCCCGCTGCCTTAAACAAACGCGTCAACCAGAAATGATCAAACTCCCAGGCATCACTCAGGACATCACGCCCCTCTAACGCATCATTGAGACGCAGACAGGCAGATAATGCACTGATGCCATGCTCACGTAACTCGCTGCGACAGATATTGTGCAGCTCTTCAGCATACTCATCCCAGAAGGTCCACTCCGGTACAGAATCTGGATTAATCAGAAAGCTATCTGATACCTCCTCTGTTCCTTTCCAGGCAACTTCAATTGGATAGGAGTACGGTCCCAGGCCGCTGGCTTCCAGGTCCAGGCAGATCAAATTCATAACATTCCTGTAAAAACTTTGCGTTCAGGCTGTCAGGCAGCCTTTTTGAATAACAGAACCTTAAGCGCTTGCTCCGGGTTCTGATCGGGAAAATCATCCGGATTAGCGATACGTTCAGAGTAGATAAATTCTGGACAGCAATCCTTAACCAGCTGCTGTAAAAAGTCACTACCCAGTTCGGGGGAGTTAAGACAGAGCAACACCTCACCGGCCTCAGTCGTCAACTCAGGCAGGCGCCGTAAAACCTTGCGATAATCACTGCTGGCGACAAAACTGCCACGCTGAAAGCTGGGAGGATCAATAATTACCAGGTCATACGGTCCTTCCCGTTTCAGCTTACCCCAGGAACGAAACAGATCATGACCAAGAAATTTTACCTGATTGAGCGGTTGCTGATTCAGGCGGTGATTTTCCCGGCCAGTATTCAGTGCTCCCCGGCTCATATCCAGATTAACCACACTGTCGGCACCGCCAGCCATCGCCGCAACAGAGAAACCACAGGTATAAGCGAACAAGTTGAGAACCCTTTTTCCCTGGCTGTTCTGTTTAACCCAGCGACGCCCTTCCCGCATATCCAGAAACAAACCGCTATTCTGGTTTTTTAACGGCCGCACACTGTACTTCAGACCCAACTCACTCACCTGCAACAACTGCTCCGGATCAACCCCACGGTTATTCCACAGCACCTCAATACAGTCTTCCCGGCGATAGCGATGCTGTACCACCAGCTGATCCGGCTGAACATCACTCTCCAGTTGCAGAAAAAATGCTTTCAGCTGCTCAATCAACTCCGCAGGATGCTCACAGAACAGACGAATAATGACAATCGGAGGCAACAGATCGATAATCAGCTGTTCATATCCAGGATAACAGCGCCCCCGGCCATGAAACAGTCGCCGGACTTCACCCGAAGCCAGGCCAAGCTGTGTAGAGATAGAATCGAAAATAGCCTGCATAAGAGATCCGCCAGGTGCATCTTTACGTAAAAAAGGCGCGATTATAGTGATCCGCCGGTCAGGGAGCCAGTTTTTTATACCCCGGATTGGGCTGCCGCTTGAAACTTATCCGGATCGCCTATATCTATACCATCAACTTCATTACAAAGAGCTACCTGAATTATGATGCGAATCGGTCTTTTCCTGTTAACCAACATTGCTGTTATTGCGCTGGCCAGCATTACCCTAAGCCTGTTTGGTGTGGGGTCAATGCTGCAGGCAAACGGTGTGAACCTGGATCTGGGAAATCTTCTGGCCTTCTGTGCAGTCTTTGGTTTTGCCGGCTCCTTTGTCTCACTGTTTCTATCAAAATTTTTAGCTAAAAACAGTACCGGAACCGAAATCATTACCCAGGCACGCAGTGCTGATGAACAATGGCTGCTGGATACCGTTAAAGAGCTGGCAGATAAGGCGGGTATCGGCATGCCTGAGGTTGGTATCTTTCCCGCCCAGCAGGCCAACGCTTTCGCCACCGGCTGGAATAAAAATGATGCGCTGGTTGCCGTCAGCCTGGGACTGCTGCAGCGCTTTCGCCGGGAGGAGATACGCGCAGTACTGGCCCACGAGATCGGCCATGTTGCCAACGGCGATATGGTCACCCTCACCCTGATTCAGGGGGTGGTAAACACCTTTGTGATGTTCTTTGCCCGCATTATCGGTCACTTCGTCGACCGGGCGATTCTGAAGAATGAACAGGGTCACGGTATCGGCTATTTCATCACCACGATCGTCGCTGAAATTGTGTTGGGCATACTGGCCTCGACAATCGTCGCCTGGTTTAGTCGTCGCCGGGAGTTCAAGGCTGATGAAGCCGGTGCGTATCTGGCATCGCCTCATGCCATGATCGGCGCACTGCAGCGATTAAAAGCGGAATATAACGTTCCTGATCAGATGCCAGAAACCCTCACCGCATTTGGTATCAGCAGCCATATGAAACAGGGCTTCATGGCGCTGCTGGCGACTCACCCGCCACTGGATGACCGGATTGCAGCACTGCAAAAAACGGTAAACTAAACACTTCGGCTTAATCACCTGAGAAAACGCCCCTACTGGGGCGTTTTCTATGCCTTAAAATAATCTTCCAACCCTCACCTCTGCCCTGCCATGGAAGAGGTTATCAATGCCGCTGCAACAAACCTGCGCATAGCACTTTCTGTATTTTTCTCCATTTTTTATTCTTTAATATTTTTCATCAGAAAGTGCATTCAATGTATAAAAATTCATTTTACCCATGCGAATCTTGTCCCATAATCTGGATAGACGCGAACCTGCAGGGCAAGCGGGTTTGATCATGTAATTCATCAGTATTGGCTAGTTTTGATAAGAGCTTTTGTAAGTACTTGTAAGAACCTTCTAAAGAGCCTTCTATAAGAAACTTTCTGAAAGCTATCGTACAGCCAACTTGCATGTGAAGTGCGGAGCCATGACAGAAAAAGAAAAGAAAGACAGTGAACTTCTCGACCTTGCCGATGACTGGGAGGATGACGAGATTGAGATCGATGCAAAAGAGAAAAGGTACTGCTGTGATGCGGAGAAAAGACGCCGCATTGAGCTACTAATGGAGCAACGCAGACTGGAACGAGAACTCCGTGAGTTCTATGATGACTGAATCATGACACCCCAAACTCAGTCGCAAGCTTTACGTTACAGCGACTCAGCCAGACCAACAGTTACGTTAAAGGGCTGCCACTGCGGCCCTTTTTTGCAACCAGATCGACACCTTTATCAACACACGCCCCCGAAGGTTTTACCCCGCCTTATTACCCAGCAGCAATAATCAGTACAACTCAGTGCGCAGCAATATTTCTGTTATGAAAGTTTAATCATTGCGTCACCCGATCGTCATCGCGAAAGGGTTTTATTTACCCATCATAAAAAACGCAGCCTGGTAAGTATCTATGAGTAGCAAAATTCGTCTGGACGACCTGTCAACTGAAGCCCTGGATGATATGGACAACGACTTTTTTAAAAGCCCTGAGCCTGAGCGGCAAAAAAAAGGCGGACGCAAAAACCGCAAACGCCAAATGATTGAAGATTATATGGAGGAGCGCTCACTGAAGCGCCGTATCACCGAGTCGTATGAGTTCTTCTGAAAATACGGCGTAGGAACGCATTGTTGATTAGACACGCTGAATTAAGCGAGTTCAGCCCGGCCCCTCAGCAACACTCAGTGCTGCTGTTTTTTAACGCTGCTTTTGCCCGCCCCTTTACGCTTTTTAGCGGGACGGGAAGCAGCGGCTTTTTTACTTTGCCCCCCAGCCTTCGTCGCAACCCGTAGGCTGCCATTCGACCTGACCGCCCTCGTGCCATTGCCCGTGCGCCTGAGATCCTGACGCGGCTTCTCACGCCCTTCTGAGGCCTCCTCCGGCGTTACTAACTGTCCGGGGCGAGTTCCAATCAGATCTTCACGCCCCATCGCTTTCAGTTTAACCCGCAGCGCAGGCCAGTTTTCCGGGTCATGGTAACGTAGCAGGGTTTTATGCGCTTTACGTTGCTCCTTATCTTTCGGGATATAAAGCGTTTCACTCTTATAGGTCACCTGCTTCAGCGGGTTTTTCTCAGAATGATACATCGCGGTTGCCAGAGACATCGGTGAGGGATAGAAATTTTGCACCTGATCCACTTTGACTTCATTTTGTTTTAGCCAGAGTGACAGACTCAGCATATCTTCATCATCACAGCCGGGATGAGCAGCAATAAAATAGGGGATCAGATACTGCTTTTTTCCCGCTTCCTGTGAGAATCGGTCAAACATCTTTTTAAAGTCGTAGTAGGTGTCCATTCCCGGCTTCATCATCTTGCTCAGGGTATTCTGCTCACTATGTTCCGGGGCGATCTTCAGATATCCACCCACGTGATAGGTAACCAGCTCACGCACATACTCGGGGTCTTTCACTGCCAGGTCATAGCGCAGGCCTGAAGCGATAGCGACATTATGAATCCCTTCCATCTTGCGCGCTTTGCGATACAACTCGGTTGTGCGGCTGTGGTCTGTATCAAGATTGCTGCAGATGGTGGGATAAACACAGGACAGCTTTCTGCAATTCGACTGAATGTCGTCGTCATTACAGTTGAGGAAATACATGTTTGATGTCGGCCCGCCCAGATCGGAGATAGAACCCGTAAAACCGGGCACCTTATCCCTGATCTCGACCATCTCATTGAGAATCGACTCATGGGAGCGACTCTGAATAATACGTCCCTCATGCTCGGTAATCGAGCAGAAGGTACAGCCGCCAAAACAACCACGCATAATATTGATCGAGAAGCGGATCATGTCATAGGCCGGAATCTTCTCTTTGCCGTAGGATGGATGGGGCACCCGCTGATAGGGCAAACCGAATACACCATCCATCTCCGGTGTTTCCAGTGGAATCGGTGGCGGATTAACCCAGATCTCCCGGTTACCATGTTTCTGAATCAGTGCCCGGGCATTATGCGGATTCGATTCCTGATGCAACACCCGGGAGGCATGTGCATACAGCGCCGAATCTTTGGCCACTTTGTCGAACGATGGCAGACGGATATAGGTTGTTTCGGGATTCAGTTTCTCTTTGCGCTTAAGGGGCATCGGAATAATGCGTATCGGTGACACATCCGCATCGACCGGCTCCCCCAGCTGAGCAGCTGAACTATCAGCACCGCAACGCTTTGTCGTCGGATCGATCAGTTTATCTGCACCACTCTGGTCATTACCAAAGTCATACGGGTTGGGCAGCTTATCAATATTACCCGGCCAGTCGATCCGGGTTGAATCCAGCTCAACAAAGCCCGCCGGTGGCTGCTGGCGAATCTGCACTGTGCCGCGCAGATTCCAGAGATCATCCAGACTCTTACCCGCAGCCAGTCCGTGACTCAGTTCAACGATGGCCCGTTCCGCATTACCATACAAAAGAATATCCGCCGTGGCATCAATCAGCACTGAGCGGCGGACTTTGTTGCTCCAGTAATCATACTGGGCGATACGGCGCAGACTCGCCTCAATGCCACCCAACACCACCGGTACATCGTTCCAGGCTTCCTTACAGCGCTGGCTGTAAACAATAACCGCCCGGTCCGGCCGACTACCGCCCTTCCCGCCTGCAGTATAGGCGTCATCATGCCGCAGACGCAGATCAGCGGTATAGCGGTTGATCATCGAGTCCATGTTGCCTGCGGTAACACCAAAATAGAGGTTAGGTTTGCCCAGGGTCATAAACGCATCAGCGCTACGCCAGTCCGGCTGAGCAATAATACCCACCCGGAACCCCTGCGCCTCAAGCAGCCGCCCCATGACCGCCATACCAAAACTTGGGTGGTCGACATAGGCATCGCCGGTGACAATAATAATGTCACAGCTATCCCAGCCCAGTTGGTCCATCTCCTGCCGTGTTGTAGGTAAAAACGGAGCAACACCAAAACATTCGGCCCAGTAACGGGGATAGGAAAACAGGTCTGGAGCAATTTTTTTCATGGAGATATCAGCAAGACAACTTAATTTCGGGGAGAACAATTGTCGCAGAAAGCATCGCTGACATATAGTTAAATAGTTGTCTACGACTGATGTTGACTGGTCGCCACGTCATAGACATAGTAAAAGGGTCGGAATTAAACAAAAACGATCAGAAATTTTAAAGTACGATGAACTCAGACAAATCTGCACAGCCCGTTAATGTAATACTCAGGGAAAAACCGGTCCCACCAGGCGATTACGAATGCTGTGAAAGCGGGTGTTCGCCCTGCGTCTGGGATACCTACTACGAAGACCTGAACACCTGGAATGCTGAACAGAAAGCCCTCAAAGAGGCGCTAGAACAAGCCGCTGACACTGAACAGAGAACATAGGGATTAGACCGATGACGATTAAAGCACCGGTGATCTACCGCACCCGAATCAAACCCGAATGGCTTGATTATAACAATCACATGAATGTTGCCTACTATGTGCTGATTTTCGATCTCGCCGGCGTTGAGCTGGTCAGTCAGCTTGGCCTGAGCGAAGCGGAAACTGAAAAAACCGGCATCTCCTGGATGGTTCTGGAAAATCACATTACCTATAACAACGAAGTAGTTCTGGATCAGCCGGTTGAGATCACCTGTCAGCTTGTCGATCACGACAGCAAGCGTCTGCACCTTTACTTCGAGATGTTTGCTCTAGCCGATGATGGCAGTCAGTATCTGGCGTCAACACTGGAGCAGATGGCCATGTGTGTTGATCTCAACAGCCGTAGCAGTTGCGAGTTTCCGGCCTCGGTTACAAACCAGATTAACGCCATGGCAAGGCAACAATCCGACCTCCCCACCCCCGAAAATATCGGCCGCAGAATCGGCATTCGCCGCCGCTAATACTGACTCTCGCCGACTCCCCCTCTTAACCCGGTGAAGAAATAGGATTAAGCTACGTGTTTTTAGCGGTTTGGAGGCACAGTGGACAGAGAGACTCTGGAGAGAGCAGCACAGCGCGGCATCATCTCCCATCAGCAACTGCAGGAACTGATTATCTTCAGCTCAGCAGAAGACAACGATCAGCCTGCAGGTGAAGAGCAACTGCGCTTTATCCGCAACTTCGGTGATATTTTTATCACGCTGGGCGTATTGTTCGTGACATTTTCAGTCGCGGCCTTGAATCTGACGCTGTTTGAGTGGTTAATACCTGCAGCCCTGTTCCTCGGCGCAGCTGAGTGGCTGGTGCGCATTCGCAGGCTGGCACTGCCTGGAATCGCCATCCTGATCTCGACACTCTACTTTTTAAGCAAAGCACTGGGAATCTCGCAGTTTGATACCGCCGCCCTGCAGTTTCTGACCCTCAGTGGCTGCTCATTACTGTTTTACCTGCGCTATCGAATGCCTTTCAGTCTGCTCCCTGTGGCAGCAGGTCTGGTGGCCGCAGTGGTTAGCAGTATCGGTGTTGATATTTTAAAACACCAACTGCTGTTCAGCGCTTTGGGACTCGCAGTGTTCCTGGTGGCTATGAGCTTTGACGCCAGGGATCGAAAGCGCCAACTGCGCTCCAGTGATTGTGGCTTCTGGCTGCACCTGCTGGCAGCACCACTGATTGTCCACGGAATGATGACCACCCTGCTGTTCAGCGATGCGGGGGTGCTGGAGTCAGGCACTAACCGGGAAATAGCTCTGTTACTGTTTTTCATCCTGTTCTTACTCACCGCACTGTTTGTTGATCGGCGGGCGATGCTGGTATCAAGTCTTTCCTATGCGATCTACGCCATCTTTAAAGTTGTCAGCAGTAACGTGCTCGATGGCAATAATCTGCCACTGATGATCTTTATCGGCTTTGGTGTATTTATCGTTCTCTTCGGCACCTACTGGTACAGACTGCGGCGCCTCATTTTCGGCACGATTCGCAGCAGCTGGCCTTGCCGTTTTGTGCCAGAGATATAAACAAGGGTTCAGATAACCCGCTGCAGTAACTCCTTCTTTCAATCCTGTTCCCAGATACCCGCCTGAGTATCTGGGAAAAGCCCCCTGAATCAGCGCTGAATTCAACTGTATTTGAAGTTGAAAAATCATCCACTAACAGCACAGGACATTCAGCTTAGGTTTCGTTTTCACCCACTAAGATTTAGCTATAACAGTGAGGTGAAATCATGAGCAACTTAAAAAGATATTTGAGCAAAATACTCTGCTTGCCGCTGCTTACGCTCCCCGTATTGCTTCTGGCAGAGCCCGGCTACGCAGATAGCAACACCCGCATTCATGGAGGAATTGCAATCGACACAGGCAATCTGCGACTCTATATCAGTGATCATCACGTCGGCAGTTACCTCCTTAATCGCTATGATGACGATTACAGAACAAACCACCAGCGACGGGATCATTACTACAGAGAGAACAACCACCAGCGGGACCAACACCATTCGCGGGGATATCAATCGAGAGCTTACGCTAACGCCTATATTCATAACTATTACATCAGGCCAAACTACCGACATCAGCTCTCCAGAGACGCATATCGTATTACCCGGGACTATCGTGGAGATGAACGGCGACATGAGCGGTGGCATGAACGGCATTACGAACGAACCTATCATCAGCGTTCCCATCACGATTAATAACCCCTGAAAAGATCAATGACAGACGCATCAGATCATAAAAATATCGGCATTAACTCCACTGTCGTGCGCGCAGAAGGTACAATTGCAGCTGTTTTATCAGCCGACAGGACTTTCAGTGCAAAACCTCTACGCGCACACTAAACACGCTTTCCTCACAGCAGACCCCGATCAGAAGATCGAACTGACCCGACAGACTGTCAGCCGCTGGAATGCGGGACAACTGGAGTGGTTGGACGGTGATGCCCCCGAGCTTCTGAATCAGCCAGGCCAACCGGAGAAACCAGAGATCGTTGCGCCCTCTGAGGTCAACCAGCGAAAAATGGGAAAAGAGGAAGGCCGGGCTGCGCTGATTCACGCTCTCGCCCATATTGAGCTGACCGCCGTTAATCTGGCGCTGGATTCAGTCTACCGTTACCGTGGGATGCCAAAAGAGTTTTATGCCGACTGGATGCAGTGCGCCGGAGAGGAAGCAAACCACTTTATCGCTCTGCGAGGCCGACTCCGGGAGATGGGTTATGATTATGGTAGTTTTAAAGCCCATGGCGAACTCTGGAGTATGGCAGTCGACACCGCAGACGACATGCTGGAAAGAATGGGAATTGTGCACCGGGTATTTGAAGCACGCGCTCTGGATGTGGTGCCCAAAACGATTCAGCGATTTAATCAGCTGGGTGACAAACAGATGGTAGACATCCTCACCATGATCGCCAATGAGGAGGTAGGACATGTCAGCTCCGGTACCCGCTGGTACCGCTACCAGTGCCACCAGCGTCAACTCGACCCGAACCAAACCTTTATTGAGCTACTGTGGAAGTACATGAAGGGCCCGCTGAAAGGCCCCTTTAATCATGAAGTCAGGTTAAAAGCCGGGTTTACCGCACAGGAAATGCAAATGATCGAAATGATGGCTAAAACTGACGATCAAAACGCCCTTACTACATCGACTAACCGAACCGGCTAATGGATCGCAACAGCTGGGTATATAACAGCGAATATGGCACCGCAGCCGACAAAACCACCAACACAATAACCATTATCTTAGTAAGGACTAAGCGTTTAAAACCATTCCCCAATTTGAGTATTTCGCCAAAACTCTTTGATCTGGATAAATTGCACCCTTAGTAAAACAGTATACACTGATCCTTATCCGGGCCCTTCTATTACCGACGCTAGGTTCTTTCCAGCAGAGCCTTACCCTTGCAAGTTGGGCCCGGATCCTCACACCAAAGCGCTGACCCTTAAACTAAGGTGATTGGTGTTATCGCTAAGAAACAACTCACCATCACTGATGCTCAGTGACAGTTGCATCGTGCGACTGACAAATTTATCCAGCTGGGTAACATCGCTATCGTGAAAGCGCCATGCACTCACCTTTGGCAGTTCAGCAATCGCTTTACCCTGCTTATCCCACCAGATATCAACTTCCCGGCCATAAGCGTAAAGCGAAATTTTAGGGGCGCGGCTCACCGCTTTACGTAACCGCTCAGGAGACACCTGCCCCAGCTCTATCCAGTGTTCAACCTGCCCGTCCGGTCCGACCTGCCAGAGTTCTGGCTCATCGGTGCTGGACAACCCCCGGGTAAAACTCAGATCCTGATGATAATTGATCCCGTAAACCAGAAGCCTTACCATCATTCGCTGAAGCGTTTCAGAAGGATGCTGCGCCAGTGTCAAATGACAGGTTTCATAACAGTGGCGATCGGTATCACTCAACTGCAGTTCAGCTTTAAAAATGGTTGGCTTAAGCGCCATAGGATTTAGCCTTATGTGGATATTTGTTTGCTCAGATGCGCTATTATAGCGGTTTACTGATTAGATAATATCGCTATATGAAATGCCGACCCGGGTGCGGAGCGTGCTGTATCGCACCACACATAAGCTCAGCCATTCCCAATATGCCTGACGGGAAACCAGCAGGCGTACCCTGTGTCAATCTGGACGAGTCGTTCAACTGCACCATCTGGAACAGTGCTGACTATCCCCATGTGTGCCAGGCATTCAAGCCTGCTGAGGAGCACTGTGGTGAAGACCGGCAGAAAGCGTTAACCATTCTGACCTGGCTGGAACAGGAAACTGCTCCAGATATTTGACCATACGGGTCAATGCGCTACACTAGCCCACCGCTGTATTAACCGCCAAACGAAGCTTTAACTAACCACCGAACGACAAGAACCGGAAACTGCCTCAATGGATCTTAAATTTTTAGCTATCCGTGAACTGATTAAAGAAGCTGACGACAGCGTTGCCACAATCAGTGACAAAGGGGGAGCCATTAATGTCGCAGATCCGATGGCACAGCAGCTGTTTAACGCACTGGTGGCTGCCTATGGGCGGCGGGCGGCACTCACCCACGGTTCTTTTAATGATGAAAACAGTGAAGGCTATCCATTTATCTCCGGGTTTAAAAAATTTATTGATAACACCCCGGATGATCAGAGTTTTCTGACCCTCTGCGATCAGGCGCTGGCGCAACTGGCTGCGTCACTGCAACAACCTTCAGCCCGCGCGGCGACCGGTGGCTATGTCATCTTTATCTATTACTCATCTGATGTATTCGATTATCTGCTGATTGGTCTGGTGGGTGACAAAACCGGGGTAGCCTTTGATCAGGAACTCAATCCTACTAAAGTGATCGAGGTAGATCTGGAAAAACTGCATCAGGCCGCCAAGATCAATATCACCACCTATAAAGAGGGCAGCGACAGCTATCTGAGTTTTATCGGCACCCGCCGTAAGGGCGATATTACCCACTATTTTTCTAATGCTCTGGGCTGTACCGATGTCGTCCCCTCAAAGAAATCAACATCCGATCTGATCAAAGCAAGTGAAGAGTTTTGCCGCCACTATCAGCTGCAGGAAAAACAGGATGAGATTGTTGAGGACGTCGTCAGTTATCTCTCCCGTCAAAGAGACGATAAGCAATCAGCCTACCTGCCCGATGTAGAAAAGATTTTTGATAGCCATATCCCACCTGAACAAGCACAACAGGCAAGCGGAACCTTCAGCAAATTTGCCAACTCTGAAGACTTTCAGGTCAGCCAGGAGTTCCAGCCACATACCAGCACGATTAACGCTTACACTCAGGTAAAAGCTAAAATGGATAACTGGCAACTGGATTTTTCCCGCCGCTCACTTGGCCCGCTAAACAGTAATAGTGAGATTGAGTTTGATCCACAAACAAACTCGATACGGATTAACCGCCTTTCAACCAAAGTGATTGAGCAGTTGAAACAGGCCCTCAATCTGGGCGACTAAGCTGCACACCTTACAGGCTATCCTGACAACGCTCACCGGAGCGCTCTCTTCAGAGAACCGGTGATAACCGACTTACCAGGTTAACTCTACTGTTTTTCTCCTGTCACCCAACGGTCATCTTTGCTTGCTAATCTGCACTTGATTAATTTTTTTGTGCGCCGCACAAAACGCTTGACGATGCCATATTTTTAACTAGAATAACCTTTATTGTGCACCGCATCATAACCTTATGGAGACTACTATGATCAACACTACTTTTGATTTTAAAAAGCCTTTCGAATCTGCTCAGGCGCTGATGGGTCTGCAAACTGCAGCGATCACTAAAACTGTAGAACTGCAGAAGAAATCTGCTGAAGAACTGGCGGCTTTCTTCAAAGCTGAAGCTGAAAAAGCTAAAGAACTGAAAACCCCTGAAGAGTTTGTAACCTTCAACGTTGAATCAAACAAAGCGCTGTACGAACTGCTGAAAGCTCAGGGTGAAGCGTTTACCGCTCTGGCTAAAGAGTCTGGTGAAGAAACCATGGCTGAAATTAAGAAAATGGCTAGCTAATCCTGACCTTTTCTGAGAAGCCCGGTAGTGAAAACTACCGGGTTTTTTTATGCCTGTACCGCCGCATCAACCGTACGCTGAGTTTATAAATCTTTTTTTGTGCAGTGCACAAAAAAAGATTTGACTTCGCCATACAGATCCCTACAATAGACTTTATTGTGCACTGCAGCATATAAATTACTGGAGAACTACCATGACTAACACTATCGATTTTACTAAGTCTTTCGAATCTGTAAAAACCCTGATGGAAATGCAAGCTGCGACTATCACTAAGTCTGTTGAGCTGCAGAAAAAAGCCGGTGAAGACCTGGCCGCTTTCTTCAAAACTGAAGCTGAAAAAGCGAAAGAACTGAAAACTCCAGAAGACGTTGTTAAATTCAATGTTGAAGCTAACACTACCCTGTTCGAACTGCTGAAAGCACAGGGTGAAGCGTTCACTGAACTGGCTAAATCTGCTGGTGAAGAAGCGATGGCTGAAGTTTCTAAATTAACTAAGTAAATATCACTTAGTTCCCTTTAAAGCCCTGCTGATGCAGGGTTTTTTTTTATCTTTTTTCTGTTTTATCCGCCTTTTACCTGTCACACAAAAGTAGTACATTTGCGAGTCCATTTATCCAGTTCAGGCTTAACAGATGAACCTTCATGAAATGATTGTTGTTGGCAGCGAAGAGTGGTGCTCTTTCCCCAGTCTGAGCATTCCAGCGATAAAAGCCCGTGTCGATTCCGGGGCAAAAACCTCCTCGATACATGCGGTCAATATCCAGCCCTTTAAACGGGACGGCATCCCATGGGTCTCATTTGATATGCATCCGTTACAGAAAAACCTTAAGGTGACGGTCAGATGCGAAGCAAAAGTTGTTGACCGTCGAACGGTAAAAAGTTCAAGCGGCGATTCTGAAAAACGTTATGTTATCCGCGTCCCCCTCCAATTGGGCGGCGATATATGGGATGTTGAATTAACCCTGGCTAACCGAGACACCATGGGTTATCGCATGCTGCTCGGCCGGGAAGCGATGGAGGGTATTCTGGTCAACCCTTCATCCAGTTTCTGCCTGGGCAATCTCAGCATTGAGGAAGCTAAAAGAATTTATGCGGTCACTGAAACCAAACCCAGCGGTCTGAAAATAGGCTTGCTAGCCAGCAATCCTGATCTCTACAGTAATCAGCGGATTATAGAAGCCGGTGAAGCCCGCGGTCATGAGATGATGTTCCTGAACATCAAACAGTGCTACATGAAAATGGACCGGGAACAACCAGAGGTGCACTATCGTGGTGGCACCGTACTAAATGATCTGGATGCGATTATTCCGCGCATCCGACCAAGCATGACATTCTATGGGTGTGCATTGACACGTCACTTCGAAAGTCTGGGAGTGGCAACACTGAATGGCTCAGTTGCTATCACTCAGTCACGGGATAAACTATTTTCACTGCAACTACTCCAGAAAAGCGGCCTGGATATTCCAACAACAGGCTTTGCTAACTCACCGATGGATACAACAGATCTGATCGAAATGGTGGGGGGAGCGCCCCTGATTGTAAAACTGTTAGAGGGAACCCAGGGCCGCGGGGTTGTCCTCGCGGAAACCCGTAAAGCCGCTGAATCCGTGATCAACGCCATTAAGTCTCTGCGAGCCAATCTGCTGGTTCAGGAGTTTATCAAAGAAGCGAATGGTAAAGACCTGCGCTGTTTCGTTATCGACGGCAAAATTGTCGCTTCAATAGAGCGGGTCGCAGCGCCCGGAGAGTTCCGCGCTAATATTCATCAGGGCGGTACCGCCCGACTGGTCAAGATAACTCCTGAAGAGAAGAAACTGGCACTACTCGCGGCCAAAACACTGGGGTTGCGAGTGGCCGGTGTCGATATCATCCGCTCAAAGAAAGGCCCGCTGTTACTGGAAGTTAACTCATCTCCCGGACTCGAGGGTATCGAAAGCGCCACCAATATAGATGTCGCGGGTGCGATGATTGATGCAATTGAGAAAAAACTGCATTGGATAAAACCGAAGAAAGTGGATTTAAATCTCAGCGCCGAACCCTCCTCTGCTTAAATTCTGCCAGAAAAAAGCCCTCAATTGAGGGCTTTTCTGCTTAATGCTTATCGGAACTCTGGATCGTTGTAGTTCGCTCCAGCTGATAGCGCTCAAGCTTGGCTCTTAAGCCCACCCGGGAAAGTCCTAACTCTCTGGACGCCTGGCTTTTATTCCAGCGGTTACGGATCAGGGTTTCTCTGAGAATACGTTTTTCCAGCGTTTCGATACGATCCTTCAGGCTGCCATCCAGACCCGCCAGCAGTTCCAGTTCGCCCCCCTCCTCCTGCGGTGCAGCCCTCAACACCCGGGGGGACAGCAGATCGGCACCCAGATAATCGCCATCGGACAGTACCAGCATGCGCCGAACTTCATTCTGTAACTCCCGGACATTACCCGGCCAGCAGTACGATTGCATGCAGGCCAGGGCTTCACCGGTAAACCCTTTTACCGGCTTATCGAACTCTGCCATCGCTTTATCCAGAAACCCCTGCGCCAGCATTGGAATATCCACTTTTCGTTGCGCTAACTCTGGCAGTGTCAGAGTGACCTCGGCGAGCCGGAAATAGAGATCCTGACGAAAGCGTCCGGCACGCACCTCCTCTTCCAGATCCCGGTTGGTAGAGGCAATCACCCTGACATCGACCTTGCGGCGCTGAAAATCACCCAGCGGCCGGACCTCACGCTCCTGCAGCACCCGCAATAGTTTTACCTGAAAAGCCGGAGTGATCTCACCGATCTCATCGAGAAAAATAGTGCCACCATCCGCCTGTTCAAACATCCCCATATGATCAGAGATCGCCCCGGTGAAAGAGCCCTTCTTATGACCAAACAACTCAGAAGCCAGCAGTTCATCAGGCATCGCGCCACAGTTCTCAACCACAAAGGGCTTATCCGCTCTCAGGCTGTTGTAATGCAGTGCCCTGGCAAATAACTCTTTACCGGTACCGGAGGGACCGGTGATCAGCACGGAAACATCAAAGGGAGAAAAACGGGCAGCCTGCTCACATAACTTATTCAGCGGACTGTTCTCACTACGCCGGATCTCATCCATCTTAAAGCCTGATTTGAGCAGCGCTTTCTTATGGCTGATATTACGCT
>NZ_JBNKYN010000080.1:0-20404 GCF_050300915.1 Amphritea sp.
CACTATATCGAAGAAGCGGAAGAGATGGCGGATCGCATCGGTGTTATCCGTAAAGGTAAGATTTTGCTGGTGGAGGAGAAGCAGGCGCTGATGGATAAACTGGGTAGTAAGTTGCTGAGTATTCGTCTGCAACAACCCGTCAGTGAAGTTCCTGAAGCGCTGGCGGAGTTCAGTCTGCAACTGGACGCCGATGGTGATACGGTTTCTTACCGCTATGACAGCCGTCAGGAGGGTGACAGTATTGCCCGCCTGCTACGCAAACTGACCGAGCAGGGGCTGGAAATACGTGATCTGAATTCCAGTGAGAGTTCTCTTGAGGAGATCTTTGTCAGTCTGGTTCATGAGCAGGAGCAGTAAGATGAATCTGTATGCAATCCGGGCGATCTATAAATTTGAGATGGCGCGTACCTTCCGTACCCTGATGCAGAGTATCGCTTCGCCGGTGCTCTCAACCTCGCTTTACTTTATCGTCTTTGGTACCGCGATTGGCTCACGCATGGGTAATATCGAAGGGATCAGCTATGGCGCTTTTATCATTCCGGGACTGGTGATGCTGTCACTGCTGAGTGAGAGTATCTCTAACGCCTCGTTTGGTATCTTCTTTCCCAAGTTTTCCGGCACTATCTATGAAGTGTTATCCGCACCGGTCTCTTCGATGGAGATTGTGATCGGTTATGTCGGCGCTGCCGCCACTAAATCGGTGACCCTGGGATTGCTGATTCTGCTGACTGCCCAGCTGTTTGTGGATTACCATATTCAACATCCTGTCTGGATGCTGGCGTTCCTGATCCTGACTGCGGTGACCTTCAGCCTGTTCGGTTTTATTATCGGTATCTGGGCCGATGATTTTCAGAAACTGCAGGTGATACCGCTGATGGTTATCACACCGCTGACCTTTCTCGGGGGCGCGTTTTATTCTATCAGTATGCTGCCGGAACCCTGGCAGACGCTGACGCTGTTTAATCCGGTCGTTTATCTCATCAGTGGCTTTCGCTGGGCGTTTTATGGCGTAGCGGATGTCAATGTGGCGGTCAGTCTGGGGATGACGATGGTGTTTCTGCTGATCTGTCTGACGGTGGTGTGGTGGATATTCCGTACCGGATATCGGATCAGAACTTAGTCTGTCCGAGGCTGATGGAAGGCTCCCGGCAGGGAGTCATTCCATCACCAGGGCCTCATTCGTTAGCGTTAGTTCAGTGATTTTATGCGCATCGATTGCTTTACTGAAATAGAAGCCCTGATACAGATCGCAACCCTGCTCGGCAAGAAACGCCAGTTGTTCCTGGTTTTCCACGCCTTCTGCGACTATTTCCAGCTCCAGACTCTTCGCCAGGCTGATGATCGCTCTGCAGATCGCTGCATCATCTTTGTTGGAATAGCACTCTCTGACAAATGCCCGGTCAATTTTAAGCACATCGACAGGAAATTTCTTCAGATAGCTCAGGGATGAATAACCGGTGCCAAAATCATCGATTGCCAGCTTAATGTTGATCGCTTTCAGCGCGGTCATGGCGGCAATACTCTCCTCGCTATTACCGGTCAGTGCTCCTTCGGTGATCTCGATCTCCAGCAATGCGGGATCAATGTTATATTCATTCAGGCACCGTTCGATACAGGGAACCAGAGAGGGTGAGTGCAGGTGATAGCCTGAGATGTTTACCGCAACCGGTAATAACGGCAGGCCTTCGCGGCGCCAGGCGTCCAGCTGACGGCTGACCTCAGTCAGCACCCATTCTCCAATCTCGATAATCAGGTTGCTGTTTTCAATCACTGGAATAAAGTCTGCAGGTGAAACAAAACCGTGCTCAGGATGCTGCCAGCGCAGCAGTGCCTCAAAGCCAACCATCCGATTGGTTTCGCAGGAAACCTTGGGCTGGTACTGCAAAAACAGCTGGTGGTTCGCCATCGCATCGGGCAGCTCGTTCTCTATTCTGGACTGCTGCTGAGCTTCCAGTTCCATTTGTGGTACGAATAACGTGTAGGTGTTGCGGCCATTTTTCTTCGACTGATACATGGCCAGATCGGCATACTGTAACATTCTTTCAGCGCTGACATCCGCATTGGTCGACAGAGCGATGCCGATGCTGGTTAATACGCTCAGGCGATTATCGCCGAACATGACCGGGTCCCGCATAATCTCAAGAATCTCAATCGCTTTCTTGCTGGCCAGTTGTTCGTTAATCTTGCCGGACAGAACGATAACAAATTCATCTCCGCCCCAGCGGGCGACAAGATCTGAATCCCGGGTTATCTGCTTGAGTCGCCGGGCTACTTCGCGAAGCAACACGTCCCCTGCATTATGCCCCAGGGTATCGTTGATCTTTTTAAACTGGTCCAGGTCAAGAAACATCAGTGCGATGGTCCCCGGAACGGTTTGGTAGCGGGTGATCAGCTGCTCAAGGGTACGCATCAGATAAGTGCGGTTGTAGAGTCCGGTCAGGGGGTCATTATAGGCCAGCAGTTTCAGGCGGTTTTGCAGTTTGACATGTTTGGTAATATCCCGCACATGCAGGGTGTACTGTTTATTGGAATCGGTCAGGTCGGTTGTCTGAGTAACAACAACCTCCGCCGGAAAAGGCTCTTTATCATAGCGTGTCAGCTCAGAGATATTTTGTCTTTTCAGTACCAGACCTTCACCGGAAGCAAACCCCTGGGAGAGGCTTTCCATGGCTACCCTGGACAAGCTTTCCGGCATAAAAAGACGGAAAAACTCTTTACCCAGGACGGTATGCGTCGTGATGCCGAAGCATTGTTCCGCAGCCGGGTTGAAACTCAGTATTTCACCCTGCTGGTTAATGGTGATAATGCAGTCCATCGCCGCTTCAAGGATAGCTCCATTGCGGTATTCGCTCTGTTTAAACGCTGCAAATGCGCGGTCGCGCTCCTGAATTTCCTGCTGAACTTTGTCAATAACCCGGTTGTACTCCTGTGCTATCTGGCCGACTTCAGTAAAGGGTTCAACTGGAACCGGTGAGGAATAATCAGAGCGGATCTGATGCTGGTTCATTGCCGTTAGCAGGTCAAATACCTCCGTAGTCACCCGGTGTTCGGAAACATTCAGGCCACTTAACTCATCGTCTGCAGAGACTCGCAAAGGGTAAACTTTGTTAATAAGGTAGAAGATGATATACGCCGTGGTAAAGCTGTACAGACCGATTGCTGCGATGCCGGTCAACTGGATTTTTAGCTGTTGCAGCGGCGTTAATCCGGTTTCAAGGATCGCTGGGTCGGCAAACAGTGCAACCGCCAGGGTTCCCCATATCCCGGCAAACAGATGTACCGGAATCACCCCGATGGCATCATCTATTTTTCTATATTCAAGCACCAGGCTGCCGATCACCACGATCACTCCGGCAATGCCGCCAATCAGCGCGGCTTCAGCCGGTGATACCGCATGACAGTTTGCGGTGATGGCAACCAGCCCACCGAGCACGCCATTGATAATTTGCGAGATATCGATAAAGCGAGAGGTTATATATTTGACAACGATGGCTGAAATTCCGCCCCAGAATGCCGCCAGACAGGTATTTAACAGAATAGCGGGAACGGCATCGGACCAGCTCAGGGTGCTACCGCCGTTAAAGCCAAACCAGCCAAACCAGATGAGCAGTGCTCCGAGCATCGCCATCGGAATATTGCTTCCGGGGATGTGTTTGTTGCCGTGGTCAAAGCGACCAATACGTGGCCCGATAACAAGAATTGCCGCCAGAGCCACCCAGCCACCGACGGAGTGCACCACGCTTGAGCCGGCAAAGTCGACAAACCCGTCCAGTTCCAGCCAGCCACTGGGGATATCTGAGACAATCCCGCCCCACACCCAGTGTCCGACAATCGGATAGATGAACAGGCTGATAGTGATGGTGGTCATAATATAACCGAGGTAACTCATACGCTCAGCCACCGCCCCGGAAACCAGTGTTGCTGCGGTGCCACAGAACATCATCTGAAAAAGAAATATGCTGATGTGTAAGGCTGAAGCACCGTTGCCGAAGAAGAAGTCACTGGTACCGATGATGCCAGCGTAGCTGCTGCCAAACATAATGGCGAAACCAACACTCCAGAACAGTGCGCTTGAAACGATAAAATCAGTGATGTTTTTAGCGGCAACATTGATGCTGTTTTTACTTCGTACCAGACCACTTTCCAGACATAGAAAGCCAGCCTGCATAACAAATACCAGCATGGCACCAAGCAGTATCCAGAGTATATCCATGTTGCAGACACCCATCACAATTGTGCAGGGCGCAAAGACGCCCTAGGTTTTAGTCAAAAATCTTACTCGTAACACGCGAATCTCAGCGGGTCGGTATAAGTCGTTTTTATTGTTAGGTGGTCTTATAACACGTAACGGCGATGATCCGTTTTATCTATAGAATTAATATGTTACGGCCATTGTTAGGCCGTTGGCAATAGCTCAGCCCGGTTGTCGGGCCGGGGTTGATACAGCGTTGACCACACTTGTACTGACTGCTCAGCATGGCGCTGACCTCTCAGCTAACCTCTGGGTTAGTCGATCATGGCAGGCGGACTTTAGGTCGGCACACTGTGCCCTTGAGTCTGTTCTGGCCGCCATCAGCGGGCGTTTCATCGGTAACAATCATCAGTCTGAATCAACCAGCCTCTTTGACTATTAACAGAATATCAGGCGTAACGGCAAGTAGTTTTGGAAGCCTGGCCGGACAGAACTGCCCAAAGAGTGGAATCTTTGTCAGGTTGCAGCGTATTGGTTATGGCGTCAGTGGACGGGGTAGTGCTATTGCACTGAGAGTCGAGGGAAAGCAAGAGGGATAAGAAACAGCGTTGCAGGGATAAAGCTAAAACAGTACGGGCGATAATCAGCGATGATTGAATCTATGCAGCGAGGCCTGACTTGTCTGGCGGGTCAGGCTTTGCTGCATAATGACCGGCATCGTATTAATGCCCGTAAACTGAGTTAGTGTTTGCAACAGGCTTGGATTTAAACAGATTCAGCGCTGCAGCAAAAATAGCTTTGATATGCTCTTTGCGTGCCTGACGCTTCTTGAGAATACGTGCCTGTTTCATTTCACGAGCCATACGCATGAAGTATTCACGCTCAGTTTCTGGCTGGTTCTGCTGCTGTTTATTGTAAAGGTCGATGTAGTAAAAGGTAGTTAGCATGATCATATTCCATTTTGTGCACTATATTAGTGCTTTTTTGATGCAGGGTTCGTTTGTTTGCATCTGCCTAGTGCAATTTGAGTTTACGCGCGAAGGTTATCCAGAATTGATGTTGCTGACAAAGTATACTTTTTCATCTGAATGATTAGAAAATCTAATCATTTGTTAATTGATTAGATCATTATCTCTCTTTTCAGGCTTTTATAGCGGCTGTATTGAATATTTTGGTTGTTTTTTATGCTGAGTTAATCATTTCTTTTAAATAAAGGTTGAATCTGTCATAAAGGGTTTTTTGTGATCTAAAATGGTGCGATGATTTTTAGTTGTGGGGGCTTGATACAGATCACTGATGCGGCTTGACCCCGGATGTTCCATAAAGACGCACAATATTAAAGGGATAGGTTTTAGTTTAAATGCAGGCCCTTGATACATTTCGTTATTTCTGAGAAAGATTGCAGCAAAACTCCTGTCGTTAAATGCCAGCTGCGCAAGTTTGTGTGTTCTGCCCGGATGAGAGAACCGGGAGGCTCAGACTGCAAAGTTTGTCTCTGCCTGAAAACAGAGCGAAGATAATAATGACAGGAATAATAATAATGTCTTTAAAGACCCGAGAGTTCGGTGCTGAGCAGCCTTACTGGCCTGCTGGTCCCTTCAAAATCAGACTACCCTTTATTCACTACCGTTGGGAAACTCCTGAGATGATTCAGGGGTTGATCATGTTCGTGGTCGGCCTGGCGATGATCCCCCTGCTGGAAAAGTATCTGGGCATGCCCTACGAAGCAGCCCTGGCGTTTACCTTTGTGGCGGGGCTGGGTTATATCCTGCCTGCGCTTCTCGGGGTGCCGCTGGTGCCGGGCTGGATTACCCCCGCCATCCCGGTGGTGCTTCTTTATCTGAAAGGTTTTGAACCGGGGCCCGAATCAATAAAGGCGTTGTTTGCGCTGCAGGTGGAGGTAACGCTGATCTTCCCGTTTCTGGGGGTTACCCGGTTAGGATCAAAGCTGGTTGATGTTATCCCTAACTCATTGAAGTCCGGCATCATTATCGGTGCTGGTATTGCCGCGATGATGGGTGAGCTGAAAGTGGGTGGACGGATCGATGCCACCCCCGTCTCGTTGATTATCGGTTCGCTGATCTCAGCTTATGTGTTGTTCTCCCTGTCATTTAAAAACGTAGTGGATGCAAGCCCCCTGGCGAAGAAGATCGCTAATTTTGGTATGGTGCCGGGCATGATTCTGGCGATGATCGTCGGTTGGAGTGTCGGTGAATATCCGCTACCGGATATCCAGTGGGGCATCACTAATCCAGACTTTGCTCTGATGTGGCAGTATCTTATCTTCTCGGTCGGCTTCCCCGGCTGGGATGTTTTCCTGCTGGCAATTCCGACCGCTGTGATCGCGTATGTTATCGCCTTTGGCGACATTATTGTGGGGTTTACGCTGGTGAAACGGGTCGATCATCTGCGCGCAGATGAAAGCATCGAAGACAGTGTTGACCGGGTGCATCTGGTCACGGCTATGCGTAATGGTCTGCATGCATTTCTGGCGCCCTGGCCGGGTCTGGCGGGGCCTCTGTGGACCGCAGCCCATGCAACCGTCGCCGAGCGTTATGCGATGGGCCGTAAAGCGATGGATTCTATCTACAGTGGTGGTGGTACTTTCTGGATTACCGGCCTGGTTGCGCTGTTTGTTCTGCCGCTGGTTACCCTGTTTAAGCCGGTACTGCCTATCGCGCTGTCGCTGACGCTGGTGTTAACGGCCTATATCTGCATTATGGTGGGTATGGAACAGCTGAAAAACTCAGTAGAGCGGGGTGTGGCGGGTATTGTTGCCGTGACACTGGCGATGCCTGATCCGAAATCGACTGTCTATGCGGTAGCTATCGGTCTGGTGTTGTACTTCCTCATCGAGCGACCAAAACTGCTGGGTAAACATAACCCCGCTGATGAAGTGATCTTTGCTGATGGAGAAGATGAGGCTTTGGGTGAGACGGCGAAAGCTGAGGCCAAAGCTAAGTCTGAAGCTAAGTCTGAAGCGGTGTAAACTGCCTGGCAGATGAGCAGGCCCTCGTCATAAAAGAACCCCCAGTAAGACCCAAAACCCGGCCTTAATAAGCCGGGTTTTTTTTGCGTCTGTTGTTATGGAACAGGGGCTTAGTGGCTCCAGCTGACATCGGTGGTAAGAATATAGCCGACACCGTAGATGGTCTTGATGATCTCGGGGTTTTTGGGATCCTTCTCTATTTTTTTACGCACCCGGGACATCCGCACATCGATACTGCGATCGAACGGCCCGGTGCTTTCTCCCATCAGCTGGTCTCTTGAGAGGATCGTTTTCGGTGCTTTCAGCAGTTTGATCAGCAGTTCATGTTCTGCTGAACTCAGTTCTATCTGCTTGCCTTCAGCGTTAATCATCGTAAGTGTTTTAGGGTCGTACTTCAGACCGGCAAACTGCACGTTACGGGTTTCTGTCTTAGGGTCTGGGCCGCTGTTTTGCATGCGTCGCAGCAGGCTGTTGACCCGCGCGACCAGTTCCCTGGGGATGAAAGGTTTGACGATATAGTCATCGGCGCCCAGCTCCAGGCCGAGCACTTTATCAGGTACGCTGTTGCGTCCCGAAAGAATCATGATACCGACATTGTGGGTGTCACACAGCTGTTTAACCAGCTCCATGCCATCCATATCCGGCAAGCCCAGGTCAATAATGCAGAGCGCCGGTGGGCGGGTGCGCAGTGCATGACATGCCTGAGCGCCGGTGGTGAAGCTGCGAACACTGTAGCCAAACTGCTCCAGCTCCTGGCTGACCAGTTGGCAGATATCTTTCTCATCATCAATTACATAGATTGTCTTATTATTATTCACTACTGTCTCCGCAAACAGAAAGGTGCCGGGTTCATTGTATTACTTTTCGGCTGATCTCTTCTCAATCATGAAATGCATTTTTCAGCTGTGTTATATCAAAAGGCTTATTAAGCCGTTGAAAGGCTGGGTTGATAGGCTTTTCCCCGTTTTGCTGGTAGGAATATCCACTGATCAGGATGATCCGGCAATGATTATTTCGCTGATGTAGCCAATTGGCCAGCGCTATACCATTGATACTACCCGGCAACATCACATCGGAAACCAGTCCATAGAGTTCTGGTAGTAGCGGGATCAGACGCCTGGCCTCTTCGGCGCTGTGGGTATCAATGACATCAAAGCCCAGATCAATCAACTGCTGTCGCACTACTGAACGGACATCGGGATCATCTTCTACCAGACATACCAGCTTTCCCTGTTGCTCCCGGGACGGTTTCTGGTTATTGCCCGGGCTTACCTCTGCTGTCTCCTGCGGGGCTTTTACTGGCAGTAACAGGGTAATCGTTGCTCCCCGGTTTGGGGCGTTCTGAATGCTGATAAAGCCTTTTGACTGCTTAATAAATCCGTACACCATGCTCAGACCCAGGCCCGAACCTGCGCCATTACTCTTGCTGGTAAAGAATGGTTCAAAGCACTGGGTCAGAGCCTGATCGGTGAAGCCCGTGCCGTTATCTGTTACACAGATTTCACAGTAGTGGCCGGGAGGTACCAGCTCGTCCATCACCAGTCGGGCTTTAACCTCGATGGTCTGGGTTACGAAGCTCAGCTCGCCGCCCTCGGGCATCGCATCTCTGGCGTTGAAGGCGAGGTTTACCAGTGCGTCTTCCAGGCGGCCAGGATCCGCGAATGGCCACAGCGGCGAGGGGGTTGTACGCATATGAATCGTAATTTTGTCCGGTAGTGAACTGGATAGCAGTTCTATGGTGTCCCGCAGCAACTTCTCTATATCGATCAGGGTAGGGGAGAGAGGCTGTCTGCGGGAGAACGATAGCAGTCGGCTGGTGATGTCTGCGCCACGCCGGGTTGCCCTGATGGCCGGTTCCAGGTAGCGGTGCAATTGATCATCTTCAATATAGCGATCACCCACGGAGTGCAGATTCCCGAGGATGATTGTTAGCAGATTATTAAAGTCATGGGCCAGTCCTCCGGCCATCTGCCCCACCGCATTCATCCGCTGCGCTTCGTTTAGCTGGCGTTCGGCATCTTTTTCGCTGGTGATATCGAAGGTCAGAATCAATACACCATTGACCTCTTTAGCGGGGTTAAAACAGGGGATCAGGATGCGCTTGCAGATCATCTGCCGCTGCTGATGTTGTTCGATATACTCCCCTGCGGTTTGCTCCCCTTGCAGTGCAGACTCAAGCTGCCAGTGAATCAGGTCGCAGCGTTCTTCGCCGATGACAGCCACGAGCGGCTGGTTAATCATGCTTGCCTTATCCTGTTGGAATAACTGGGCAAAGACCTGATTGACAAAGAGTATCTTGAGTTGTGGATCTATATAGGCGATCTGCGCGGGGAGGGCGTCGAGTATCTGTCGTTGCCGCTGCTCTGATTGTACAAGGGCCTCTTTGGCACTGGCCATCGATTCCGAGGCGATGATTAGCTGCTGATTTTTTTCAGCTAAGGCGTGGGTGCGCTGCTCTACCTTGATGTCGAGGTTTTTGATCGAGTCCCGCAAGCGCTCCACCATCGTATCAAAGGTATACGCCAGCAGTCCCACCTCATCATCACGGCGGATACCGCTTTTCGCGGATAGCTCCCCCTCTGAGACCCGCACCGCCGTGTCGGCCAGGCGTTTAATCGGCTGAGTGATCCATTGACTGAACAGCAGCATCAGCAGCAGTGCAACGATCAGGGCGATCACCGCGATGGTGATAATACGCTCGGTGAGCAGCTCCGAGCTGCTGCGCAGTTCATCAACATACACCGAGGAGCAGATATACCAGTCAAATCCCGGCAGATGACGCACCAGTGACAGTTTTTCGTAGCTGTAGTTACCTGGGTCATCCGGCCTGTCCCATTTGTAATAGAGCTCTTTACCGGTGTCCGCAACCTGCATCAGATCTTTTGCGATGGCGTTGCCGGTGACCGGGTTGGTTAGCTCGAGAAAGTTTTTACCGGCAATATTAGCATTCGGGTGAATCAGCATATTGGTGCGGGCGTCGAAGACAAACAGATAGCCGGTTGAGGCGATCCTGATCTCGTTAATGCCGTCACGCAGTTCAGTCAGTGCTTCACTGCGAATCTGTTCGATATCGGCATCCAGGTCATCCAGGTAGACGCCCGAGCCGATGACAAAGCCTCTTTGAGGGAAGTTTTTAACAAATGAGACCTTATCCAGCGGCTTTTCAGAATCGAGCCGGTTCCACTTATACTGATAGAAGCCTTCCCCCTGACTCAGTGCAAGATCTATCACTGCGCGAACCTCTGCATCGCCATCGTTAATGCGAAAGGTCGCAGTATCTTTACCCTGATAGCGAGGGTCAGGGTGGGATAGCAGGATACCGTTATGATCGGCGATCCAGATATAGTCATTATCGCCGTATTTAAAGCTTCTCAGCTGTTCGAATGCCGCCTGGCGCGCCTCGCTTGCGCTGAGGCCGTTGCGGCGTGCTTCGGCAACCGCGCTGACGAAGAAGGAGTCCGCCAGATCAACCACGGTGCGCAGACGTTTTTTATGCGATTCCAGTGCCTGGCTACGGTATTTCTCGGTATCCGCATACATCTTATTGGCGAGAGAAAAGACGCTGTTAAGGGCGATAGCACTGGAGTTTCGCTCGATCTCGAAAACCTTTTTTTTGATCACCGGAACCGAGTAAAAGTACACCGTGACAAAAATCATCGAGATGATAATCAGCAGAGTAAGGAAGAAACGTTGCATCAGTTTCGATCTGAAAAGCATAGTGCGGTCGTCTTGTCGGTGTTGTTTATTATTTGTGTCTCATTCTATAGAAAATGTCAGCCTGCCATAGGGCTTGTTACATTTCGTTATATTTCAGACAAATTGCGGCAATGATTGTGGGGTTTACTGTCCACTAAACACAGACTCAATACTGTGATCTATAACAATAAAAACGCTGACCAACGACACTGGTCAGGAGAGAGTAAAGATGCCTTCTCTGTATCCATTTAGTCATTTCAATGCTGAAGCTGGCCGTTATTACCCGGCGACTGTTCTGTGCTGCTGGTTAATGCTGCTTAATTGTCGCGCCCCACTGTTTTTGTATCCCCAGGGTACTGGTTTAAAACCTGGCTGCCAGCAATAACGACCAGAGCGATCTCGTTCCGGGTGGTTCATTTATACACTATTTCAGCTCTACACAGGATTCTGCTGCTCTGCGGGCGGCTGACAATAAGTACAGGAAATTACAATGTCTGAACATCACAACGTCTATAACCAGTCCCTCGATCAGAACCAGGCAAACTTCATGGCGCTGACGCCGCTGAGTTTTCTTGAGCGTAGTGCTAAGGTCTATCCAAACCGGATCGCAACGGTGCATGGTTCGCTACAGAGAAGCTGGGCTGAAACCTATCAGCGTTGTTGTCAGCTTGCCAGTGCGCTGGTGCAGCGGGGAATTGGCAACGGCGATACGGTATCGATTATTGCGCCCAATCTGCCAGAACATTTTGAAGCGCACTTTGGCGTACCGATGAGTGGTGCGGTACTGAACTCTATCAATACCCGTCTTGATGCAGAAGCGATCGCCTTTGTGCTGCAGCATGCGGAATCTAAAGTGCTGATTACCGAACGAGAGTTTTCTGCCGTCGTGCGTAAAGCGTTGAAGATGGTTGGCAAAAAGATCCTGGTTATCGATATTGATGATCCGACCTATGCCGAAGGCGAGCTGATTGGTGATCTGACCTACGATGCGTTTCTGTCTGAAGGGGATGCTGCCTTCCCTGGCGTCAGGCCCGCTGATGAGTGGGATGCGATTACCCTGAACTATACCTCCGGCACCACCGGTGACCCAAAAGGGGTGGTCTATCACCATCGTGGCGCCTATCTGAATGCGGTGAGTAACATTGTTTCCTGGGATATGGGCCAGCACCCGGTCTATCTGTGGACGTTGCCGATGTTTCATTGCAACGGCTGGTGTTTCCCCTGGTCGATTGCGGCCGCTGCCGGTACCAGTGTCAGCCTGCGTCATGTTCGTGCCGATATGATCTTTGAACAGATCAAAGCGCAGCAGGTGAATCATTTCTGTGGCGCACCTATTGTGTTGAATATGCTCAACTCCGCTCCGGCTGCCATGAAAGAGGGGATCGACCATCAGGTTAAAGTGATGACCGCTGGTGCAGCGCCACCCGCGTCAGTGATTCAGGGAATGGAGGAGCTGGGTTTCAAAGTGACTCATGTCTACGGCCTGACTGAAACCTATGGGCCTTCTGTTGTTTGTGCCTGGCATGAGGAGTGGGATGAGTATGATGAGGCGAAAAAGTCCCGTCTGAAATCCCGGCAAGGTGTGCGTGCTCCGATGCTGGATGGTCTGATGGTCGCCAATCCTGATACGCTGGAGCCTGTGCCACAGGATGGCGAAACCATTGGTGAGATCTTTATGCAGGGTAATCTGGTGATGAAAGGTTACCTGAAAAACCCATCCACAACCGATGAAGCGTTCAGTGGCGGCTGGTTCCATTCCGGTGACCTGGCCGTGTGGCATGCAGATGGTTATATCGAAATTAAAGACCGCTCCAAGGATGTGATTATCTCCGGTGGCGAAAACATCTCCAGTATTGAAGTAGAAGATGTGCTCTACCGTCATCCAAAAATTCAGGATGCGGCAGTGGTTGCCCGGCCCGATGAAAAATGGGGTGAAACCCCCTGTGCCTTTATCACCACCACTGAGGGTGAAACGGTTACCGAGCAGGAGATTATTGATTTCTGCCGGGCCAATATGGCGCACTTTAAAACCCCTAAGCGCGTGGTCGTCGGTGATCTGCCGAAGACCTCAACCGGCAAGATTCAGAAGTTTATTCTGCGACAGCAGGCAAAAGATCTGAAGTAAGAGCGTGTTGAAGTAAAACCGCGCTTATTCCGGCGCGCCTGAGAAGCAGGGAAGACGCTCTGCTTCTCACCTCTCCATGTCAGACGGAAAAATAATAATGAAGATAGCCGTAATCCTGACACCTGATACTGATGGTCTGTTTCGCCCTTTGGGCGAGCAGGCGTTAGCGAGTATTCGCGAAGCATTGTTGCTGAAACAGAATGACCGCGCCAGTAAGGTAGTAGTTGTCGCAATCGGACAGCCCTTAAGTGTCATGCAATCGGACAGCCTGACCCGGCAGGGCGTTGATTACACCCTGTTTAAGGCCTGTGACCGCAGTCCGGGAACGATGGAACTGGCCGAACTGTTGGTGGAGCTTGTCTATATAGAATCGCCTGATCTGATTTTTATAGGCCGTGATGACAGTGATAGCCAGTGCCAGTTGGGTAATCTGTTGGCAGAGCTGCTTGAGTTCAGATTATCTCAGCCGCAGCCGGGGAGCTGCCAGCATTACCGAACCCTGGTAATTCGTGAAATCGGTAATGGTATGCAGACAGCGAGGATCTCACTGTTACAGTCGGAAGGCTTGAATTCACTGTTTTCTCAGGATAAGTCTGGTGTTGACTGTCACCGGAAAGGTTTACTGACCGCTTGAGAAAAGACTGTGTTGCGGGCCGGATTATCGGTGTGTTGTACCGACTGAGTGATTGAGAACCATCCGGCTTGAGGCCCTGTTTATACAGGATTTATCGGGTGCATTGTGGCTCTGAAAGGGGGCTCTTTTGTCTGTTTGCAGCGTAAAGCGTCATAGATAGAGCCGTAGAGGGATTAAAAAAACCGGTCGCTGCTGCGCAGGACCGGCTAAAAGTTTTGGCTCTAAGGGCACGAGCCAATGAGTAATCAAGTAACTCAGGGAGTTTCATTCTGCGGACTTATACGGATTTTAGCCATAGCCTGAGCAGTCAGTGTTTTGATGAAATCGGACAAGGTAGGGCGGTTGTCAGCTCTCCGCTACTTTAGCTCTTGGATTTCCGATAAGTGCTGGGAGAGGTGCCGGTCCAGTGTTTAAATGCCCGGGTGAATGCGGCAGATTCAGCGAATCCCAGCAGGCGGGCAATGCGGGAGATGGGCAGGTTGGGCTGGCTGAGCAGGTGGATCGCTTCATCCCGGCGCACGCTGTCTTTCAGTTCCTGAAAACTGGTGCCCTCCTCATCCAGCTTACGTCGCAGAGTGCGGGTGGTGGTATGAATCTGTCCGGCAATCTCCTCCATACTGGTGTCGGCCATCGATTCCGCTTGCTCCAGATAGTCCATCACCTTGCGGGTGTATACCGGATAGTAGGATTGTCGTTTAAACCAGTCCAGCGGTGCACGGCGCAGATAGCTGCTGAGATTCTGCTGCGTTTGCACCACGGGAGATGTCAGAATCGAGCTGTCAAAGGCGAAGCTGTTTTCGGCTTGTTCAAACAGGGCGGGGCAGGGAAACATCAACCGATACTCCTCAAAGTGAGCCGGCTTGGCATGACAAAAAGTGACATATTTAAGGGGGATTCGCTGGCCGATCAGCCAGCTGGGGAAACGGTGCCAGAGCAATAGCAGAAAATCCAGCAGAGCGAACTCAGGGTCTTTATCCGGGTCGGTGAGTGTCAGCGTGAATATTGCGCTGTCTCTCTCCTCTCTGAAACTCAGGTGAGATGCCGGAACCACCAGATTATAAAAGTGAACAGCATGCTTATAGACCTCTCTGAGGCTGCCACTGTGGATTACCAGCTTGGCCATCAGTGCGAATACCCCATAGCGGGAAGCCTGGCTGCCAAGACAGAGATAATCGTCGTCGCCGTGTCGCTGGATTGATTGCACCAGGCGGCTTAGCTGCATCGGTGTGATACGAACCTCCTGGTTGCTTAGCAGCTCGCGGTTAAGGCCCGACTCCTGCATCAGCTGCTGCTCATTAAGGCCTTTAAGGCGGGCGCCTCTGAGCATGGCATTGGCAAAATGGATCGAAACAGAGTGGTGGCTATAGCTCATCTGAATATTCCGGCGCCATCGGTATGGCTGTCCTATAATGGTTTTGTTTATCCGATATTAACAGACTTGTCCGAAATTGAATGGGGTTATGTGTCCGAAAATATCAATTATAAGGCTTTTTTCGTTATTGTTGTTATAGGCTAGTAAAGGCAAACTAGCTCTCAATATAAAAACCTCAATCTACAAAGTGAGTGCTATGAAAATACTTGTCCCGGTAAAACGTGTAATCGACTACAACGTTAAAGTGCGTGTTAAGTCAGATAACAGCGATGTTGATCTGGCCAACGTTAAAATGGCGATGAACCCGTTCTGTGAGATAGCGGTAGAAGAAGCGGTGCGTCTGAAAGAGGCTGGCCTTGCCAGCGAAGTGATCGCGGTTTCCATTGGTGATAAAGCCTGCCAGGAACAGATCCGCACAGCGCTCGCGCTGGGGGCTGATCGCGGCATTCAGATCGAAACCGAATCCGCACCGGATGCCCTGTCTGCCGCTAAGTTGCTGAAAGCTGTAGTCCAGGCTGAACAGCCACAGCTGGTGATTATGGGTAAGCAATCTATCGATTCAGACAACAACCAGACCGGCCAGATGCTGGCGGCGCTGCTGGATTATCCGCAGGCGACCTTTGCGTCAGAGGTGAAAGTGGCAGGGGGCAAGGTTCAGGTTACCCGTGAAGTGGATGGTGGTTTGCAGACCCTGGAGCTGGATCTGCCAGCGGTTGTGACCGCAGACCTGCGTCTGAACGAACCCCGTTACGCTTCCCTGCCTAATATTATGAAGGCCAAGCGCAAGCCGCTGGATGTGAAAACTCCGGCTGATTTGGGTGTTGAACTGCGCAACAAAGTGACGCTGGTTGCGGTTAATCCGCCAGCAGAACGTCAGGCAGGTATCAAGGTAACATCGGTCAGTGAGCTGGTGGATAAGTTGAAAAACGAAGCAAAAGTAGTTTGAGGAGCAGGCAGATGACAATTCTGGTAATAGCGGAACACGATAACCAGGCGCTTAAGCCTGCAACATTGAACACTCTGGCTGCGGCACAACAGATTGGCGGCGATATTGAACTGCTGGTAGCAGGTTATAACTGTCAGGCGGTGGCTGATGCCGCTGCTGCAATCCCCTCTGTTTCTAAGGTTTTGCTGGCCGACAATGCGGCGTATGAACATCAGCTGGCGGAGAATATTGCCAAGCTGATCGCTGCACTGGTCAGTGGTCACAGCCACATTCTGGCACCGTCCACCACTAACGGTAAGAACTATCTGCCGCGGGTTGCCGCACTGCTGGATGTTAACCAGCTGTCTGATGTCATCGCGGTTGAGTCAGCTGATACTTTCCAGCGTCCGATCTATGCCGGTAACGCTATCGCTACAGTGAAGACTGAAGATACGGTCAAATTGCTGACGATCCGCGGTACTGCATTTGATGCAGTGGCGGCCGAGGGTGGCAGCGCCGCGATTGAAACGGTTACTGAAGTGTGCAATAGCGGTAACTCTCGTTTTGTCAAAGAGGAACTGGCGAAGTCTGATCGTCCTGAACTGACCGCAGCATCGATTATCGTCTCCGGTGGCCGGGGTATGGGTAACGGCGACAACTTCGACATGCTCTACGGTCTGGCGGATAAACTTGGCGCTGCTGTCGGTGCATCCCGTGCTGCGGTTGATGCGGGTTTTGTACCCAATGATATGCAGGTGGGTCAGACCGGTAAGGTGGTTGCGCCGGATCTCTATATTGCTGTGGGTATCTCCGGTGCGATTCAACATCTGGCGGGTATGAAAGATTCGAAAGTGATCGTAGCGATCAACAAAGATGAAGAAGCCCCGATCTTCTCTGTTGCGGATTACGGGCTGGTGGCTGATCTGTTTGATGCAGTACCGGAACTGTCTGGCCAGATCTAAAAAATACATTACAGGTAAAAGAGCATGAGTGACTACAAGCACCCCCTTACAGATGCCGAGTTTGTTCTGAATGAACTGGTAGAGTTCGATCAGCTGTGTGCTGATGCCGGACTTGAAGATATCAACAGTGAACTGGCGTCGGTTATCCTGACCGAAGCGGGTAAGCTGGGTTCCGGCATGCTGGCTCCTCTGAATCGCACCGGTGATCTGCATCATCCGGTACTGGGTGACAGTGGCGTACAGCAGACTGAAGGCTTTACTGAAGCCTATCAGGAGTATGTTGAGGGGGGCTGGGCCACGCTGACTGCGGCTGAAGAGTTTGGCGGGCAGAACCTGCCTAACGTGCTGGGCACCGCAGTTAATGAGGTTTGGCAGACCGCTAACCTGTCGTTTGCTCTTTGCCCGCTGCTGAGTCAGGGAGCGATTGAATCGATCAGTCACCATGGCAGCGACGAACTGAAACAGAACTTCCTGCCAAAACTGGTCAGCGGTGAGTGGACCGGCACTATGAACCTGACCGAATCTGATGCAGGCACCGATCTGGCAGCGGTGAAAACCAAAGCCGTGCCCAACGGTGACCACTATCTGATCACCGGGCAGAAGATCTTTATCACCTGGGGTGACCATCAGATGACCGATAATATCGTTCATCTGGTGCTGGCCCGTCTGCCGGATGCTCCGGCGGGCGTGAAAGGTATCTCACTGTTTATCGTGCCCAAATTCCTGCTGGATGAGAACGGCAATCCTGGTCAGCGCAACGACGCCTATGCGGTCTCTCTGGAGCATAAACTGGGTATCCACGGTAGCCCCACCTGCGTCATGAGTTTTGGCGATAATGGCGGTGCGGTGGGTTATCTGGTGGGCGAGGAGAACAAAGGCCTGGCCTATATGTTCACCATGATGAACCATGCCCGTCAGGGGGTGGGTCTGCAGGGACTGGCGGTCTCTGAAGCGGCTTATCAGCATGCATTGCAGTATGCAAAAGACCGGATTCAGGGCACCAATAAAGATGGCAGTCGCTATCCGATTATCCGTTTCCCCGATGTTCGTCGCATGCTGATGACCATGAAGTCCGGCGCTGAAGCGATGCGGGCTTTCTGTCTGGTGGCCGCCGCCGAAGCTGATCGCGGCAATGCTGCCCGGATTGAGTTGCTGACACCCATTGTTAAAGGCTGGGTGACTGAGTTCGCTCAGGAACTCACCTATCTGGGGGTGCAGATTCATGGTGGGATGGGCTTTATCGAAGAGACCGGTGCGGCGCAGTTCTACCGAGATGCCCGGATTCTTACCATCTATGAAGGCACCACCGGGATTCAGGCGCTGGATCTGGTCGGTCGTAAAACGCTGGTCAATGGCGGTGAATCCCTGCAAGCTCTGTTGGATGAGATGACCGCTGATATCGCCCAGTTTGAATCCCTGGGTGGTCAGTTCACCCTGGCAGCGCAACAGTGCCGCAGATCACTCGATAATGGTATTGCAGCCCGTCAGTGGTTGCTGGATAGTGCAGCGGATAAGAATGCCCCCGGCAGTGCCAGCGTTAACTTTATGATGCTGTTTGGTTTCCTCTGCGGTGGCTGGCTGATGGCGAAAAGTGCTATGCGGGCACAGGCTAAGCTTGACGCAGGTGAAGGTAATCCTGAATTCCTGCAAGCCAAGCTGGCAACGGCGCGGTTCTTCTGTGAACATATGCTACCCCGTACCCAGTCCTGCCTTGCCTCTGTGATGGCGGGCAGTGACAGCATAATGCAACTGGACGAAGAGCAGTTTTAGTAGCGCAAAACGACGAGGATAAAAACAATGCAAAGAGAGTCGATGGAATTCGATGTAGTGATTGTCGGTGCCGGCCCGGCCGGACTGTCCACTGCATGTCGTTTGATGCAACAGGCGAATGACGCCGGCCAGGAACTGATGGTCTGCGTGGTTGAAAAAGGTGCCGAGGTGGGCGGACATATTCTCTCCGGTGCGGTGGTTGAACCCCGCGCCCTGGATGAGCTGTTCCCCGAGTGGAAAGCGCAGGGCGCGCCACTGAAAACGGAGGTCACTGAAGACCAGATCTACCTGCTGAAAAGCGGCGAGAAAGCGACCAAAATCCCCAACGGCTTTGTGCCCAAAACCATGCACAACCATGGCAACTATATTGCCAGTGTCGGTAACCTGTGCCGCTGGTTAGGCGAGCAGGCTGAACAGTTGGGCGTAGAGGTTTTTCCGGGATTCCCCGCGTCACACATTATCTACGGCGATGATGGCCGGGTCGCCGGTATCGGCACTGGCGATATGGGGCTGGATGAAAATGGCGAGCAGAAAGACAGCTATATGCCGGGTATGGACCTGCTGGCGAAATACACCATCTTCACCGAAGGGTGCCGCGGCCATCTGGGCAAAGAGCTGATCGCTAAATTTGCACTGGATAAAGACGCCGATGCCCAGCACTATGGCATCGGTATTAAAGAGCTGTGGGATGTGCCCGCCGATCAGCATCAGCCGGGTCTGGTACTGCACGGTGCCGGCTGGCCGCTAAGCGACGCTGGTGCCAGCGGTGGTTTCTTCCTCTATCACGCCGAAGATAATCAGGTGGTAGTGGGGCTGATCACCGATCTCAACTACGATAATCCGCACCTGAGCCCGTTTGATGAGTTCCAGCGGATGAAACATCACCCACTGATCTCAAAGTATCTGCAAGGCGGCAAACGGGTCTCCTACGGTGCCCGGGCGATCACTAAAGGTGGCTTTAATGCACTGCCGAAGATGACCATGCCCGGCGCACTACTGCTGGGTTGTGACGCAGGCACGCTGAACTTCGCCAAGATCAAAGGCACACACACCGCGATGAAGTCCGGTATGATCGCCGCCGAAACTATCTTTGCCGCACTGACAGGGGGTGATGAAGGTGGTAATGATCTGACCGCATACGGCGAAAACTTCAAAGACTCCTGGGTCTATGACGAGTTGTACAGCAGCCGCAACTTCGGTCCGGCGCTGCACAAATACGGCACCATGATCGGTGGCGCACTGAACTATATCGATCAGAACATCTTCAGCCTGCCGTTTACCATCCGCGATAACCATGCGGATTACGCCCAGATGAAGCCAGCGTCTGAATGTGCGGCAATAAGTTATCCGAAACCGGATGGTGTACTCAGTTTTGACAAGCCTTCCTCGGTGTTTATTTCCAACACCAACCATGAGGAAAATCAGCCCTGTCACCTGAAGCTGAAAGACAGCAGTATCCCGCTGCTACAAAACCTGCCGACGTTCAACGAACCGGCGCAGCGTTACTGTCCTGCGGGGGTGTATGAAGTGCTGGAAAACGATGCGGGCGAAAAAGTCTTCCAGATCAACAGCCAGAACTGCGTGCACTGTAAAACCTGTGATATCAAAGACCCGGCCCAGAATATTACCTGGGTGGCGCCGGAGGGCGGCGGTGGGCCGAACTACCCCAACATGTAAAAAACGAACGCGCCTCAGGGCGCGTTTTTTACATATCAGCATAGTCAGAACGCGACTTCAGA
>NZ_JBNKYN010000081.1:0-20104 GCF_050300915.1 Amphritea sp.
CCGCGACCGGTAAGCCGGAGATGTAATACTGATTATTACCGCTGAGTTTGCTGATCTCGGTCTGAATCAGTCCTGAAATACGATAGCTTTCAGACTTTTGGGTGATGGGGATATAGATACCCGCAGCCTTGCCATCACCCGAAACAAGGGTGTTGTTTAACAACGGCAAACGCTCGACCGAGTTGCGGATCTGATCGATACCCGCCTGATCCTTTGGCACCTGCTTCATCATCCACTCAAAACGGATCGTTCCGGGGCCTTCCTGACTGATATTGTCGACACGGTCCAACGACATCAGATCCTGACTGACAACACCATCCATCTGCACTATCGCATCAGATAACTGCTGCAGTTCGGTCAGACTCTGTTGGTTGTAGATCCCCCCTGCAGAGTTATTCACCACCCCCACAACAATCATGTCATGCAGGCCGAAACGCTCTTTAACATGATCGTGAAACACCCGGGCGGTATTATCAGCAGGGAGCATGTTCTCCGGATCTGTATCTACCTTAATTGACGGGATCTGCAAACCCGCGATCACGGTCAGCAGTAACACCCCGAAGAACACCCATTTCGGGCGATTCATTGATAGATTAACCAGTGTAGTTCGCAGCATCTGTCAGTCCTGTTCTACTTATAGCTAAAGCTTTATTTTGATTATTATATTAGCATATACTAATATTTAAAAGTACTACATTAGTAAATTGAGATTTAACCGCTGCTAACGTAAAATATGCCTTTGTATTGTAGGGCACTGAGGGAGTTTTAGATGTCTTACAAAAAAATAATAATCGGAGAACAGATTGAATACAGCACCCCAGCAGATGACACCGGAAACACTGGCCATGATGAAAGTAAACTCCAGTAAGGCCGCCAAACTGATGAAAGCGCTGGGAAACGAGAGTCGCCTGCTGATTCTTTGCTACCTGGATGGTAAAGAGCTTTCCGTCAGTGAACTCAACCACTGCCTGGATCTGAGTCAGTCCGCCCTGTCGCAGCACCTGGCCGTGCTGCGTAAAGATGGCCTGGTGAGCACCCGACGCGAGTCTCAGACCATCTACTACTCACTCTCTGGCGATACCGCGACCAGAATCATTCATACGTTGCATGAGATGTTCTGTCCGACCGCATAATCCCAGACGTTTAACCCTGGAAATAAGCTATTAGCAAAAAACCACCCGACAGGGTGGTTTTTTATCTCACCGGGCTAGTTCAATTCTGCAACCGGTACCGTTGCCAGTCTTCGGTTGGCTCATTCAGCATCATCTCCATCTCGACAACATCTTCCTCCATGTTGTAGTGGTTTTTAAAACCGAGCTTTTGCGCCAGGCCCTGCATCCCCTTATTAGAAGTCAGGGTTGATCCCATCAGCATCAGAGTACCCCGGGTTTTGCAGTAATCGATCGCTTTCTGCATCAGTACCGCCCCCAGCCCCTCCCCCTGCAGATCATCTCTGATCACAACGGAAAACTCAGCGCGAACGTTATCAGCATCGGTTACCGCCCGGACAACCCCCAGAGTTTCCCAACCAGGCTCTCCCTGTCTCGGTGCTGTTACAATAAAAGCCATCTCCCGGTCGTAATCAATCTGCGTCCAGTTAGCCAGTTCCTGGTGGGTTGGAATGCCACGGCTATAAAAATAGCGCAGGCGGATCGACTCTGGACTCAACTTGTTATAAAACTCCAGATGGTTTGGCTCATCCTCACCCCGTATCGCTCTGACCATCGCTTTTCGGCCAGACTTGCGGAGTGAAATATGCTCACTGAGATACTCAGGATAGGGAGAGATCGCCAGCACGGATGGCTCACCCAAAGAGACCGCTACATCAACAGCCAATGCTCCCCGCCGGTTAATCAGCATCGGGTTAATCTCCAGACCTTTCAGATTAGGCAGTTCCACCACCATCTGTGACAGCTTAATCAGTAGATTGCTAAGCTGCTCCAGATCTCTCTCAAGCTGTTCACTACTCTCTTTCAACACAGAATAGATATGTGACGTCATGATCAACTGACGGGCCAGACTGAGATTAAGCGGCGGTAGCATCACTTGCCGGTCCGCAAGAACATCAACAGAATACCCTCCATTACCAAACACCAGCAGCGGCCCGAACACCGGGTCACGGGTGATCCCCATATTGATCTGCAGCGACTGAAAGCCCCGCTTCATCTGCTGCACACAGAACCCCAGGACATCATCGTCAGGAAAGCGCTCTCTCACCCGGTAAGCCAGTTGTGTAGCGGCCTGCCTGACCTCATTAGAGGAGAACAGATCCATCGCCTGATCTTTCCAGCGCGGGTGGTTTTTATTGTCGTAGTTAAACGGGTAGATATTTTCCCGATGCATCACTTTTAAAGCGACGGCTCCCCCCATTTTTTTAGCAACATCGACCACCCCATCAACATCCTCTGCATACTGAGTATGGGAGACCGGAATATCATACTGATCCAGCAGATCAGTCGCTTCGTTATGCGTCAGGTAATCACGCCCCTGTGCCATAGCATCAGCAATCAGGGCTTTGGCCCGCTGATGGTTCCGCTCATTGGGGTCTTCAAAAGGCGCAGGAGTCTGTTTCATCACTTCCTGATTACGGCGAAACTCCACCATATGCATGAAAGCATCGACCGCTTCTTCGGGGGTGATAAACGTGGTCACTCCGGCAGCGTTAAAATGGTTGCGTGACTCAATCGCCGTACTTCGCCCCATCCAACAGGTGAGAATATTACGCGGCGTATTACGGGCCACCTTAATAATCTCTTCCGCGGTCGCGACACCGGGGGCCATCCGCGTTGGAGCATGAATCACCAGTACCGCATCCACATTGGGGTCTTTGGTTAATAGCTGAGTCACCCGGGCGAAACGCTCCGGCGTCGCATCCGCGTGCAGATCGATCGGATTTTTCAGATTCCAGTGATCCGGTATTATCTCCCGTAAAGCGGTTACCGTCTCGTCACACAGCTGCGATAGCTCTCCCCCTTTACGCAATAGCTGATCCGTCGCCAGAGCGCTGGGGCCCATACCATTACAGACCAGCGCCAGCCGCTCACCCCGCATCGGCTTCATCCGCGACAGCGTTTCCAGAGCATTATAAAGCTGATCGACCGTGTCCACCCGAACCACACCGGCACGGCGCAGTGCCGCATCGTAGACCATATCTTCATCTTTAATACCCAGTGCTGGCTGACTCTGCTTATCTTCATCGAAGATCATATTGGATTTGAGCACCAGCACCAGCTTGTTACGCGAGGCCGCACGCAGAGAGCTGAGCAGATTACGGGAGGAGCCAACCAGATGATCCAGTTGAATCAGAATCGACTGGGTGTAGGGATCCTGAGCAAAGTAATCAATAATTGATGACAGGTCGATATCGACCCCCTCGCCGAGGGTGAGAAAGTGGGAGAAGCCGATCTCCTGTCCGTTGGCCCAGTCGATCATCGCTGTGCCTAACAGGCCGGACTGACCCACATAGCTTACTTTTCCTTTACGGATATTCAGGTGTGAATAGCTGGCATTCATATTATGGCCAGACACCAGCATCCCCATGCAATCCGGCCCCATAATCCGGATGCCATAGGGCTTAGCTGCATCCATGATCTCATCGCGCATACTTTTGCCCAGCGGCTCACTGGCAATAGACAGGCCACCTGTCAGAATCATGGCCGCCTTAACCATATTCGCACCCAATTTGCGGATTAGTTCAGCAACACTCTCAGGGGGAGAACAGATAATCGCCAGATCAGGCATTTCTGGCAACTTTGTTAAGCTGCTATAACAGGTGACCCCAAAAACCGTGTCATAACCGCGCTTATTCACCGCCATCAGCGGGCCTTTATAACCACTATCCAACAGGTTCTGCAGCACGACACCACCCATGCTGTTCTCTTTTTCAGAGGCTCCGAACACCGCAATCGATTTAGGCTTAAAAAAACGTTTGAGATATTTTGTACTCAAGAGACTTACTCCGCAGACCTTCAGAACTGATCAGTCAACCTGATCAGACTACTGAGTCTATATCTTCCATATTACGCAGGTGCAGCACAAACATTATTGCTCAAATAATGGTGATCAATGTCATAAACCCTGCCAAAGTGGGTAAAACAGTCATTTCATACCAATTTACCTATCAACTGGTAAGAAAGTTACCAGTTCAATTTAGCAACGCTCTCCCCCTCGTGCTGAGTTTTCCAATCACCCCCCTGTAACGACAGGGGTAACAGCGTGGAATAAAAAATCAAAGGAGAACAAACGTTTTTGGCCTCACATTTGCTAGATCCTTCAATATAAGAGCTTTGATATAGCGTAAACCGGACCACGGGTCTGCCGAGCCAAATCCACCGGTAACCGTAACCCCTATAATAAAAGGTAGCACAGATGAAAATCAGCCCTATGATAACGACCAGTGCAGCACTACTCGCCCTACTGGTTTCTGTTCCAGCACTGGCACATACCGGCCACGATTCGGCCACGGGTCTGCAGGCTGGACTGGCGCACCCGTTTTCAGGTCTGGATCATATGCTGGCAATGCTGGCAATTGGTTTCTGGGCCGCGATGCAGAAGAAATCTCAACAGATCACCATCCCCGCTACCTTTATCGTGTTTCTTGCTATCGGCTTTTTCATGGCGGTTAATGGCATGGTGATGCCGCTGATCGAACACACGATTGCTGCGTCCCTGCTGGTTTGCGGCCTGATCATTGCGACGGCCACACGGCTGCCGGCCTCTGCCAGCCTGATCCTCACCGCCCTGTTCGCCTGTGCCCACGGTCAGGCCCACGGAGTTGAGGTTGCAGCAGGCTCAATGCTGCTCTTCGCGACCGGGTTTATGACCAGCTCAGCCGTGCTTCACCTGACTGGAATGGGTATTTTTAAAGCAACCCGCCAACTGACACCCCTGCTGGCCAATATCGCCGGTGCCGGTATTGCAGGTATGGGTAGCTATCTGTTGCTTACGGTTTGAAAAACCAACAAAAAGCATGAGCTGATACTACTCAGTCACCTAATTCAGTTGACCGGTTTACTCATTAACCGGTCAACCTGATCAGTCTTACGTGTCCCCGTAAGATTTCCGCTGCCCTGTTTTGATCACCCAGAACAGTTTCAAGCACTTATTCGCCGGGCTCTGCCCGGTTTTTTTATCCAGCGGATCATAAACAGCCGCAAGAAACAGGTTTTCATTAAGCCCAAAAAAGCAGCGCGAAAGGGTAACGCAAGCGTTATCGCTACCCCACAAGTGCATTAAAGTGCATTCATCGCTTTAAAACGGGCAACCAGCTCTGTCGGATACTTTTTCTTATTACTGTCATTCAGAACAAAAACAACGGTTTGCCCCTGAGGACCAGTACCGATCTGCGTCAGACGATAAGCAGCTTCGCCGCTGTCACGCACCGCCTGTATATCTTTCAGGCTGCTGAAGACGTAGAGGCGACCATCTTCTGCACGCATCTCGCCATAAAAAGGGTCTGCGGCAGCCATCTTACCGTTGTACATCTCCACCCCGGCCAGACCTTCAAGCTTTTTCTTATCCTCACTGCGCAGGCCAAATACCAAAGACTCACCGTGAGGTCCGGCACCGATAAAGACCTTGCGGAAAGAGGTTTCACCCACGTTGAGAAAATCCTGATACACAGCAAAATCATCAAAGACATAGTGACGGCCTTCATGATCAACTTCATACAGATCCTGATTATTCAATTCTGGTGCTTTAACCACCTCCTGCTTAACTTCATTGGACTGACATGCAGTCAGTGTCAGCATTACACCAGTGATCGCAGCAGCAACTGCGGTTTTTTTCAGAAAGGACATGTGTTTCCCCGGTTTGATGTGAAGCGCCTGAAGCGTTTTCCAGTCAGGCGTAAAAAACTCCACATGAAGGGTAAACAGAGAAAATTACTAAACGGTTGCCAAAATATTGCTATTCAATGACAAGTAGATGACAGAGCCTGCCGGGGGAAAACCGCTTTAACCGATGTTTCAGGTTTCATCCAGCAACGAGAAAGAGATGAAAGTCGTAAACAATCCCAGCCCAATAATCACCGGCGGTGCGGGGATCGCCAGCATCAGCAGCGCGGACCCCAGCCAGATACGGTAAACCCAGCGCAGCCGGGCTTTATAGGCAGCGGTAAACTTCCGCCGAAAGAAATGGTTGCCATCGGGATGGGTGGAATGCATCCATTCTGGTAATAATAACTGCAGATAGAAGCGTATTAATTCAAATCCCATAGTGATTACCCCTCAAAGCCATTCTTAAAGCTTATCAAAGAATCAGGATTTTGCCTGTCTAATGAGTCTCTTTGAATTAACACAATTGCAGTACATCAATAATCCGCCACCCGATAAAGAATAGCATCCCGATAGCCCGTCACTATTCTGATCAATCCTGAAAGCTGGTGATTCAGCGCAGCATCACCGCTATCCACAATCAATGGACGGCCTTCGAGTTGTTTAATCTTGCTCTTAGTTGCCACCACAATCATATTTTCACGGCCCAGACGCTTGAGTAACTCGACACTCAGTTGCTGATTGCCCCGACCGATAATATGCCCCTGACCACCAATGACGGTGATCACCAGCCGGGTATCGATCCCCTCCGTCATCTCCAGCAGCTGCTGCGCGGTCAGATCGCTGCCGATCAGTTGACCATTCTCGATCAGATCTACACCCAGCAGGGTATTCTCAAGCCCGAGATGGTCCATAATCGCCTGTACTGTCGAGCCAGAGCCCATGATATAACGCACGTTATCCTGCATGTTTTCAGCAAAGTCAGCGGCGATATCATCCAGCACCAGCTCTTCAACTTCACGACCGCCATTTTTGACATGCTGAAGAAAGCGCCCCTCCTCCGGTACCAGCAGTTCACCATAACATTTAGCCCGAACCCTGCCCGCGCGGAACGCCTCTTCGTCGATATCCCGCACCTCCTGATCCGCCAGGGTCACCAGTTCGCCCCGCACCAACATCGCCACTACTTCGCCAGCAGCTTTGGGCGTCACGGCGTAAACCCCTGAATGAATTTTGACACCTGCGGGAATACCTAACACCGGGGTGGAATCACCTATGGCGTGGCAGATATTACGGGCCGTGCCATCACCTCCGGCAAACAGAATCAGATCAACCCCCTGTTCAGCCATCTCCCGGGCAGCACGTTCAGTATCTTCAGCACAGGTATGGCCCGGGGTGATGCGGCCAATCACCTGCGGTTGAAAACCTGCAATACGGGCGCTTTCTTCACCCATTTCGCCGGGATAGGTTATCAGTTCAATATTCAGTCCCAGCAGCGGCTGTAAGGCCTGCTGAGTGCGCAGATTGGCTTTTGGTTCAGCACCCAGCGCCAGTGCTTTAATAGCGGTCGCTTCGCCATCGCTGCCTTTAAGCCCAACACTGCCTCCCACACCGGCCAGTGGATTAACAATCAACCCTAAGCGAAACATCTATAGCTCCTGCCCGGTCTGATCCAGATGACCGGTCTCTACTAAAAACTGCTGATATACAAAAGCGGTAATAATCAACCGGGTATCTTCATCCAGATCGAGGAACTTAACACCATGGTTAAACAAACTGCTCCCCTCCCCCTGACTGCTACGAATATTTCTTAGCTCCACCGGTACCAGCAAAACCTGGTCGATATCATTGATCTGTAATCGGGTTGTCAGATAAAAACGATCACCAACGCTGCCCAGTGCATAGGGCAGTTGCAAACACGCGCCATCAATACTGATATCAACACAGAGCGCTCCGGCAGGCAGCCCCTCCCGCTCGGCCATCTCGTCATAATCATCAATAGAACCGCTGAGATTCACGGGGATCCGGCTGTGCCCTCTGATCCGTTTTAATTCAATGGTCTCGGGGTATTCCAGCAGCCAGTAGCTAAACGGCTGATCATACAGCTTGAGAATTTTGCTGGTGAAACTACAGATACGATTGCCACTGATCAAACGCAGACTGGCGAGGTTGCCTTCATTGGTCAATGTCGGGGCAGCCGTTTTCAGAGGAGGCGCTGAGATCATGATGCCACCATTTTCAGCATACCCCAGTAACTTAGCGGTGAACTTCGCCCGGGGAACCCGGATTTCAACCCGCACCGGCTCGCCAATCTGCAGGCGCAGATCAGCCAGCGTTTTAGCCGTACTCATTGATTCCAGTTTCAACGTCATTAAAGGGTTTCCATATCTCTCATCAGGGTCAGGACATCAGGTAACAACACCATGAAAGAGATGATGCCTCAACTCACTCTACTCAACAGCTCAACCCAACTTAAAACCAACCGCTTGTAACTGCTGCCTAAGCGCCGGAGCAGGTTCAACACCGGTAAACCTGGCCGCGACAAATTCCCGCCGCACCGGGTAGTTTTTTCTTAACAGATCAAACGCCTGCGGCTGCGAACCGGCATCCACCAGCGAGTCCATAAAGCGTTTAAAATCAGCCTCTGGCTGGTAGATGGCGTTGACGATATTGGTGAGCGTCTCAGAACCATCCAGCACAATCTCCGGCGCTGGTCCGGCATGCGCAAGACAATCAGACAACTCTATCCCGGGAGTTATTCCCTGCTGCTGACAAAACGCCCTATACAGCATCCAGGTGCCACGAATCTTACCATCCAGTGTATAACCGGCGATATGCGGTGTGCCGATGCGCACCCGCTGCGCCAGATGACTGTCAACCACGGGTTCATCTTCCCACACATCCAGCAAGAGTGTTACATCTGAACGCCCCTGATGCCAGTTAAGCAGCGCCTTATTGTCGATAACCGGCCCCCGGCCCGCGTTAAGTAATATCGCCCCGGGCTTAATCATATGAAGGTTTTGCGCATTCAGCAGATGATAACTTGGATGCACCCCACTGCGGGTCAGTGGCGTATGCAGACAGACAATATCAGCCTGTGCTAACAGATCTGAAAGACCGATGAACCCCTCCTCTCCCCCTGCTGCGCGGGGCGGGTCATTCAACAATAACTTAACCCCCAGATCCACCAGCCGCTGCTGCAAACGCCGGCCCACATTACCCACGCCGACGATACCAACCACTTTATCCGTCAGACTGAAACCCTGTTCCGCAGCAACCAGCAGCAGACAGCTGATCACATACTCAGCCACGGCATCCGCATTACAGCCCGGTGCGCAGGAAAAACCGATACGATTAGCCTCAAGCCAGCCGGTATCGATATGGTCCGTACCAATGGTTGCGGTGCCAACAAACCTGACTGGAGTATTCTCCAGCAACTGCTGATCTACCCGGGTAACTGAACGCACCAACAGCAGATCTGCCTGTTGCAGATCGCTGTTCTGAATAGTTCTCCCTGGTAGCTTACGAATCGTCCCCAGATGACCAAATAAACGCTCAAGTGCAGGAATATTTTCATCAGCAACAATGTTCAGTGCGGAAGGTTTCAATGATCACTCCAAAGGTTATAAAATCAGCTGGTTAAGGGGCGAAACGCCGATTATAATTGCCCGCCTTACGGTTTGACATCATTTCCGGACAAATTTACTCGGGTAGCTTTTTGATCATTCGCTGGCGCAGACAACAGGATTATTTCATTGTCCGACTCTATCAGGATCTGATGGGGGACTGGGTGTTGAGTGAATCCTGGGGCAATACCCTGAATAACAGAGGCTCTGTGAATCACACCATCTTTCACTGCTACCATGAAGCCCGCGGACAGCTACGTGAAATCAGCCGTAAGCAAAAATCACTGGGCTTTAAAAAAACCGTGTCCAAAGAGCAGCAGATCGAACTGGATTTCGGTTAACCTGCGCCGCCTCAACAACCCTGTAATTAATTAGTCTCAACGGTTGGCATCTGCTCGCCGCAGCGATATATTCCTCTCTACATAATACACATATTAAAAATATTCGTGCCCGGCGGTATCACATTATTAGCCGTCAGATATGAGCTAAGAGAGGTTTTATGAGTAAGTTTGATTTTGCCCCGATGCCAGACAAAGAGGGCTATTTCGGTAATTACGGTGGCCAGATTATTCCCCCGGAACTCAAGCAGGTGATGGATGAGATCGATCAGGCTTACGAAGAGATTCGCAACACTGAAGCGTTCCAGAATGAACTGATGCAACTGAATCAGGACTATGTTGGCCGCCCCAGCCCGATCTACCATGCTAAGCGCCTGAGTGAAAAACTTGGCGGTGCGCAGATCTACCTGAAACGCGAAGACCTCAACCACACTGGTGCTCACAAGATTAACCACTGTCTGGGCGAAGCCCTGCTGGCTAAGTTTATGGGCAAAAAGAAAGTACTGGCAGAAACCGGTGCCGGTCAGCACGGTGTTGCCCTGGCAACCGCCTGTGCGCTGGTGGGTATTCCCTGTGAGATCCATATGGGTCAGGTGGACATTGAGAAAGAGCATCCCAACGTCACCAAGATGAAAATTCTGGGCTGCAAACTGGTACCGGTCACCCGTGGCACAGCTACCCTGAAAGACGCCGTTGACAGCGCCTTCGAAGAGTACCTGAAAAACCCGGAAGAGTTTATCTACGCCATCGGCTCTGTCGTTGGCCCGCACCCCTTCCCGAAAATGGTGCGTGACTTCCAGAGCATTGTCGGCCGTGAAGCCCGTCAGCAGTTCAACGACCGGCATGGTAAAAATCCAGACATCATCACCGCCTGTGTCGGTGGTGGCTCTAACGCCATGGGACTATTCACCGCCTTCCTTGAAGATGAAGATGTGAAGATCGTCGGTGTTGAGCCCGCCGGTAAAGGTCTGGATACCAAAGATCACTCCGCCACCCTGACAAAAGGCACGCCAGGCGCAATTCACGGCTTCAAATGCTACGTACTGCAGGATGAAAATGGCGAGCCACTGCCGGTTCACTCCATTGCATCCGGACTGGACTACCCCGGTGTCGGCCCACAGCACTGCTATCTGAAAGATATCGAGCGGGTTGAGTATGAATCCGTCACCGATGAAGAGTGTCTCAACGCCTTTATGACCCTGTCTCAGGTGGAAGGCATTATCCCTGCGCTGGAAAGCGCCCACGCCGTCGCCTGGGCGATACGCGAAGCACCGAAGCTGGGCAAGGATAAGAGCATTCTGGTGAACCTCTCCGGCCGGGGTGATAAAGACGCCGATTATGTGGCGGATAAGCTGGGGCTGTAAGTTCTTAGATAACGTGTAAGGATTAGATCTTATCTATCAGATTCCTACTTAGATTTGATCTAATCCTCGAAAGCGGCTTTTTACTACGACGTTTAAGAGCCGTTTCTATAAGTAAACAACATCTATTACACCGTCAAATTAAGCGGAATCGAAAGCTTCAAAACTGGAATTAATCACAGCCCCCCAGCAGAATTTCATAAATCCTGTTGAAGCAGATAAGCGGCATACTGACTCACCTGTTCATCTGAATCATTTCTGGCTGCGCTAAGCAAAGAGCGGGCTGCGGGATATGATTCTCTTGCTAACAAGCGAATAGCTTCCAATCTTACTGAAGGTGCCGGATCGCTGTACATTACTTGCCCTGCAATAGCTAATCTATCCTGAGCATCATTTCTCCAGAGAGATTCGAGAGCTGCTTGCCTCAATTCTGACGAGTCATCTCCCAGCGCAGATGTGATGACTGAAAAACTTGTTTCACTTCCTATGCTCTCCAAAACGGAAAGAGCCTCTTGCCTTACAGTAAGATCCTTATCCTGTTGAAGTACTACCTGCAACGTTTGCACAGCATCTTCATCGACAGATGGCATCCTCCAAAGAGCGTCTATCCTTTCTTCAGGCAAACTCTTATTGGTCAGGTAAAAAATTGGATTCTCCGGATCGAACGTTAACTCTTCATTAACTGAATAGAGTTGGTTACTCCCTTCGCCAGCCTGCCATGTAGCTGTAGAGAACTGATTGTCCATTAAGATTTGTTTTGCGGTTCTGCTTATCTCTGGATTAACATCATCAACAACACTGGCAATTAATGAGATCGCTGCCTCTCCCCCATCAGCAGCCAACAGTTCCATCGCCCTCAGACGAAGCCCTGTATCAGGATCAGACAGTAATACTTGTCCAAGAAGACTGTAGCCATATTCCCCAATCAGGCCCAGCACTTCTATTGATTCACTTCTCACCATTACATCTGAATCACTAAGACCTGTCGTTACCAGGGACACCGATCTATCTCCAGCTATATCTGCCAGAGCTGAAACCGCTTTATCAACCACTGATCCATTTTTGTCTTTAAGGATAACTTCATAAAGCAGATTAACAGCAGCATTATGGTCTAGTCTGTATACTTCATTAAGCGCAGTCGAGCGGCTCTCAGGATCGAAATCATTGAGCACATCTCTAATACTACTCTCCAGAGCATCCCCCTGAAGAAACTCAATGCTATAAGAATCCATAAAGATTGGTGTGCTTGAGAGAGGTAAATCCGATTTAAATAAGCTTTCATTCACATTCCTGTTTCTCCTCGAATCCAAACTAGCAGAATAAGTAATCTGCCGATTCTGGTTACTCTTTGAAACAACCTCAGCATTTGGCAAATATTCGGAAGCGCCTTCAACACCACGGTCTGATCGATCAATAGATACGGCGACTGCCAAAATCACCAACACAAACCCGTAGGTGAGAAAGTTAAAGTTCATACAAGTCTAAACGCTTAGATAGTGTGGCTATTTGAAACAGGCTGAGATCCTGTAGGATCACAGCCAGATCATTGAGGTTAACGAAAAAATGAAATTTAATTCCTTGAAGGGTATACACCTACTGTTGCAACACACCATTTCAATGCCAAATAAGGACTACGCTTTGAAATAGGCTGACTACCACCAGTGTTAGTGACCATATTAGAGGCCATAGTTTTAATCTGCATAGATGAATCGTAAGTAACATACTTATCAATAGTACTATCAGCCGCTAATAGTTTATTATTAGGCCCCCCCATGTTTGCTTGAGCATTGGTTGCTTGAATATTGTGATTGTGCGATGGCATATTATTGATACCAACCGTCAGGCTTTCGGTACCGCCTTTCTGGCCTTGAGTCTGATTTAATAAACCCGGCCCGGAACCTGCTCCTATTGGTGCCCGGCCTCGCAGATCAGGAAGAGCAAATGTCGTTCTTCCATCACCACCATACATGGTACCGTAAAGTGAAAAGAGAGCCGTATTTGAACTTATTGATAGCAATTGACCTTCGGCAGCCAGCCATCCACGTGGACAAAAATTATATCCAACAAGCATAATTTCACCCAGTAAAGGGTCGCTCGCGGCTGCCGCCTGATTCGGCGCTATCGCGCCTAAGGACATTATTGTTCCAAGTGTAATCGTACCAATTTTCGTTTTTAAATCGTACTTCATGTTTATCCCCCCGTTGATTATCACGTTAAAGAATAGACACAGTCATATTAAAAGTCGACATACTGTTTAAAACAGGCTCTTGAGAGGTAATCAACAATTAAGCCCCTCAAAGTTTGCACAATTTTCTGATCTCAGAAAGGGAGGCGAACAAAGTTTCACTATTCAGCTCACTAATTTCAGCGCTCACTTAATATTTCACCTGAATGCAGAAGGAGTTATCCTATGTCCGCGGATCTGATTCACCAAAAGAATGTTATTTATTTCAAACATTTTGCAAAATTACTGCCGCTTTTCTTTAGTCACCTTTACTGATATTTGGTTGACGTTGAGGTCACGCTCATTCACGGCAGGTTCGATGAAACAGTGTGAGATTTCCATACGGGCATCAAAAACAATATAGAAGTGCGACCGAAACAATGTTGGAAGTAGGCAGTTATCCATAAGCCTGAGAAGGTCGCTTTGTAATTTTTTCTTCGCTTCTGGCCAAATTTGCCGTCGGCGAAAGTGATCTGACGAACCACGACTTATCTATGAACAAGTTAGATCTCAGACCCGTTTCAAGAGGAGCTTATTCCAATGCCCCCTAAACTTAGCGGCTATATGATCGAAGGGGTACCTGCGATTCATTTAAACGGATCACTTTAGACTGAAATACACCGGCAGGTTAGTCAAACGGGACCACCCCTAAAAATGCTTTACCATCCAGTCGATAAACACTCTTAAAGCCGGTTTCATATGTGAATGATGGCTGTAGAGCACTGAGAGCGGTAATGAAGGGGGGCGAATGTCGGGCAAAATCTCAACCAGTGTGCCTGCTTCAAGCTGACGCCGGATATGGTATTCCGGTATCTGAATAATCCCCATGCCCGCTTCACAGGCGGCCACATAGGAGTCACCATTGCTCACAGAGATCAGCGCGGGCAGCGTTTGCTGTTGCAGCTGTCCATCCAGCAGAAACTCCAGCGGTTCCACCTCTCCACTGGAGGTCGAGCGGTACTCAACGCATTGATGTCTTTCAAGATCACTGAATCTCTGCGGTAAACCAAACCGATTAAGATAGAGCGGACTGGCGCAGGTGACCTGCCGCAGTGGTGTCAGTGGTCGGGAAATATTCGAAGGGGTTTCTGTCAGCGTACCGATCCTGATGGCGCAATCGACCGACTCCTCCACCAGATTGATCACCCGGTCACCGGCACTCAGCAACAACTCAACATCGGGATAGCTGGCGCAAAACTCAGGTAGCCGGGGAATCACTTCCAGACGGGAGAAGCTATTGGGTAGATCCACACGCAGAGGCCCCCGAGGCATAGCGGCTACCTGGGAGAGAAGTTCCTCTGTTTCGCTCACCTGTTCGAGTATGTTGCGACAGCGCTGATAATAAAAGCGGCCATCGACGGTAGGATTCACCCGACGGGTCGTGCGGTGAAGCAGCCTGACGCCAAGGCTTTTTTCCAGCTGTTTCAGCATCGATGTTGCCGAAGCCCTGGAGATATTCAGCTCCTTTGCCGCCTGGGTAAAACTGCCGCTATCAACAATGCGGGTAAAAATCTGCATAGCAAACAGTCTGTCCAATTCTCACCCCTTTATTTTTAAACAACGGTCTATTATTCAGTGTTTCCAAACAGTCTATCTCTAAAACCGCTGATTATCTCGATTTATCCAGAATATATACTAGGTATACTAAACAATAATCCACTGAATCGGGATAGCTCCAATCATGCATAAAGATCTCTCATTATCGGCGATCACCGCCGGACTGCTGGCCGTACTGATCTCCTATTCCGGCCCGCTGGTGATTTTCTATCAGGCGGCGCAAAGTGCGGATGTCAGCAACGAGATGATGGCCTCCTGGGTCTGGGCGATCTCTATTGGTGCTGCTGTTTCAGGCATATTCCTGAGTATCTGGTTTAAAGCTCCTATCATTACCGCCTGGTCTGCCCCCGGAACGGCGCTGCTGATTACCCTCTTTCCCGAGCTATCCCTGAATGAAGCGGTGGGGGCTTATATTACGGCAGCGTTTCTGCTTATTTTGCTGGGGTTCTCGGGTTACTTTGACCGCATCATGAGCGCTATCCCCAGAGGGATCGCCCACGGGATGCTGGCAGGGATTCTGTTTCAGTTTGGTATTAAAGCGTTTCTGGCGATCCAGTTTATGCCTGAACTGAGTATTCTGATGATCGCCAGCTACCTGATATTCAGACGCCTGCTACCCAAATACTGTCTGTTGTTACTGCTGATCACCGGACTCGCCGGGGCGATGCAGTTAGGAGAAACCAATCTGCAGTCGGTCGAACTCAGCTTCACCTCTCCGGTGTTTATCGCGCCAGAGTTCAGCTTTAACGCCACCCTCAGTCTTGCCATTCCGCTGGTGATTGTCAGCCTGAGTGGCCAGTTTCTACCGGGCTTTGCCATCCTCAAAGCCTCAGGGTTCAACACCCCGGCCCGGCCCATATTTATCTGTACCGGTGCCATATCCGTGATTACCTCACTCTTTGGGGGGATCACAACGGTGATTGCCGCGATTACAGCGGCACTCTGCACCGGTAAGGATGCCCATCCAAATCCCGACAAACGCTATATCGCCGGCATCTCCAATGGCGTGTTCTATCTGATTGGCGCTACCTTTTCTGGCACTATCATTGCGCTGCTGGCGGCACTGCCGGAACACTTTGTTGAGGTGCTGGCCGGGCTTGCACTGCTGGGGGCGATCTCCAGTAATCTGCTGGGAGCGGCACAGGAGAGTTCTCACTTCGAAGCTTCGCTGATCACCTTTGTCGTCACCGCTTCAGGGATGAGTTATCTGGGCATTGGCGCAGCCTTCTGGGGAGTGATTATCGGCTTGCTAAGCTACGCTGTGTTGTATCAGAAACGGGAAAATATGCGGGCTTGGTTCAGGCGGAGCTGATTACTTATAGCGAGACGCAAAAATTGAATGATTGACAGGCCGTATACGGCCTCCCGTCGATTGGGTTAGCCTGATCGATCCCCTATACTATTTCCATTCATCGTTTAACTCTGTGACTGACGTCGGAACAAGCGATGCACGTTCTATAGCTGTGAAAAAAAATGAGAAATATATAATGAAACAATCAATTCATGAGTATCTCGCCGAGTTCGAAGATATTCCCGGTACCCGGGTGTATACCGCCCAGCGGGGCAGAAAAGGTTACTGGTTAAACCAGTTTTGCATGAGCCTGATGAAACCGGAAAACCGCGAACGTTTTAAAGCCGATGAGCGCGCCTATCTCGATGAATGGCCGATGACCGAAGCGCAAAAACAGACTATTCTGGATCGCGACTACAATGCGGCCCTTGATGAGGGCGGCAATATCTACTTTTTAGCCAAAGTGTTTTCAACCGATGGTTTAAGCTTCCTGCAAGCGGTCGGCACCATGACCGGTATGACCCAGGAAGACTACCAGGCAATGATGATCGCCGGTGGCCGCTCTCCTGAAGGCCTGCGTTCAATTAAGGATGGGAATTAATCATGGCACGAATTACAGCAGCCATCGCCAGCAGCCATGTACCTGCCATTGGTGCAGCGATTGATAATGGCAAGACCGAAGATGCTTACTGGAAACCGATTTTCGAAGGTTATGAGTGGACCCAACAGTGGCTCAAAGAAGAGAAGCCCGATGTCGTTATTCTGGTCTACAACGATCATGCGTCCGCCTTCTCGATGGATATTATCCCGACCTTTGCGATTGGCTGTGCTGAAGAGTATCAGTCAGCGGATGAAGGCTGGGGCCCAAGGCCGGTACCGCCCGTGGTTGGCGAGCCGGATCTGGCCTGGCACATTGCCCAGTCCTGCATCCTGGATGAGTTTGATCTGACCATTATTAACAAAATGGATGTTGACCACGGTCTGACCGTACCGATGTCGCTGATGTTTGGTCAACCCGACGCCTGGCCGGTTAAAGTTGTACCGATTGCCGTCAATGTGGTGCAGTATCCACCACCCACGGGCAACCGTTGCTGGATGCTGGGTGAAGCGATTGCCCGCGCCGTAGAAAGTTTCCCTGAAGACCTCAATGTACAGATCTGGGGCACCGGTGGTATGAGCCACCAGTTACAAGGCCCACGCGCCGGACTGATCAATCAGGAGTTCGACAATGCATTTCTCGATGACCTGACCGCCAATCCACAACGTTTGCGGGAGATGCCCCACATCGAATACCTGCGCGAAGCAGGTTCTGAGGGTATTGAACTGGTCATGTGGCTGATTATGCGTGGCGCACTGGGAGACCATGTTAAACCACTACACCGTCACTACCATGTACCCGGCTCTAACACCGCAGTGGGCCATCTGGTTTTAAAACCGGAATAACCCGCTTCACTATTAACACATCATTTTTATGTTGTTCTCAGGCCATCGTCGTTATGGCCTGAGCACTTTACCGTGACGTTTTTTCAGAGGATGAAATAACCTCGCAGGTCAGCTTTCTACAAAGTGGGCGTTAATGCCGCGCTCACTGGTTTGTCTGATGCAACGTTTTTGTTATATGAGTATTCCACTAATAATTTCAATTAATGAATTCAGCCACGTTATGAGGCTACTCATAAATCTTTTTATTTCTTCGGCCTTGTCGATAGCTGATAAGAAAGTACCAACAACTAAAAATACTGTAAGCCAAACCATTTTCCTTTGAATGGCTATTTGCTGTTTCTGAATTAGCTTGTTTGCTTCTTCATTTTTTAAGTGCTCTTTGGTTAATGTGAAATAATGAATTCCCTTTCCTTTTATCTCATACAAGGGATCATCTTGGCTGCCTACCTTCCTTATTTCACCATCCTCAATGCATGCATCCAAAATCCAATCTAATGATTTAGATACTTTTTGGTATACCGCATATTCACCCACATAATGATTCCCAAACAAGGCATTAGATAGCTCACTTTTTGTAAAGGATCCTTTTCTTAGCACATTATCATTATTCATGAGAGCTTCATAAATCTCATACTTACTTTTTAATGGAGCTCTTAGTTTCCGTCGAGATATACGCAGCCTGAAATATTTAACTAGCTTGTACTTTACTATGCTTATATATCTGAGTTTTAAAGATCGCAATACGAACAAATAAATAAGAGAATAGATAGAGCATTCCTGCTCCCGGATATTCCAATGCCCGAAGTAATAATTCACATCAATTCTCGAATACCTTAAATAATCTGAAGAGAGTAGTCCTTCGGAAAATCCAACACTTCCGGTTTTTTTCATCTTGCCAGCGAGAATATTCCCCCACCTCGAGGCATTCAGACTCGGTATGAACTCACACTTAACCCTAAGCGCTCCATGATTCTTTCTGGGTATCTTCGAGATCTCATCATTTGAGGCGTCTGGCACATATATGTGAACTTCGTAAAAATCGTTCTTTTTTGCTTCTACGCTAGTCAGGGAGAAACAATCTGGACATATATGCTTTGAGAAGTACGCTAACAACAAGAACTTCAGTTTGTCAGTTAGTTTGTTCAGGTTTTATCTCCGCAACTTGTGGATTCATATAACGCCCGAGTTCAGCGGCATTTGAGGCAACGCCTCTTTTTACGATAGATAAACGGGTGGTGGGTCAAATGTCCGCTGCAACAATTTGTTATGCGCCAACTGCAACATCTGCACAATGCCCATCTAAAAATTCAAGTAGACGGCCAAACCCAGCATCTATAGTTTGTACGAAATCGTCTATTTTCATGCCCCTAAACATTTCAATTTTCAACAATTTAGAGTTGCTTTCTGTAATTGAAAAGTGAAGGGCTCCGAAATGAGCCAAGTAGTCTCTTACGTCCTTGAGCAGAACGAACCACTCCATTTCACTGCGCAGAAAACTCAGAAGAATCGGGTCGTCGACTACACACTTACCGCTCAGAACATGCTTCATGAACCCATTAAAACTGATGTGTTGACCAATTTGTGGGCCGTAAACTGTTTGAAATAGGCTTGCAATGGTGTCGAGGGTAGCCCGAACCGAAAACACATACGTGGTAAGGCCCGCTCTCAGCTGATATATCTCCCGATCAAATGATAGCTTCGTCTGCCCTCCGGGCAATCTTTCTTTCCGAGTGGCGTGAATTTGCTCGATCGTGGCCTGATATTGCTGTATCTCCTCTCTAGCCAGACCGATTGTATGGATGTTGTCTCGAATCATCCGGTACGCAATTTTGTAATACTCGACTGCTGGATAGTGCTGGTGAAGATACCCGCCATTGCTTTGGATCTTATAAAAACGCCCTTTCAATTTATTCAGGGATTTACCCTTATAGATTGCAGATTGAAGGCGAGTCAAAGGTTGTTCGTATAACGGTTGGTGATAGCAAACTGTAGCCCCTTTAACGGACTCAAATTGAAAACTCTCGGGCCTAGCCAGAGGCGGTTCGGCAGCCTTTTCTTTGCTACTGATCAGCTCACACTTCATCTACGACGTTCTACTTAGGCGCATAACAATTTAATAGCCTGCCCTTGCAAGGTACATTTATATTCAGGACGGGTAAAATATATATAGCAGAAACCGTAAGTATCAGGAATATGTGACTTAATGCGCGGAGGCAAATGCTGCCAGAGAGGAAAAAAGGATTACTGGTATTCATCCTGAATATCCGCCTGAACTGCCTTTAATGCCTGACTGAGCGACACAGACCCATCAAAATCACAGACTACGACACGGGTACTCCAGTTACCCACCAGGTTTGACTATATCCCAGCCTTGTTGATGACTACAACTGCTGTTTTCTTTGCTTTTTCTAGCGAGTCGCGAAGCGACGTTCTAGCGGCTAGCCAGCCGCGAAGCGGCGATCTGACAACGTCCCCCAATCATAAAAAAGG
>NZ_JBNKYN010000082.1:0-20090 GCF_050300915.1 Amphritea sp.
AGCCGTTGCCGGGGTATCCGCGAAGCTCGCGGGTCATGACCTGATCATCGTCATTGGTGCACCGGTATTTCGCTATCACCAACACGCCCCTGGCCGCTATCTGCCAGAAGGTGCAGAACTGGTGCAGCTGACCTGCGATCTGCAGGAAGCCTCAAGAGCCCCCATGGGTGATGCGCTGGTGGGCGATATCAGTGGCATGCTGAGTGCGCTGCTGGAAGCGACACAACAGACCCAGCGCAGTATGCCTGTGGCACTTCCCGTTCCGGCTCCAGCGCCGGATGTGACCGAAGGGCCGCTGACGCCGGAGATCATCTTCGATGAGCTAAACGCGCTGGCACCGGATGATGCAATCTACGTTAAAGAATCCACCTCCACTGTTACTGCCTTCTGGCAGCGGGTTGAGATGCGTCATCAGGGGAGTTATTTCTTCCCGGCCGCCGGCGGTCTGGGCTTTGGCTTACCCGCTGCGGTGGGTGTGCAGCTGGCCCAACCTGAGCGACAGGTCATTGGTGTTATCGGCGATGGCTCAGCCAACTATGCCATCACCGCACTCTGGACCGCCGCTCAATATCAGATCCCGGTGATCTTTATCATCCTGAAGAATGGAACCTACGGCGCCTTACGCTGGTTCTCGCGCATTCTGGACGCTGAAGACTCGCCAGGGCTGGATGTACCCGGACTGGATTTCTGCGCTATCGCCAAAGGCTATGGTGTTGAAGCTATCGAGATAAACAGCCGTGAACAGTTTCAGACAGCGTTTCAAAACGCACTCAACGCCAAGGGGCCGGTGCTATTGGAAATCCCCACCACAACGATCGAACCCTGAGCAACAGATAAAACAAAAATAATGACGAAGCAAGGAACATAATAATGACAAAACTATTCCCCAAAATAGCATTAGCGGCATCACTGGCATTCGCAACTGGCGCCAGTTCTGCAACCGAGACTCTGCGTTTTGCACACTTCTGGCCGGCAACCTCAGCTGTCAACACTGAGGTGTTTGAAGTCTGGGCCAAAGCCGTTGAAGAGGCTTCAAATGGCCAGTTAAAGATTGATATGTATCCATCGCAAACACTGGTAAAAGCCGCTAAATCATACGATGGTGCAGTGACTGGGCTGGCAGATATCACCGGTGTGGTGCAGGGTTATTCTGCAGGCCGGTTCCCACTGACAGAGATCGTTGAGCTACCCGGTATTACGGCATCAGCATCCCAGGGAGCCTGCATCCTGCAAAGCCTGTATGATTCAGGCGAGGTGGCTCAGGAATACGATGACTCCCACGTGCTGTTTATGTTTTCCACTGGCCCCGCTTATCTGCATACCCGGGAGAAAGAGGTTAAGGTACCGGCTGACCTTGCCGGTCTGAGAATGCGTCGTCCTAATGAAGTTGCCGGCTCGATGCTGGCGGAGATGGGAGCAGCGCCCGTGGGTATCCCGGCACCAGGTATATACGAAGCGCTGGAGCGCGGCGTGGTTGACGGTCTGAGCTTTCCGTTTGAAGCGATGAAGATCTTCCGCATCAATGAACTGATCAACCATCATGTTCAAATCCCGTATGGCAGCAGCACCTTTGTCGTTACAATGAATAAGCGAACCTACAATAACCTCTCACCAGAGCTGAAAAAGGTTATTGATGATAACAGTGGTATGCAGTGGGCGATGAAAGCTGCCAAAGTCATTCACCGTCTTGATCAGGAAGGTCTGGCCGAGGCCAAAGCTCAGGGGGATAGCATCCATGTCGTTAACGATCCGCTGAACGATCCTGAATGGGGCATGCCGCTTAAAAAGGGTACTGAGAAATATCTCAAAAACATTGAAGAACGTGGCGCCACCACCGCCCGTGACGTGTACAAAAAAGCCACCGAACTGCGTAGCAAGTGCGAAGCATAAAACAAGAAAAGGGTAATCAGATGAACAACATCTCTTTGTTAATCGCCGGTAAAGATCAGCCAGCCACTGAGAATGCAACCTTTCAGCGCTGCAATCCCCTCAGCACTGAGGTGGTCACCGTCGCCGCTGCAGCGACAGCCGATGATGCCAGGGCGGCAGCAACCGCGGCGGCTGCCGCTTTTAAAACCTGGTCCCAGTCCGGCGTTGGCGAGCGCCGGGCGAAACTACTCAAAGCAGCTGATATTATGGAGTCCTATCAGGATGAGTTTATTAGCCGGATGATGGCGGAAACAGGTGCGACCCCTGCCTGGGCCGGATTTAATGTCATGATCGCGGCGGGGGTGCTGCGGGAAGCGGCGTCCCTGACCACTCAGGTGGGCGGCGAGATCATCCCTTCAAACGTACCTGACAATATGGCGATGGGTGTCCGTGTCCCTTGCGGAGTAGTACTGGGTATCGCCCCCTGGAACGCCCCGATTATTCTGGGTACACGGGCTATCGCGACACCGATCGCCTGCGGTAACACCGTGGTACTGAAAGCTTCAGAACAGTGTCCGGCCACCCATCAGCTGATCGGTCAGGTACTTAACGAAGCCGGTCTCGGTGACGGTATCGTCAATGTCATCACTAACGCCCCGGAACAGGCGGGTGAAGTAGTAACAGCCCTGATTGAGCATGAAGGCGTGCGCCGTATCAACTTCACCGGCTCTACCGGAATCGGCAAAATCATCGCCGAAACAGCTGCACGTTATCTGAAACCGGCGCTGCTGGAACTGGGCGGCAAAGCCCCCTTTATTGTGCTGGAAGATGCCGACCTGGATGCGGCGGTTGAAGCTGCGGCCTTTGGAGCCTTTTTCAATCAGGGCCAGATCTGTATGTCCACCGAACGGCTTATCGTGGTTGATGCAGTGGCGGATGAGTTCGCCAGCAAACTGGCTGCCAAAGCGAAAACACTGGTCGCCGGTGATCCGCAGGACAGTCACAATCAACTCGGCACCCTGATCAGCACTCAGGCCGGTCTCAAACTCAACGATCTGCTTGAAGATGCCCTCAGTAAGGGCGCCAGCCAGTTATCGGGTGGCAAGGCTGAAGGTGTCATCATGCAGGCAACCCTGGTCGATAACGTCACCTCAGATATGCGCCTTTACAGCGAAGAATCTTTCGGCCCGATGGTGGCGATGATTCGAGTCAAAGATGAGGATGAAGCGATCCGTCTGGCGAACGACAGTGAGTATGGTCTGTCGGCAGCGGTATTCAGCAAAGATATTGCCCGGGCACTGGCGGTTGCCAAACGGATCGAATCGGGTATCTGTCATATCAATGCACCGACCGTCCATGATGAACCACAGATGCCGTTCGGTGGGGTTAAATCCAGTGGTTATGGCCGCTTTGGTGGTAAAGCCGGGATTGAAGAGTTTACCGACCTGCGCTGGATGACTATTCAGCTTGGCCCAAGACACTATCCGATCTGATGCGCACCCGCGACATCTCTTCTGCCGCAGAGGCTTTATTCCTCTGCGGCACTGTTAACACCTTTACCGGAGCACTTTCATGTCTGATAACTCACTCGCTCAAACATCCGCATCGGCACTGACGGCACAACCACATATCGCGGTGGTTGGCGCGGGAGCCATGGGTTGCTATTTTGGTGGCCTCCTGCTTAAAGCGGGTCACCGGGTGACCTTTATCGATGTAAACCCGGAACAGATTGCCACCATCAACCGCCAGGGACTGATCCTGGAAACCGATGCAGGGCGTAGCGAAATGCCTGCCACGGCGGCACTGGCTGCGGATGTCACAGACCCTGCCGATCTGGTGATTCTGTTCACCAAAACCATGCACACCGACGGCGCGATGCGCTCGATACAACACCTGCTGAAAAGCGATACGGTTATCCTGTCGCTGCAGAACGGTCTGGGAAATGCAGACAAAATAGCCCAGCATCACGATTTCAGCCGCATTGCAGTCGGCACAACACTGGTGCCTGCCGACCTTCACAGCCCCGGTCATGTGGTGTCCCACGGCCCATCCAGTTCACGCATGATGGATGCCAACACGCAACACCCGGAATGGGTTGATCACCTGGCAGCTCTGTTCAATGGCGCTGGACTAACCTCAGTACTGGACCCGGATATCCACTCAGTGATCTGGTCGAAGGTGGCCTTTAATGCCGCCCTGAACTCAATCTGTGCCGTGACGGGAGCGACACCCGGACGCATTGCAGAGGTTGAAGATTCGGTTCAGCTGGCACGCAGTGTGGTGCACGAGACCGTTCTCGCCGGTGAAGCGAAGGGGATCACTCTCGATGAAGCCCATATCTGGGACAATGTTGAGATGGCGATGCGAGAGCACCCCAATCATAAACCCTCAATGTTGCAGGATATTGAGAATGGCCGGGCCACCGAGATCGACTCCATCAATGGAGCCATTGTCTTAGCAGCCACTGAAACCGGTCTCGATGCACCGGTCAACAGAACCCTGTGTCAGTTGGTCAAACTGAAACAGCATCTGGCGATCGCTGCACAGAAATAAACGGTTTGCTGCTAAACGTCTCACTACGACACTCTGAGTTCACACCGTTGAACTCAGACAATTAACTCATCAGTTTAAATCCACAAACATCTGCCCGGCGATCACCTCAAAAGCCCGGTGATCGCCGGAAGTCCTATGCTTCCCCTTTCAACTGTTTTAGTGTGTCAGCAACTGATAAGTTGTCTGCCTAAAGGTTGATACAGATGCACATCAGCTGGCAATCTCTCCATTAAGTCGGTTATTTCAATGTCAGAAACCACTGCCATCCAGCGCGATTCAGGCTCTTTATCCAGTGCAGTGGCCTGCAGGGCGATGGGCGTTAAACCCAGTTCCGCCAGCGGCTGCGGGCCTGAACCACAGAGTAACAGATAATCACCCTCAGCAACGCTGGGGGCGACCTCAATACCTGTATAAATGTTGCGGTGCCAGTCGGTGATAAAGGGCTGCCAGCGGGCGAAATTACCGCCCCCCTGTTCCCGATAGTTATTGCTGCTTAATACAGCCTCTCCGGTGATGGTATGAATGGCCAGATAGACCGGGCAGCCAGAGGTCAGCGCCTTAAAGCGTTGCGATGTAAGAAAACCAGATACCGATATCAGGGCGGGTAACTTATCTTCACTATAAAACCGGTTCCACTCAGGCTCTTCAGATGGATTAGAAAATGTGCACTCAACAGTATAAAGCATAGCGGTGGTTCCCTCTCAGACTCTCGATATTCATGCCATGATACAGATCTCCGCTCTCAAAGTGATCTCTCTGTTAGTCTGTATGACAATCAATCCCGGCGATTAAGCCAAGAGATCATCACTAGCGACTAAGACAAAAAAAGGCGCCTGATCGCTCAGGCACCCAAAGAAAAGGAAATCTAAAAAGACCGGCCGGACAATATTCTCTATTACCGGCCGGGTAAGCTCAGGAGTCATCGTGAATCAGATCTCTGTTGATCCCTCCTCTGTCATCACCTCATCTACAGAGTCCAATGGCATCGCCATATGCTCTACCGGGCGCATCCGCTTTTTGTTCAGCAGCAGACGGGTAACATCGGGGCGTGAATAATGACCACCCGGATCGATGGCATTTTTCGCCACGCCGATCACCCCCAGATCAATATCCGCATAGAGAATACCCTCCTGATCTTCCGGCAGTTTGTCGCACAGCGGGCTGCCATCCGGGCCGTAGATCACTGCATGCCCTCCCCCCACATGGATCAGCTCACGCTTATCCGGGGTATCGCACAGCTCATCCTCCATCGCCTGAGAGAGTACCGCACTCGGCGCAATCACAAAGCAGGACCCTTCTACCGCATAAACCTTACTCACCGCATTATTCACTTCATATCCCAGCGCATGAGCAAACGGCTCATAGGTGGTAAAACTGGGCCAGGAAGCCACATGCACCTGTTCATGCTGTGAGTACATGGCAAACTTATTCAGAGAGAGAATATTCTCCCAGCAGTTGAGTGCTCCGATGCGGCCCAACTCCGTTTCATGCACCGCCAGATCACTTCCATCACCTTCACCAAAGACAGTCCGCTCTCCGTGAGTGGGACGCACTTTGCGCCGCTGAGCAATCGTTTCACCGTCAGGTGCGATCAGCCACTGAGCAATATACAGCGTCCCGCCGGAACGTTCTGCCAACCCGATTACCGCCATGATATTGTTACGTCGAACCGCGTCACGGATACGCTCAGCCTGAGGGCTGTCGTAGGTCAGCGCGTTGTCAAAATAACGCTGCACAAAACCTTTCTGAATCGCCCAGGCGGGCGCGCCCAGCCAGATCCACCAGGGATAACCCGGAATCCATAACTCTGGAAATGCGACCAGCTTGGCACCATTGGCCGCCGCCTCATCGATATATTGAATGGTTTTATCAACCGCACCATCCAGGTCCAGAAATGCGGGGGCCGCCTGCACAGCAGCAACTTTATATTTGGGATGTTCGATACCCATCACTCTACTCCTAATTAATTAAGACCCAGTTTCATCAGCTTCAGAATGGAATCGATGTTTTTAAACGGAATGCATAGCCGGATGGACGGTTCTCCACCTCAAACTCTTTTTCAAACTTGGCAGTGAACAGCCAGTTCTTATCATTCATATACTTAACTGATGGGCCGATTGAAAAAGCACTGCCTTTTGAATCCGCCAGAGTGACGCCATTCAGCTCATCATTTTTCAGTTGTTTATACAGGTAACCACTGACCCCCACCGTCCAGTCATTACCCAGGCCATAACCAACAGCGTAATCAACATCAAACTCTGTACCGGTTTTGTAATGGGTGGCGCTGTTTTCCTGGTTGAAAATCAGGTTGGCTTTGAAGTCCCAGTTAAGTCCCTCAGGATCGATATAGGACATGGTATAAAGCGCGATCGCTGACCAGTAGTTGCGGCCAATATTGACGCTGTCATTCTTATCGTAGTCCCCGGTGGGGGCAACAAAATCAACCCCCAGCACACTGTGAAGGTTTTTCGAATGGTGATGCACAATACCCGGTCCGAAGACTATGTCGCCCAGCCCGGTTTTACGCTCACTGTTGCCCATCGCTTCAACTTTCAGATCAACCAGTGGAAAAATACCGTGCATAACCAGCGTACCGCTGCCGATCTCATACGGCGTTGACCAGACAAACCGGGGTGCAATAACGTTGGCAGACAGTTTGAAATCATCGGGGGTAACGGTATTACCATCGTGATCCAGCACCTTATCGGCACGATACATATTGCCAAACACCAGGGTATAGAAGCCTGGCGGAGGTACCGCACCCATCAAAAAGTTATCACCACCAGAGGCATAGTTGGAACCGCCCCCTTCAGCCGCCTGAACCGTTGATACAGCGCCCAATAACAGGCTGGCAGCAATCACTGCATGAGCGGAGTATTTGATTTTTTTCATTATGCGTCTCCAATTTTAAGACATAGTTATCCCGTTCCATGCTCATGCATGGAGCCAGGCTGTGTTGTTAAAGGTTTAAGAGAAAACGGTTTTACTCAGGATAAAATCCTGCGTATCCCAAACGGATCAATCGGCTTTCGGCGGGTTATAAGACTCCACGCACCACCCGGTGCAAGCACCATGGTCAGAATGGCGATACACCCCAGTATGATGAAATACCAACTGCCATAGCTGCTGAAGCACTCGCGTAACAGGAAGTAGACAATTACGCCAATCAGCGGCCCTTCCAGGGTGCCGATCCCCCCCAGTACAGCGATAAAGATAGCCGCGGCGGTCCAGTTGAGTGAGAAGGTGGCACCCGGGGATACCTGCAACGTATTCATATAGGCCACCGCACCCGCCGTGCCGGTGATAGCCGCAGCAATCACCCAGAGAATCACTTTGGTACGCAGTACGTTAACCCCACTGGCAGACGCCGCCGCTTCACTGTCACGGACACTGAGCAGGGCCAGCCCAAGCCGTCCACGCATCAGCCACCAGATAACCGCCAGTGAGCCAGCCCCGACCGCCAGTGCAGCCCAGTAAACCCCGGCATTGCGTAACCAGCGACTGATACCGGTCATGGTGGTAAGAGGAATACCGCCACCGGCTCCCAGCCAGTCGCTGTTAAGCACCGCAATACGGGCCATCTCCGCCAGCACCCAGGTACCTACCGCAAAATAGGCGCCCCGTAAGCGAAACATGGGTACAGCAAAGATCAGGGCAAACAGTATTGAGACGATAATCGACGCAGGCAGTGCCAGCCAGGGGTTGAGGGAAAAGGTCGTTGAAACCGAGAACATCGCATAAGCTCCGATACCCACAAACACATGCTGCCCCACCGAAACAATACCGCCATATCCGGCCAGCAGATTCCAGGCCAGCGCGATGGCATAGAAAGTAAACAGTTCAACCATCAGTCGCTGAGTCGAATAGCCTGTAAACCAGGGCAACGCAATCAGCACGCCCAGCAATCCCAGCAAAATGATGCTTTTGATCCAGTAGGTTTTATTCACCGCAACGCCGGTAGTGTTTGCAGCAGCGGCAGTCACAGACAGATTGTCAGATTTCATGATTTACCCCCTTTAAACAGGCCCTGTGGGCGGGCAATCAGTGCCAGCAGAAATACCAGATGACCAAAAAACGGCCCAAGACCAGTATCAATCCGGGCTCCAAACAGCTGAGATACGCCGATAATCAGACCACCAATAAAGGTTCCCCAGAGATTACCCAGCCCCCCCAGTACCACGGCTTCAAAGGAAAAGATCAGCCGCTCAGGACCCGATGCCGGAGAGAACGGAGTACGCATGCCGTAAAGTACCGAGGCGATACCCACGGTCACCAGAATTAATCCGGTCATATAGGCGAACAGACGTTTGTCATTCACCCCTACCAGGCGGGCGGTTTCCTGATCATCAGCCACAGCCCTGACAGCAGCCCCCACCGGGGAACGGTGGATCAGACGGTTGATAAACCAGAACACAGCGATACTGATCGCCGCCGAGATCAGCGGCAGAACGCCGATACTCATCCCACCGAGCTCGACACCCTGAAGTGCCAGGTCACCGGCAGGCAGACTGCGGGTATCAGCACTGAACCCCTCCTGTAACAGGTTCTGAATCACAATCGACAGACCAAAGGTCAGTAGCAGCGGCGAGAGCGGATCTCTGCCGACGACGCGATTAAACAGCACAACCTGCAACAACCAGCCAATCACAAACATCAGTGGCAGCAGCAACAGTAACGAGGCCAGCGGTCCAAGATCAGTGCTCATAACAATCACACTTGAGAGATAAGCCCCCAGCACAATAAAGTCGCCGTGGGCGATATTGATCATCCGCATCACCCCGAGACTCAGGCTCAGCCCCATACCAAACAGCGCATAGAGTGCCCCGAGTAACAGGCCATTAATCAAAGTTTCGATAAAAACCAGCATATCAAACTCCAAAGTAGGCGTTAGCAACCGCATGATGGTCGGCATCAGCGGCCGGACCATCGAGCACCACACGCCCTTTCTGTATACAGTAGAAACGATCCGCTTCAGCCAGCGCACGCTGGACATTTTGTTCCACCAGCACCACTGACATGCCGTCTTTGCGCGCCCGGTTCAGCAAGCGGTACACCTCATCCACGGCATAGGGTGACAATCCGAGCGAGATCTCATCACACAGCAGTAAACGGGGATTGGTTACCAGTGCACGGGAGATTGCCACCAGCTGTTGCTGACCACCGGACAACTCCGTAGACATGCGGTTCTGCACCTCCGCCAGCGCAGGCAGCTCCTGAAACAGCAGCTCGGCATCCCACTTACCGGGACGTCCGTGATGCTGCGCAAGTTCGATGTTTTCGCGCACCGTCAGACTGGGAAACAGTCGCCGCCCTTCCGGCACCAGAGTGACTCCCCGGGCAAGTTGCTGACGTTCAGACTGCCCCCCCACCGGCTGACCTTCAAACAGTACACTTGCGCTATCGACCTTTAGCGCGCCAACCAGTGCACGCATCAGGGTGGTTTTACCCGCTCCGTTAGCACCGATCAGGGAGATACACTCGCCCTCTTCCACCCTCAGATCGACATCGAACAACGCCTGAAACAGACCGTAATACGCCGACAGGCTGTTAACCTCTAACATCATCACCTCCCGCGTCGGCTACCACCGAGTCCGCTTCATCATCTTCAAGATCAGAACCGAGATAGGTTTCACGCACCGCAGGCACATCGAGTACCGCTTTCGGAATACCGTCGGCAACAATCTGCCCCTCTGCCAATACCACCAGTCGTTCAGCCACCGAAACCAGGGCATGCACCAGGTGTTCAATCCATAACACAGTGACACCGCTTTGATTGATCGACACAATCAACTCCAGTAACTCACCAACCTCGGCGTCCGTAAGCCCACCGGCAACCTCATCCAGCAGTAACAGACGCGGTTGTGTCGCGATTGCCCGTGCCAGTTCGAGGCGTTTCCGTTGCAGCAGGGTCAGCGTATCCGCCCCATTATTGGCTAGCGTCAGCAAACCGGTCTTAAGCAAAGCAGCTCGGGCAGACTCGCGCGCTTCCTCACCGTGAAGACCAGCACCAAACGTTGCCGATACCAGGGTATTTTCATAAACTGACAACCCCAGAAAGGGTTGGGGAATCTGGAATGTCCGTGCAACTCCCCGGTGACAGCGTGCCGCAGCATCAAGTCCAGAGAGATTCTCCCCCGCCATCTGAATAGAACCACTATCCGCCACATGCTCACCGGAAATGACACCAAACAGGGTTGACTTGCCTGCACCGTTAGGCCCGATAACGCCGACAAATTCACCTTCATTAACCGTAAGGCTCAAGCCGGGAATAACCACGTTTTTCCCATACGCCTTACGGATATCAACCATCTCTAAAATCATCATCCCACCCTGCAATTAAAGCGCTTCGAATGGTCGTTCGATGGCAATTTCCGGGGCGGTTTTATTATCCGTAATAAAGATCTCAGGCTTGCCGTCCTCTATCCGCCACTGCCCACCAACAACACGCATACTGGATACGTTTTTTACCGGGCCATGAGCGAAATCGAGCTTGCCTATGACGGTGTCCAGCTGCATGTTCCGGATAGCATTCGCCACCGCATCGGGGTCTTTCGGGTCACCACTGAGTTTGAGTGCCTGAATACCCGCCTCAAACAGAGCGTGTACCACACCAATTGGCTGGGTCCAGGTGCGCCCGGTTTTAGCCTGATAATCGGCCACCAGTTCCGCCGCAGACTGGCCTGTCAGACTTGAGTTGAAGGGATAGGCGGGAGACCACCAGATCTCAGTGGACATGCGGTCAGCGGACTGGCCCAGAGCAGCAACGCCAGAGGGAAACAGCAGCGCTTTAGCGGGAGTCATCACTTTTGGCTTAAAGCCCATCTGCGCGCTCTGCGCCACAAACGTGGCCCACTCTGGCGGATTGAAAAGACCGGTAACGATCTCTACACCATCCTCTTTAAAGGCCTGGATATGAGCAGTAAAATCATCTGCTCCGACCGGGAAGTTCCCCACCTCATGAAGTTCAAAACCTGCGGCCTTAAACACCGGGGGCATACCATGTTCGGCATTTCCCAGCGCCATTCCCGGCACATCATTTGACCAGACCATTCCCACTTTTTTATTGGTTGGGATAGCGTTCCAGAGGCCGGTATACACCTCAGCGATATCGGCAACACCCCAGAAGAAATGAAATGCAGATTGGAAACCCACATCAGGTTTTCCCCCCATTGGAAACATCCATGCTTCCCAGGGTCCCATGGTGCTGATGCTGGGAACGCCGTTTAACTCACATTGCTGCGGGACGTTTGGACCGATCGCCACCTGAGACAGCATCAGATCCACCTCTTCACCATTGATCAGATCCGCAGCCTGGTTTGATGCACGATCGGGACTGCTCTGGTCATCACGTACCAGAATCTCAACATCGTAGTGTTTGCCACTGATGGTCAGGCCGTCTGCCAGCAGGCCACGTACCTGATCAATAATATAATCATCTGCTTCGGCAAACGGTGAAAATGGCCCCGACTGGGGGCTGACATAACCAATTTTGATAACATCTGAGGATGCCATCGCCTCCAGTGAACTCAGCATAGATGCGGCGACCGCCAGGGCCGCTGCTGACTTCAGGAAGTACCGACGCCCCACTTTGGGGAGGTTTTGCAATTTTTCTTTATTATGGTGCTTCATTCCTACTCACTCCGGTCTGTTTAACTCTCTGAATGGGGCTGTTTGCTCCATCTGATGTCTATTAAGCTACACCTGAGTGCAAAACTGATCTTGTGCAGCCCGGAGAGTTTTCTTGGTCAGAACGGCACTCTTGGCTGAGCAGGAACCAAACATTTGCCATACCGGAAACAGGCTTTTAAACTGATCTGAAAGGGATGATATTTATCAATAGAACCGTCATAGGTCTCTAATAGGGGAACAAATATTGCATTCAATGAGGACGTAACATAACCAAGATCAGTGCTCAGCTGTTCATAGCACTTGTCATCCCGGAGGAATAAAAATGGCGCATCCATTGTCTTACCATAAAAACAATACGGACATAGATGGAAGAACCAGTAATCAGAGTTCGGTGTTTACCACCGATAACCAGAAGGGTTCAGAAAAACTGGATTTCTGGAAAGAGGTCGTCTGCGACAGAGTGGCACCACTGGATTTCACTGTTGAAGCAAACGGTACATTCGAAGGTGCACTGCGCTGGACAAAGATCGACGATATACAACTGTCTGATATCAGAGCAACACCCCACGTTGCCCTGAGGACATTATCAAGTATCAGAAAGTCCGACTCGGATGCATTTGTCTTTAATCTGTTGCAGACCGGCAGATGTGATGCCTCCCAGGATGGCAGGTCAGCGCGGATGAATAACGGGATGGGATGGTTCTGTAGTGCCGACCGCCCTTATGAGTTAAATTTTGACCAACCGTTTCATCTGACATCGGTGCAGATCCCCAGACATATGATCAACCGTAATATCTCCGGTGCGGACAGACTGGTTGCCTATAACCTGTCTCATTCCAGTCAGCTCTATCCTTTGGTACAAAACTATATTTTGCAGCTGGCACAGCAGCGACCACAGTTTGATAAAATAACCGCCGGGAAAGTGGCGTTGAATCTCGCCGAGCTGGTCAGCACACTGATCGGCGAACACCTGAGTAACCATGAAGCGCCACTATCGAACTCCAAGGTAGCCTCGCTGTTACGTATACGTGCTTTTGTTGAAACCAACCTGCATGATCCAGACCTCTGTCCAACCCGGGTTGCTGAAGCGATGCGGATGTCGACCCGATATATTAATCAGTTGCTTGAGGCGGAAAACACCTCTTTAAGTCGTTACATCTGGCAACGACGGGTGGAGAGGGTTGCTACTCTGCTGAAGAATCCAGCCAACGCAGGCAATAGCCTGTCCTCATTTGCCTATGCCTGTGGTTTCAATGATATGACCCACTTCAGCAAGGCATTTCGCAAACATTTCGGCATGAGCCCATCGGAGTACCGGAGTCTCTGTAACGAATAACGTTTAAAAGAGTTTTTTCGCCAGATCGTTATGTTCAGATGCTACGGTCAGACATCTGTCAATTACAAAAAATTCAGGGGTATCTTTAAATATCGCAGACCGTTACTTTCCGGTTTCGGTAACTCTCCCGCACGAATATTAACCTGCACAGAAGGAAACAGCAGCCGCGGAGAGTCGAGTGTTTTATCGCGACTGCGACGCTGTTCGATAAAATCCGTTTCGCTCACGCCGTCATTGATATGGATGTTGTGTTCCCGCTGTTCAGCCACCGTCGTCACCGAGGCGTACGCTCGTGCAGTGGGTGGATAATCATGGCACATAAGCAGCAGTGTCTCATCCGGATAGGCTAAGATCCGGCGAATGGAGGCATAGAGTTTTTCCGCAGAGCCTCCGGGGAAATCACAGCGGGCGGTGCCCACATCCGGCATAAACAGGGTATCACCGACAAAAATCATCTGCTCTTCAACCACGTAAGCGGTACAGGCGGGGGTATGTCCGGGGGAAAATAGCGCCTTGCAGTTCAGTGGGCCGATAGTAAAACTCTCATCCCGTTCAAACAGGTAATCAAAGCGCGATAACAGCTCATACTCAGCTTCCTCAACATTGAACAGTTTAGAGAAGGTACTGACGACTTCGGTCACCTGCTTACTGACCGCCACCAACCCGCCGGCTTTACTGCGGATATAGGATGCCGCCGACAGATGATCTGCATGGATATGGGTTTCAAGAATCCACTCTACCTTGAGCATCATCCTATCGATAAAGGCGAGAATTTTATCTGCCGCCTCGGTATCGGTTTTACCGGAGTTTGACTTATAGCAGAGCACTGAGTCGATCACGGCACAGGGACTGCCGATACCGGTATGCAGCACATAACTGAAGGTTGAAGTGGCACTATCAAAGAAAGTTTCGACGACAGGTTTCATAGGTTAACTCCAGAAATTTGGCAGCATATATTTGTACAATAACGCCATCGATACCACGCTGGTTAACAGGGCAAAGCCGAGTGTGAGTAACTGGCCGGATAACAGCGGCGCGCTCTTCCGCCCGGCGACCATGCCAACACAGGTAGCACCGATAAACCACCAGGCCTGCGCGGTGATCTGGGCACCATGAAACAGTGCAGCAATCACTGTGCCGGTGGAGATAAGCGTGATGACCGCCAGCGAGGTGGCGACGATGCTGTGCATATTCAGGTTACTGAACTGGCGAATACCCGGCACAATCAGAAAGCCACCGCCGACGCCAAGCAGACCACTGCTAAAGCCGGACAAACCGCCAATCGAGGACAGGGTAAAAAAGCATTTGGGGTTCCACTCAAAACGGCCGGTATCCGGACGCAGCATACAGTTGAATTCCAGTGGATGGGCAACTCCACCCTGCTGATCCCGGTAGTGCTGTAACGCCTGCCGCGCCATTTTAATGGCCACCATCAAGAGCAAAATACTAAAGATAGAGGTGAGTATATCGGCAGGCAAAACATGGGATGCAGCGATACCCAGCGGCGCAATCAGGGTGCCCGATATCGCCATGACAATCGCGGCACGATATCGCACCAACCCTTGCCGCAAACCATCAATACTGCCCAACAAAGCGGAGATACCCACCGAGATAAGTGACACCGGCATCGCTTCAGGCAGAGTAAAACCCAGCCCCAGCATCAGTGCAGGCACCGCCAGCACACCTCCACTGCCGGTCAGCCCCAGCGCTAAACCGACACCCGTACCCAGTAATATTTCCGTAATCATGCAGATCCTGACCGTGCAGAAAGTTGAAAGAGTCGATATTCATAATATAGATATCGACCCTCAGTGTATCAGTAAGTTTTGTACGGTAGGAACTTACCTGAAAGCACAACGTTAACACGATCCCCTTTAGGGTCTTCTTCACGGTTAATATCCATAGAGAAATCGATCGCACTCATGATGCCATCGCCAAACTCTTCGTGAATCAGCTCTTTGATTGTGCTGCCATAGACGTTAACAATCTCATACCAGCGGTACAGCAGTGGATCAGTAGGTACCGCGGTTGGCAGTGAGCCTTTATAAGGGGCGACCTGCAGCCAGGCAGTGGCTTCATCAGACAGTTCAAACAGATCGCCAACTTTCTCAGCCTGCTCTTTATCAAAGGTCATCTGTCCCAGACAAGCGGCAGTGGTCCACTCTTTTGACAGGCCAATCAGTTCAGCCACCTCACCCCATTTGATACCCTTACGAACTTTGGCGGACAAAATCAGCTGGGTTACTTCTTCGCGATTACTAATCATGATGTCTTCCTTCAATAGTGATCAAATTACATAGATCTGTATAAGTGTTTGTTGTGTTTTTGGTTGGGCTGCGACTCACAGCCCGGCTGTTAAAAAATGCTCGTTAAAAATTCAGGCTGCCCGGGTTTGGGTGCTGGCACCCACTTTCAGATGAGCAATCACCTGATTATCAAAGCGCTGCTCCATCACCAGCTCATCGGCATCCTCATGGATCAGGGTCCAGTCGACTCCCGCTAACGGCAGGCCATTCATCACCACCGGCAGTGAACGGGTTTTCAACCGAACCACCGGTGCACTGTGTTGATAAACGCTGGCTTCAAGATTAAGAACCCCGTGGGCAATCGCTTTTGCCTGATGCTTAATCGGCTCGATAAAGCGGCACGCTGTCCCCTCGATATTGATGCAATCACCCAGCGCATAGATATCGGCCTGACTGGTTTGCAGGGTGTCCGCAGCAACGCTGATACCCCGGTCAAAATCCAGTCCGGCAATGCGCGCAAGACGGTTATCGGTCATCAGTCCGGTCGCTGCCAGCACCTGATCAACCTCCAGAGTGTTACCACTGCCAAAGCGGATCTGCTTCTGCTGATTATCCAGCTGAGTAACTCCGGTAATATCGTCATTACCAATGTAGGTGATCCCCAGGGCGGCAAAACTGTCACGCAAACGCTGACTCGCTGGCTCTGGCAGCAAGCCCGCCAGCGGCGAAGCATTGCGGTCCAGCAGTGTAACTCGGTGCCCGGCGCGGACTAAATCTTCCGCAATCTCGCAACCGATCATGCCCGCACCGACAATGGCAATCGACTGTGCTCCTCTGGCCAGAGCCTGCTGCATACCCGACCAGCAGGCCAGATCATTAACCCGCCAGCAAAGCTCGGGAGGCAGCTGTGCAGGCAGGGCCGGTTTGGCACCCTGAGCCAGAATCAGTTTGGTGTAAGTCAGTGAACCACGGGTGGTACGCAACTGATGCAAAGATGGAGAGATGCCCACCACAAAGGTTTCGGCCATCAGCTGAACCCCCAGACGGCGAGCCGCATCAACCCCGGTCTCCTGAATCAGTGCGGCCTTATCCAACCCCCGGCTGATAGCAACTGACAACTCAGGCTTATGATACAGATCAGCGCTACAGGCACTGATCAGCGTCACCGGAACGCTCTGATCCAGCTGACGAATCGCTTCGACCGCTGCCCAGCCAGCCAGGCCCGCACCGACGACAACAATACCGGGCTCAGCACTGACGTGAGCGCTCTGTTCAACCGCGACCACAACAGGCTTCTCAAATAGTTCGAAATCGGTTTTGGTCACGCCACACAGAGGGCACTCCCAATCATCGGGAATATCTTCAAAGCGGGTGCCCGGGGCTAAACCGCTATCGGGATCGCCCTTCTCTTCATCATAGATCAGGCCACAGGCACGGCAGAGGTACTGCCGCCATTCTTGAACGTCATGACTCATGCTGGCACCTCTTCACGCATCAGTTTTGCCATCTCCCAGCGCAGATGCTTAATCGCTGGCGTTACAATGGCGACAAAGTGAGCCTCACGAATACGACGCTGAGGCGCAGAGTTCATCAGATATCCTTTAGCTCCCTGATGCAGCAGTGCTGACTGAGAGGCCTTGAGACTCAGCTCAGCCCCCTGGCAACGCACGTCCAGGACATCCAGGAAGAAATCCTTGCTGCCATCGAAAGGGGTTTCTGCCAGCACCATCGCCCGGGCTGCCAGCTCATCAAACTCGGCTTGCAACTCATCAGGACGATTATGCAGATACTGGTTAACATGACCCAGGGTTGGCTCGGCCTCACGGATAGAGTCGATAGACCCCTGGATAACACCCGCCGCAATACCAACCTGCAACAGCACGAATGCGCCACGGATACGTTGAATAAATGGCCGGGCCGGATCAGCAATCATCTGATCCTCACTGACGAAATAATCCTTCAGCGGCACCGCCCAGGTGCTGGTGCCCTCCATACCGGAAAATTCAGGACAAGCGCGCAGCGGCACCCGCTCATCCAGATCCAGCAGGAACATAATCTCGTGGGAGCGACTGCCGTCATCCCGGTTGACTGCCGCAATGGCACCGCAGTACTGCCCCGGGGCAATATGACTTACCCACGGCAGCGTTCCGCTTACACTGTACCCTCCGGGCACTTTTTTGGCAGTCAGTGCCATCTTTTCAATACCGGTCAGAGCCTTCATCGGATTCGACAGACCGGTACCGCCAAACGTCAGTCCGGCGGTGTGATCCTGTAAACGGGTTAACAGCGCCGGGTTACCGGACTGCTCCATATACAGGCCACAGACATCGTGAGCCCAGGTCATAAAACCGGTGGCACCACAATGGCGGCTGACCTCACTCATCGCCGAGATCGCCAGACCGAAACGGCAGCCATGCTGGTCGAGATGACCGGCATAGGCCCCCGCCTGACCAAGGTTTGCCATGATATCCAGCGGGTAGTAACCCTCATCGATCCGTTTGGCTGCAGGTGCGAGTTGTTCCCGTGCAATCAAACCGACATCGGCGAGCACCTTGGCATCGTCGGTCCAGGGGGCTGTTATAGAAGAGACTGCTACGCTATTCATGGCTTACCTCTCAAGTCAGTTAAAGGTTAAATTAGTCCATCAGGCTGATGCTGAAAGGGATCGGGTTACGCATGGTGTTAGCAACTGGCGAGAAATAGTTGGCATGCTTAACTATCTCGTCCAGCTCTTCACGGGAAGCATCACCTTCGATCAGCACTTTGACGCGGATCTCCTGGAAGCCCATCTGCTCAGGCTGCATCTCAGCACCGCCAGCACCCCATGCAGCAGGGTTACCGATGTCACCTTCCATGAAGACTTCAAGCTTGCTCAGCTTCACCTGCTTCCAGGTTGCCACTGCGGTGATACCAACACACAGGCAACCGCCCAGACCTGACAGCACGATCTCACCCGGAGCCGGAGCAGTGTCTTCACCAAACAGATGCAGTGGCTCATCAACAACCACTTCATGGTGGTTGATGTGGCTAACAGTGCGGTACTGGCCATCAGTGATGGTATGAACTTTGTTAGTCCCGCGGGTAGCTGGGTTGTTACGACCCTTCTCTGCAAATGCCATCAGGCCATCCCGGTCAATCGGACGCAGGTGGGTAGAAACCGTTTGTGGTGCAATCGCTGTTGTCATTTTTTTTCTCCAAAAGATTTAGCAGAACTGTATATTTCTTTGAAAACATCACCGATGTTTATCTGAATAAAGCAGGAACGGTGCCAATACAAAATATAAATTTAATATCAATTACTTACGACTAATATCAACTTAATTCACTCGCCAGCAATATGACATTGTCACTAAATGGCATGATGACATTGTCTGACAATGAAAGGTGCAGCTCGAGCCGTGCCGGAGCCTTAAAACAGAAAACCCCGAACCTGAGTCCGGGGTTTTGTAAACGTCATCGGCTCGGAGCAAGCCCCGCCCTCTTAACAGGCGTAAGGCAGCCCCTCTTCAATCGGTAACGTCGCATCTTCAGCCCACTCATTCCATGAACCGAAATAGAGTTTGACGTTATTGATACCAGCCGCCTTCAGCGCGACCAGAGTGTTGGATGCCCGGGCACCTTTAAAGCAGTAGATATACACATGACTCTCTTTAGTGATGCCGACGCTGGCACAGTCAGCCAGTACCTCTTCAGGGGATTTGAATACAGTGACCGCACCCGGCTTCATCAGGCGGTACCACTCCAGCCAGCGAGCCCCTGGCAGACGCCCTTTACGGGACGAGAAATCTTTACCGTACGGGGAAGAGCTGGTGCCAATCCACTCATCCACATCACGCACATCCAGCAATACAATGCTGTCATCGCCGATCGCTTTGAGAACATCATCTTTATCCACCATCAGCTCACTGGCACTGTGATCCAGCGGAAACTCAGCGGCAACCGGAGTCGGCAGATCAGTCGTCACAGCGAAGCCAGCAGCTTTCCACGCCTGGAAACCACCGTGCAGAATAGACACCTTAGGATAGCCCAGGTAACACAGCAGAAAGTAACCGCGGCAGGACTGACCAAAACCGGTGTTCATCGAGTCTTCATAGACAACAGCGGTCTCTTCACCTGAGAGACCGGCATCGCCAAACACCCTGGCAAACTTTTCTTTAAGTTCAGTAATACCTTCAGGGGTAGAGGCCGCCAGAAAGGTAAAGATATCGTGGATATTAACCGCACCAGGAAGATGACCAGCCGCGTATTGCTCAGGATTGCGGGTATCGATAAGCACCACTTTCTCGTTATTAATCTTGGTTTGTAACGCTTGAGGATCCAATAGAACTGTTGTCATTTTCAAACTCCAGAAATGTATGATGAGTCGCTGATCTATGCGCAAAATATCGGCTTTCACTGAAATACAATTCAACAACCGTTCCACTATGGTTTATCTCTTTAAAAAACAAACAGATAAA
>NZ_JBNKYN010000083.1:0-20057 GCF_050300915.1 Amphritea sp.
CAGACCGGTACGGTGATCGGTAAAATCGATCACCTCAAACAGTTCATGCAGAAAGGTACCCGCCTGCGCGCCTTTGGGAAAGCTGAAAATGTCATCGGCGCTTTCGAGCAACTCCGTTTCTGGCAGATTTTTCTCATCGATCACTTCCAGATCAAGCCCCGGCAGTGCAGGCGCACTGCTTTGATGGCTGACCAGTGCAGAGTAACTGGAGATCCGCCAGTCACGCCGCAACCGTCGCTGAAATTTGCGCGCCACACACTGCGGCGCAAGCGCCTCAGGCAGGTCAAACAGGCCGCGCTGCTGATCCCCCGTCGGCGGTGGTGATAAACGTATTATTTTACCAGTGCAGAGTTTGTCCAGCTGTGCCTGCAGACCGGCATCACTGTCCGCGCCATTAAGCAGCAGATACCCCAGCGCCGTGCGCTGTAAACCACTTTTACGCGACTGACCATCGGCAATACTCGCCAGACCGATATAACAGCCATACACAGAACGGGTTAGCGCCACATAGAGCAGTCGCAGATCTTCAGCCAGTCGCTCCTTTTCAGCCTGTGCCAGGCTGTCCGGGTCTTTGCGGTCCAGGTGGAAACAGAGGCGATCATCCGCATCATGAAAAAGCGGCTCACGGGCTTTGACGAAGGTGCAGGCAAATGGCAGGAACACCAGCGGATATTCCAGCCCTTTACTTTTATGCACCGTAATCACGGTCACCAGCTCTGAATCACTCTCCAGGCGCAAACGTTGTTCATCACTCTCGCCGTTAGGGTTCATCAGTTGGTCACCATACCAGCGCAACAGTGCGGAGATGCCCTCCTGTTCGGTACTGGCACGCTGGAGGATCTCCCCCAGATGCAGCAGGTCGGTCAGCCTGCGCTCCCCCTGGGGTTGTTGCTGCAGGGTTTCAGCCAGCTTTCGGCTGCGCATCAGGCGCCGCAGCATCGGCAGCACACCCAGTTGCAACCATTTTTCGCGGTAATCGCTGAACTCTGTGACCAGGGTCTCCCATAACTGCTCATCGGTGCTTAGCTGATCCAGCCAGCTGGCAGGATAGTTCAGCAACGAGGTCGCCAGCGCGGCTCGCAGGCGACTCTCATCCTGCGGTTCGGCCACCGCCTGCAACAGCAGCAACAGATCAAACGCCTCGCGACTGCTGAAGACACTGTCACGGCCACTCAGATACACACTGTGAATGCCTCTGTCAGACAGCGCCTCCATCACCGCAGCCGCCTCCCCTCGGTTGCGCACCAGAATAGCGATATCATTTGCCTGCAGCACCTGTTCGCCAATCAGCGCCTGACCTTCAGCGGCCGCCCGTAATTTGCTGTCAATATCGCAGGCACAGGCGGCAGCCATCTGCTGAAGATAGTCCTGCCGGGAGACAAAATCCTCCCCGGAATACCAGAACTCCAGCGCTGCTGGTGCCTTGCCATAGAGCGTAAAGGGGGTTTTATCCGCTTTGCCCGCCTCTTTTACCGGCAGAAAGGGGATATCATCGTTATAGATAAAGGGCGAATCACTGTTGGCGAACAACCGGTTCACCGCACTGATCATCGCTTTCGATGAGCGCCAGTTGATCTCCAGGGTATAGTGATCAGTCACCTCCCGACGGGCTTTGATATAGGTGAATATATCAGCGCCGCGAAAGCCATAGATCGCCTGCTTCGGATCACCGATCATAAACAGGCCCCGCTCGGGTGTATCGGGGTACAGAGTACTGAAGATGCGGTACTGCAGCAGGTCGGTATCCTGAAACTCATCGATCATCGCCACCGGAAACTGCCGTCCAATCGCCTCGGCCAGCAAGCCACTGCCGTCCTGTTGCAGCGCCGCGTCCAGCTGACTGAGAAGATCGTCAAACGACAGCAGACGGTAATCCTGCTTCAGTTTGTTAAAGCGCTGCTCTACCTGTTGGCGAATAGAGGTCAGCAACAGCTCACGCAGAGGCAGCCGGTGTTCGAAAAACGCTTCACACAGGTCAAATAAGGGGTGTTCTGGCACTTTCTTCCCGGCAGGCGTTTTTTCTGCCAACAGCGCCGGGCAGAACTTAGCGATCTCAGTTTCCGGGAGTGCTCGGCTCTCACCCCGGGCATAGGCATAGATCGCAGCCAGCCAGTTGGGCACAGAGGTCTTACGATAGCTGTTTTTATTCACCCCGGAGGCCTGAATCAACTCCGCAAGATCGACATCTGCCTGCTCCAGATGGTCGAGCCACTGCTGTCGGAACCCCCTCAGCCAGGCCTGACTCTCCTGCCACTGCTGTTGCAGGTTATCAGTATCCAGCTGAGGAATCAGTTGCAGAGCGGGTTTTCCCAACAGTGGCCGCAGCTCAGCCTGCAGCTTATCCGGCCCGGGCCAGAGCTGCTGAATCGCTTCACTGAGATCGTTATCTGCGGGATAGATAAGCTCGCGCCAGCAATCCAGCAACGCCTGGCGCAGTAACGGCCCGGTGTCGGTGATCAGTTCAGTTTCAAACAGACTGCCACTTTCAAATGCATGCTGACGCAGCATCCGCTGGCAGAAACCGTGAATGGTGAAAATGGCCGCTTCATCCATCTGCCGGCCAGCATACTCAAGTAGCCGGGCAGAACGTTGCAGGTCATCCTGCTGATCGCGTAACTGCTGTAAAAATGGGTCACGGGTGGCTGCTCCACGAAAGACCAGATAAGCCTCCTGAATGCGGCTGCGAATCCGGTCACGTAACTCTTCAGTGGCGGCTTCGGTAAAGGTGACCACCAGAATCTGATCAACCCGCAAGGCTGACTCCAGTCCATCCGGCCCCAGCAGCAGGCGCAGGTAGAGCGCCGTAATGGTGTAGGTCTTACCGGTACCGGCACTGGCTTCAATCAACCGACGGCCGGACAGCGGGAAATGCAGCGGGTCGAGAATCTGCACCTTATTCATCGTCACTCTCCCCATCACCCTGCTGTAATGCCTCAGCCAGTGGCCGGTAAAGCAACTCTGCCAGCGCCACGAATCGCGGTCCCAGCGCGTTATAATCGGGATAGACCCGGTTAATATAGAGATCACGGGACTCGCCCATCTGGGTATAAGCATCGAGGTTAAAGCACTTCTGTGCCTCTTGCTGTGCTCTCTCTTCGCCTTTTTCCAGGGTCTTCGATTCCAGCATCCAGGCGGTGTCCGCCGGTAGCGGCAGCGGCTCACGCATCCCCTGTCGATAGGCGTTCAGCCACTCCTGCAGATAATCCAGCGCCCGCCCCTGCTCTACCGGATCAAACCAGTGACGGCCATTGAGCCCGAAAAACCAGGATTGCAGCGGATAGCCACTGGCGCAGAGCACCAGATGCTCCAGCCATAACTGCACAATGTCCCGCCCCTTGGCATTGGCGGCACGGTAGCGTACCAGGCCACCTGAGTGCAGCCCGGTAAGCCAGCCGCTCAAGGTTATTCCGGCGATATTCAGCTGACACTCAATACGCCCGGGCTGATCTATATAAGGACGGATCTTATCCGCCATCTCCTGACAGTCATGCCGCAATTTGCGGGTTTGCAACTCTGCGGCTATGCCTACTGGCAACAACCCGGAGGCAACAATGCGCTCAAAAAAGCTCTCCTGCTGTTCGCTGAGCGCCGCATCGAGAAGCTGCTGCTTCAATTGGTAGGCACTCAGACCATCAATCTGGAACGGCTCTTCATCCTGCAACTCAACCGCAGTGAAATTGAAGTAGACCTTCAGTCGCCGCTGGAAAAAATGTTTCACCGGATTGCGGGCAAAGGCCAGCAGTTCCGTAAGTTCCAGCTCGGTTAACTCTTCAGCATCTAACGGTCGAAGCATAAAACTCTGTTCCGGGTCGCCCTGCCGATGCAGCAGCGGCAACCACTCTTCGGCATAACTGAACAGCGGCGAGTCAGGTGAAAAATAACGTTCATTAAAGGGCTGCAGCGGGTGCTGGGTGAGCAGCTGTTGCTTCAGATCACCGGCATCAGCACTGCTGTCTGATGGGTTCTCTAAAGAGTAATTCTGCTGACAGTATTCAAGCAGCTCACTGACCAGCACCGAGGGCACTTTCGGGCTGTTGTCCTGCACACTCCGACCGATATAACTGATATAGAGGGTCTGCCGGGCAGACAGCAGCGCTTCAAGAAACAGATAGCGGTCATCATCACGACGGGAACGGTCGCCCCGCTGTGGATGTTCCGCCATCAGGTCAAAGCCCATCGGCGCTATCGCCCGCGGATAAACACCATCATTCATCCCCAACAGGCAGACCACCTTAAAAGGGATAGAACGCATCGGCATCAGGGTACAGAAGTTAACCGCACCGATCATAAAGCGCTGGCTGGCACGGCTGTTGCGCAGCTCGGCGGTCAGGTAGTCCCGTATAATCGCCCAGCTGAGCGGTTGTTGATAGCAGCTGTCACGCAGCTGTTGCTGCAATTTTTCCAGCACCTCCCGCACCTGACTTAGCAGAATCTCATCCTGTTCGTCCGGCTGGTAGGCACGCTGCAGAATGTCGTTAATTACCTCAAACCACTCGCCGACCGGCTTATCCTGCTGTAATCGCTCGCTACAGAACTCCAGCAGCTCGACAAACTCTGCCAGCTGTCCCAGGTCTTCCGCTTCCAGCCCCTCGATTTCAGCGTAGGGGTCGATACCATGCCACAGCGATTCGCTCTGCCCCATGGCAAAGCCGGCCAGCATCCGCCGCAAACCAAAGCGCCAGCTGTTTTGTTCAAACCCCGGCAGGCCCTGCTTAACACGCTGCTCAGCGTCAATCCCCCAACGAATCTGACAGGCATCAATCCAACGGCAGATGCGCTCAAAGCGGTCACCATCCAGATTAAACTGACGCAGCACTGCTGGCACTTCGAGAATTTCCAGCACCTCAGACACGGTTACCCGACTTTCGGGCAACCCCAGCAGACGCAGAAAGCTTAGTAATAGCGGGCTCTCCTGCTGCAGTGTCCGGTCTGAGATTGAAAAGGGGATGAAGCGCTCAAAGGGTGCGTTGCCAAACACCGCCTCAATATAGGGGGCATAGGCAGCCACATCCGGCATCATGACGATGATATCCCGGGGAGACAGATCCGGCTGTTCATCCAGCATCGCCAGCAGCTGATCATAAAGCACCTCAACCTCCCGCAACGGGCTGTGGGCGCTGTGCAGCTGCAGCGAGCGGTCTGCGGCGGGTAAGATTCGCTTATGGCTCTGTTCCAGCACCCCATCAGCGGAGCGGTCTTCAAGCTCCAGAATATCCTGCTGTACCGATTGCAGTAGTGATGAGCGGCCGCAATCCTCAAACAGCTCGATCTCCGGGGCCGCCAGATCCTGTATCTGATGCAGGTAATCCCGGCCCAGCTTACCCATCGACGACAGAATAGGATTACCGTGGCTATGATACTGTTCTGACAGCGTATCAATACTCATACCGGGCTTGGATAACCAGTGCTGATTAAGCCGGGCAAGGTATTTGGGGTCGACAATATCACCCCAATAATACTGACAGGGATTGCACACCATCAGGTGAACATCAATGCGCTGACCCAGGGCCTGCAGAGCTTCAACAAAGTTTTGTGGCAGTGCCGAGATACCAAAGACAAATAGCCGCGCAGGAAGCTGCGAGAGATCAAACTGACCAGCGTTCAGGGCATCAACGAAGCCGTTAAACATGTTACCCCGGTGCCAGTGGGACAACCCCAGGCCGAGAATATGCTGTTGCAGGGTGCGCCAGAGAATCGGTTGCCACGGCTGTGTACGGGTGATCTCCGGCAGATCGTCACCGCTTTCCCAACGGGCGATCCAGTCAGGCCGGTACACCAGATACTGGTCAAAGATATCCGCGACTTTACCGCAGAGCTGATACAGTTTGTATTGCCCTTCATCCTGCTTAAGATAGCGTTGCAGCGGGGCAAATTCGGCCATGTTCAACTGCTGCGGTAACAGTTCCATCACCCCCCAGGTCAGCGCTTCTTTGGTAAATGCCGAGCGTAGCGGAACATCTTGAAGCACGGTGGTAAAACTGCGCCAGAGAAAACTGGCAGGCAGGGGGAAGTCCATATTGGCGGCGATCTGTAGCTTTTCAGCCAGTTCCAGCTTCAGCCATTGGGCCATGCCGGGGCTTTGCACCAGAATAGTTTCGGGCTGGAAAGGATCGGTCAGAGGGTGGTTACTGATCAGCTGTACTAACAGATCTTTTTGCAGATCAAGCTTATTGGAATGATAGATCTGAAACATTCAGCCCGCCCTGTTAATCCTTTGATTTTACGGACTGTAAGAATACCTGATGCGGCGACGGGGATGAACCGGTTTTATCGTTTAGCCGAACAGGTCGGCAGGCTCAGGCGCAGCATCCTGGGTAACTGACCCGGTCATGCTTCCTGCCTCAGGTGCGGCAGATTGGGAGTGTGCCACCACCTTATCAGCGTCAGGCAGTTCCCATACCTGCTCTGCAGACTCAATCCTGACCACTCCGTCAAAACGGTTACACAGATATTTAACCGCGGTATCGAAGTCTTCGATCTCACACAACATAACGCCACCGCGATCTGTTTCAGTGGTAAACAGGTAACTTTTCATCGACTCATTCCAACATCTGTTATGGGCTGCATTGCACTACACTTTGGCATATGACACAAGTCCCGAAAGAGTTATAAACTAATAACCAGAAATTTTCTTGACGGAATTCAGATCCCGGCCAATACTGAAACTCCCTGCTGATGAAGCATATTTCAGGACGTCAGACTCGTTAAGGAAATTCAGCTCATTTACAAAGCAACACAAAGTAAAGCAACACTCAGTAAAGCAACGTGAGGAAACGATCACGTTAGGTATTGTACAAGGCTCATTAGAAAGTGAAGCAAACCGCTTCAAAGCGGGGATTCCCCAGTAACGTAATGTAAAATCATCAACACTTGTTCATCAACATTAATTGGGCCACAGACACAAGTCTGTGGCCCCTTTTTTATCGGCCAATTTTTACGCTGAATACCCGCTTCACGCGCCCTGCAGATGACGAGTAACGGGCTTACGATAGACAAAAATCACCAGTAAAGCCCACATCAACACAGGAATCATCAGCGTATTTAACATCTGCCAGCCCAGCGTGGACTCAAGCCAGCCAGAACTGAACGCCGACACTGTCACCATGCCAAAGACTAAAAACTCATTCGCCGCCTGACTTTTAGCCTTTTCAGCAGGTCGGTAAGCGTATGTCACCATTTGTGTGGCACTGATGAACATAAAGTTCCAGCCTACCCCTAACAATGCCAACGCGGTCCAGAAGTGCCATTGACTCACCCCATGCAGGTTACAAGCGATACACAGCAGCATCAGTAACGCCCCCAGCACCATCACCGGCAGCAGCCCCAAGCGGCCGATGATTCTCGGGGTAATAAATGAGGGTAAAAACATCCCCAGCACATGCCACTCGATCACCCAGGCCGAAGTGCTGAAATCAAAACCACAGCGATCCATCGCCACCGGGGTTACCGTCATAATGAGGTTCATCACCGCATAGCTGACCATAGCGATAGTTACCGCCACGATAAACACCGGTTGCAGAATAATCTGAGATATCGACCGGGCCTCCTGCAGCCTTTGTGATGCTGCACCCGGTGTCGGCATACGCACAAAAGAGAGCAGTATCAGGGCGATGACATAGAGCAGTAATAAACCGATGAAAGCGCCGCTAAAAACACTGTCATCCAGCCAGCTGCGACTGCTTATCGCAAGATTAGGGCCTAATACTGCAGCAATGACACCACCCGCCATCACCAGTGAGATCGCCCGGCTTTTTTGTTCATCAGGACAGGCTTCTATCGCAGCGAAACGGTATAAGGTGCCAAACCCAATGCCGATACCCAGCAGAAAAGTGCCGCTACAGAAAAGTATGAACTCTGCCTGCTGCAGAGCAAAAATACAGCATAGTGCCCCCAGTATGCCGACACTGTTGCCCAGATAGAAACCATTCTTCCGGCCGATCCGCGCCATCACCAGTGATGCGGGAATCGTTGCACACATCAAACCGACAAACTGCATCGCAACCGGCAGGGTAATGAGTTCAGGCGAAGGGGCAAGTTGCTGACCAATCAGCGCATTAACGGAGATCAGCAGTACATTACCGGTTGTCAGTAATGCCTGACACAGCGACAGCAGTATGACGGTGATATTCATATTTTCCCCTGAAGTACCTGCTTATCAATATAGATACCGCCATCGGCATCCAGCACCCCGCTCTGAATCAGCAGATGACGCACGCCATCATGCTTAAGCGCCAGTTCAAGGGGGTCGAAGGCCCGCCCAAGAAAAGGCAGCGACTCCAGCCAGCTGCGTTTCCAGCGACACGCATCCGACACCACCCAGCTAACACCGCTCAGGCTGAGGCTGAGATTATCCAGATACGCCTGTTCGTCACCGGTCATCCACAGAGCTGTTGCATCCAGATGAAGATACTCATCCGCGTTATATTCAAGATACTGCTGCCAGTAATCGAAGTAGGTATCGCAGCGACTCGCCAATAAACTCTTAAAACGTTCGGCTGCACTCTGATAGCGCTGCAGCGCCTCTGCTTTCGTACAGATCAAGGTGGTGTATTCACAGGTTTGCTCACCTTCGCCGCTATACACCTTCTGTATCTGCAGATCACTCTCCCGAAACAGCATCAGCCAGCACAGCGGCAACTGATAGCCTGAACTGGCCAGCTGGCGGTAATCACCATCACCGTTGATACTTGACGGCAAGGTTTTATGGCTATGAAGACTGGTACGCTGAAACATACATTATCCCTGCAACACAGAGCACTCAGCCGATAGTGGTGTTAACCCACTCAGCGATGAAGGCTGATTAACTCAGAAAAATGGGAGATTATAACAAGATATTGTCAGTAGATTCTGACTGACGAGGACATTATAACGGCTTGTATTTTAAAAGCATCAGCGAAAATCATCTCAATCCCCTAGCGCTTTAATCTCTAACCGGTCCTGCGCACCTATACGGATAATCTGTCCATCAGTCGTGGTAAAACTACGCTCCTGCAGTTCAGATTTATGCACCTGATAGTACAGCGGTTCACTGCTTTGAGGCGAGATCAGCGTTATTCTGAGCAGTTGGTTGCCGTCCACCCAGCGATAGAGAAAAAAACCCACCGTCAGCGTAAATGACACCAGAATAAACAGTACGGCGATTGTTTTAACCGGCATATCAGCATTAGCAGACACTGGGTCTGCGCGCGGCCGCTGCGTGTTCTTGTGATGCATACGCCGTTTCAGATAGAGATAGGCCGCCACAATCACCAGGAGTGTCAGCAATACTTTAGTTACCATGGCCAGAATATCCTATCCGCTGTAGAAAGGTGTTTCATTGTCCATAGCCGGGATGAAACTGCAATACAAACCCAGAAGGAAGGAGAACATCGCACATTAACGCCCCTTAAAGCCTGAAACAGCACGCTACACTAAAATTGATAAATAAAGACTTCGCAGTGCAACAAAAACCTGTTTTACTTGGTTTCTGTCCGAATACTTCATTGAAAGAGCAACCAGACTACGTTAGGGTTTACACCTATAACAGCAAGCGAAAATATTAACCTTAACACGCACCAGCCGAGGGCTGATACGTGCTGAACGATAAGCATCAATTGCATAATAATCATTGCAATACAGAGAGGAATTACGAATGGATGAACTGCACGGTTACTACCTGGAAGATCTGGAAGTGGGCATGAGTGCCTCTTATGCCAAAACGATCTCCGAGGCCGATGTGTATATGTTTGCAGGCATTTCCGGTGACAATAACCCGATCCATATCAATAGCGAATACGCGGCGACCACTCAGTTTAAAAATCGCATCGTCCACGGCATGTTTTCAGCCGCATTGATATCCACCGTTGCTGGTACCCGCTTACCCGGGCCTGGGGCGATCTATATCGATCAGTCTATCCAGTTTAAAGCCCCGGTTTACATTGGCGATACGGCTAAAGCTACAGGCACAGTTGAAGAGATTGATGAGAAACGCCGTCGCGTTAAAATGCGCACGGACGTCCATGTCGGTGACAAACTGGTCGCCACCGGCTACGGTATTTTCATGGTGGATAAGCGTCCGGCTTAATACGCCCGGCTAACAGGGATCTTCTACCCCTCCTTTTTTTAGCCGATACAAAAAGGCCTGCTGAACATAGCAGGCCTTTTTTACGTCTGCGAGCAACCTCAGCCGTTTTGAGCTGAGAAATCCAGCATCCGTTGCAACGGACGACGGGCATCATCGATCAGCGACTCATCCACCAGAATCTCATCGGTGCCATGTTCCAGCGCACTGAGCACATTCTCAAGGCCGTTCATCGCCATCCAGGGGCAGTGCGCACAACTGCGACAAGTCGCACCTGAACCACCCGTGGGCGCTTCAATAAACTCTTTATCCGGAGCAGCCTGGCGCATCTTATAAAAGATTGCCCGGTCGGTCGCGACGATAAACTGCTTATTAGGAAGATCGCGGGCCGCGTTGATAATCTGCGTAGTGGAGCCCACCACATCAGCCAGCTCTACTACCGCGTCGGGAGACTCCGGATGCACCAGCACCGCAGCATCAGGATAAACCTTCTTCAAATCCAGCAGGCGTTGCGCCTTAAACTCCTCGTGGACAATACAAGCGGCATCCCACATCAACATCTCGATACCAGTCTGCTTCTGCACATACTCGCCCAGATGCTTATCCGGCGCCCAGATAATTTTCTTACCCTGATCGGCCAGGTGTTCAACCACTTTCAGGGCGATACCGGAGGTTACCACCCAGTCGGCACGAGCTTTAACCGCCGCTGACGTATTGGCATAGACGACTACCTCATGATCCGGGTGCGCATCGCAAAAGGCGGTAAACTCATCTGCCGGACAACCAATATCGAGTGAGCAGTTAGCTTCCAGGGTTGGCATCAGCACCCGTTTTTCCGGGTTCAGAATCTTAGCTGTTTCGCCCATAAACTTAACCCCGGCCACAATCAGCGTGGTTGCAGGATGGTTTGAACCGAAACGGGCCATCTCCAGAGAGTCAGATACACAACCGCCGGTCTCATCTGCAAGTTGCTGCAGCACTTCATCGGTATAATAATGCGCCACCAGGCAAGCATCTTTTTCGATAAGCAGCTGCTTGATACGGGTTTTGTACTCTTCCTGTGTCTGCAGATCCATCGTCCCCGGAAGATGCTCTTTAGCAAAGTGTTCCTGAACCAGAATACGATCTGAAAGCTCTTGTTTATTCAACATTCACAAATTTTCTTAATTAAGTAATGAAATGGTAACGGAGTTGAAACGGTTAGATATTATACCATCAGTATAAAGCTGAAAATGTTAATTCTCTGTAACAGATTCGCAAAGTAACGAAAAAGGAGCCACTGGCTCCTTTATTAAACGTATTTTTATCCCGATTAGGGGATCAGCGGGCAATATAACGGGTTGGGTCTGCCACTCCCGCATCTTCGAAGCCTTTCGCTCTTAATCTGCAGCTGTCACAAACACCACAGGCACGCCCATCATCATCGGCCTGATAGCAAGAGACGGTCAGGCCGTAGTTAACGCCCAGACGGGTACCTTCGCGGATAATCTCAGCTTTAGTCAGGTCGATCAGCGGCGTTTCGATGGTGAGTCGCTCACCCTCTACGCCCGTTTTAGTTGCCAGGTTTGCCATCTGCTCAAACGCCGCAATATATTCTGGCCGGCAATCAGGATAACCGGAGTAATCGACAGCATTAACACCAATAAAAATATGCTGAGCGTGCAATACTTCGGCCCAGGCCAGCGCCAGCGACATGAACACGGTATTACGCGCAGGCACATAGGTGACCGGAATCCCCTCCTCTTCATGATCAGGCACATCGATACTGTTATCGGTCAGCGCAGAGCCACCAAAGTCTTCAAGATGCAACCGCACCACCCGGTGCTCTTTTACGTTAAGATCTGCGGCAATTTTCTTTGCGGCTAGCAACTCGGTTTGGGAACGCTGCCCATAATCAAAACTCAGAACATAGCAGTTAAAGCCACGTTCAGTAGCCATTGCCAGTGCTGTCGCAGAATCAAGGCCACCAGATAACAATACAACAGCATTGTTGGAGGAAGTACTCATCGTAAAACCTTAAGGATATTTAGTGGTTATCGTTTCAGATAATCGCGGGCCAGATTGGCCGCAGAGCTGTCAGGATAACGTGAGATCGTAGAATTGAACATCTCATTCGCTTTCGCCTGATCACCCATCTGATGATAGATCACACCAAGCTTATAAGATGCGTCTGCCGCTTTCCGGTGTTCAGGGAAAGTCTGCAACACCTTCTCAAACGCCGCTTTAGCCAGCTCCAGCTTCTGCTCCGCCAGATTTACTTCACCCACCCAATAATAGGCGTTCGGTAAGCGGGCACTCTCGGGATACAGCTCTATAAATTTATCGAATGCAGCAAGCGCAGCCGGAAAATCTTTTTGCCGTACTAAACCAAAAGCCTCCTGATAGGCCTGACTATCGGTTGGTGTACTATCAGCGGCGGGTAAAGGTAGCGGCGCTGATGCAGCAGGAGCCAATGCAGACTCCGCTGAGCCGTCCTGCGGTGCTTGCGAATTCTGGCCGACCGCTATTCTGCGATCCAGATCACGGTAGCGGTCACGCTGCTGCTGTTCCATCTGCCGAATCTGATATTGCTGCTGCTCGACCATACCCCGCAGCGCGCGCACCTCATCCTGCAGCTGCTGTAACAGCATCAGGGTGTCAGTGCCACCACCAAACTGGCCAGAACTACGGGTAATCGCTGACTGGTTTGCAGAACCATTATCCATCTGCAACTCAATCACAGGAACTCTGTCTGCCGCTGAAGCACCGGTGCTAAAAAGCACCAGTGCAGCAGTAAGGCTATATGCTTTGCGCATAGAGACTAACAACCTGAAGGGTGATTAGTATTTCAGTTCTACGCGACGGTTCTGAGCCCATGAACTTTCGTTATGGCCCATTACCACTGGCTTCTCTTCACCAAAGCTAACCAGTTCAATCTGGCTGCTGGAAACACCGTTAACGGTCAGAACACGAGCGATAGCCTGCGCACGACGCTCACCCAGAGCCATGTTGTACTCACGGGTACCGCGCTCATCAGCATGACCTTCCAGAACAACAGATGCAGATGGGTTAGCAACCAGATACTTCGCATGACCGCGCAGAGCTTCTACCGCTTCAGCTTTAACCTGAGTCTGGTCAAAGTCAAAGTAGAAAACCGTTGCCAGATTCTTAATATCTGCCATAGAAGTACCAGACACTGAAGAATCTGTGACTGGCTGAGTAGTTGTTGGTGTAGCAGTGCTACCCATGTTGCCTTCATCTGTAGTACTTTGTGTACTACAACCAGCAGCCCAAACTACTGTCAGCGCCAAAGCCGTCGCTTTACCAATATTCATAGCACGCATCGAACACTCCTAATTTTTAGCCAATAATGTGCAAATAAAACCTTAATCCTGCCTAAAGTAAAGCTTGCTAAGCATGATTGCAAGAGCCGCAGGAAAATCCAGCAACATTTCTAACTATTTGATTCACTTTGTTCCTTTGTGCAGTCACCTTGTCACTCAGTACAGTCACCTGCAGGAAAAAGCCGACAAATACCCCTTACTGGAAAGGTGACCAGGCAGGCTCACGAACATCTCCATCGGATGAGGGCAAACGGAATTTTACCCGACCATCGAGGGATACAGCAGATAACACTCCGCGCACCCCTTCCTGAGTTGCGTAAAGAATAATACTGCCGTTCGGAGCAATCGTCGGTGACTCATCCATAAACGTTTCGGTTAACAGGTCCAACCGACCTGTACGCAGGTCCTGCACGGCTATGTGGAATGAACCATTGCTCTGATGCACCATCGCCAGAAAACGCCCATCCTGCGTCAGACGGCCGCGAGCATTATACTGCCCCTCAAATGTCAGCCGTGTGACATCCCGGCTTGGCAGATAGATCGAATAAATTTGTGGCTGACCACCCCGATCCGAGGTAAAGATTAGTGACTGACCATCCGGAGACCAGGATGGCTCGGTATCGATACCAAAATGATGGGTAATACGGTTCAGGCGGCGCTGTTGCAGATCCAGCACATAGATCTCAGGGTTGCCGTCTTTAGAGAGCACTAACGCCAGCTGATTACCATCCGGAGACCAGGATGGTGCGCCGTTCAGGCCGCGGAATGACTGTACTTTTTCCCGTTTCCCCGTTAGCAGATACTGGATATATATCGCAGGCCGTCCTGATTCAAATGAGACATATGCCAGTTTAGTGCCGTCCCGGGACCAGGCAGGCGACATAATAGGCTCTTTAGAATTGAGAATCTCTTTGGCATTATGACCATCTGAGTCTGCATACATCAAACGATAGCTATGCTTGGATGGCGCCAGCTGTTTCGCCGTCACATAAACAATATGGGTTGAAAAAGCCCCCCGGACGCCAGTCAGCGCCTCAAACACCTTATCGCTGATATAGTGGCCCACCGCACGCAGATTTGACCGGTCTGCCTTGATTCCCTCTTCTCTCAGAATTTGCTCCTCTTTGAGAATATCATAGAGTTCAAACGCGACCACCAGCTGACCTTCGCTCTCTTTAATCCGGCCAATAACAATAAAGTCACTACCACTGATTCGCCAGTCACGGAAAAAGAGTGAGCTGCGATCGGAAGGGAAGCTAAGCATATTTTCCCGTGGCATAATTTTGAACATACCACTGCGATAGAGATCATCGCTGATCACCTGCGCAACATCTTCAGGCAGTGCCTGAACCCCGGTAAACGCAAACGGCGAAACAGCCACCGGTGTTGGCTGATCTACGCCCTGAGTGATCTCTACGGTTAGTTCGGCCCGGGCCAGCACACTGAAAAAGAATAGAAAAATGAAACATAAAGTACGCTGCATTACTGATTACCTGCGAAGATCTGACGGTTTATATTCAAGTGTTAACTTCCTAAAGTTCCTGTCAAAAAGAATCGGATCCATTTTTTGTAACTCAGGAAAACGCCCCACACGCTTTACAGCACGGATAGCACTCTCATCAAAATAACTATCGCCACTGCTTTTCACGACATATACGTTATCCACCTCACCGGTGGGAAACAGGTGCAAAGATAAAACAACCATCATCCCGTTTCGGGCACTGGGTGGACGACTCCAGTTACTTTCAATTTCTGAACCAATATATTCAAGATAACCCGCTGTCGCTTGCTGATCCTGCTGCGCCTGCATCTCGCGTTCTTCAGCAGCCATCGCTGCGGCCAACTCAGACTCGCGACGCTTTTGCTCTTGCTCCAGACGCTGCTGCTCAGCCCGTTTTCGCTCGGCTTCTTTCTGCGCTTCTGCTTTACGACGAGCCTCTTCCTGCTGCTTTTTCCTGGCAACCTCAGCCGCCTGCTCTTTCTTTTGCGCTTCCGCTTTTTTACGTGCAGCCTCTTGTTTCAGCGCTTCTTTTTTCTGGGCTTCCTTCTTAAGAGCCTCTTTTTTCAAAGCTTCTTTTCTCAACGCTTCTTGCTTTAGCGCTTCAGCTTTCTTTTTCGCTTCCGCCTGCTCTTTCTTAACCGCCTCTTTTTTCAATTGCTCTTTTTTCAATTGCTCTTTTTTAAGAGCTTCGTTTTTAAGCGCCTCTTTCTTACGGGCGTCCTCTTGCTTTTTGGCCTCGGCTTTCTTGCGCGCATCCTCTTTACGTCGTGCTTCAGCTTGCTTATCCTGCTGCTGCGCTTTGTGTTGCGTTTTCAGATCAATCATCTGCGCTTTAACATGCCTTGGTGTAAGCCGTTTCTGATCTTCGGCATAACCAAACCAGCTATAAAAAAGCGCACTGAGAATGACTGAATGGAGAATCAGTGCCAGTAGCGCAGGGAACAGATAACTTCGTAAATTCACAGTCAAACTACTCTGTTACCAATCCGACACTTTCCGCACCGGCCTGCTGCAACAGCGTCATCAGCTGTACAACATGATCATAATCAACCCCTTTATCTCCGCGCACCAGCAGCAGTTTTTTGGGATTATTGCTCAGCACTTTACTAACCCGTTCTTCAACCACTTCGCCGCTCACCGCCTCAAGCGGATTACCTCCAACATCGATATAGTAATTCCCCTGCTTATCAACGGTTACAATCAGAGGCTCACTGTCCTGGGTGTCAACCGGATCAGAACCCGCTTTTGGCAGCTGGACATCAACCCCCTGAGTCAGCATGGGCGCTGTAATCATGAAGATCACCAACAGCACCATCATCACGTCGATGTAGGGCACTACATTGATCTCGGCATTCAGCTTACGTTTCTTTTTAACTCTGCGAATCATAATACCAGCCTGTTACAGATCAGCTTGAGGTGTGCACACGACGGTGTAATACACTTGAGAATTCATCAGCAAAGGTCTCATAACTGTTCATCAGCGATTCGGTTTTTGCCGAGAAACGGTTATAGGCAATAACCGCAGGAATCGCAGCAAACAGGCCAATTGCAGTAGCAATCAGCGCTTCAGATATACCCGGCGCAACTGACGCCAGGGTTGCCTGATGCACATTGGCAAGCCCGCGGAACGAGTTCATAATCCCCCACACTGTTCCAAAAAGGCCGACATAAGGACTGGTAGAACCTACAGTGGCCAGAAATGGCAGATGCTGCTCCAGCTTCTCCTCCTCCCGGGCGAGCGCTACACGCATACTGCGCTGCGCACCATCCATAATCGCATCACGATCCGCTCCGGACTGCTGGCTCAGTCTGCTGAACTCTTTCAGCCCTGCCCGAAAAATATTCTCAGCGCCATTGCTGCTATCCGGATCAGCATTTACCTCACGGAACAGCTGACTAAGGTCGACACCCGACCAGAAGCGGTCTTCAAACGCACGTAATTTGCGCTGCGCCTGGCGTAAGACAAAGTGACGTTGAAAAATCATCACCCAGGAAAGCACTGATGCCATCAACAACAGCAGCATCACCAACTGGACAACAAAACTGGCATTGGCCACCAGACTCCAGATCGACATTTTATCCGGCACGTTTACAACCCCTTCTGTAGAAATCTGAAAAACTGGCTCTGATAGTAGCGAGAACAGCGTTCAAAATCTGCCCTTTTTATGACAAAAAACCATTTTCACTGCAAATCAACACTGTATAGACAGCAGCATAAACAGCAGCTGAACAGATGCTCGCCGATTGGATAGCCAGAGGGGATTAAAGTTCAACGAAAGGCTGGGGCTGACATAAAAAAGCCGCCTGTGGAGGCGGCCAAAAAAACCAGGAGTCTGTGCACTAGAAAGCAGAATCGCTATTCCGATTACGGTGCAACTCATCTTTCGACTGACAGCCTACACAGAGCAAAGCGACAGGGTTAGCCATAAGCCGATTCAGTTCAATCTCTTCACCACACTTTTCACAGCTGCCATAGTGTCCTTCATCAATTCGCGAAAGCGCACTATGACACTCACGTATCTCATCCTCCAGTTGCTTTATATGTGACAAGCGGGCCTGGTTGATCCCTACGACAGCAGCCGCCTCAACACGATCAAGAACCTCGGTACAACTTACCTGGTTCAGCTCATTCTGTTGATCGCTCTGCTCAGCTTTCAGATCTGCTTGCAACTGCTCTTCAAGAATCTGCAGTTCACGCTTCAGGCTTTTTAACTGCGCGCCATTCAGGCAGCATAGTTTCATAGTGTTCATACTTTAAACGCCCTAAACATTATTGTTTTATGTCTACACGCTAAAAGTTAAACCCATAATGAAAAATCTGCGTTGATATAAGTCAGTTATCGTCCGCTGATCAATTTTCTATTGACCCCGGTCAGGCATTTCAATACCAAAGTGACGATACGCGTTATCGGTGACTACCCGACCACGCGGGGTGCGCATCATAAACCCCTGCTGGATCAGATAGGGCTCCAGAACATCTTCAATGGTATCCCGCTCTTCACTGATTGCCGCCGCCAGACTATCCACGCCAACCGGACCACCCCCAAATTTTTCGATCATCGCCAACAACAAGCGCCGGTCCATATGATCAAAGCCATGCTCATCGACATTAAGCATATTCAACGCAAGGTCAGCCATCGCCAGCGATATGCGGCCATCGCCTTTAACTTCTGCATAATCTCTTGCCCTGCGGAGTAAGCGGTTGGCAATCCGCGGCGTGCCCCGTGAACGACGCGCGATCTCAATAGCCCCCTCATGATCGACGCCACTTCCAGAAAGCCGTGCTGATCGCTCGACTATGGAAGTAAGATCATCAATGTTGTAGAACTCAAGGCGCTGAACTATGCCGAAACGATCCCGTAAAGGCGAGGTCAGCAAGCCCGCGCGGGTGGTTGCCCCCACCAGCGTAAAAGGAGGAAGTTCCAGCTTGATGGAACGGGCCGCTGGCCCCTCGCCGATCATAATATCCAGCTGATAGTCCTCCATCGCCGGATAAAGCACCTCTTCCACCGAAGCACTCAGACGATGTATTTCATCGATAAACAGAACGTCCCCCGGCTCCAGATTGGTCAGCATCGCTGCCAGATCTCCCGCTTTTTCAAGCACCGGACCAGAGGTCGTTTTGATATCACAGCCCATCTCATTGGCAATAATATTGGCCAGCGTAGTTTTGCCCAGCCCCGGAGGACCAAAGATAAGCGTATGATCAAGTGCTTCCTGACGTTTGCGGGCCGCGCCGATAAAGATCTCCATCTGCTCCTTCACCACCGGCTGACCAACATAGTCCTGCAGTGTTTTCGGGCGGATAGCCCGATCCTGAACCTCTTCCTGAGGCGCGGTGACAACCGGAGAAATAAAGCGATCCGCTTCGATCATAATCTGTACCCTATCACTAACATTTAGCTATTATCCCTGCACCATACTTTTCAGCGCAGCACGGATCAGCACCTCACTGGACGCACCGGGATTAGTTTTCTCCGCTTGCGCAATCGACTTAGTGGCCTGAACCGGCTTATACCCCAGCGCCACCAGGGCACTTTCCGCCTCGGCCCGGCTATCAGTTGCCGCACTGTTGCTCACCGGTCCCATGCCATCGGTCAGGGTGAACTCATCGGCATCACTGAACTGGAAATCCTGCAGTTTGTCCTTCATCTCGATGATAAGCCGCTCAGCGGTTTTTTTGCCTACGCCGGGCAAACGCACCAGCGCAACGGTATCCTGATGTTGCACGGAGTGAACAAACTCATCAACACTAATGCCGGAAAGAATAGTCAGAGCCAGCTTCGGCCCAACCCCATTCACTTTTATCAGCGTGCGAAACAGGGAACGTTCCGAGCGCTCATAGAAACCATAGAGCAGCTGAGCATCTTCCCGCACCACCATATGGGTATACAGTGTTACCGGTCGCCCGACGTCAGGCAACTGATAATAGGTGTTCATTGAAACATCCACTTCATAGCCCACACCATTTACATCAACCACCAACTGCGGTGGGTGTTTTTCCAGCAGTTCGCCTCTCAATCGTCCTATCACAGCTTTTTTCTCTCCAGACCACCCTGACAACAGGGCTTAAATTATTGGCTACTCTGTATCGCTTACGACAGTTCGCTCAGCGTAACCGTCCTCCGCGACTGCTTTTCGCCCCGGCCATCATAATAAGACTGCTGCGGGTATGCGCATGACAGAGTGCAATGGCCAGAGCATCTGCGGCATCCGCCTGGGGCAGCCCCGGCAGCTTCAGTATCGATTTAACCATATGCTGCACCTGGGCTTTATTCGCCGCACCATTACCAACCACCGCCTGTTTTACCTTCCGCGCCGCATACTCTGCCACTTCCAGCCCCTGATTGGCACCGGCAACGATTGCGACTCCCCGGGCCTGCCCCAGCTTAAGTGCTGAATCCGGGTTACGTGCCATAAACACCTGCTCTATCGCCATCTCCTGCGGACAGTAGTGTTCAATAATCTCGGTTACCCCGGCGTACACCTGTTTCAACCGATCCGCCAGCAGGTCACCTTTGATCCTGATGCAGCCACTGGCAACATATTCATTCTTCGAGCCAACGGAATTGATAATACCGTAACCGGTAATCCGGGAGCCCGGATCTATTCCCAAAATCAACATAACTGCATTATCAACTCAAAGTACTGTTTATTTATACAGAGCACAATA
>NZ_JBNKYN010000084.1:0-19658 GCF_050300915.1 Amphritea sp.
ACATGGAAACAGTCAGAGAGATCGTGGCAACCATCCTCTTCGTTATGGGTATTGTATTACTCGTATCTGTTGGGATTGACTCGTTTAGCTGGTTTGCACTGGTTGCGGCGGTTATCTGCCTGTATCTGGCTTTTTTAATATGGCCCAGTCAGGTGCGTGGTCAACGGCAGCCAGGTCATCCATTGCTTGATATTCTGGAATTTATTATAGAACTTCCGTTTGATGTTTTTGTCTGGTTATTCAGAGGGTTGAAGACTCTGTTTCAGGGTAAGAATGGCGGTATTGATATCGATCTCTGACAAGTAGCAGGGATTGGTGTATCAGCCTGCGCCCTGAATGTGATGCTACACTCTCTGACTCAGCGCTATGCTGTGAATAGTGTACGGTTAATCAAACACATTCAATCTCCCTATATCTTATAAAAAAGGAATTACTGTTATGTTCAGCCATATAATGCTTGGTGCAAATGATATTGAAAAATCCAGGGGTTTTTATGATGCGATACTCGGTGTGCTTGGTCATAATCCGGGGGTGTTTGATGATAAAGGCCGCTGTTTTTACCTCAGTGACCGTGGCGTTTTTGCCTTAACCAAACCGATCAATGGTGAAGTGGCAACCCACGGTAACGGTATGACTATCGGCTTCGTTGCCAGCTCGCCTGAGTTAGTTGATGCCTGGCACGCAGCAGGCGTGGCCGCAGGAGGCCAGACCTGCGAAGAGCCTCCCGGTGTCAGAAGCAGTGGCGGAAGGAAGCTGTATCTGGCTTATCTGCGAGATCCGTCCGGTAATAAGATCTGCGCAACGCATTATATGTCGGTGGTTTAAGCCGTGCTTGTCTTCCCTGAATAGCACTGTTTGTTGCGCTGAAGTCCCGGTTATATGAACTGCTATTGGCTTGCAGTCGTGTTCAGCTTAGCTGCGCTGGGTGTTGTTCCCGCTTCTGCCGGATCTGTAGAACAGGCCCGGGTGGATGTTGCTCAGGAGGCAGAAGCTCAGACGAGAGCGGTTTGGCCGAGCCGGGTCAGGTTTGTTAACTCATCGACCCATAACGTCTATGGGCACTATCGCGCTGGCAATGACAAAGGTACGGTGGGGGTTCTTACCGCGGGCAGTAGTATTGTCCTGGATGCAGTTTCGTTTTCCCCAGAGGTCGCGTTCAGGGTTGAGTTTCGTTGTGATAAGGCGGACCAGTTTAGCTGTGCTGATGGCGGGGTGGATCTCACCGGTGTATACCCTCATGGCGATGATGGCAGTGTGACGACGGTGTTTACTTTCGTGAGAATGGGAGAGATCAGATTAAGCTTTGAGGTTTCCGGTGCAGATGGCGACCCTGCTGCTTATCGGGAGATCGTGATTGGTAATATCAGCCGTCAATGAAAAGCAGACAGCGCGTTTAGCAGTACGCTCCGGGGTTGCCCACAGGAGCGTATCTGCCGGTTTTTTACAGGAAACCATCGCCAAACATGCCGCCAATCGCCCGGCTAAGGGCTTCGCTGCGGTCTGGCGCGCGGAACTGCTGAAGTGTCAGTGCCCGCAGGGTGGGGATAAACATCAGGTCGGCCATGACCCGGTTAAAGCACGCCTGACCGGCATCGTTGACCGCCAGGGTTTCGAGAAACTGCTTTAACAACTCAGGGTATTGCAGGCTGGCCCAGCAGCGGCTGGCCAGGGCTGCAATGACTTCGGCCTGGGTGCCATAAGGGCTCTGTAATACCCGGGTCAGCACCGCGATTTTCTGCTCATCTTCAGGGCATTGAGAGATAGCCCGCAGCAGTGCGCCGATCTGGTTGGCCGAAACCTTTCCTTCGCTAACGCTATTATCCAGCCGCTGGCGGATCGCTTCGCTGAGTGGATCACTGGGCTGAATATGTTCGATAAAGGTACAGCAGGCCTCCAGAGGAATATCCGGCAACTGGCTGAATATCTGCGCCAGTTTGTCTTCATTGTTGCCCTGCTGATGGCGAATCACATAGTCGGCGATGCCCTGATAACCCAGACTGTCCCAGTGACTCAGATCGGCTTTGCCATGAAAATACTGTTTTGCCCCATCATAAAAGCTGGATGCGGGCTGTCGGGTTGTCAGGGTGGCGGTGGCGTGGAATGCTGCCATCTTCTCCTGATCCGGGGTAAAGCTGAAGGGATTATCCTTCAGGGCATCGCGGTATTCGGTGGCATCGGTTGGCTGGTCTAACGGGCCTTTACCCATACTATTCGTCAGGTTCTGTAACAGTCGGTTAAGAAAATCATCCCGCGCTGCCTGTACCAGAAAGCCCTGCTCATCTAATGGCAGTTTGAGAAACCAGACAACATTCTCGTTGGCCTGCTTAGGGTTCCACATCAGAATGGCGATCCAGGCCTGATGCAGAAAGGGTTTGGGGTAGGGGATCTGTCCCAGCTCGACTTTACGGAAAGTGTCAGGAGAAAGCTTACTGATGCAGCGGCCCATATCAAAAATGCGAAATTGTGCTTCAGTTTGCCGGATAAAATCGGTCAGTGTTTCAAAATGTGCCATCTGGGTGCCTGATTAAGTAACAACGGCGGCTATTTTAGCAGTGCGGGAGAGCCAGATACAGCGGCTGATGACCCCTGGTTGTGACGCTATCACCGATAGATGTTTTTCAGCGTTTTCGTTCTGCGTTGCGCATAGCTGGCAGGAAGCCGGAAACGATAACCAGATTGGGCGCTAAATCGCTGTAGCTTAACGGCTATTTTTTATATTATCAGTTAAACGTGAAGTGTATGACGTTATCTTATCGGGTTGTGTTCTGGGCAGCGCTCTGAGTTATACCGATAGGATATGTCTGCTAAAGGGAGCTCAATTGAGTAACGTGTTTATTGCCCTCGGCCGTTCTATGGCAGGAAGTTTAAGAGACCTTCTGCCGATTGTGCTGGTGATCGCTTTTTTTCAGCTGTTGGTGTTGCAGCAACCGGTGCCCGATCTGCTGGGGCTGCTTACCGGCTTGCTGTGTGTCGTGGCGGGGCTGACCTTCTTTATCTATGGTCTGGAGATGGGCCTGTTTCCGATCGGTCAGGTACTGGCTAACGCCTTCGCCCGTAAAGGGAGTCTGTTCTGGCTGCTGCTGTTTTCATTCTCGTTGGGGTTCGGTACCACCGTGGCGGAACCTGCACTGATCGCTGTGGCGGCCGAAGCTGCCAGTGTTGCCGCTGAGGGGGGGCTGATTGAGTCGAGCGATTCGGCCAAGTCCAGTTATGCTTCTGGATTACGCTATACCGTGGCCTTTTCTGTCGGTCTGGCGATTGTGGTGGGGGTTATCCGGATTCTGAAAGGCTGGCCAATTCACTATATGATCGCGATCGGCTATGTGCTGGTCATTATTATGACTGGCTTTGCCCCCCGTGAAATTATCGGCATTGCTTATGATTCTGGTGGGGTGACCACCTCGACGATTACGGTGCCTCTGGTGACTGCGTTAGGCGTTGGTCTGGCGTCTGCAATTGAGGGCCGGAACCCGATGATTGATGGTTTTGGTCTGATCGCTTTTGCCTCTCTGACACCGATGATTTTCGTTATGGCTTATGGCATGGTGATCTGATGGAAACCCTGTCTCAGTTGCTGGCTATTCTGTTGTCGACGATCAAAGATGTGATCCCCATTATTGCTATTATCTTTGGCTTTCAGTTATTGGTGATACGTCGTCCCATCCCTCATTTAAAACGGGTTTTATTTGGCTTTGCCTATGTGATTGTGGGTCTGGCGTTGTTTCTACTCGGGCTGGATAAAGCGTTGTTTCCCATCGGGGAGCTGATGGCGCAGCAGCTCACCAATCCGGAGTTTATTCGTGGCAGTGTTGGGGCATCCGGGGAGGCCCTGCACTGGTCTGATTATTACTGGGTGTACATTTTTGCTTTTGCCATCGGCGCCAGTACGACCATTGCCGAACCTTCGCTGATCGCGGTGGCGATCAAGGCCAATGAGGTATCGGGTGGTGCCATCGGCGTGTGGGGGCTGCGGCTTGCAGTCGCCCTGGGAGTTGCTATCGGTATCAGCCTGGGAACCTGGCGGATTGTCACCGGTTATCCGATCCACTGGTTTATTATCAGCGGTTATATCTTTGTTGTTATTCAGACCTTCTTTGCCCCCAAGCTGATTGTGCCACTGGCCTATGACTCCGGTGGTGTGACTACCTCAACGGTGACGGTACCGCTGGTGGCGGCGCTGGGGCTGGGATTGGCCAGTACCGTGCCAGGCCGCAGCGCACTGATTGATGGTTTTGGTTTGATAGCCTTTGCCAGCCTGTTTCCGATGATAACGGTGATGGGTTATGCGCAGATTACAGATGTTGTGGCCCGTCGTGACAGACGCCGTCGACAACGTGAAGAGATGGTTAAACAGGAGTAGGACGGGACTATGCACTTCAAACTGTTATTAGTATTTGTTGAAGATTCCAAAACCGACCAGGTGATGAAGGCTGCCCGTGAGGCTGGTGCGACTGGTGCCACCGTGATTAATAACGCCCGTGGGGAGGGGGTGACTAAGACCAAGACTTTTTTTGGTCTGTCGCTGGAAACTCAGCGTGATGTGGTGTTGTTTATTGTTGAGGAACATCTGAGCCGGAAAATTCTGGAAACCATTGCGGAAGTCGCTGATTTTGATGATAAACCCGGACAGGGAATCGCGATTCAGCTGGATGTGGAAGATGCTGTGGGGGTTGCCCACCAGATTCAAACCCTGACAAATGTCGTCGAGGATGAGATATGAGAGAGCGGAAAGTAGTTCGGGTGCGGGATGTGATGACCAATCATTTTGCGATGGTCGATGGGCTGATCACGATTAAAGCTGCGCTGGAGATCTATAAGGAAAAGCAGGTGACGGCTCTGCTGGTGAATAAGCGCCACGACGATGATGAGTACGGTATTCTGCTGCTTTCGGATATTGCCAAGAAGGTGTTGGCGCAGGATCGTGCACCGGAGCGGATCAATGTCTACGAGGTGATGACTAAGCCGGTTGTGGGTGTCGATCCGCAGATGGATGTACGCTACTGCGCCCGGTTGTTTGACAACTTTGGTCTGTCGATGGCACCGGTGCTGAGTAATGGTGAAGTGATGGGCGTGGTTGGATATAACCAGATCGTTCTGGATGGTCTGCTGACCGATTGAGTTTGATGTAAAGAATGCTGCTGGCGTCGTGCGCTTAGCCTGATCGACCGCTGTAAACGCTCAGTGTGGGGTTGTGAGAAGCTGGTCGAGTTCGGCAAAATAGTCGATCAGCTTACTGCTTTTAATACCGCTGGCGACGACGGCTTCCGCAGCCATTGGCATCATCTCACTGCTCTGGGGGAGTGGCAGTTTCTGGGCTATCATCTGGCGGAAGCGCGGCACCATGATCCATTGCACCCACTGCCAGAAGCTCAGGGTGTCGATGCAGAATGGTTGCAGGCTTTGCAGTGCTGAATCGGCGGGAGGCGTGGCGGACCAGAGTGACCAGGCCCGCATCTCCGCTTCAATTTTGCCTAACAGCTGCTCCAGCTCTGCATAGTGCTGCATTAACGCTGCCGCGCCTGCTTCAGGGTATCGGCGATCAGGAACGCCAGTTCCAGCGCCTGATCAGCGTTGAGACGAGGATCGCAGTGGGTGTGATAACGATCAGCCAGGCCCTCTTCAGTGATCTGGAACGCGCCGCCGACACACTCGGTAACGTTCTGGCCAGTCATCTCAAAATGGACCCCCCCGGCGTAACTGCCTTCGGCGCGATGTACTTCAAAGAAGCCCTTCATCTCTTGCAGAATGCTGTTAACACTGCGGGTTTTATAGCCGCTGCTGGCTTTGATGGTGTTGCCATGCATCGGGTCTGAACTCCAGACAACCTCGCGCCCCTCCGCTTTCACTTTGCGTACCAGTGCCGGCAGAATCTCGGTGATATTCTCAGCACCCATACGGCTGATCAGGGTTAGCCGGCCAGGCTGATTAGTTGGATTGAGTGCGTCGATCAGTCTGATCAGCTCATCCGGCTGCATGCTCGGCCCGACTTTGACGCCGACCGGATTTTCAACCCCCCGGAGGAACTCGATATGTGCACCGTCCAGTTGCCGGGTGCGGTCACCGATCCAGAGCATATGCGCGGAGCAGTCATACCAGCGATTGGTCAGGCTGTCCTGGCGGGTGAGTGCCTGTTCGTAGTTCAGCAGCAACGCTTCATGGGAGGTGTAAACGGTGGTTTCCCTCAGTTGCGGGACACTGTCGCTGCTGATACCGCAGGCTTCCATAAATGCCAGAGAATCGTCGATCTGATTAGCCAGATGCTGATACTTCTCGCCTAATGGGCTCTGCTGAACGAAGCCTAGGTTCCACTGATGAACCTTATGCAGATCGGCAAAACCACCCTGCGCGAAGGCGCGCATCAGGTTAAGGGTGGATGTCGCCTGATGGTAGGCACGGATAAGCCGTTGCGGATCCGGCTCGCGGGATGCTGCATTAAAGGCGATATCGTTGATGATATCACCACGGTAACTGGGTAGCTCGACGCCATCGATCACTTCGGTGCCAGCGGAACGGGGTTTGGCATACTGACCGGCGATGCGGGCAACCTTAACCACCGGGCAACTGCCCGCGAAGGTCATCACCACTGCCATCTGCAGCAACACCTTAAAGGTATCGCGGATATTGGTGGCACTGAACTCGGCAAAACTTTCAGCACAGTCGCCACCTTGCAGCAGGAAGGCTTTTCCTGCGGTCACGTCAGCCAGCTGTTGGTGCAGAGAGCGCACTTCACCGGCAAACACCAGTGGTGGCATCTTTGCCAGTTCTGCTTCTACCTGACGGACCGCAACGCTATCCGGATATTCAGGTTGCTGAAGAATAGGGTTATTTTTCCAGCTGTCTAGAGACCAGTTTTCCATCAATACATACCGCTTTGAAAGGAGGCTATTTTAAGTGCGTCTATAAAAAGAGGCATAGTTTAACGTTGTTCGCCGTTTCAGGTAAGGCCTGAGGATTGAATTAGCGCTTATTCTGAGTTCTGAGTAAGATAACCCTGCCATATTATTTAAACGTGCCGATCGTTGGATCGCTCAGCCATATAAACAAGAATAACAGGGTCGATTGAGAGTATGTCAGAAGAGGATAAGCTGAACGGCTTGAAAGTGCGCACCGAGGTGATGGGCGAATCATTTGTTGCCCGGGCGCAGGCGAATACCACTGAACTCACTGCACCGTTGCAGGAATGGATCAATGAGCATGCCTGGGGTTCCACCTGGCAGCGACAGGGGCTGCCGCGTTCAACCCGCAGTCTGGTAACGATTGCGATGCTGGCGGCACTGAAAGCACCCGCAGAGTTGAAAGGCCATGTTCGTGGGGCGCTCAATAACGGTTGCACGCCGCAGGAGATTCAGGAGGTATTGCTGCACTCTGTTGTGTATTGTGGCGCTCCGGCGGCGCAGGAAGCGTTTCGGGCTGCCCAGGAGGTGCTGGATGAGTGGCAGGGTGACGTTTAGCGGTTGGATCTGAAGGCCTGAATAAGCGGTCTTAGCTGCGCTATCAACTGGTTGGGAAACTGTCGGTAATCCGGGTAGGGGGTGAGAATAATATTATCGCGCCGGAACACCCTGCCGCATTCATCCAGAGGTGTGAAACTCTGCAGATCTAACCCTAGTCGTTGCCAGCTGGCTTTGCCCGCAACAATATGTAACTTATGACCGGGCAGTAGCTGGTCGCCGAAACTGATAGCTTCATCTTGACGTAACAGTTGCTGGTCGCGGTAACTGCGCCATGTTTGTTCAGATGACTGTAGTTTTGCCAGAATAATCAGAATTTTGCGCCAGTGATTACCGTTTAATTCACACAGTCTGGCGTAATCCAGAGGCTTGTCTGTATCGATTTTGGGTGGTGTCGGCAGATAGAGCAGAGTCGATGCGCTTTCAGTATTTCCCAGCACATTCATCAGGCTGATTTGATACCGCTGAGGTTACGGAAGGTGATCTCTTTAGCGGTATTGAGAAAATCCACCATAAAGTCAGAGTCTTTCTGATCTTCGCGAATAGCGGCATAAAGGGTGCACCAGACCCCTTTTTCGCCCAGGGGGCGGGAGGTGATATATTCCTGTTCGATATACTGGTGGATCGCCCAGTTGGGCAGTGCAGATACCCCGCGACCACTGGCGACCAGTTGCATAATCATCACCGTCAGTTCTGAGGTGCGAACCTCATCGGGCTCAATCCCGGCAGGGTCAAGGAAGTGTTTGAAAACATCCAGACGGTGTTGTTCAACCGGGTAGGTGATCAGGGTTTGATGTTCCAGGTCCTGCGGTTGAATGACTCTGCGGGCAACTAACTGATGCTGTTTGCTTATCGCTAATACGGATTCATAGGTGAACAGAGGGATATAGGCGATGCCGGTGCGAACTTCGGGATCGGCGGTGATCACCAGATCGATATCCCCACGAGCCAGTGCGGGCAGCGGCTGAAAACTGAAGCCGGTGGTCAGATCCATCTCCACTTCCGGCCAGTTCTGGCGAAAATGATCGATAGTGGGCATCAGCCAGTCAAAACAGCTGTGGCACTCGATACAGATATTCAGTCGTCCTGCCTCGCCGCCTGCCAGTCGGGCGATATCCCGTTCGGCACTACGGATCATCGGTAACACGTCATCGGCCAGGGTTAGGATGCGCTGGCCAGCACTGGTAAAACAGATCGGCTTGGTTTTGCGAATAAACAGTGAGCAGTCGAGGCGGTCTTCTAAGTCCTTGATCTGATGAGACAGTGCCGATTGAGTCAGATGGATACGCTCGGCAGCTTCAACCAGACTGCCAGCATCTCTGAGCGCAGAAAGAGTTTTCAGGTGTCGAAGTTCGATCATGCTGGCATGCCTCAATTTTTATTCTGTGAACCAGAGTATAGTATGAATCTGACTCATGCGGCATCTTTCGATGAGATAAGGCCCGCATGGCTGCGGGCCTGGAGGAAACGCTGCGTATTCTGACTGCAGTCGATTTAGTCGGGGCTCAGGCGCCTGGCTTCACCAGCAGAAACTCCAGCAGGGCTTTCTGCGCGTGCAAACGGTTCTCAGCTTCGTCAAATACCACTGAGCGGGGATCGTCCATCATCTCGGCGCTAACCTCTTCGCCCCGGTGTGCTGGCAGACAGTGCATAAACAGTGCATCCGGGTTTGCCAGATCCATCAGTTCAGGGGTGACCTGATAGCCTTTGAACTCCCGTTCACGCTGCTTCTGCTCATCTTCCTGGCCCATTGAGGCCCAGACATCAGTGACTACCAGGTCGCTGCCATTCACCGCTTCTTCGGGTGTCCGGAAGATGGTGACCCGATCGCTGTTGGCTGCAACCAGTTGCGGATTTGGATCAAACCCTTCAGGGCAGGCAATCTGCAATTTAAAGTCAAACTGGCGAGCAGCATTAATATAGGAGTTGCACATATTGTTGCCATCGCCGATCCAGCTAACGGTTTTGCCTTTAATATCGCCGCGGTGTTCAAGAAAGGTTTGCATGTCAGCCAGCAGCTGACAGGGATGATAATCATCGGTCAGGGCGTTGATCACTGGCACCCGGGAGTGGGCGGCAAAGGTTTCAACTATGTCGTGTTCAAAGGTGCGGATCATCACTACATCACACATGCTGGAGATCACTTTGGCGCTGTCTTCAATAGGCTCGCCACGACCCAGCTGGGTATCTCGCGACGAGAGGAACAGGGCATGTCCCCCCAGATGTGCCATACCGGCCTCAAATGAGACCCGGGTGCGGGTCGATGATTTTTCAAAGATCATCGCCATCACCTGGTTTGACAGGGGTTCGTAAATTTCGCCATTGTTGCGGATCTGTTTGAGTTCTATCGCACGTCGAATCAGCTTGTTCAGCTCGTCGGGTGTCAGATCCAGCAGTGTCAGAAAGTGTCTTGTTGTCATAGTTAAGAAGGCCTGTAAATTCAGGCCTTAGCTCAGGTTTAGTTATTCGTCAGCCATATAGACTTTTATAATGCGGGATACGGTGTTTACCAACAGCTCGGCTTCGACATCGCTCATAATCAGCGGTGGCAACATCCGTACGACTTTACCGCCGCCGGTTACATTCAGGAGGACACCCTTAACCTTGGAGAGCACCGCCAGTTCTGTACCCGCTTCTGTCAGTTCGATGGCCAGCATCAGGCCTTTGTTACGAATCTCTTTAACATAGGAGGCATCACCGATCTGAGCGCGAAAGCCAGCGGCAATCTTATTGCCCAGTTCTGCTGCGCGTTGATCCAGCTTCTCTTCAGTAATGGTATTGACCACCGCCAGCGCAGCGGCACAACAGAGCGGGTTACCCCCATAGGTTGAACCGTGATTACCAGGGCCAAAAACGTTAGCCGCTTTGCCACTGGCCAGACAGGCACCAATCGGTACGCCATTTCCCAGGCCTTTTGCGGTGGTGACCACGTCGGGTAAAATGCCATTTTGCTGATAAGCGAAATAGGTGCCTGTGCGGCCGTTACCGGTTTGCACCTCATCCAGCATCAGCAGCATATCATGAGCATCGCAGATATCTCTCAGCTGATTCAGATAATCATCTGCCGGAATAATAATGCCACCTTCGCCCTGAATGGGCTCGACAAGAATCGCTACCACATCAGCGTTGTTAGCGATAATATTTTTCACCGCAGCAACATCGTTATAGGGGGCACGGACAAAACCGCCGACCAGGGGTTCGAAGCCTGCCTGCGCCGAACGGTTACCAGTGGCACTCAGGGTCGCCATGGTACGGCCATGGAACGAACCTTCCATGACAATAATGGTGGGTTTTTCGATCCCCTTGGTGTGGCCAAATTTGCGCGCTATTTTAATAGCGGCTTCATTCGCTTCTGCACCTGAGTTACCGAAAAAAACGTTTTCCATCCCGGATATCTGGGTCAGACGCTCTGCCAGACGTTCCTGATTGCTGATGGTATACAGGTTGGAAGTGTGGATCAGTTGACTGGCCTGCTCGCTGATAGCCGTGGTGACGGCAGGGTGAGCATGGCCAAGACCGCATACAGCAATACCGCTGAGAGCATCCAGATATTTGTTGCCATCTGTATCAAACAGCCAGCAGCCTTGCCCGTGGTCAAATGCAACGGAAAGGCGCGAGTAAGTATTCATAACGGGCTGTGTAGACATCTAAGTCCCTCTGTTAGTCCCTCTATGTAACGCAAAACGGCAGCGATAATCAGGCTGCCGAACGGAAAACCAGCCATTCTATGTACTTGCCGGACAATAAGCAAGATGACATACAGAACTTGAGATTGAGTAGTGCAATCCCCATATAGTTTCGAATGCAGTTTTTATGATCAGCGTTTATGATAGCAGGGCATATCCCGGCTGATTATTTTCCAGCTATACCCGAGTAAACTAATCGGGTTTGTGCTAGGATTTCTTCATCAATTAAGATTAACGCCAGAGATCTGGCGGCCAGTTAAAGCATAGGTAGATTTATGAGCGTTATAGACACGATTAAAGAGCAGATTGAATCCAACGATATCCTCTTATATATGAAGGGTACACCACGTTTTCCTCAGTGCGGGTTCTCTTCCCGTGCATCTGAAGCGATCATGTCCTGCGGTGCCCGTTTTGCCTTTGTCAATATTCTGGAGAGTCCTGAAATTCGGGCGGAGTTGCCTAAATATGCTAACTGGCCAACTTTTCCGCAACTGTGGATCAAGGGTGAACTGATTGGTGGTTGTGACATTATCGCGGAGATGGCTGCCAACGGTGAGCTGAAAGAGCTGATCGATTCAGTTGTCGCCGCCGATGATTCTGCGCAAGGCTGATGTAGCAGTTGTATGCTGCTAGGTTGCTCCTGCCACAGCTGTCGGAAAGAGCGCTCTGTCGTCATACAGCATTAGCAAATGATAGATAAAGTTTGATAGGCATAGTTTATCGGTTGCATAGTTGTCTTTAATTAGTGTTATAAAGCGACTGCAACTAAGCTATCAACACTTGTTTTTATACGGTGTGTAAATCGTATTGTTTGCACAATCGTTTAACGCTTTACTTAATAATGGAGATAAAGAAATGGGCGTATTAGTAGGTAAGCAGGCTCCTGATTTTACTACAGCAGCGGTACTGGGTAACGGTGATATCGTTGACTCTTTCACGCTGTCTGAAGCAATCAAAGGTAAGAAGGCTGTAGTATTCTTCTACCCGCTGGACTTCACATTTGTTTGTCCATCTGAGCTGCTGGCATTCGATCACCGTATTGAAGAGTTCGCAAAGCGTAACGTTGAAGTGATCGGTGTTTCTATCGATTCTCACTTCTCTCACAACGCATGGCGTAACACCCCTGTCGATCAGGGTGGTATTGGTCCGGTTAAGTACACACTGGTTGCCGATATGACTCACAGCATCTGTAAAGATTACGATGTTGAGTCTGAAGGTGGTATGGCTTACCGTGGTTCTTTCCTGATCGACGAAGATGGTCTGGTACGTCACCAGGTTGTTAACGATCTGCCACTGGGTCGTAACGTTGACGAAATGCTGCGTATGGTTGATGCTCTGGCATTCCACCAGACTCACGGCGAAGTATGTCCAGCAGGCTGGACTGAAGGCGACAAGGGTATGGACGCGTCTCCTGCAGGCGTAGCGGCATACCTGAGTGAGAACGCTGACAAGCTGTAATTCTATTAACGCGCAGCGTTGATAGAGCAGCTGCCAGACGTATCGCTGCGCGATACTTACTAGTAGCTGGAATAAAAAAAAACCGCCATCAGGCGGTTTTTTTTATTCTGAAACTGAGCTGCAGATAAACGCTCTTTTAGCTTTTTCTAGCAAGCGACGCAGTCGCGTCTAACAACTAGTCACTGCTTTGCTCATTCGTAACGATGTTCCATCATCTGCCAGCCGCCCAGATCCTTCCAGCGATTCACGATGGTGCAGAACAGTTCGGCTGTTTTCATCGTATCGTAGAGTGCGGAGTGGGCCTGCTTGCCATCAAAATCGATATCCGCCAGATCACAGGATTTCGCCAGCACAGTATGGCCAAAGGCCAGACCTGCCAGGGTGGCGGTGTCGAAGGTTGAGAAGGGGTGAAACGGGTTGCGTTTAATATCACAGCGCTCAGCGGCAGCGGTGACAAAACCATGATCAAATGACGCATTATGACCCACCAGAATAGCCCGTTTACAGTGGTGGGACTTAACCGCCTTACGGATCGGTTTGAAGATCTTTTCCAGTGCTTCCTCTTCAGGTATTGCACCGCGCAATGGGTTGAACGGATCGATGCCGGTGAAATCGAGCGCGGCTTTCTCAAGGTTCGCGCCAGCAAAGGGTTCTACGTTAAACTCATAACTCTGATCAATTAGCAGGTTGCCATCATCGTCCATGGTTAGCGTTACTGCTGCAATCTCCAGCAGGGCATCGGTCTGCGCATTAAAGCCGGCGGTTTCCACGTCGATTACAACGGGTAGGTAGCCCCTGAAACGGTTGGACATCGGGTGCTGGTACTGAGCGCTTCTATTCAATGCATATCCTTAATGGCCACTTCAGTAGCCAAGCTTTGGTAATTACCTGAGGCTAAGTGTAAAGAGTTGATCTGGATTACACAAATAACTCTGCAGTGTGCTGTTGGGTGGATGGCCGCGTGTTAGAATCTAAAGGTTTTAAAGCATGTGCCGATAAAGGAGTGGCAAATTAGTCCCTTACTTTTCTGTTGGATTCCGGTTGTTTATGCGTATTGCCGTAGTGTTGTTTTTATCCGTCTGTTCTCTTCCGGTGTTCGCGGTAGGCTATTCTGCATCTCTCGAACAGTCACGATGGGAGTTGGAAGCTTCTAAGTTCAGCTGCCGCTTGTCACAGAAGATCCCTCTGTTTGGCGAGGGGGAGTTTAATCAGGAAGCGGGCGAGACGGTTCGCTTTACATTGAAACCTCTGCAGGGGCATGGTCTGAAGGGAGAGGTGCAGATTATGGAGGCTGCTTCGCCCTGGCAGCCGGGTATCGGCACTCGCGAGATCGGCGAGGTTAAGTTTTCTACCGACGGGACTATCGCGGTACCGACCAGCTATTCCCAGCAGATGCTGGCGAGTCTGTTCCGTGGCCGCATGCCGACATTTTTAGCCCAGAACTGGGCGGAAACCGGTGAGTCGGTGCGCATCGGTCTGTCTGCCGCTAACTTTCCGCCCGCGTATCAGGCCTATGCGGATTGTATTTCGGATCTGTTGCCGGTGAACTACCGCCAGATCGCCCGAACCGCGGTGCTGTTTCCGTCGGCGCAGTGGCAGTTGTCTGACTCCACCAAAGCGCGTCTCGATCTGATAGCGATCTATGTTAACAATGATGACTCGGTAAAATCTGTATTTGTGGATGGTCACTCTGATGCTCAGGGGCGGCGACTGGCTAACCGGGATCTGTCGAAGAAGCGGGCGGAAGCGGTTACCGCCTATCTGGAACAAAAGGGCGTTAGCCCGGATCGTATCACCACCCGTTATCATGGCGAGCGTTACCCGGTAGCGCAGGGAAACGACCGCCAGACCCGCGAGCGCAGCCGGCGGGTAACTATCCGTTTAGACCGAAATTGATAACGTTTGCCATCAGCTGACTGCGAGCAGTTGCCCCCTGTTTCTCTGGCGTAATCGTGCTACAATTACGCCCTTTCCTATTTTGGGTATCCGCTAGAGACTATAGTGCTCTCTACGGGCTGATTTTGCGTTTGGAGCCTCTCTATGTCCGACATTAAAAAGGTTGTGCTGGCCTATTCCGGCGGCCTTGATACATCTGTAATCGTGCGTTGGTTACAGGAAACTTATAATTGTGAAGTGGTAACCTTTACGGCTGACCTGGGTCAGGGGGAAGAGGTTGAACCGGCTCGCGCCAAAGCTGAAGCGCTGGGCGTGAAAGAGATCTACATTGAAGATCTGCGCGAAGAGTTTGTCCGCGACTTCGTTTTTCCGATGTTCCGCGCCAATACTATCTATGAGGGTGAGTACCTGCTGGGTACCTCGATTGCCCGTCCGCTGATTGCCAAACGACTGATCGAAATCGCTAACGAAACCGGTGCGGATGCAATTTCACACGGTGCCACGGGTAAAGGTAACGACCAGGTGCGTTTCGAGTTGGGCGCTTATGCGCTGAAGCCGGGCGTAAAAGTGATTGCACCCTGGCGTGAGTGGGATCTGACCTCCCGCGAAACCCTGATGAACTATTGTAAAGAACACAATATCCCGGTTGATTTCTCCAGCAATAAGAAGAAGTCTCCGTACTCTATGGATGCTAACCTGCTGCACATCTCCTATGAGGGTGACATTCTGGAAGATCCATGGGCTGAGGCTGAAGCGGATATGTGGCGCTGGTCTGTTTCCCCTGAGGAAGCACCGGATCAGCCAACTTATCTGGAACTGACTTACGAGAAGGGCGATATCGTTGCCATCGATGGTAAGCCAATGAGCCCTGCTACCGTACTTGAGTACCTGAACAAGGTCGGCGGTGAAAATGGTGTGGGTCGTCTGGATATTGTTGAAAACCGTTTTGTCGGTATGAAGTCCCGTGGCTGCTATGAAACCCCGGGGGGCACTATCATGATGCGTGCGCACCGGGCGATCGAGTCGATCACTCTGGATCGTGAAGTTGCACATATGAAAGATGAGCTGATGCCGCGTTACGCTAAGACTATCTACAATGGTTTCTGGTGGTCAGAAGAGCGTAAGATGATGCAACAGATGATTGACTTCTCCCAGCGGAATGTGAACGGAGATGTTCGTCTGAAGCTTTATAAAGGCAATGTTATTGTTGTTGGCCGTCGCTCAGAAAACAGTCTTTTCGACCAGAGTATCGCGACGTTTGAAGACGATGCTGGCTCTTACGATCAGAAAGATGCCGCTGGCTTTATTAAGCTGAATGCGCTGCGTATGCGTATCGCTGCCAGCAAAGGCCGCGATCTGCTCAACGGCTGATTCTGATATGTCTGGAAAAGCCCTGATATGTACCCATATCGGGGCTTTTTTGTCTTTGGGGAGCTTTGATAATTATCTGATTTATATGATACTTTGATAAATTCCATTCTGATGTAGAGCCTATGGAAATCAGCTACTCGGATAAAAAAGTTCTGATTGTTGATAACCGCCTGGACGATCTTGCTGAGCTCAAGATGATCCTGGGGAGCATGGGTGTGGCTGACATTCAGGTCGCTTCGTCGGTCAATATGGCGTTGGTGCTGCTGCGTGAGAACCATTACGACATCTGTTTTGTGGTGTTTGATCTTGGCAAAGGCCATAAAAATGGTCTGCAGCTGATTCAGGAAGCAAGTGCTGAAGGGATTCGCCAGTTCTCCACTATTTTTACTCTGATTGTCGATCCGGAACGCTCCAGACTGTTGTTTGGTTCCCTTGATAGCTCCCCAGACACCTATATCTCTAAGCCGTATTCTGAGCCGAAGGTGCGTTTTCGCCTGGAAAAAATTATGCGGGTTAAGCTGGTCATGCGGCCGCTGGATGAGTTGCTGGACCAGGGACGGATGGCAGAAGCGCTGCAGATGTGTGACCAGCTGACTAGCAGCTATCCTGCGCTGAAACTCTATATTCATCGGCTACGGGGGATTATTCTGCTGGAAGAGGGGCGTTATCTACAGGCGGAACGGTTGTTTGACTCCATCGTGACGCAGCGTGTTCAGCCCTGGGCTCAGGTTGGTCAGGGGGTAGCACTGTGTCATCTTGGGGATTATCTGAATGCCCGGCAAATTTTGCAGCAGGTGATCGACGAGTCCTATTTCTGTGTTGAAGCGTATACATGGCTGGCGCGTACCTATCGTGCGCTGGGGGAGCGGGGTGAGGCGATCGGCTTGCTGCGCAAAGCGGTGATGCTACAGCCTACGGTGCCCGAGCTATTGGGGGCTCTGGGGAGTCTGGCGGCTCAGAATCAGGAGTGGAATGTGGCGGTGGAGGCCTACGGCAGTGCAATTCTGCACGCCCGGCAAAGCTGTTTTCAGTCTGATGATTATTATTTTAGTTTGGTATCGGCCTTCCTGGCCCGGGATCACTTTGACCGGGATATTGAACAGCACGCTATTCGCACACTGGAAGATGCGGTACTGGCATTCCCGGGGGAGCCGATCGTGCAGTTTAAATCCCGTCTGATGGCGGCTCAGGTTTACCGTCGGGCCGGGGTTCAGGATCGGGCTAACCTGGCTGCGCGCAATGCCTTTGATCTGTTCTGTGAGCTGGAATTGACTGAAAAAGCTGAATGGGTAGAGCCATTCCTGGAGGGGATGGAAGGCACCTCAGCTGAGGCTGATGCGCAGGCGATGAAGCAGCATGTTAACCGTGACAGCGCAGCGCTGGAATGGGGTAAACTGAATATTCAGGGGATGCTTTCCTATCGCAAAAAGGACTATCAGAAAGCGCTGGGCTTTTTTGTCCGTGCCGATAGTATTCTGCCAAATAACCCTAGTCTGACTCTGAACCTGGTTCAGGCTGCTCTGGAACAGGCCCGTCATCCGGGAGAGCAGCGGGCAGAGTTGCTGCTACAAAGTGATAATGCACTCTACAGCATCAATTATGGCTCGCTGAGCCTGCGGCAGCAGAAGCGCTATTTGTCGCTATCAGATCGCTGTGCGGATATGATGAGAGCCCTGGCAGAGAGTAAACGCGAGGCGGAAGAGAAGATCTGATTTATCCCTCCGCGCACTTGGTGCCTTCAGATTGGCCCGCTTAATGATCTCTCCTGCGCCTAGAATAAAATAGTGTCATCATCACCGAGGATGGAGTTATCCATAGAGGAGCTATTCATATCACCTGTCTGATAGGCGGAACGAGCCAGCTTACGGGTCAGCAGTTTCTGTTGGGCCGCTTCCGGTAGATCGGTGAACAGAATGGTCTGCTTGGAGATTAGCAGGTCGATCAGATCCTCAATAATACGGCTGACCTCAGTGTCAGTCTTATCCAGCAGCTCCTGAGGGCTGTCAGCTTCACTGTTGCTGGAGAGGAAGTGGATAACTTCAGGATCGGCAATATCTGCAACCGTTGAGTTCTCAGTCGGCTGTGCGGATAGTGAAGTTATCTGTCCCTGTTCATCTCTGATTGCATAGAGCATAAGCCTGAGTTCCACTGCTGTTTGAAATTAGTTTTGGCTAAGCGTTTGGCTTAGTATTCGGCCAAGTATGTAGGGCAATATTCAGGCGGGTCAAGCCTGCACTGGCAATTTGGGCACAAATATGCAGCTGATCTGCGTCACCACTCAGCACCCTGCCTATGGCACTTTGATTGCATAATGGGAAGTGGCTATATAAAATCCCCACACTAAACGAGCTTCCTGAAGGGTTGCAGTGCAGATCATCATGGTCGCGGCAGCCCTTTTTTATTGTACCGAGAGACTATGAAATCCCATAAAGTCCAGCAAGCACCGATTCCGATGCGTACCGTCGGACCGATTAAAATCAGCGGGCATATCCTGAACGAAAAAGTATCTGTGCCTCTGGCTACCTATGAGACGCCACTCTGGCCCTCCGTCGGTCGTGGTGCACGCATCTCTGTTCTTACTGATGAGGGGATTAAAACCACGGTTGTGGATGAGCGCATGAGTCGCTCGATTCTGCTGGAGGCGGATGACGCCCTGGAGGCGCTTAAAGCGCTGGAATCGATCAAATCCCGTAAAGATGATCTGAATCAGATTGTCGCCACTACCAGTCGGTTTGCCAGGCTGATCGATATGAACAGTCAGATTGTCGCCAACCTGATCTATCTGCGTCTGGAGTTCACCACCGGCGATGCTTCAGGGCACAATATGGTGACCAATGCCGCTGATAAGCTGATCCCCTGGATTCTGAGTGAATACCCGCAGCTGCGTTACTCGTCGATCTCGGCCAACTACTGCTCTGATAAGAAAGCCACGGCGGTGAACGGTATTCTGGGCCGGGGTAAGTATGTGGTCAGCGAGATTCTGATCCCCCGGGAGCTGTGTGAGCGGCGCCTGAAGACCACCCCGGAAAAAATAGTTGATCTGAATATCAAGAAAAACCTGATAGGTACTATGGTCGCCGGGGGGTTACGCAGTGCCAATGCCCATTACGCAAATATGTTGCTGGCCTTTTATCTGGCCACGGGACAGGATGCTGCCAATATTATCGAAGGGTCTCAGGGAATTGTGCATGCCGAAGTGCGTAATGGTGATCTGTATTTCTCCTGTACTTTGCCGAATCTGATTGTTGGTAGTGTGGGGAACGGTAAAGGGATCGATTTTGTTGAGCAGAATCTGGCGGCTCTGGGATGTAAAGAGCCGCGCCAGCCTGGCGAAAATGCCCGGCGGCTGGCGGCTATCTGTGCGGCAACGGTGTTGTGCGGCGAATTGTCGCTGATGGCGGCACAAACTAATCCTGGCGAGTTGATGGAATCTCATCTGAAAATGGAACGCTGATGTCTGATCAGACCAACGACCGAAAAATTGAGCACATCCGGGCGATTGAGAACGATCCGCTGACTGATCGCGATGGCCGCTGTTTTGATCAGATCCGGCTGTGTCATCGGGGTTTGCCTGAGCTGTCATTGGAGCAGATCGATACGTCGGTTGAGTTTCTCGGTAAAAAGCTGAGTTTTCCGCTGCTGATCTCCTCGATGACTGGTGGCGATCACACCCTGATTAAAACGATTAATCGCAATCTGGCTGAGGCCGCTGAACGCACCGGTGTTGCCCTGGCAGTGGGGTCTCAGCGGGTAATGTTTACCCAGCCTTCGGCCCGGGAAAGCTTTGATCTGCGTC
>NZ_JBNKYN010000085.1:0-19419 GCF_050300915.1 Amphritea sp.
CCCTTTGTTTCGAACAGCTTAAGAGCCAACAGTTTTATTTCAGCGGCCAGGCGGTCGCCATAAGCATTGATGAGTGAATAAAAAGTATCCAGATAAGCTTTTGTAGGGGCATCTTCGTTAGAAATTATTTTTGAATAATGTACCCCGCCCTGCTGTAAAAGATGTTCCTTTTCTTCAACGCTAATGGGTTTAACATCGATGCTTTGCAACAGAAACTCACAATCCTCGGGACGGTAACTGCCACTGAAAGCATCGCTCTCTTTTACGCTAAGCAGCGTCATTTTAGCTTTCCTGCTATCTGGCTATTGGAAGGGATAATCTGAAAATCACATTCGAACATAAAACTGGCATCAGAAATGCTGTCACCGATACCAAAGAAGGTGGTTGTTTTCGAGGTATTGCTAATCTCTTTTTTTAAAAATGCGACAGCATTGCGCTTACTTGCGTAGGGAGGCATATAGGCTAAGTTACGCTCATTGATGTGCCGATAGAAGCCCTTTGCAGGGATACCCAGCTCTTGAGCGTCAATAACCTGTCTGAGATGATCATGTTGGCCTTTTATACAGACATAGCATGCGTAACCATAGTCTTCGATCACCCTGACACGTAGGTCTAATCCAGCTTTCACCGCCACACCGGAAATGCACTGCGCAAGCTCGCCTATTCTAGTGCGCCATGCTGGCTCTTCATTATCAAGCATACGCTGCCATGGCTGATATAGCTGATTATCTTCATCAAGCACAATGGCACCGTGAGAGGCAACTTTGAAACTGTTAAATGTCAGTTGTACTCTTTGAAGTGAATCAGTTCGCCGGCCAGTCACAGGAATAATCGCATATTGCCCGATTAACGAGATGAGCATTTGTTGCTGGGCGTCAGAATATGCTCCGGGGCGACCATCAGGCAAAAGCGCTGCCACTCGATGAGGCTCATCCCCCCTAAGCTTTCTATGTGAATAGAATAAAGTGTCGTCCAGATCCGTAAACGACACGATTTTCATTGGGCATTACCTAAAATAGCAGCCTTGCAGTTTAACTGCCGGTGCAATGGACATTCGTTATATTGATTAAATGTTTCATAAAAGATAATGGGGGTGCGATTTTCTGGCAGGTTGTACAAATAATAATTAGCGTTATCAGTCGGGTTGTAAAATTTCAGTCGACTGGAAATACCGCCGCCCTGAAGAATAGGTGACCGGCCAGTAGATAAAAAAAGAACATCATAGCCTGCCGTCTCCATCGCTTCCGCAAATAAGAATGGATGGTAGGTAAACTCACCGGTTCCGATAACCACGTATTGCTCGTTCTTAGCGAACTCACAGTAACTCATCACTTCACTGTCTTCGCTAAGGAAAACGAAGTTTCTCAGCTCACTCACTTTAATACCTGTTCTTCCAATATCATAACGACAGATTGCAGGGGATAAGTCTGTCGCTGTAGATTTAGGAAAGCTGATATCTTTACTACTGGAATGTTTAAACCGAAACTCACCTTTCATCAGGCTATAGTAATATAATTCGACAGATGAATTCTGCTCTTTAAAATAATCACATCTACCTTTTGACATCCAGTTAACCAGCGATACCCAATGAATTCTTTTTAAATTAGGCAGATACTCCTGCATATTTCTGGTGATCTTATTCAGGGTATTACCCGTAGTTATTTCATCATCGACAAGCAAGACCTCCTCTATTGAACTGAGATCGATTCTATTCGCCATATCATAAATAAGGTGCTGCGGGGCATGGCTATGTGACTCATCGATACTAAATGCCAACGGTTTACTTGACTGAAATCGGGTTGATTGTGAATAATAGATATTCAGATCGCTGTTTCGGTCGATTTCATCAGCGATCCCCGCGCCCAGCCCGGTGGCGGTCTCGGCAACACCAAACACTAATGCATCCCCGGTGAGGGAAATCTTAGCGTTAAGGTCTTGATAAGATTGACGCATTGCGGATGGACGACACGGAATATATTTACCCAAAATTTTCGAGACGAACAGATAGGCTCTATTTGGGTTTTCACGAGAGGCAAAATCTAACAGTCCGCTCATCAAGTAGCTTGAGGGTTCTGTATAAACTTCCAGTTTTCCTGCATCAAGGGGGATGGTGTACGGTTTTTGAACCAGCATAAAATGTTTTACTCCAAAAACTGGACGGGCTGGATAACCAGCCCGCCTCACCTCGATAGAGTCATATCACTTCACCGAGGTTAACGTTAAACTCTTGAGCTTAGAGATTAACGCCGAACTCTTGAGCCAGAGGTCTCAGACCACCGGAAAATCCCTGACCAATAGCTTTGAATTTCCATTCACCATTGTGGCGGTATATTTCACCAAAGTTCATGGCTGTTTCTATTGAATAATCTTCACTCAGATCAAAACGTACAACTTCTGCGCCGTTATTTTCATCAATAATACGAACAAACGCATTTGAGACCTGGCCGAAATTCTGATTACGGCTATCGGCCTCATGAATGGTGACAGCGATAGCAATTTTATTAACCGTTGCGGGGACTTTGGACAGATCGATTTTGATCGTTTCATCATCACCATCGCCTTCACCCGTTGTGTTATCGCCAGTATGCTCTACTGATCCACAAACAGATTTCAGGTTATTGTAAAAAATGAATGACTGATCATCGATAACTTTTCCATTTTCTCCAAGCATGAAAACCGAAGCGTCTAAATCAAAATCTGCGCCATCAGTTGCACGAGTATCCCAACCTAAACCCGCGATCATTTTAGTTATTCCTGGAGCGGTTTTCTCTAAAGATACATTACCGCCTTTCTGTAAAGATACAGTCATTTTGCTTACTCCATTTGCGTTAAGAATCCCTTCAGGGATATCAGGAAAATCTAGTTTAATATCGTGATACTTTTTGACCTTTCACAAGGAAGCCTTCATCGACTTGCTCCAGCATGAAAATATCATCGGGTGCATTCCCGTATGCAAGCGACCTTTTAAACTTCATGCCACCTATTTCTCGAAAAACGGCCGTCCATTTAGCTTGACGTGAACACTCATCACCAATAATTGCACCCGTCGCAAAATCGATCTCAGTACCAATCACTTTTTCTGTACATATATTTAACTGATCAAGAACCGCCGATACGAAAAGCCGCGGTGATGCGGTTGCAACAATAACCGTATCGCCGCGTGCCTGTGCAGCAGTCAGCCTGCTCAGGGTTACGGTGTTAACCGTCAGCCGGGATGCCGCTTCAACTCCTGCTTTGCGGATAGTCTCAGAAGAGACACCCGCTAGGTGCTTCTCATACAAAGCCTGCTTGATATTACGACGTAACCGAAAGCCAAACTGACCCGATAAAAATGATCGCACGACTGCCGGCAACGCTGCTAACCAGTAACTCTTGCTTGCGACACCCTGGAACATAAAACCCAAACTATTTTCAAGCACCAGAGTTTCATCAAAGTCAAAAATTACAACCTGATTATTCATAGTAACGTTTTATAACTCGAACTCCGCTGGAGTCAGGCCTAATTCAATAGCCACTTTCCGCGCGATAACTCTTTCATCTTCATCAAAATCACCATCAGAGGCCGCTATCGCTAGAGTCAGACGCATTAATGTGCGACATTGAATAACGTCACCACGGATCTTATTAAGCGCTTCATAGGCTTTCGAATTACCGACGTCTGCATCAAAATCAAAGTAACCAAGATATTCATTAAATACTTTAATTACATCAGCCTGATCGAATACTGACAATGTGTCGTTGTTACTGATGATAGCCATCATCTTTTGTTTTTCTTCGGCCGAAATATTGCCATCGGCACGCGCAATAAGCACAGCACCTGAAGCCATGGCATTCAGAAAACTTTTGTTTTTATACTGTAATACGCTTGTTTTAAGGTCAGCCGCTTTGCTCTTAACAGAGTTCATGAAGTTTGAAAGCATGAGATTATCGCCTTTTACAGATAGCCGTTATAAATACTGGGATGCAACAGTATGAAGCGTGTGTTCCAATTTACGATCCTGAGTTGGCTCCCCTACAGCACGGAATTTCCAACCACTATCATGGCGATATAGAATGCCGAGAACCATTGATACGGACCCATGAAACTTGGCCTCGTTAACAATATTGTAATTTGCAATGACATTACTAACGTGGGTAGGCGTGCCTTCATAAAGGCGAATACTGGCAAACGGGATAGAAGCAAAGTCCTGCCCCTGAAAACTATTTAAGACAACAGCAACTTTATCTGCTTCAGCAGGTAAGTTATTAAGTTTGATGGTAATTATTTCGTTATCTAAACCATCATCACCATCAATATCGCCGGTACGATCATCACCACTGTGAGAGATAGCGCCACCCAGAGCCCGTAAATTACCGAAGTAAACCACTTCTTTTAAGCTCTTATCCGCACTATAAACACCGACACTTGCGTCTAAATCCACAGCTACGCGCTTTGCCCCACCAAAAAATCCTTTTTTCTCGATAGCTCCCCAATTAACGCCGATACACACTTCTTTCAAACCGGATCCATTTTTATCCAGGCTAATCCGTTGACCTTTTTCCAGACTAATAGACATTTCAATTCCTTTTTATTGAGATGATGAATTTCGGTATTTCTAAAGTTAAAAAATCACACCTTCACTTTCTCTTTTTCTTCATTGGATACGAGAAGAGAATGAACAAAAGCAAGTCCGATAAAACCGGCACCCAAGAGACCTGTTACTGTTTCAGGGACATGAATGAAGGTTTTCAAAAACATAATCACAGCTAGTGCAAGAATTGCGTAGAAAGCACCATGTTCAAGGAAGCGATACTCATCCAGAGTATTCTTTTCAACCAGCATGATAGTGAGTGAACGTACAAACATAGCCCCGATGCCAAGGCCTGTAGCGATAATGAAAAGGTTAGTCGTAATGGCAAATGCACCAATAACGCCATCAAAACTGAATGATGCATCAAGAATTTCAAGGTATATAAACATACCAAGCCCACTTTTTGCTGTTGCCGTTATTGCATCAGTCGTACGACTTTCCTCTTTACCTTCCATATAGGCTGCGACTTTATGAATAACGGTAAATGTCACCACACCCGCAATACCGGCAGAGACAAACGAATACTTATCGCCTTCAGGCAAGTAAATGCCAGCCACTAGCAGAATGACTAAAACAGTGACTATTTCTGCGGCAAACTTAATTTTACCGACGTGCAACATGGGGCGCTCAACAAAGTTGATCCAATGCTCACTTTTCTCGTCACTCAGAAAAAAGTCCAGCCCAACCAGCATGAGAAATGAGCCACCAAACCCCATCAGCGCCACATGAGAACTTTCCATGAGGGATCGATATTGTTCAGGGTCATTAATGGCTATTTGTAATGCAGCCCAGGGCGAAACCGTTGCAATCACTGATACGACGATCACCGGAAATAGTATTCGCATACCGAAGACCGCAATGAGCATTCCCCAGGTTAAAAAACGCTTGCGCCATATTGCATCCATATCTCTCAACACGGTGGCATTAACTACCGCATTATCAAAGGATAATGAAACCTCAAGAATGGACAGAACAAACACCATAAAAAGCGCTTCGAATCCGCCAAAATAGAACGCGGCAGCAGCACCACATAGGGTTACCACCAAGCTGCCTCTGAAAAACTTAAAATTACTCATCAGTACTCGCTATAATTATTGCTTACAATACAAACTATTTGTCTCTAAGCGGTGGTAAACCCCATATTCACCGAGACTTCTTCGTAATTCAGAAAGAAACGATTAACTTCTTTGCGTGTCGTCTCGCCATTCATAACTTCGATAACAGAAGACACAAAAATAGGTGTGTGAAGAGGTGAATCAACCGTCTGTCGTGTCTTTGTCCCACATATACTTGTTTCTACTTCTACCTGGGTGTCATTCCAGCACCGACTCCCCTCTGTTATTTCTACACACACGATGTATTTATACATTTTGTGGGCATAGGCCATGTTAAAATCGAGATTACTGCGACCGGCATCACGGTCAGACTCAATCTTTGCATAAGGCACCCCATGTGAAGAGCCGCTAGAACGCTCTTCACCTCCAAATATCCCCCCTCTTTGACCACTTTTCAGGATATATAAACAACTCAGATTCAAATTAGAAATGGTTGGAAACCCGGTCCCCAGATAAGCGGCAGTGGTATCAAAATGTTCAGTACTTGAAGGCAACCAGCTCAGGGTAACAACGACATGAGTATCCCGCGAGGTAGGAAGAACTTGCTTGTTTCGGGATGAGAGTAGTGCCTGAATGCCAGCGGCATAGCCTTGAAAGAACGACTTTATCTTCCACTGGCCGTTTTTTCGATAAATATGGACGGTTTCTAAGGCATTCAGTTGCCTATCGATATCTCCTGATGCACAGGAAACCACTTGAGTACCTGACATTGAGTGATATAGCGTGGAGCTGACAGAAGATGCCAGAGGGTTATTTCGTTGGACATAGAGAACAATCTCATCAAGAGAATGATCTATATCTGGTAAGTTTAAGAAAAGTGAATGCTGAACAAGGCTAATACCTGGCTCATCCGATAAATAGGCGCATATCCCTGCTTTCTGAACAAGAACACCTAACGTCCAGCCATCGCATACTGTTTTTAACTGGTATGCCTGCTGCCCATCAATTTCTTGATTTTGTCCTTTAACTAACTGCACTAATTCATCCTGAACTAAACCCTGGCCCGACATTAAAACGAATTTAATCTCTAAAGGCCTTCTTCCCTGAGCGACCTATATTGCCTTCTACTACCGTACCGGTCAACTCTAAACGGAGACTTTCTTCATGAATTTTCGCAGCGCTGAAAGTAAACTCTTATATGGCTCACATTGCTGCAATAAGGTTTGGGCGGCTGAAATTGCACCGTTGAAAAACCGCAAAAGATCAGAGCTATCTTGCCGCTGTTATGCACTTATACTCAAGCAGGGATATTGATAAACGCATCAATACGGACGTTTGCTAATCAACGTCATTCACCGCTCATCTATGGATGACGTCGGACCCTGCTGGAATAATGCCATGCTGAACGTTTCGTTAGTCATTGGAAGTATCATTTGATACTGCAGGCTTACCAGCCAAGATATGACAACCTGGGAAGGCTGCATTCTGCGAATGGCAATTTATCTACATTGATAGATGTACGTAAGATGCTTTCTTATTATCTTCATCAAATAAAGGAAAGCCCCGCTATTGCGGGGCTTTCATATGAAAACTTTACGGAAGAAGTCTCAGGTGTTTTTCAGAACGGAATATCATCATCAAAGTCATCCATACTTGGCCCCTGCTGAGGTGCTGGCTTCTGGTATGACGGTTGTGGCGGTTGTTGTGGCGGCTGATAATTTTGTTGCGGAGCCTGTTGTGGCTGATAGTTCTGCTGTGGAGCCGCCTGGGGCGCCTGTTGATAGCCACCGGCCTGAGGTTGTTGATAGCCGCCACCATTGCCACCTTCGCCACGACCATCGAGCATCTGCATCTCACTGGCGACGATCTCCGTGGTGTAACGGTCCTGGCCCTGCTGATCCTGCCACTTACGGGTGCGCAGCGAACCTTCCAGGTAGACTTTAGAACCTTTATGCAGGTACTCACCGGCGATCTCCGCCAGACGGTTAAAGAACACCACCCGGTGCCACTCAGTACGTTCCTGCTGCTGACCGGTCTGCTTATCTTTCCATGATTCAGAGGTCGCCACCGTGATATTGGTCACCGCATTGCCACTGGGCATATATTTTGTTTCAGGCTCATTGCCCAGGTTACCAATCAGGATGACTTTATTAACACCGCGTGCCATTGATTTCTCCAATTTTCTTTAACTTTTTGCAACCGTTGCTGCACAATTTTTACAGCTAATGCATTGGCGTAAAGCATATCATAAATAACCGTGGAAAATATCTTCAGATCAGGTGTTGGCGACCGGCATAACTCTTTATACTTGTGCTTTTGCATTGGACACGGAAACAACGATGGACAAGATAGTGGTTCGCGGCGCCAGAACACACAACCTGAAGAATATCGACATCGAAATACCCCGGGATAAACTGGTTGTGATTACCGGACTGTCCGGCTCGGGCAAATCATCACTGGCATTCGATACCCTCTACGCTGAAGGCCAGCGCCGCTATGTTGAATCCCTCTCTACCTATGCCCGGCAGTTTCTGTCGATGATGGAAAAACCCGATGTTGACCATATCGAAGGTTTATCACCAGCGATCTCGATTGAGCAGAAATCCACCTCACACAACCCGCGTTCCACTGTCGGCACCATCACTGAGATTTACGACTATCTGCGTCTGCTGTTTGCCCGTGCCGGCGAACCCCGCTGTCCGGATCATGATCTGCCGCTGGCCGCGCAAACCGTCAGCCAGATGGTAGATCAGGTACTGGCGCTACCGGAGGGCACCAAGCTGATGCTGTTGGCGCCGGTCATTCAGGGACGTAAAGGTGAGCACTTACATACCATCAGTGAACTACGATCTCAGGGATTCGTCCGTGCCCGTGTTAATGGCATTGTCTGTGACATCGACAGCATTCCCGAGCTGGATAAGAATAAAAAACACCATATCGAAGCGGTCGTCGACCGCTTTAAAGTACGCGATGATATGCAGATCCGCCTTGCGGAGTCGTTTGAAACTGCGCTGGCGATGACCGACGGTATCGCCACCATCAGCTATATGGACGGTGATGGTGAAGAGCTGGTGTTTTCTGCCCGCTTTGCCTGCCCGAAGTGTGGTCACAGCATTCAGGAGCTGGAACCCCGAATGTTTTCGTTCAACAACCCTCACGGTGCCTGTTCATCCTGTGACGGCTTAGGGGTAAAGCAGTTTTTTGATCCAAAAAAAGTAGTCTTCGATGATACTCTTACTCTGTCGGAGGGGGCGATCAGAGGCTGGGATCGCCGCGCGCTTTACTATTTCCAGCAGCTGAAAGCGGTATCCGAGCATTATGGCTTTAATATGGACACACCGTTCCGGGAGCTGACGAGCAAACAGCAAAAGGTGATTCTCGACGGTAGTGGTAAAGATAACATCGCCTTCCGCTACCTCAATGACCGTGGTGATGTCATCAGCAAGTCTCACCCCTTCGAAGGAGTACTGAACAACCTTTCCCGCCGCTATCGCGAAACCGAATCCGATATGGTGCGTGAAGATCTGGCGAAGTATATCAATATGCAGGAATGCCCATCCTGTCATGGCAGCCGTCTGCGTCGCGACGCTCGCCATGTGTATATTGATGAGAAAACTCTGCCAGAACTGGTACGTCTGTCGATCGGTGACAGCTGTGCTTATTTTGATAACCTGCGCCTGAGCGGTAAACAGGGAGAGATCGCAGACAAGATTCTCAAAGAGATCCGTCTGCGACTGGAGTTTCTCGTCAATGTCGGCCTGGATTACCTTTCACTGGAACGCAGCGCAGAAACGCTCTCTGGTGGTGAAGCACAGCGAATTCGACTGGCCAGTCAGATCGGCGCGGGCTTAGTCGGTGTTATGTATATTCTCGATGAGCCCTCTATCGGTTTGCACCAGCGGGACAATGACCGCTTGCTGAAAACGCTGATCCATCTACGGGATCTGGGTAACACCGTGATTGTGGTGGAACATGACGAGGATGCCATCCGTCTGGCCGACTACGTTATCGATATCGGTCCTGGTGCGGGAGTTCATGGCGGTGAGATTATCGCCCAGGGCACCCCGGCAGAACTGATGCAATGTAAAGAGTCGATGACCGCCGACTACCTGTCGGGGCGTCGCCGGATTGAGGTACCCACAGAGCGTCATCAGCCGGATGGCCGCTGGCTACAACTACATGGTGCTACCGGTAACAACCTTAACAGCGTCAACCTGGATATACCGCTAGGGCTGCTAACCTGTGTCACCGGGGTCTCCGGTTCAGGCAAATCCACCCTGATCAACGGTACCCTTTATCCGCTTGCCGCCACCGAACTGAATGGTGCCACCACTCTGGATGCCGCCCCTTATAAAGAACTGAAAGGGATGGAGCTACTGGATAAAGTAATCGATATCGACCAGAGTCCGATCGGCCGTACCCCCAGGTCAAACCCTGCCACCTATACCGGTATCTTTACCCCGATCCGCGAGTTGTTTGCCGGCACCCAGGAAGCCCGTTCCCGCGGCTATAAACCCGGACGCTTCAGTTTCAACGTTAAAGGCGGCCGCTGTGAGGCCTGTCAGGGCGATGGGGTGATCAAGGTTGAGATGCACTTCCTGCCAGACATCTACGTCCCTTGCGACGTCTGTAAGGGCAAACGCTACAACCGGGAAACCCTGGAAGTTAAATACAAAGGCAAAAGCATCCATGAGGTACTGGAGATGACCGTTGAGGATGGTCGTGAGTTTTTCGACGCTATCCCCGCCCTCGCCCGCCGCCTGCAAACCCTGATCGATGTGGGTCTCTCCTATATCCGTCTGGGACAAGCCGCCACCACCCTCTCCGGTGGTGAAGCACAGCGGGTGAAACTGGCAAAAGAACTGAGTAAACGGGACACCGGTAAAACCCTGTATATCCTTGATGAGCCGACCACCGGCCTGCACTTCTACGATATCCAGCAACTGCTGAATGTACTCTATCGCCTGCGTGATCACGGCAACACCATCGTGGTTATCGAACACAACCTGGATGTGATCAAAACCGCCGACTGGATCGTTGACCTCGGCCCCGAAGGCGGCACCCGTGGCGGCCAGATCATCGCCACCGGCACACCGGAGACGGTTGCGGAGATTCCCGGATCTTATACTGGCGAGTTTCTTAAGCCGTTGTTGGAAAAGGCTAAGAGTAGCTAGAACGTCGCTTCGCGGGGTAAAAGCAGAGAAGTTGCTAGAACGTCGCTTCGCGACTCGCTAGACGCGGCTGCGCCGCTTGCTAGTTGTTAGAAAAAGCGTGAAAAGCAGAAAGGCTGATGTTTTGTACATCGGCCTTTTTTATAGGTTTCTGGATAGAGGTTAGTCAAACACCAGGAGCAGAGGTCAAATAGAAACAAAAATACGGTATTATTGATAATACTATATTGGTAAACAGGGACGTTATGACCGTGCAAAAGATCAGGAAAATATCTACATTCAAGCTCATATTGGCTCTGCTGGCGATCATTATTATCGTTGTGCTGCTCGTATTAGCTTATCTTTTCTTGACCCCTAAGCTGATCAATATTGGCAGCACAAATATGGAGCCAACACTTCATAAAGGCTCGACCGTAACCTTCCTACCCTATGCAGCATTTTCCTATCAGCCAGAACGCTGGGATGTAGTTTTATACCAGAATAAGGGTGGAGATAATTCCATAGGCCGAGTTGTGGGTATGCCTCAGGAAACCATCCAACTTATCGACGGGGAACTCTATATTCATGACGCAATCCAGCCGATTCCCACCGAACTAGCTCAGGCCGGCATCAGGTACCGCGCGGCGGATGAGTTCCGTACAAAGAAAGAGGGCAAAATAGTTACTCATAAAACGGGCCCTGACGAATACTTTATCCTCGGCGATAACACTGCCGTCTCGTTCGATAGCCGCTACCTGGGACCTGTCCCACGGAAATCTATAATCAGCTCAGTAAAGAAGCTTTATTGATCAAATAGAGATCTATTGAGCGTCACTCACGGCTCACCAGAAGCAGCTGAATGGTCAATCTAGCAAGTGGCGAAGCCACGTCTAACCACTAGCAGGAAGCGCAGCTTCCGTTCTAGCGAGCGCCGCAGGCGCGGTCTGCGGGTGCTTTTAAGCCCGTCTTCCAGGCGAAAAAAAACCCGGCATAAGCCGGGTTTTTATTAAGAGTCGAAGAGATTAATCTTCAGAATCTTCTACCGCTACAGCATCCGCTGGACGGTCAACCAGTTCAACGTAAGCCATCGGCGCGTTGTCACCAGCACGGAAGCCGCATTTCAGAATGCGAACATAACCGCCTGGACGACCTTCGTAGCGAGGACCCAGTTCGTTAAACAGTTTACCGACAGCTTCTTTGCTGCGGGTACGGGCAAAAGCCAGACGACGGTTAGCAACCGAGTCAATTTTTGCCAGTGTGATCAGAGGCTCAGCAACACGACGCAGCTCTTTAGCTTTAGGCAGCGTGGTCTTGATAAGCTCATGTTCGAACAGGCTGACAGCCATGTTCTTGAACATTGCTTTACGGTGCGCACTTGTACGATTAAAGTGACGACCTGATTTACGATGACGCATCTTTTTATCCTTGCCAAACTGTTAGGTTTAAAACCGCAGATCAGGAAGCGACTTTATCGTCGTTTCTGATGCTCGCTGGTGGCCAGTTTTCCAGGCGCATACCAAGCGACAGACCTTTAGACGCCAAGACGTCCTTGATCTCGGTCAGCGATTTCTTACCCAGGTTCGGAGTCTTAAGCAGTTCTACTTCGGTACGCTGAATCAGATCACCGATATAGTAGATCTGCTCTGCCTTCAGACAGTTGGCGGAACGTACAGTCAGCTCCAGATCATCAACCGGACGCAGCAGGATCGGATCGATCTCTGGTTCTTCCGGTTCATCGTTAACCTGATCCTTACCACCTTCCAGATCTACGAATACAGCCAGCTGCTGCTGCAGAATTGTTGCAGCACGACGGATGCATTCTTCCGGATCGATAGTACCATTGGATTCAATGTCAATAACCAACTTATCTAAGTCAGTACGCTGTTCTACACGAGCACTTTCAACTACGTACGATACCAGGCGAACCGGGCTGTAAGTAGCATCGAGCTGCAGGCGACCGATGGTCCGTGACTCGTCTTCATCAGAGATGCGCGCGTCAGCTGGCACATAGCCACGACCACGCACAATCTTCAGTTGCATGTTAAGGCTTGCACCTTCGCTCAGATGAGCGATGACATGCTCTGGATTAGCGATTTCAGCGTCCTGGTTCAGCTGAATATCAGCTGCAGTGACAGGACCGGCTTCGCTCTTAGACAGAGTCAGGGTTGCTTCGTCACCATTATGCAGCGCGACTGCGACACCTTTAAGGTTGAGCAGGATTTCAATTACGTCTTCCTGCACACCCTCGATGGTGCTGTACTCATGCAGCACACCCTCGATCTCTACTTCAGTGATGGCACAGCCAGGCATTGAAGAGAGAAGGATACGGCGTAGCGCATTACCCAGCGTATGGCCAAAACCGCGCTCCAGTGGTTCCAAAGTAACTTTTGCACGAGTTGCACTAATTTCCTGAACGTCGATGTGACGGGGACTTAGAAACTCGTTTACTGAACGCTGCATAGTTCCACCAATTAAGAAGTCAATATTTACTTAGAGTACAGTTCGACAATCAGCTGCTCATTGATATCAGCAGACAGATCGCTACGCTCTGGCAGGGACTTTAAAGTACCTTCCATCTTCGCAGAATCAACTTCTACCCACTCAATAGCAGTACGCTGAGAAGCCAGCTCAAGTGCGTGTTTGATGCGCAGCTGAGTCTTAGACTTTTCACGAACGGCAACCACATCACCAGCTTGTACCTGGTAAGAAGGAACGTTCACGGACTGACCGTTAACTGTAATCTGGCGATGAGAAACTACCTGACGTGCTTCTGCACGGGTAGATCCAAACCCCATACGATAGACAACATTGTCTAGACGCCCTTCCAGCAACTGAAGAAGGTTAGTACCAGTCGCTCCAGAGCGACGGGCAGCTTCCTTGTAGTAGCTGCGGAATTGCTTTTCAAGCACGCCGTAGGTACGACGAACTTTCTGTTTTTCACGAAGCTGTAAACCGTAATCAGATAAACGACCACGACGAGCGCCATGTACACCTGGAACATTTTCAGCTTTACACTTACTGTCCAGAGCACGAACACCGCTCTTCAGGAAAAGGTCGGTACCTTCACGGCGAGACAGCTTGCATGTTGGTCCTAAATAACGAGCCATATTATTACTGTCTCCGGATTAAACGCGACGTTTCTTCGGTGGACGACAACCGTTGTGAGGAATCGGTGTCACGTCCGTGATGTTGTTAACCTTGTATCCACATGCATTCAATGCACGTACAGCAGATTCACGGCCTGGGCCTGGGCCCTTAACAAAAACGTCTAAATTCTTTAGACCATACTCTTGAGCAGCTACACCTGCACGTTCCGCAGCAACCTGTGCCGCGAAGGGTGTACTCTTACGAGAACCACGGAAGCCGGAGCCGCCTGCGGTTGCCCAACTCAGGGTATTGCCCTGACGATCAGTAATAGTAATGATCGTGTTGTTAAATGAAGCGTGGATGTGAGCGAATCCGTCAACAACCTGCTTTTTAACCTTTTTACGTGTGCGATTACCTGGCTTAGCCATACTGGAAATTCCTATCGCTTACCATTACTTACGGATTGGCTTACGTGGGCCCTTACGGGTACGCGCATTAGTTTTAGTACGCTGACCACGAAGAGGCAGACTACGACGATGCCGCAGACCACGATAACAGCCCAGATCCATCAAGCGCTTGATGTTCATGGATACTTCACGGCGAAGATCGCCTTCAACTGTCATCTTGGCAACTTCGCCACGGACGATGTCCAGTTGTTCTTCTGACAAATCTGCAATCTTTGTGGTTTCTTCGATTCCACAAGTGACGCAGAGGTCCTTCGCTGTAGTGCGGCCAATTCCGAAGATGTAAGTCAATGAAATTACCGCATGCTTATTGTCAGGAATATTGACGCCAGCTATACGGGCCATTCAATTTACTCCAACTCATTAGCATGCACCTGTGCTTTTCACAGGTACTGCAAATTCTTCTATTAATGGAAGGCGCGAGATTCTACACTTTGATCAAAAATAAATCAAGGCTTCGCGCCAACCACTCCCAGACCAGGCGTTAATTAACCCTGGCGCTGCTTGTGTCGTGGTTCAACTTTGCAGATAACCCGCAGAGTACCGTTACGACGTACGATCTTGCAGTTACGGCAGATTTTCTTAACGGATGCACGTACTTTCATGATCAACTCCAAATAGCAGGAGTGCTAGCGCAGCAGGCCAGCACCGCCTCCTTTAAGATTCGACTTCTTCATCAGGGATTCATACTGATGGGACATCAGGTGCGACTGTACTTGTGCCATGAAATCCATCACAACAACAACCACGATCAGCAGTGACGTACCACCGAAGTAGAAAGGTACATTCCAGGCTACAACCAGGAACTGAGGCATCAGAGATACCGCAGTGATATACAGAGCGCCAAACAGTGTCAGGCGACCCAGTACGTTATCGATGTACTTAGCAGATTGCTCCCCTGGGCGGATACCCGGGATGAATGCACCAGACTTCTTCAGGTTATCAGCCACATCTTTTGGATTGAAAACAATCGCAGTGTAGAAGTAACAGAAGAAGATGATACATACCGAAAACAGCAGGATGTACAGCGGCTGACCCGGGCCCAGCGCAAGTGCGACATCCTGTAGCAGCTCCATGCCATCAGTCTGGCCAAACCACTGACCAAGTGATGCAGGGAACAGCAAAATGCTTGAAGCGAAGATCGGCGGAATAACACCAGCCATATTCACCTTTAACGGCAGATGACTGGTCTGCGCAGCATACATGCGACGCCCCTGTTGACGCTTCGCGTAGTTGATGGTGATACGGCGTTGGCCGCGCTCCATAAACACTACAAAACCTACAGTGGCAACCGCCAGCACAGCGATGGCCAGCAACGCCAGGATATTCAGATCTCCCTGACGTGCTGATTCAAAGGACTGACCGATAGCGCGAGGCAAACCGGCCACAATACCAGAGAAGATCAGAATCGAAATACCGTTACCGATACCCCGCTCAGTTACCTGCTCACCCAGCCACATCAGGAATACGGCACCGGACACCAGCGTGACAACCGCTACGAAGTAGAAATTGACATCTGCAGTGAACGCTACACCCTGATTCGCCAGGCCAACCGCCATACCAAACGACTGAACAGTCGCCAGAATGACGGTGCCGTAACGAGTATACTGATTGATCTTCCTACGACCAGCCTCACCCTCTTTCTTGAGCTGCTCAAGTGATGGGCTCACCACCGTCATCAGCTGCATAATAATTGATGCAGAGATGTACGGCATGATACCCAGCGCAAGAATACTCATCCGCTCCAGAGCACCACCGGAGAACATGTTAAACATGCTCAGGATGGTGCCCTGGTTCTGGTCAAAAAGTGCTGCCAGACGATCAGGATTGATACCAGGTACCGGAATATGTGCACCGATACGGTATACAACGATCGCGATCAAAACAAACAGCAGGCGGGATTTAAGCTCGCCTAAGCCGTTTTGAACGCCTGCTGGTACTGGTCCTTTCTTAGCCATTTATTCCTCGACTTTTCCGCCTGCAGCTTCAATTGCAGCCAGAGCGCCTTTGGTCACTTTAAGACCTTTAACGGTAACTGCTTTGGTGATTTCACCAGACAGGATCACACGCGCACGCTTGATACTGTCTTTGATGATATCTGCTTTTTTCAGTGCATCCAGATCGATCACTTCAGCATCAATCTTACCCAGCTCGCCCAGGCGAATTTCTGCAACGAATGCAGCCTGACGTGAGGTAAAACCGAACTTAGGCAGACGACGCTGCAGTGGCATTTGACCACCTTCGAAACCTGGCTTCACAGAACCGCCGGAGCGGGATTTCTGACCCTTATGGCCGCGACCGCCGGTTTTACCCAGGCCGGAACCAATACCGCGGCCTACACGCTTAGGAGCGTGTTTAGAACCTTCGGCAGGACTCAGTGTATTAAGACGCATAATGTGCTCCTTATTCGCCTTCTACACGAACCATGTAGTTAACTTTATTGATCATACCGCGTACGGAAGGAGTATCTTCCACTACAACAGAATGACCGATTCGGCGCAGACCCAGACCCTGGACGCACAATTTGTGCTTTGGCAGGATACCGATGGTGCTGCGTACAAGTGTTACCTTGAGAGTAGATGCCATCGTTGATTACCCCAGAATGTCTTCTACGGACTTACCACGCTTAGCAGCAACATCTTCAGGAGATGTCATGCTAGCAAGACCGTTGATAGTTGCGCGAACAACGTTGACTGGATTAGTAGAGCCGTAGCACTTAGCCAGTACGTTGTGAACACCAGCGATCTCCAGTACGGCACGCATCGCGCCTCCGGCGATTACACCGGTACCTTCAGAAGCTGGCTGCATGTACACTTTAGAAGCACCGTGACGGGCTTTAATTGGGTACTGCAGAGTTGTGCCGTTCAGCTCAACTGTGATCATGTTGCGACGCGCTTGTTCCATCGCTTTTTGAATCGCCGCAGGCACTTCACGTGCCTTACCGCGACCGAAGCCTACGCGGCCATTACCGTCACCAACAACAGTCAAGGCGGTGAAACCGAAGATACGACCACCCTTAACTACTTTGGCAACACGGTTAACCTGTACAAGTTTCTCTTGCAGGTCACCGTCTTTCTGTTCGTGATTTGCCATTGTCAAACCCCTTAGAATTCCAGGCCGCCTTCACGGGCTGCATCTGCCAACGCTTTAACACGTCCATGGTATTTAAAACCAGAACGGTCGAAAGCAACCTTAGTCACGCCAGCGTCTTTCGCGCGCTGAGCGATCAGTGTGCCTACTTTAGTAGCGGCATCAGTGTTACCGGTAGTGTCACTACGCAGGTCTTTCTCTACAGTTGAAGCTGCAGCCAGAACCTGACCACCATCAGCAGAGATAACCTGTGCATAGATGTGACGTGGTGTACGGGTTACACACAGACGTACTGCGCCCAGTTCACGCATTTTGTAACGGGCACGGCGGGCACGGCGAATACGAGATGTTTTCTTTTCGTTCATGACCCTACCTTACTTCTTCTTAGCTTCTTTACGGCGAACGAATTCGTCAGCGTAACGTACACCCTTACCTTTGTAAGGCTCTGGTGGACGGAAAGCACGAACTTCAGCAGCAGTCTGACCCAGAATCTGCTTATCAGCTGCGGACAGCACGATAGTAGTCTGGCCTTCCATTGCTGCAGCAACGCCTTCAGGCAGTTCGTATTCGATTGGGTGTGAGAAACCCAGAGTCAGGCTCAGTGTCTTGCCGTTAACGGCAGCACGATAACCAACACCCTGAAGCAGCAGTTTCTTAGTGAAACCGGTGCTTACACCAACAACCATGTTATTAACCAGAGAACGGGTAGTACCAGCCAGCGCATTAGCAGCTTTGCTGCCATCACGGGCAACGAACTTCAGTACATTCTCTTCAGCGGTTACTTCTACAGACGGGTGAACAGCCAGATTCAGGGCACCGTTACCGCCCTTTACATTAATCTGCTGACCATCAACCTTGGCTTCAACACCTGCCGGTAGGACAACGGGACTTTTAGCAACTCGAGACATATTTCCAGCTCCTAGAATACCGTGCAGATGACTTCGCCGCCGATACCGGCAGCACGTGCAGCACGGTCAGTCATCACGCCACGAGAAGTGGAAACGATAGCAACGCCGAGACCGCCAGAAACTTTAGGCAGGTCAGCTGCGCCTTTATAAACTCGTAAACTTGGACGGCTTACACGCTGGATAGATTCAATAACCGGCTTGCCTTCAAAGTATTTCAGTTCAACAGTCATCACTGGCTTAGCTTCGCCTTCAACAACGAAGTCAGCAATGTAACCTTCCTCTTTCAGAACTGCAGCAACAGATGCTTTCAGTTTAGAAGCAGGCATAGTTACAGCTGATTTTTCAGCCATATGACCATTACGAATACGCGTTAGCATATCCGCAAGAGTGTCTTGCATACTCATGGTTTATTTTCCTTTGTGCAGCTCAGTGCGGTAGCAGGATGGGAATCATCCTGCCCAGACCACTGTGCTTACCAACTAGCTTTCTTCAGGCCCGGAACATCACCACGCATAGCTGCTTCACGCAGTTTGATCCGACTCAGACCAAACTTACGGTAAACACCGTGTGGACGACCAGTAACCTGACAACGACGCACCTGGCGAACCGGGTTAGCGTCACGTGGCAGCTTTTGCAGAGCTACCTGAGCTTCCCAAACTTCATCTTCAGAAGAAGCTGGGTTCTTAACAATTGCCTTAAGTGCAGCACGCTTTGCAGCATACTTAGCAACTGTTTTTGCGCGTTTAGCTTCGCGCGCTTTCATTGATTCCTTAGCCATTAATCTACCCTTACTTTTTGAATGGGAAGTTGAGGGCTGCCAGCAGGGCACGACCTTCGTCGTTAGTGCGAGCAGTGGTGGTGATGGTAATATCCATACCACGCAGCTTATCTACCTTATCGTATTCGATTTCAGGGAAGATGATCTGCTCTTTCACGCCCATGCTGTAGTTACCACGACCATCAAAAGATTTCGGGTTCAGACCACGGAAGTCACGAATACGTGGGATCGAGATATCAACCAGACGGTCCAGGAATTCCCACATACGCTCACCGCGCAGGGTTACCTTGCAACCAATTGGCCAACCTTCACGAAC
>NZ_JBNKYN010000086.1:0-19273 GCF_050300915.1 Amphritea sp.
ATTCCGATGATTCTGTTTTTCTCCATCACCGGGGTTTATCTGGTCAGTTTCAATACCTTTGATATCCAGATGATGGTGGTCATTACGGTGATTGCAATCTTCCTTAAGCTGCTGGAATTCCCAATGGCGCCGATGTTGCTGGGCTACATTCTCGGAGGTCTGATGGAGACCAATCTGAGCCGGGCACTGGTGATCTCTGACGGCAGTCTGGCTTTCCTGTGGGAGCGGCCGCTGACGCTGACGATCATCTCGATCGCCGTGATCGTATTGGTCGTACCACCGGTAATGGATCTGTTCCGTAATCGTAACCGTGGGCCAGAAGTTGCGGTGAATGAAGGCGAGGGCTGATCTGGTTTTTTACTGACCCCTGTAAACGTTACTAACCCTGGCAATTGCCAGGGTTTTTTTATGCCTGTCGGGTGCCATGAACAAAACGAACTTAATGCGCTGTATAAATAATAAATCCTTTATTTTCAATAACTTTTAATGGGTTTGATCTCTCTTTAAAGTGTCTCTGGCGCTAAGGTTCGTATCAGGTCAGAGATATCTGAATGGCTGTTCGAGTGTAGCGACGACTGAGCACCAATGGGCTTCAGGAACCCCGAAAACCTGAACAAAAAATATAAAAGCAATCCATCAATGAAGTGGAGAACACGATGAAGAGAGTAGCTCTGACTACTGCAATTGCAGCCGCGATACTGGCCGGTTCCGTTCAGGCGGCAACCATCTATGAAGGCAACGGCCTGAAATATGATCTTAAAGGTGATCTGCAGGTTCAACTGCGCCAGAAGATCGGTGATAACCAGGATCAGGATCTTGAGTTTGACGATCTGGAACTGAAAAATCGGGTGACCTATGACCTTAATGAAGGCATGAGTGCGTTTGCACAGCTGGATTACAGTTTTGACAAACGCGCTAACGATCAAAGCGCTGACTCTCAGGATGGCGGTAAGCTGGAAGAGGCCTATCTGGGGCTTAAGTTTGACAATATTGCGTTGCGGGTCGGTAAGCAAAACTATTCCACCGATGAATTCAGCGTTGAAAAGGCGTATGAGACCGTAGTTGAGGACGATATTTTTGACCTCAACGATGATGCTGGCGATGATGTTATCCGTGTCGATGCACAGTTTGATAATCTGTTTGTGTCGGTCTCTACTGACCTTAAAGCGGAAGGTAATGCGGACAGCGATGGCACTAAGTCCACGGATCTGTTTGTCTCAACCGACCTGGGAAATGTGGGACTGATGGCGGCGTATCAGAACTATCAGGAACTGGGATCCGATTCCGTCTCTTCATGGGGCGTCGGTGTAACCTTTGATGCAGGCTTTGCTAAGTTTGGCGCGGACTACGGTTCGATGGAAGATACCGCTGATGTCTATAACCTGGTTGCCTCTTTCCCGGTTGCCGAGACGACTACGGTTGCGGTGGGCGTTCAGAACCGCGATGAAGATGCGGGTGATGATGTAACGGGTTGGTACGCCAACGCGACCTACAAGTTCCCTGAACAGAAAGCGGTTAGTGTATTTGGAGAGATCGGGGATACCGATGCCGACAACACCGATCCGGGTTATCTGGTGGGTATGCGTATCGTCTTCTGATTCTCTGCGGTGGTATTGTGATTGCGGGTTATTTGTCCTCCCCTTCGGGCAAGTTATCGCACACGGTACCGCTCATCAGCGCAGAACAAGCCCGGCAGTGATGCCGGGTTTTCTTATTATTTACCCTAGGAGAGGGCTTAGAAACATACCTCATAAGACGCGGCTAGCCAGGCATCAGGCATCTCTCCTTCGGTGGTTCCGTTTAACATTAATGACGCTTTACCCTTGCTTAGCCTCCCTTCAAGGCCAAACGTTGCTTTATACCAGGTGGAATCATATTCTGGACTGTCAAGTTCAAAATCATAAAGCCCCAGCAGTTGTCCCGAGGTCCTTATGCCTTGTTTATCAAGGCGGTGAGTCGCTTCTAAGCCGCCAAAAAGTTGTACGTTTCTGTTCTGGATAGCGATTGATGCGTTAACACCCAGCCTTAGCTCGGTAATATCTGCTATGCGCTTATTGAATTGAGTTGGGAAACCGCCACCTACTTCGGTATACCCGTCAAGTTCTGTTTTCGTATAGCTGATATCGGAATAGGGCGTAAAATTAACCTGTCCAGCGGACCATGCGTCGAGCCAGTCTATGCGGGCACGAACACCCCAGCTAATGGTATCTGGGCTGGCTGAGGAGAAATCCGGAGTCCCAGCATTCAGATATCCCCGGCGGATATCGGCTTCACCCCAATGGCCAAAAGTACCAACTGTTGCAAACAGTTTTTGCCTGGCTAAAACAGGTAAAATCCCTTCTAGCATGATATAGCTGCCTTCAGAATCAACATCACCACCTGAGACCAGGTTCTGATCTGACCAGGTTTTACCCAACGATGCATTCACTTGAATTGGTCCGAAATTATGGCCAGCCCCTATTTCTGCAATACCAAAAGAGCCATTCCGGTTATTGTGATCGTCTGATCCTAGGTCACCAGCGCTCCAGATGGTGTCTTGTCCTGCATTGACTCTGCGTGACATGGGATGGCTATGTGCACCATTAACTAGTGTAGCTATCTTGCGCATTGTTGAATTCGTGGCTGAGGATGAAGAGAGGAGGCTTTCACTTAAGCCCTCTCGTGTGATTAATCCACTACCCGTTTCCTCCTTGACTCGGGCTATAAAAATTTTGCGATTATGAAGAAGGCCTACAACTACGCTGCCATCAGCACTGGTATCAGTTGCCATCCAGGTTGGTGCAGATAAGTCAGAAATATCTACGTTGTTATCGGTAAGCCATTCTTCAATGGATTGCATTCCATTAGTTGTTTCCCATCTGAATGCTCTGGTGGTGTCATAACTGAGTCGTTGAGGCCCTGATACACCAACAATAACTTGTCCATTATCACTGATCTTTAATGCAGATGAAGATTTATGATTAGGAAGAGCGCCTAAACTGACCATGCCACTCTTTTCAGTCCACCTGAATGCAACATATTCGATGTTTTTGCGGGTTAACGCCTTACCCACAATAACACCACCATCAGCGCTGACTGAGTGAGCAGACGAGTTAATAAAGTCCTCCGTTCCAAGATCAACCATTCCGGCAGCTTGAGTCCACCTGAAAGCATGGTAGGTGTTCCCCATCGAGCCAATAAATGAGTCACCCACCACAGTATATCCGTCAGCACTAATACCTAAAGCTTGAGATATGTTTGACTGGTCTTCACCCAGACTGCCAAGATCAACCATTCCAGAGGATTCTGACCATAAAAATGCATGATCACTATATAGATCGTCTGGGCCTAATTCAGATCTTCCGACAACTTTTGATCCGTCAGAATTAACATCAAAAGGTACAGAATAGTTGCCACCAAGTGTGCCTAAATCTTTGAGTCCATAATCTTTACTCCAAAGAAATGCATGAGGGGCTTTATCATCTGCCGTTTTATATGATGAAGCAATAATTGAGTTACCGTCAGAACTTATGCCAAATGCAATGGACAACCAGTGATTTTCAAGCTCTTGTATGCCTGTTATCCCCGTGTTTAATTTCCACTGGAATGCTGCAGGTTGGCTCAATTCACCAATATTCGTACCGACAACGACCCCACCAGAAGCATTTAAACTGACTCGTAACATTGATATATCATTTGGGGCTTGTGTAATCTCGGTTAAACTTGCTTCAGCCAAAGTGCTTTGGCCCGTGAAGCAAAGGACTGAACTGATTAATAGAGGTAATAACTTAGGTTGGAATCTGGAACTGCCGGAGTTGATAATCATCGTCTTCCCTGATGTGTAGAGTATTGAAGCATCCTATAAAAAATAAGCTGGCTACGAAAGCTGTAAAGTATATGTAGTGCAGCTATTTAGATTTTATGGCGTCGATTGTTTCGTTATCACTTGCCAAAATAAACTCGGATTAGCAAGATGCTGGTATCCTGAAAGTCCTGTTAAATAAGCGTTACTTAACAGGACTATTTAACTCTATTTTTCTTATCTGCAGATCAATACCACAGCAATTAACTAGCTGCAGGCTCCCGCTTTTCCAGTTGCAGATAGTTATCGATCCCTTTGATCCTGTCTTCAGCGTGGTGGTTAACATAGAGTACCGAGGTTTCGCTACCGGCGCAGATCTTTTCGATCAGTGCCAGAACTAACTGACGGTTCATATCATCCAGTCCCAGACAGGGTTCATCCAGAATCAACAGGGGAGGGTGTTTCACCATCGCCCGGGCGATCAGTAGCAGACGTTGGTCACCGTAGGAGAGTTTATTGAACGGAGTATCCGCCCGGTCAGACATCCCCAGCAGGGCCAGCCACTCATCGGCGATCTTTTTCTGCCGGTCGGTTGCTTTGGTGTACAGACCGATACTGTCGTAGAACCCGGAAATAATGACATTTCTCAGCCCGGTACCCACTTTATACTCCCACTGCAGGGCGGTGGAGACATAGCCGATAAACTGTTTGATCTGCCAGATGCTCTCGCCGCTGCCCCGCTGATAGCCAAACACGAAAATATCATTCACATAGCACTGGGGATGGTCGCCGGTGATCAGTGACAGCAGCCCGGTTTTGCCGCTACCGTTAGGACCGCTCAGCTGCCAGTGCTGATTACGTTCGATGGTCCAGTCCAGTGAATCGATAATACGGTGGCCATCGTAGGTGATATTGATCTTGTTAAGCCGAACCAGAGGTTGTGCCGGATCAAGCTTCGGAATCGCGGTTTCCGGATCGGCACCCGGGACTTCAAGATCCGTGGTTTTCAGATGCAGCAGCTGATACAGCTCGTTGTAGGCTTTGCTGTCCTGACGGTCGATCTGATGCTGCAACCGGCCATGATCCACATAGGCGATATGGGTGACAAAATCGGGAAACTCGTCGAAGCGGTTCAGCACCAGTACCATCGGCACCGTTTCTACCAGTGTTGCCAGATATTGCTGCAGCATCTCCAGAGTATGGGCGTCCAGACCATCGAAGGGCTCGTCCAGCACCAGCAGCTCAGGCTCGCTGGCCAGTGCCCGGATCAGCATCACTTTGCGCGATTCACCGGTGGAGAGTTTACGGAATGAACGGTTTAGCAGTGATTCCAGCTTAAACATCTCTACAAGCTGACGTGTCAGTGCCGGGTTGCGGCCGCCTTCGCTGAGAATCTCATGCACGGGAGTGCCTTCAGAGATCACGTCCATGATATCGGCGTCATCTTTTTTACGTTCCCGCTCAATCAGTTCTGCCTGGGCTTCAAAGGAGACCAGCCCGACCTTTGTGGGTACTCCTGTGAGAGAGCCGCTCAGGGTATCGCCAGCACCTGCCAGCACGGCAGCTAATGCTGATTTTCCTGAACCGTTGGCACCGGTGATGACCCAGTGCTGGGTGTCGTCCAGTTGCCAGTTGATCTCATCCAGTTGAAAGCGATCATCGAAGTTAACTGTCAGGTTGTCGAGGCGTATATTCATAAGTATCCAGAATCAGCATCAATAGTGTTTGAACATAAAAAAAGGCCGGGCGATTAAGCCCAGCCCTTTCTGGAAGTAAGATCTTAATTAATTAAACGATCTTCTTCATATCAGCCATGTGGCCACGCAGTACAGTACCGATCGCTTCAACCGGGTGTGAACGCAGGGCAGTGTTCACTTCGATCAGGCGAGCGTTGTCGACGCCAGTATCTTCCAGATCCAGACCTTTACCGATAACGTCGGTTTTGATGTCCTTCATGAAATCAGCCAGCAGTGGCAGACACGCGTGGTTGTACAGGTAGCAACCGTATTCAGCCGTATCAGAGATAGTTGCGTTCATCTCGTACAGCTTCTTACGGGCGATGGTGTTAGCGATCAGCGGAGTCTCATGCAGTGACTCATAGTATGCAGAATCAGCAATGATCCCCGCAGCGGTCATGGTTTCGAATGCCAGCTCAACGCCCGCTTTAACCATAGCCACCATCAGGATACCTTTATCGAAGTATTCCTGCTCGGAGATCTCGACATCGCCAGCCGGTGTTTTTTCGAAGGCTGTTTCAGCTGTCTCTGCGCGCCATCCCAGCAGGTTTTTGTCGTCGTTGGCCCAGTCTTCCATCATCGTGCGGGAGAAGGTACCGTCGATGATGTCATCCTGGTGCTTGTTGTACAGCGGACGCATGATCTGCTTCAGCTCTTCAGACAGATCAAATGCTTTGATCTTAGCTGGGTTAGACAGACGGTCCAGCATGTTGGTGACGCCGCCGTATTTCAGTGCTTCGGTGATGGTTTCCCAACCGTACTGAATCAGTTTAGAGGCATAACCAGGGTCGATACCCTCTTCAACCATCTTGTCGAAGCACAGCAGAGAACCGGTTTGCAGCATGCCGCACAGGATAGTCTGCTCACCCATCAGGTCAGATTTAACTTCAGCGATGAAAGAGGACATCAGTACGCCCGCTTTGTGACCGCCGGTACCGGCAGCGTAAGCTTTCGCCAGAGCCAGACCTTCGCCTTTAGGATCGTTGTCTTCGTGAACGGCGATCAGGGTAGGTACACCGAAACCACGCACATATTCGTTACGTACTTCAGAACCCGGGCACTTAGGTGCAACCATGATAACGGTCAGGTCTTCACGGATCTTCATACCCTCTTCAACGATGTTGAAACCGTGAGAGTAGGACAGGCAAGCGCCTTCTTTCATCAGCGGCATAATAGCGTTGACAACAGCGGTGTGCTGTTTGTCTGGGGTCAGGTTCAGAACCACATCAGCGGTTGGAATCAGCTCTTCATAAGTACCGACAACAAAACCGTTTTCAGTCGCATTTTTCCAGGACTGACGCTTTTCAGCGATCGCTGCTTCACGCAGGGCGTAAGAAACATCACAACCGCTGTCGCGCAGGTTCATACCCTGGGCCAGACCCTGTGCACCACAACCGATGACAACCATCTTCTTGCCTTTCAGTGCTTCAACGCCATCGCTGAACTCGTCGATAGACATGAAACGGCATTTACCCAGTTGTTCCAGTTGCTCACGCAGTGGCAGCGTGTTGAAGTAGTTATTAGACATATCTGATAGTTCCGGTTGATTACGTCACCGCGCTGTAGGCAGTGACTGAAAATGTGTTTTATACAGCCCGCAGATACCGCTGACCGGCAAGGCTTAAATTCAGGCAGGCGCATTATTATACAGGTGAGACTGCTGAAATTTAATAGGGCTACTCTATATAAAAAAATACCTTGCGTATATTGATATATATACATTGCAGTGTTGCGAATAATGAAATACAAGGGCGGTTATCGATGTCACCGATCCCTCTGCCTTGAGGTTCAGCTTCACCGGCCTTTTCCGCTTTTTTTACAAAACCTTTAAAAGCTTAAGGCTTTTTAAGCTTCTTTTAAGATCTTCTCATTAAGATAGCCACTATAGAGATTGTTCATGGACATGAACGGTAAGAGGAGGCTAGAGATGTCGAGTAAAGATTCACAACAGGTCATAAAAGTCTGGGACCCGCTGGTTCGGGTGTTCCACTGGTCACTGGCGCTGTTTTTCACGGTTGCTTATCTGAGTGAAGGTGATTTTGAAACCCTGCATTTTTATATGGGTTACGGCATCAGTGCGCTGATCGCATTCCGCTTGCTCTGGGGCATTGTTGGGCCCAAATATGCCCGTTTCACTAATTTTGTCACCGGTAAAGAGAAGGTGGTGCGTTATCTGAAATCGCTGCTAACGGGTAAAGCTGAGCATTATGTTGGTCATAATCCTGCCGGCGGTCTGATGGTTATAGCGTTACTTCTGATGCTGGCGCTGACCTGCTTCTTCGGTATGACACTGATTGCCACCGATAATACCGGCCCACTGGCAGGAACCTTTGTTGCGTCATTTAATCCGGATCTGGTGAAAGAGCTGCACGAAATTTGTGCTAACGGCACCCTGGCCCTGGTGTTTATTCATCTTGCAGGGGTGGTCGTCAGCAGCTTGCTGCATCGGGAAAACCTTATCCGCGCCATGGTTACTGGCGTCAAAGTTATCGGTGCTGACAAATCAAATATTGAGAAGGTTAAAGGAGAGACTCATGTCTAAAAAAATAGGACTGCTGGCCGGGCTGTTGTCTTGCCTGGCGTTTGCTGCCAATGCGGATGTTATCGATCAGAAACTGGGTGAATACCGCGCACAGGGTGCTGAAACATTCACCGCAGAGGCTGGCTTAGCACTGTGGAAATCCGATAACGATGGTCGCAGTTGCACGCAGTGTCACGGCGTAGATCCAACCAGTGTGGGTAAGCATGCTAAAACCGGCAAGGCGATTCAACCGATGGCGCCATCGGTCAATCCGAAACGCTTTACGGATATTGACAAGATCGATAAGTGGTTTTTGAGAAACTGCAAATGGACACTCAACCGCGAGTGTACGGCGCAGGAGAAGGGCGATTTCTTAGTATGGATCAGGGGGCAATAAGATTATGAAATCAGGAGTAAAAAAAGCGATGGGATATATCCGTTACAGTGTTGCCGGCAGTTTTATCCTGGCCGCATGGGGGTTGGGGCTGACCGGTGTGAGCAATGCCTCTGGCACTTATAGTGCCGGTGCAGCGAGCACGCCCGAGGCGGTTGTTTATCGTGAAGAGTGTGGTGCCTGTCATGTGGCTTATCCTGCGGGTTTACTACCGGTAGAAAGCTGGAGCACTATAATGACTTCGCTGGATGATCACTTTGGTGAAAACGCTGAAGTGTCTGCTGAGTCTGCTGCGATGATCACCGCTTATCTGACGGATAATGCGGGCAAACCCGGCCGTGGAATGTTAAAACGTATGAAGGGTGATGCGCCTTTACGTATCACGGAACTTCCCTATTTCGTGCGTAAACACGATGAAGTGCCAGAACGTATGGTCAGTGGCAATGAGAAAGTAGGTAGTTTCAGCAACTGTAATGCGTGCCATGAACGCGCTGAAAGTGGAGAGTTCGATGAAGATACTGTTCGCATTCCTGGTTATGAGCGTTGGAGTGATTAATCAGGCTTGCGCTGGCACTGATATCAGTGATGCCCAGGTGCGGGAGTGGGTAGCCGCAGGCAAAATCATGTCCTTCGTTGATATTATGGCTGTCAACGAATCTCGCCTGAATGGACGCCTGCTCGATCTGGAGATCGAGCAGGAGCACGGAAAAATCGTCTATGAGGTCGAGGTGCTCAGAGAGAATGGTGAAGTGCGCGAGTTTCATATTGATGCAGCATCCGGCATAGTATTGAAAGAGGAAAAGGACGATTGAGAATTCTACTGGTCGAAGATGACCTGGATCAGGCTGAAGGATTAAAGCGCAGTCTGCAAAAGGCTGGTTATGTGGTCGAGATGGCACATAATGGTACTGACGGGCAGTTTCTTGGCGATGAGGAACAGTTTGATGCGGTGGTGCTTGATCTGGGCTTGCCGGAGATTCCCGGACTGGATGTACTCAGACACTGGCGCGCAAAAGGTAATCACGTGCCGGTGATTATTCTCACGGCCAGGGATGCCTGGCATGAGCGGGTCGATGGCCTGAATGCCGGAGCCGATGACTATCTGGGGAAACCGTTTCATGCGGATGAGGTGATCGCCCGTCTGCAGGCGGTGGTCAGACGGACGGTAGGTAAAGCGGATAATGTGCTGGAATGGAAGGGGGTGCGCCTGCTGTTGGCAGAGCAGCAAGCGATTGCCCAGGATGGTCGGCTGATCACCCTGACCTCCACTGATTTTCGCTTACTACGTCACTTTATGATGTACCCGGATAAGGTGCACTCTAAAAGTTATCTCAGTGAGCAGGTATACGAAGAGGAACAGATTAAAGACAGTAATGTTATTGAGGTCTATGTAAACCGCCTGCGTAACTATTTTGGTAAAGACTTTATCAAGACCCAGTGGGGCAAAGGCTATCGGATAGGCGAGTGAACAGTGAGCGGACCGTATTATTATCAACAAAGCCCTTATAGACAGGGTTTATATAGACCCACCCTTTACAGCAGCTGTCCATGATTAAAGTGTCGATTCGCAGACAACTGAGCCGCAGCCTGATAGTGGCACTCTGCCTTACTATGGGCGCGTTATTGCTGGTGGTGAACTGGGGCATCGGTCAGATCTCCCATGAGTATATGCTCTCGGGCATGAAACACGATGCCGAATCCCTTATTGCTGCGTTGCAGCCGGTGCCCGACAATCAGACATGGGAGGTGGGCGCACGGGGCGCAAGTGCAGTCTATCAGCGGGCGCTTTCCGGACATTATTATCTGATAAGTGGCCCGGATATAGAGATCAGAAGCCGCTCGTTGTGGGATTATCCTGTAACGTTTAAAACCCTGGCTCAGGGGCAGGAAAACAGTTTTCAGATGGCTGGAGCCAGTGGTCAGAACTGGCTGGTCTGGCAGTTGGGGTTTAGCAAGGGGGATACAGCGTTCACCCTGAGCATTGTCGAAAACAGCTCGCCGCTGGATGCCCTGAAATGGCGTTATTCGTTCTGGGCGCTGTTGGTGCTGGCCTGTGGCGCCGTTGCGCTGTTCTTTATGCAGCAGTGGATTCTGACCCGCAACTTTCGTTATCTGGACTCGGTCAGAGAAAAGATCCAAGCGTTCCGTTACGCTGAAGAGAAACCTGATCTGCACAGTGTGCCTGAGGAACTGGCACCCCTGGCAGATGATATTGATCAGCTATTGCAACAGTTAAAGCAGCGGGTCAGTCGCTCCCGTCATTCGCTGGGCAATCTGGCCCATGAAATCAAACGACCATTGCAGCGACTGCAACAGTTGCAGGATGAGTCTGCCGCCGCTTACAGCCCGGATATCAAACATCTGCTGGACGATATTCAATGGCTGATTCAGCGTGAACTGAAACGTGCCCGGATTGTCGGTGTTTCATCTCCAGGCCGACAAACTAACCTGGCGGTCGATCTGCCACCGCTGATTAATATCCTCGGCAAGTTATACCCGGCTATCCGTATTGAAACGGACCTGTCAGCGGCCGGCACTCTGCCGCAGGATCGGGATGATATGCTCGAACTGATCGGCAATCTGCTCGACAATGCCTGCAAATATGGCCTGAGTAAGGTTAATTTAACCATTCAGATAGTGGCTGATCATGCCGTAATCCAAGTCCTGGATGATGGTAATGGGTTGCCACAGGAGAGCATCGAGCTGCTGCTGCAACGGGGCCAACGTCTTGATGAGCGGCAAGAGGGGGCAGGGCTGGGACTGTCGATCTGTCATGATATTGTCGAAAGCTATCAGGGACAGTTTACCCTTGAAAACCACCCGCCTGACGGCATTCTGGTCACCATTGAATTGCCGCTGCGTTAACCCGGCCTGAGGTTCATTCGCTATCTCATAATGAGGGGCTTAATTGCTCTCCTCGTTCGGTTAGTGGTCTAGAATGGCTTTCTGAATCAGATTATGAGCCTTAGTTTGTGATGAATGTTTCCAAAAAAATGAGTTGGATCGTTATTTTAAGCTCAGTAGGGGTTTTAGTACCGGCATTATTCGCCTTGTATTTTACGGCTAAAAAAGAGCTCTTAGAAAAAGAGTTAGCTCAGCACCTGGATTATATCCAGATAGTGGCGGATGATTTTGCCTCTGATCTGAATGTGCTGACTAGCAATCTTGAGAAGTTAAACTTACTGATCAATCGACAGCTCATCGATGCGAATCAGGAAGATATCGCCCGATTTGATCAGCGGATGGCGCTTTCAGCCGACGGTGCCTGGAGAAATAATAAAGCGCACTATGATGGCCGCATTCAGGCGGGCCTGTTTTTACCTCCGGATTACAATCTCGATGCTGATGCCAGGCGTTTTTATGGCCGAATGTTTAATATTTTTGAAGCCTTTGGTATTGCCGCCAGTAGTAAGCAATCTTTCGACAATCTCTGGTTTCTGGGTCATCAACGCAGTGAATTGATCTATGACCTGATCTATCCGGACTTTATCTATCGTATGAAGCCGGAAACAGATTATACCGGCTCTGACTGGATGACTCTGGCGTCACCTGAACGCAACCCTCAGCGTGAAACAAAGTGGACCTCTCCTCTGTTTGATTCCGTTTCCGGAACCTGGATCGTTAGTGCTGTGCATCCCCTCGACATAAAAGGGGAGTGGGTCGGTACACTTGGGCAGGATGTGCATACGAGTATGTTATTCAGGCTTATCAGCTCTGCTAATGATAAGTTTGCAGGTGAGCAGCATATTCTGAGGGATAGCCAGGGAGGTTTTCTCTTAGCCGGTCCCTGGCAAGAGCAGTTAGAAGCAGAGACTAAGCCGTTCGCCATTGATAAGAACGAGTCAGAACTGCTGCTGATGCTGTCTAAACCCTCTACAGACTCTGCAACCTTTATGGGGGAGGTCAGTGTTCAGGGTAAATCCTATCAAGCTATAGCTGTCGTATTGCAGCCGATGCAGTGGAGTTATGTGCATCTGATTCCGACTGAGGAAATTTTAAAGCCCTTGGTCAACACTCTGTATTACATCGTACTGTTTTTTGTCATTATCGTTATTTCAATCAGTGCTCTTATCAATGCAGCGGTGCGCAGGATGATCTCCAGACCGGTTGAAAGACTGGTTGAACGCACCCGTCTTTTTTCAATCGGTTTGAAGCCGCAACCTATAGCGGACTGGGGCAGCTACGAGTTTACTGAACTGGCTCGGGCGCTGGATGCGATGAATGAGGATCTTGATCGGGAAACCAATCGCCTGGCGTTTATGGCAACCCATGACGAGTTAACCGGGCTGCCAAACCGGAGTCTGCTGGATGATCGTCTGGAACAGGTGATAACGTACAGCCGACGGCGTAAAGTCAAAGCCGCAGTGCTGTTTCTCGACCTGGATCAGTTTAAAACGATCAACGACTCGCTCGGTCACTCTGTCGGCGATAAGTTGTTACAACAGGTTGCCGAGCGTATCGCTTTTCAGATGCGGGAGAGTGATACTGTGGCGCGCTTTGGCGGTGATGAGTTTGTTGTGCTGGTGTCAGATTTTCAATGTATACAGGATGTATCAAATATTGCTGAGAAGTTGTTATTTGTTATCAAACAGCCCTACATCATTGATGGCTATGACTTGAGGGTTACCAGCAGTATCGGTATCAGCATCTGTCCGGATGATTCAAACGTCGCTGAAACGTTAATTCAAAATGCAGATACGGCGATGTATCTATCGAAAAATATGGGGCGCAATGCGTTTCAGTTCTATACCAAAGATATTCATGACAATGTGGTACGTAAGCTTCAGCTTGAAGATGCACTGCGCAAAGCGGTCGAAGAACAGCAGTTTATCCTCTATTACCAGCCTAAGGTGAATCTGATCAGTAAAAGAATCTGCGGTATGGAAGCGCTGATTCGTTGGCAACATCCGGACATTGGTATTGTCTCGCCGCTAGAGTTTATTCCGCTGGCGGAAGAAACGGGCCTGATTATTGAGATAGGTGAATGGGTGATTGGGGAAGCGTTCGGACAGATGAAACAGTGGTCAGAGACGTTTTCATGGTTAAACGATATGGCGATTAACTTATCGGCCAGACAGTTCCAGCAGGCAGGTTTTGTCAGCACTATCACAAAGATGCTGAAAGAAACCGGTGTTGAAAGTGCTAACATTGATTTTGAAATTACTGAAAGCATGATCATGAACGATGTGAAAGCGGCTATCCATGTTTTGTCTGAGCTAAAACTGTTGGGGGTCTCTATCAGTATCGATGACTTTGGAACCGGCTATTCCAGTCTGAGTTATTTGAAACATCTGCCTGCGGATTCATTAAAAATTGATCGCTCTTTTGTGCGGGACCTGGTCAATGATCCTGATGATCAGGCGATCACAAAATCGATAATAGCTTTGGCAGATAACTTGAATCTGAGTGTTATTGCTGAGGGTATTGAAACGTCTGAGCAGGAAGAGATGCTTACGGCGATGGGGTGTGAGTATGCTCAGGGATATTATTACAGTCGCCCGGTCCCCGCGGCTGAGATGCAGCAGCTATTGCTGCGTCAGCAAAATGCAGCAGATGAGGCGTAGCGCTCGGATGCTCGGTTATCAAAAACTCAATGGTTAAAGGCTCGATGATGAACCGGTCAGATATCAGCCGGGCACTGCAACAGCTGGCCAGGGTAGATGCGGATATCGCCCGCGCACTGCCGCAGACCGGCGTTCCGGCACCCCGACAAAGAGCGGCCGGTTTTGCCGCACTGCTGGCGATTATTATTGGTCAGCAGGTGTCTACCGAGGCGGCTGCAGCGATCCGGGGACGGGTCGAAACGCTGTTGGCCGGGGGCAGCGCTGAACGGCTTCTGGCGGTGGATGATCAGGCGTTGCGGGACGCCGGGATGTCCTGGCGTAAGATCGAATATGCCAACGGGCTGGCGGGTGCCGTTGTCGATAAAACCCTGGATCTTGAGGCGCTGCCCCATCTGCCTGATGATGAGGCGATCAGCGTGATCTCTTCGTTGCGGGGCTTTGGCCGCTGGAGCGCAGAGATCTATCTGATGTTTTCGCTGCAGCGGCAGGATATTTTTCCCGCCGATGATCTGGCATTGCTGGTGGCTTTAGGGCGCTTAAAACGGCTGGAGAAAAAACCGACGCCCAGGCAGGCACGGGAGATGGTTGCGCACTGGGCACCTTATCGCAGTGCCGGCTCACTGTTTCTCTGGCACTATTACCGGGGGGCACCTGTTTAGTTATTCAGTTTGAATTGAGCGGAATTTATTGCTGTCTGCGTGGTCGACTAGTGAGTCGCACTATTTATTGCGGTACCGGCATGTTGTTTAATTGTTAAGGAATCTGTATGACCGATAGAGCAAACTCTCATAGTGTTAAGTTCTGGCTCACGATAGTGGCTTTTCAGATCATCTTTGGTCTGGTTGTGTTTGGCTTCACCCGGCAGTATTACCTCTCTGAACCGACATTAGCGGCCACTAAGCCCAATCTGGACTGGCCGGTGGCTGGGCAAACCCTCTCCAGTGATCTGCTGACCGGCACCGCGGGGCGCACTGCTTCGACGATGGGTTCTGCTGCTATGGGTGGGGCTGGTATGAGCGGCAACAGTGTGGGCGCGACCTCCGATCTGAGTGTGCTGCAAGACCCGGTGGAGATCTCCCGCATGGCGAATGAGCTGTTTGCCAAACAGGACTATCAACAGGCCGCTAAGCTGTATGAAAAATTGCTGGCATTTGCACCGGAAAATGCAGATACCTACAACAATCTGGGACTGACACTGCATTACATCGGACGGTCTGATGAGGCCCTGAAAATGCTCGATGAGGGCTCTATTATTGATCCATCCAATCAGCGCATCTGGCTAACGCTGGGGTTTGTCAGCAACCAGTTGGGCGATACTGAAAAAGCCCGCACCGCGCTGCAAACCGCTGTCGATCTGGGAGCTGATACCAAGGTTGGTGAGTCTGCGGCAAAGATGCTGGCAGAACTGCCCTGATTAAACGGTTATCAACTGCCACGCTCTGTGTCCTCTGTGGAACATCTACATCAAACCATCGGGGGCGCAGAGAAAGAGTAGAAGACGCAAAACCGGAGTGCTTTGCGGCAAATATTTTAACTCTACCGATCTAATCCTCAGAAAGGTCGTTTTTGTTCAATAAATGTACAGTTGCCTCTCGACATTGGCGTCTTAACTCTTTAAAGTTGCCGCTTCTTTAGCAGTGCCGTTTTGGTGTTGTTTAACCTGTACTTTTCAGGGCTCTTTTTCCGGATTCTCTTTCAGTACATTCTTTCCAGAACTTTCTTTTCAGGACGTATTCCTTTGATCTCCTCTGCAAACATCACTATGCAGTTTGGCGCTGAGCCGCTGTTTGAAAATATCTCCGCGAAATTCGGCAACGGTAATCGTTACGGTCTGATTGGCGCCAACGGCTGCGGTAAATCTACCTTTATGAAGATCCTCAGTGGTGAGCTGACCCCAACGGCGGGTAATGTGTCTGTGACGCCGGGTGAAAAGCTGGGTATCCTCAGCCAGAACCAGTTTGCCTTTGAAGACTACACGGTGATAGACGCGGTGATTATGGGGGATGCGGAACTGTGGAAGGTGAAGCAGGAGCGTGAGCGTATCTACTCTCTGCCCGAGATGTCGGAAGAGGACGGCATGAAGGTCGCCCATCTTGAGGTGGAATTTGCCGAGATGGATGGTTACAGCGCCGAGAGCCGTGCGGGCGATATCCTGCTGGAAGCCGGTATCGCTGAGGAGTTCCATTTTGGCTTGATGAGTCAGGTTGCCCCGGGCTGGAAGCTGCGGGTGCTGCTGGCCCAGGCGTTGTTTGCTAATCCTGATATCCTGCTGCTGGACGAGCCCACCAACAACCTCGATATCCACACCATCAGCTGGCTGGAGAATGTGCTCAACCAGCGTAAGAGCACCATGATCATCATCTCCCACGACCGTCACTTCCTCAATGCGGTCTGCACCCATATGGCGGATATCGACTATGGCGAACTGCGAATCTATCCGGGCAACTATGATTACTATCTGGAAGCCTCTGCGCTGATCCGCGAACAGCTGTTAACGTCGAATGCCAAGAAAAGTGCCGAGATGGAAGATCTGCAGGCATTTGTTAACCGCTTCTCGGCGAACGCTTCGAAAGCGAAACAAGCCAGCTCCCGGGCGAAGAAACTGGAGAAAATTGAGCTGGATGAGGTGAAAACCTCCAGTCGGCAGTTCCCGTCCATTACCTATAAACAGGATAAAAAGTTACACCGTCAGGCGCTGATTCTGGAAGAGATGGGCCACGGGTTTGAAGACGAAATGCTATTCTCCGGTGGCAATCTGATTCTTGAAGCGGGCGCCAAACTGGCGGTTATCGGTGAGAACGGTGCCGGTAAAACCACCTTCCTGCGCTGCCTGATGAATGAACTACAGGCCAGAGAGGGCACTGTTAAGTGGTCTGAAAACGCCTCTATCGGCTACTGCCCACAGGACAGCTCGGCTGACTTTAATACGGATCTTACGCTGTTCGAGTGGATGTCTCAGTGGCGTACACCCAAGCATGACGACCTTAAAGTCCGCGCGATGCTGGGGCGCTTGCTGTTTACCGCGGATGACTTCAATAAGAAGGCCCGGGTCTGTTCCGGTGGTGAGAAAAACCGTCTGCTGTTCGGCAAACTGATGATGATGGATATCAATGTGCTGATCATGGACGAGCCCACCAACCATATGGATATGGAAGCGATTGAAGCGCTGAATATCGCCCTGGAAGGCTTTGATGGCACACTGATCTTTGTCAGCCATGACCGCGCTTTTGTCTCGTCCCTGGCGGACAATATTATTGAGATTAAAGATCACAAAGTGATCCACTTCCCCGGTACCTTTGATGAGTATCTGGATAACCAGACCAAGGCTGCCCGGGTCGCCTGAACGGAAGGAGCAAACCGCTAAAGCTAGCTCACCACAGAGGCCACAGAGAAAAGATTCATAATGCTCTTCTCCGTGGCCTCGGTGCTCTCTGTGGTAAATATTGCTGGATTATGAGACAGCGAAGGTGCAACCCCTGAACCTGGCTCACCACAGAGGACACCGTACCCAAGGGGCATCCTAAGAACACAGAGGAAAGATTAATAAGCTCTTCTCTGTGGCCTCTGTGTTCTCTGTGGTAAAAATTTATTATCCCCCCGGTTAGCCAAAGCACAGCACCAGAGGTGTTTCAGTACTCTCTCAGACAGAGCTCTCAGACAGAGGCAGTGACGCGGCGGGTTGAGCCACCGGAAACACCCGGTCATAGCCCCAGTTAAACACCAGGGTGTAGGCCATTACCGCGAAAATCATCACCATATCTACCACCAGTGCCTGCATAAAGGTGACATCCAGCCACCAGACGATCAGCGGCAATGAGGTGGCGGTCAGTGTGATTTCCAGCCCCATCGCATGCAGAACTCTGCCCAGCAGTTTTCGCTCGGTGGGAATCCTGCCAAGACGAACATCATAGCGATCAAACAAGTAGTTAAAGATCGGGTTGATCAGCATCGCCTTGATACTGATCACCACGGATAACATCCCCACATCAACGATATCCCGGTTGAGCATCAGAGACATCATCGGCGCCAGCAGGGTCAGCAACAGCGCCTCAAACATCAACGTGTGACGCAGACGGTCCATGGGAGTACGGGTAATAATAGGCTGATTCATGATGGCTCCTTACAAATTCCCTGTCAGCTGACAGTGCTTAAATGATGGTGGCCATTCTAGGGTTTATTTAGATAGATAAAAGTTAGATACTATCTGAATTTCAGATAGATTGAGGGTGTGCAGATGGCAGGTATTGATCAGTTGGAAGCCTTTGTGATGGCGGCTGAAACCGGCTCGTTCTCGGCTGCCGCCCGGCGTCTGGGAAAGGCGCAGTCCGCGGTGAGCACCGCCATCAGTAATCTGGAGCTGGACAGCAATGTCGAGCTGTTTGACCGCAGCAGCCGCAATCCGGTGCTGACAAAAAGCGGAGAAGCACTGCTGGAATACGCCCGCACCGTGCTCCATAGTCAGCATGAGTTTCGTGTCCATGCCCAGGCGCTGGGGCACAGTGATGAGGTCGAACTCTGTCTGGCAGTGGAGCAGAGTATCTCCAACCGGCCACTCATGGCGATTCTGCACCGCTTCGAGCAACGTTTTCCCCATATCCAGCTGGAACTGCTGGACCCCGGCGGCAGCGATGTGGCGGAACTGGTGCGTACTAACCGCGCGGATATCGGCCTGATGCTGGAGCGCGAAAGCTATCCACAGGGGTTTGGTTTTCGCGGCATCGGTTATTCTGAGCTGGTGGCAGTGTGCCGTCACGATCACCCCATTGTCGGTAAACAGCCGGTCAGCCATGCAAACCTGCGCGCTTATCGGCAACTGGTACTGCGTAGCGTGGACCTCAGTGATCGCAGTCATGAGCGGTTGATGTTCAGCCCCAGTGTATGGTTTTCAGAAAGTCCGCACCTGATTATGGACCTGCTATGCAGCGGTCTGGGATGGGCCTTTCTGCACCGTAATGTGGTGCAGGAAAAACTGGATAGCGGTGAACTGATTATCCTGCAACGGGACTATCAGAAAGTCGCCAGCCTGCAAGGGGTCGACGTGGTCTGGGCAGAAAACCGCTCGCTGGGCAGCGCCGGTAGCTGGTTGCTGGAAGAACTGTCACAACTGGATCTTACTTTGTAAATCTTAGAACGCGGCTTCGCCGCTTGCTAGAACGGAGCCTTCGGCTCCTGCTCGTGGCTAGACGGAAACTTCGTTTCCTTGCTAGAAAAAGCGAAGAAAAGGGCATAAAAAGCTGTGGTTAGAACGCGGCTTCGCCGCTTGCTAGAACGGAGCCT
>NZ_JBNKYN010000087.1:0-19238 GCF_050300915.1 Amphritea sp.
CTGGAGCAGGAACTGCAGATTCTGTTACTGCCGAAAGATCCTAATGATGCCCGTAACGTCTTCCTCGAAGTGCGTGCCGGTACCGGCGGTGATGAAGCGGCCATCTTCTCCGGCGACCTGCTGCGGATGTACACCCGCTATGCCGAAGCGCAGGGCTGGAAGCTGGAGATCATCAGTGCTAACGAAGGTGAGCACGGTGGTTATAAAGAGGTGATTACCCGGATTATCGGTAAAGATGTTTATTCCCGTCTGAAGTTTGAATCCGGTGCTCACCGGGTGCAGCGGGTGCCTGAAACTGAATCTCAGGGACGTATCCATACCTCTGCCTGTACCGTTGCGGTGATGCCGGAGATGGATGAGGTCAGCGATATTCAGATCAATAAAGCGGATCTTCGGGTGGATACTTTCCGCTCATCCGGTGCCGGTGGTCAGCACGTTAACAAAACCGACTCTGCGATCCGTATAACCCATATACCCACCGGTGTTGTGGTCGAGTGTCAGGAAGAGCGGTCACAACACAAGAACCGCTCCAAAGCGATGTCGCTGCTGGCCTCTCGCTTACAGGCAGCGGAACAGGAAAAACATGCTGCGGCACAGGCCAGTACCCGAAAGTCGCTGGTTGGTAGTGGTGACCGCTCTGAGCGGATTCGTACCTATAACTTCCCCCAGGGACGGATTACCGATCATCGCATCAACCTCACCCTGTATAAGCTTCTGGAGGTGATGGAGGGGGCGCTGGGCGCGGTTGTCGACCCGCTGGTCAGTGAGTATCAGGCAGAGCTGTTGGGCGCGCTGTCCGACGAGAGCTGATCCGGTTTATGAACATATCTGATGCGCAGGCCTGTGCGGCGCAGCTTTCAGCGAGTAGTGAAAGCCCCGCCGCCGATATTGAACAGCTGCTCTGCCACATCCTTGAGTGCAACCGCACTTTTCTCTTTACCCGGCGCGACCATCCGCTCACTGCTGACCAGCAGTGGGCTTTCAAACAGTTACTTCAGCGGCGGATTCAGGGAGAGCCCGTGGCGCATCTGACGGGGAGTCGGGGGTTCTGGACGCTTGATCTGGAGGTTAATCCAACCACCCTGATCCCTCGTCCTGATACCGAGTGTCTGGTGGAAAAAGCGTTGGAACTTATGCCCGATTCTGCGGCCAGAGTATTAGACCTTGGGACCGGAACCGGCGCCATTGCGCTGGCACTGGCGTCAGAGCGTCCGGCCTGGCAGCTGGTTGCTGTTGATCGGGTTGCTGAGGCGGTGTTACTGGCCGAAAAAAACCGGCAACGAACCGGCCTGACAAATGTCAAAGTATTACAGGGCAGCTGGTTTGAACCGGTTGCGGGAGTGTTTGACCTGATCGTCAGTAACCCGCCCTATATCGATCCTGATGACCCTCACCTGAGGCAGGGCGATGTGCGTTTTGAGCCACTGAGCGCGCTGACTGCCGGGGATAACGGTCTGGCTGATATCCGCCATATAGCGATTCAGGCACGTCATTTTCTCAGGGATGGCGGTACCCTGATGTTTGAACATGGTTATGATCAGGCAGCGGCTGTACAGCAACTTCTGTTGGATTTGCATTACAGCGACATTGAATCGGCACAGGATTATGGCGGCAATGACCGTATAACCTGGGCCTTGTGGAACAGCGTTCCGTTGCAAAACCGCTGCGGAGAAGAAGAGACGAAACTGAATGCTGAATGATGATCAGCTGTTGCGTTACAGTCGACAGATTATGTTGCCTGAGGTCGATATCGCCGGACAGGAAGCCTGGTTGAACGCTTCCGTCCTGATTATCGGCGTGGGCGGGTTAGGCAGCCCGGTGGCGATGTATCTGGCTGCTTCGGGAGTCGGGCGGCTGGTGTTGGTGGATGATGATCAGGTTGAGCTGACCAATCTTCAGCGGCAAATCGTGCATCGTACAGAGACCATCGGCATGGCCAAAGTTGATTCGGCGAAAGCAACGCTTGCGGCGCTGAATCCTGATACGCAGGTGGTTGCCATTAATGCACGCCTGGACGCGGCAGCACTGGAAAAACAGGTGTCTGAAAGTGATCTGGTGGTGGATTGCTGCGATAACTTTACTACCCGTTTTGCGGTGAATGCTGCTTGTGTGAAGCATAAAACTCCGCTAGTTTCAGGAGCGGCGATACGCCTGGAAGGGCAGGTGGCGGTGTTTGATTCCCGCCGTGAAGATGCGCCCTGTTACCGCTGTCTCTATCGGGACGGCGATGAAGAAAATCTGACCTGCGCTGAGAGTGGGGTGCTGGCACCGCTGGTGGGCATCATCGGTTCGGTGCAGGCGATGGAAGCTTTGAAAGTACTGGCGGATCTCGGTGAACCGCTGGTGGGCAGGTTATTACTGCTGGACGGTCGCCATATGGACTGGCGAACACTGACGCTGCGACGGGATCCTGAGTGTCCCTGTTGTGGTGATAAATATAATTAAGAGGTACCGTGAATAATGGAAACTATTCGTCAGATATTAGCCAATACCAAAACCATTGCGATGGTAGGGGCGAGCCCAAAATCGCATCGTGCCAGTAATCAGGTGATGCACTTTCTGCTGGCCAAGGGTTATAACGTGATTCCGGTGAACCCACTGAAAGTGGGTGAGCAGATTCATGGTCGTGAAGTGGTTTCCTCGCTGGCTGATATTAAAGAGCCGATCGATATGGTGGATATCTTCCGCAACTCTGCTGAGGCCGGAGATATCGTCGATGAAGCGATTGCGGTACATGCAAAAACGGTGTGGATGCAGTTGGGTGTCATCAATGAACCGGCTGCTGAAAAAGCCCTCGCCGCCGGGCTGCAGGTGGTAATGGATCGCTGTCCGGCGATTGAAATTCCCCGTCTCTGAGGGGGAGTGCCTGTCGGGGCGGTTATTCTCGTGCGGCAGTCTTATTTTCTGATATTTTTCCGACTTTATCGGTTTTCACCAGCAATGGGTCTGAATTCAGGTGCATCTGGCTGGCGTCTGGCGACTGATCTACTACAATCTCTGGTTTTATTAAGGGTGAATAATCATGTCTATTGAACGTCAGGAGATCGGCCAGCGGATGAGCCGTATCGTTATCCATAATGATACTGTTTATCTTTGTGGTCAGGTGGCTAAAGATGCTGCTGCAGGCATCAAAGAACAAACCGCCACGATGCTGGAGAAGGTCGATGCTCTGCTGCAGCAAGCTGGCAGTGATCGCGAACATATCCTTTCAGCGACCCTCTATATTCGTGATATGAAAGACTTTGCCGAGATGAATGAGGTGTGGGATAGCTGGGTGCCGGAAGGTCATGCTCCGGCCCGTGCCTGTGTTGAGGCGCGGATGGCGCGTCCAGAGCTGCTGGTTGAAGTGTCGGTGATTGCCGCGCTGAAAAAGTAATACGCTCCGCGCCTGTTAGCCGAGCATCATCTGTCTGATCTTAAGGTCATCGGCCAGCCGTCTGGCGTAGCCGGTGATCTCTTCACTGCAGCACCCCTGCGGGATTGTTTCTGGCATCTTTGCCCCACTGTTTATCAGCATCTGCACCAGCGGTTTATGCTCTGATTGCAGCGCCAGCAGCAGTACCGTTGTCCCCTCTGCATCTGCCTGGTTAAGGTCTGCCCCGTATTCGTTCAGACGGCTCAGATGCAGCATCAGCTGACCTGCTTGGCAAAATCTGAAACAGGCAAACAGAGCGTGCTGCGGGTCGTGATCAGGATAGGCGAGGGGGGCATCAGCCTGCAGTAATACTGTTATCAGCTTCAGGCTTTGTTGCGGGTGCTGTAGTGCCTGGTAGAACAAGGGCGCTGAGTGGCTTGTTTCCAGGCTGCAGCCTGCCTGTAACAGATGCTCTAATGAGCTCGGCTGGCCGGAGTGGATCGCCAGTTCGGGCAGGTTGCAGACCCGGCCTTCATAGCTGAACGGGTGTGCAGTTAACAGCGTCTGATCCAGCTTATTAAACTGTTTCTTCAGCAACGCGAGATCGCCGGTGATCACCGCTTGTTGCAATTTGTTCAGGCTGCGGCGGGTAAAGAAGCTCATGCGCAGGCTGCCCTGCTGTTTTTCCAGAAAAGTTGCCGTAATGGTTTAACCGCGAGTAATAGCAGCAGGATAGCTGCAGCCCATTTGAGCGCAGTAAAGGCCTCTGAGTCATGATGGGCCATTGTTGTCGTAACGCTGAATGTCTGGCTGTTAAGGATGGCGTCTGTTGCCAGTCCCAGCAGCACCGCACAGGTGCTGATGCCGCAGAGATAGATGAGCACTGTCCGCACCCCAAGTTCACGGCTGAGAATACCGAGTGATGCAATATTGGTTGCAGGCCCCACTAATAGAAACACCAGAATAGCACCGGGAGACATGCCTGCGGCCAGTAGCGCGGCGGCCAGTGGTGTGGATGCCGTAGCGCAGATATACAGTGGCAGACCCACCACCAGCATTAGCAGCATGCCGGTAAGGCCGCTACCCCACTGACTCAGGCTTGATGGTTCTACCAGGGTGGCGATAACTGCTGCCAGTATCAGACCAATGGCAAGCCATTTGGAGATATCATCGAGAATATCAACAATCGCAAACTGCAACCCTGCCAGAATCCCAGGTCTTTTAGCTTCGGGTTGCTGTTTGCTGCAACAGCTACTGGAGGCTTCGGTTTTTTCACTGCTGCAACAGCTGCTGGACACTTCGGTTTTTTCACTGCTGCAACAGCTACTGGAAGCTTCGGTTTTTTCACTGCTACAACAGCTACTGGAGACTTCGGTTGTTTCACTGTTGCAACAGCCGCTGGACACTTCGGCTTTTTCACTGCTGCAACAGCTACTGGAAGCTTCGGTTTTTTTACTGCTACAACAGCTACTGGAGACTTCGGCTTTTTCACTGTTGCAACCGCCGCTGGACACTTCTGCTTTTTTACTGCCACAACAGCTGGCCAGCTTTTCAGGTGCCGCTTCAGTTGTGTTAGAACTCTGCTTATCGTCACGGTCAAACAGAATAATTAACAGGCCGCTGACAATGGCACTGATGATTGCTGATATTGGTCGGATAATCGCCATCACCGGTCCTAGCAAGGCGTAGGTCACGGAGATGGAATCAACGCCGGTTTCTGGCGTGGCGACCAGGAAGGATACGGTGGCGGGGCGGGACGCCCCGGAACGGCGTAGCCCTATAGCAGTAGGCAATACGCCGCATGAGCATAATGGCAGAGGTGCGCCGATCAGGGCGGCACGGATCACCGATCCCACCCCTTGGCCGCTTAGCCATCGCTGCACCAGAGAGGTAGGAATCCAGCCTTTTAAAATGGCCGCCAGAAGCAGGCCAAAGAGCAGCCAGATCGCGGTATCGAGAAACAGGTTGAGCAGGTTGTCTAAAAAGGCCAGCAGCATCGCAATACCCCAGAGGTCTGAAGAGGGATTATCGTATTCAGATCAGATTCCATAAACGTAAAAAATAGATTCCCGCGCTGAGGGTAATGACGGAGCCCAGCGTGGTGGTCAGAATAATGTTGGCTGCCAACTGGGCATTACCCCCCATCGCTTTTGCCATAATAAAGCTGGCTGCCGCGGTGGGGCAGCCAAACAGCACAAACAGCACCCCCAGCTCCTGGCTTTTAAAACCATACAGCCAGGCACCAAAGGTGAGAACCAGCGGCATAATCACCAGTTTGATCAGAGTGGACCAGCCTGACTGACCCGAGGTGTCCCGCAGGCTTTTCAGGTTGAGTGATCCGCCAATCGCCAGGAGTGCCAGGGGGAGTGTCAGACTGGCGAAATAGTTGCCGATCTTATCTCCCACCGCGGTCAGTCCCCAGCCAAAGTAGGAAAACGGCAGCGCCAGCAGCACGGCGATGATCAGCGGATTGCGGGCAATCTCTTTGATCGGGCGGGCGATGCTGGGCCCATCAGTCTGTTGCATTGGTAATGAAAGCGCCAGAACGGAGAGGACGTTATAGAGTGGAATAACACAGACCAGTAGCAGAGAGGCCAGTGCCAGACCGCTGTTGCCAAACATGTTAAAGCTTATCGCAAGTCCGATAATGCCGTAGTTACCCCGGAACGACCCCTGAATGAATACTCCGAGATCTTCCGGTTGTTTGATGAAGTACTTGCTTGCCTGCCAGAGGATAGCAACGCTGATGAGCGTACTGATGATGAAGTAACCCAGTAGTGTCGGATTGAAAACCGCCTGAAAGTCCATCCGGGAGATACTCATAAACACCAGCACCGGCAGGGTAATGGTAAACACCAGTTTCGACGAGGTGTCGATAAAGCCCTGATCAATAATACGCCAGCGCCTGAGCAGATAACCGAGTGAAACGATAAAGAAGATCGGCGCAACAATATTGCTGGTAAATAACAGCGTGTCGATATACAGGCTCAACGCAGCGATTCCATTAGGCAGATTAAAAGTGAAGTGAGGTATTGAACCAGTATACACCTATGCTGCAAGTGCTCTCTAGTGTCGGGCTGTTATTGATGAAGTTTCGGATAATCCAGTCGTTCCAGGGTGCCACAGGATTCCGATAGCTCTGCCCAGCAGGTAATGCTGAGGGCGATCTGCATCACCCCGCTGGTGGGGAGGTTAGCAATCGTTTCATGGGTCAGGAAGTAGCCAGCCATCTCCAGGGTAGGATTATGCCCGACCACCATCAGGTGGCGGTAGTGGTCAGACTGGCCCTGTAACAGGTTGATCAGGGTTTCTACCCGGGCGTGATACAGTTCGGGTACTTCAATGATGTTGTCAACCGGATAGCCCTGTGTCATAGCCACCTGTTCGGCAGTGGTGATCGCTCTGCGGGCTCCGCTGCTGAGGATAAGGTCTGGTTGGATGGCAAATGCCAGCAACCGTTCGGCCATCAGCGGCAGATCTCGTTTGCCGCGCTTGTTCAGGGGGCGGTTAAAGTCGGACAGTTGCGGGTCATCCCAGCTTGATTTAGCGTGCCGTACCAGTGTCAGCATTTTCATAGACTGTCCTTAAACCGCGCAAGTAATAGCCTCAGTATTGCCTAAGGCTGGCGGAAAAGCTAACTATTAACTGGCGATACAGTTTTCTAAATCTTCGGCTTCATCGTCGCGGTTAGCCACCAGTTGAGACCATACTTTACGCATATGCCCCGCTGGATGGCTGCCACTGTGCTGTAGGTTCATCGGTCCTGTATTGAACAGCCGCGGGTCCATCAGTATCAGGTTTTCGTCGATAATGGGGGTGAACTCCATCTGCTCAAGAATATCTTTTTGCAGATCAATACCCGGGGCGATCTCAGTGAGCCGCAGTCCTTCAGCGGTGAGCAAAAACACTGCCCGCTCAGTAATGAAGGTGACCGAGTGACCCTGTTGTATCGCATACTCCCCATTGAAGGTGATCTGCTGAACCTGGCGGTGAAACTTTCTCACCGGGCCGTTCTTGATGATCTGTATCTTACCGTTACTGATCTCAATCTGCTGTGGGCCTGAGGTGAAAGTGCCGAGAAAGTAAAGATCATGGGTATTCTGCGTAATATTGATAAAACCGCCAGCCCCCGCCAGTTTGCTGCCAAAGCGACTGACATTGACATGGCCCTGAGGGCAGGTCTCTGCCAGTCCCAGAAATGCCTGATCCAGGCCGCCGCCGTCGTAGAAATCAAACTGCGCGGGCTGGTCGATCACCGCTGAAGCATTGCTGACTGCACCAAAGCTGAGGCCACTGGCGGGCTGTCCGCCTATACCACCGGGCTCAACAGTAAGGGTGAAGTTGTTTAACATCTTCTCTTCGGCGGCGACGGTGGCAACCATCTCCGGCATGCCGATACCGAGATTGACCACGGCTTTTTTGCGCAGCGCCATCAGTGCCCGGCGGCCGATGATCTTGCGGGCAGACAGTGGTTCAGTTTCCAGGCCTATCGGGGCGATGACATCGCCACAGTAGGCGGGATTAAATGGCTCGGCGAAGGTTTGCGGGTGGTCGGCCGGGTCAGCCACGACAAAATGATCAACCAGTATTCCCGGTATCTTAATTCTATCCGCTGTCAGATGGTGCTGATGGGTGGTGCGTTCTACCTGAACAATGACTTTGCCGCCGCTGTTATGGGTGGCCTGGGCGATGGCCAGCGCTTCCAGTGGCAGAGCTTCCCGCTCCATCGAGATATTGCCATCGGCATCCGCGGTGGTGCCGCGTAACAGGGCGATGTTGATCGGGAACGCTTTATAGAACAGATATTCTTCACCGTGGAGGTTGATGAGCTCTACCTGATCGGTGTGGCTGCGACTGTTGATTTTGCCTCCCTCCTGACGCGGGTCAACAAAGGTATGCAGGCCCACTTTGGTCAGCGTTCCCGGCTTTCCGGCAGCGATATCCCTGAACAGGTGACAGATGACCCCCTGGGGCAGGTTATAGGCTTCGATGTGGTTGTCAGTCGCCAGCTTACCTAGCCCTGGAGCTAAGCCCCAGTGGCCGCCGATTACTTTACGCACCATTCCTTTATGGGCGAAGTGGTTCAGGCCCCGCTGCTGTGCGTCGCCCTGACCGGCGGCGTAGACCAGTGCCAGTTTTTGTGGGTGTTGGCAGGAAAGAAAACGTTGTTCTATCGCCTTGGCAATGCCTTCGGCAAAACCAATACCGATAAAACCGCCGGTGGCGAGTGTGGCATTATCGGGGATGAGTTGCGCGGCCTGCTCTGCACTGATCTGCTTAGACATGGAAAGATCCTGATGTTTATTCTTGTTTTAAATCTGGAGTTATATAAAGCAAGCAGAGGGCCAGAAGCTATATTGGTATATTTATCAATTAGTTATGTTTTGAGGGGCTAAGCAGGTACCGCTAATATGTAAAGGTATTAAGACGTTTTGTGTAGTTGGTGTCTAATATCTTATACAGTTTTTACATATTCAACCGGCGGATGCGGTTGTAGAGGGTCGCCCGGGATATTCCCAGCTGTTTGGCTGCCCGGGTTTTATTGTGCTGACACTGTTGCAGTGCTTGTTGCAGGGTCTGTAATTCGGCTTTATCCCGGCTCTGGGTCAAATGGTTATCCGCACAGAAGGGAGTCGACTGGGCAATATCATCAGCCCCCAGGTCATCCGGATAGATCACCTCCTGTTCTGCCATCACGCAAGCGCGTTCAAGGCGGTTATGCAGCTCCCTTACGTTGCCCGGCCACTGATATTGTTGCAGCCAGTCCATCGCCTCGTTGCTGAGATTAAGCGCAGGAAGACCTGAGTCCTGGGATATTTTCTGTAACAGGTGGGTGCAGAGAGCGGGAATATCGGACTGTCTGTCTCTGAGGGCTGGCAGCCGAAGCGGAAGCACATTGAGGCGGTAGTATAGGTCCTCTCTGAAAAGACCTTCATCAACCAGTTGTTTAAGGTTTCGTGATGTGGCCGCAATGATTCTTACATCAACTTTCTCTAAACGATTGGATCCCAGCGCTTCAACCTCCCGTTCCTGCAGCACTCGCAATAGTTTTGCCTGTATCGCCGCTGATATATCGGCAATCTCATCGAGAAATAGTGTGCCGCCGGCAGCCAGCTGTATTTTGCCCTGCCGTCCGCTTTTGCTGGCTCCGGTAAAGGCGCCGGCTACGGCACCGAACAGCTCAGATTCGACCAGAGATTCTGGCAAGGCGGCCATATTGATGCCAACAAAGGGGCCATCTCTGCGGGGTGACGCATTGTGTATGCCCTGTGCCAGCAGTTCCTTGCCTGTGCCGGTCTCTCCGAGTAACAGAATAGTGGTATCGAGCTGTGCTGCCCTGAGTGCTTGCCGTTTAATTTTTAGTAGCGGGGTTGAGTTGCCAATCAGATCGTCGAGTTCATATTTGCTGGTGCGCAGCAGGTTTTCCGAGACCAGTTGTTTTTTCAGGCGAGCGAATTTGTCAAACAGCGGCTGAAGGTTGTTCAGGTTGTCATAGAAGATAAAACCGATTGCGCCAAATACTGAACCGTCCGGATTTTTCAGTGGTAATCGGGTAACTGCACACCAGCGATTATTGATCTGCATCAGGTCGAGAAAGCTGGGCTGGCCTGTTTTAACAACGCGGGGTAGTTGTGTAGTGGGCAATATCTCTTCGACCGTAAGCCCGGTGAGAACTGCGTCGGAGGGTAGATCAAGAAACTCACGGTACTGTTCGCTCAGCCAGACAATACGGCACTGCTGGTCAATCGCGATGGCACCCTGACAGAGGCTGGAAAGCAGGGTGAGAAGATTTTCGTCACTGGTATTAATGAGAGTTTCAAGCTGACTCATCGGATCTCTGCACTTGTCTTCAGGTGCAGTCCAGTGTGCCAGAAATAATGGCCCAATGGCAGGGCTATTGACGCGCTAAAAGTCAGTGTGCCGGATACGGCAGGCACACTGACTAAGCCAAAAATCAGGCGACTTGCTGATTCTCAGTATAAGGCATCAGCTGCCAGCTGTGCGGTACGCTGACCAGGCCGATCTGCGCTGCGCAATCCCGGCATACATAGAGTGTATTGTTATGTATGTGTTTAACTTCAACCAGACGGTTATGCAGACTGATGCTTTGATGTTCCAGTAGTGACTTGCACTGTGGGCATAGACATGTCATTTGGGTTACCTCAAAACTGTGTTCTGAATGCTAGTTCTGCTGTGTCAGAGACATCTAGCAGGGGTTATTCTGCGTGCTTTTTAACCAGTGTAGCCTATATGTGACAAAAACGAGTCATTTCTGATGCGGCTTTGTGTCGTATATGAGCGACTTAATATTAGCACAGAAACTAAGGATAAAAAACGTTGATGTAAGTCACTGTTTTAGAACTGATAACAGTGATTATCCCTGATTCAGGTCAGTTTTGGTGGGGTGGTATTAATGGTATACAGGGCGAAAAACAAAAAACCAGCCCTAAGGCTGGTTTGATTGTCTCTTTTCGGGGACGCTTTTGTGCGGCTGTTAACCGCCTAGATAGGCTTGCTGAACCGACTCATCGGTGAGTAGGTTGGCACCGGAATCGGTTTTAACGATTCGGCCATTTTCCAGTACATAGCCCCGGTCTGCGATCCTCAGTGCCTGGTTAGCGTTTTGCTCCACCAAAAAGATAGTCACGCCTTCATCCCGCAGGCGTTCGATAATATCGAAAATCTGTTTGATAATAATGGGAGCCAGTCCCAGTGATGGCTCGTCCAGAATCAACAGCTTGGGTTGCAGCATCAGCGCCCGGCCAATGGCGAGTATCTGTTGCTCGCCGCCGGGCATCGTTCCGGCCCGCTGCTTAAAACGCTCTTCCAGGCGGGGGAACAGTTCGAGTACATATTGAACGGTTTCCTCCGCCTGTTCTCTGGTGCGGAAGTAAGACCCCATATAGAGGTTTTCCTCCACTGTCATGGCGCTGAAGACCCGTCGCCCTTCGGGAACGATGGCCAGTCCTTTGCGCATAATCTCCGGGGTGTTGAATTGCCTCAGCGGCTCACCTTCAAAGGTGATCTCACCAGAGGACGCTTTGGGGTCGCCACAGATGGTCATCATCAGGGTGGTTTTACCTGCACCGTTGGCGCCAATCAGGGTGATGATTTCACCCTGGTTGATTTCGAGGCTGACGTCATGCAGTGCCTGAATCTGCCCGTAGTGGGTGTTTACATTTTCGATCAGCAGCATCTTATTCCTCCCCGAGATAGGCTTTGATGACATCCGGGTTGCCTTTGATCTGTTCGGCGGTGCCGTTCGCTAAAGGTGTGCCCTGTGCAATCACATAGATATGATCGGAGATGCCCATAACCAGGCTCATATCGTGTTCGATCAGCAGAATAGAGATCTCATGCTCATCGCGCAGCTTGATGATCAGTTCATCCAGCTCTTTGGTTTCGTTGGGGTTAAGGCCTGCAGCGGGTTCATCCAGCATCAGTAGTTCAGGCTGAGTAACCATGCAGCGGGCAATCTCCAGGCGGCGTTGCTGGCCGTAAGAGAGGTTTCCCGCTTCACGATTGGCAAACTCCAGCAGTCCCACCTCTTTTAACCAGTGTGCCGCATGCTCCATCGCGTCTTTTTCAAGGCGGCGGTAGTTTGGCGTTTTTAACAAACCGGAAAACAGGTTGGTATTCATATGGCGGTGCTGGGCAACCAGCATATTTTCAATCACCGTCATTTTCTGAAACAGGCGCACATGCTGAAAGGTGCGCACCAGCCCCTTGCGGGATATCTGGTAATCTTTCAGGCCAGCAATCTGCTGATTTTTCAACATGATGCTGCCCTCTGTGGGGATATAAAAGCCCGACAGACAGTTAAATACAGTGGTTTTACCCGCACCGTTCGGGCCTATAACTGAAACGATCTGGCGATTCTTAACCTTCAGGTTAACGCCGTTTACCGCCACCAGGCCGCCGAAGCGCATGGTCAGACCGTTTACATCCAGCAGTAACTGACTCATTGTTGTTTCAACTCCAGGTTCGGTCGTTTCATCGGTACCAGTCCTTCCGGACGCCAGCGCATCATCACGACCATCAGCAGGCCGAACAGCAGCATCCGGTATTCGGAGAACTCCCGCGCCAGTTCTGGCAGAATGGTCATGATAATGGCGGCAAAGATGATCCCCATCTGAGACCCCATACCGCCCAGAACAACAATCGCCAGAATGATGGCCGACTCAATAAAGATAAATGATTCCGGGCTGATAAAACCCTGTCGGGCGGCGAAGAAGCAACCGGCAAAGCCTGCTGTTGAGGCTCCCAGAGTAAACGCCGAGAGCTTGATGGCCGTGCGGTTAAGACCCAGAGAGCGGCAGGCGATCTCATCTTCCCGCAGGGCTTCCCAGGCACGACCAATCGGCATGCGCATCAGGCGGTTGATCAGATAGATGACACAGATCACCAGCAGGACTGCGATCAGATAAAGAAAGATCACTTTGTAGGAACTGGAGTAATCCATATCAAAGTATTCATGGAAGGTCATCGCGCCTTCCTCTTTTGCCCGGCGATTGAACTCCAGACCAAACAGGGTTGGCTTGTCGATACCGGATATGCCATTAGGCCCACCGGTCAGTGAGGTCCAGTTGTTCAGCAGAATACGGATAATCTCACCGAATCCGAGGGTGACGATCGCCAGATAATCACCTCTCAAACGCAAAACCGGAAAACCTAACAGAAAGCCGAACAGTGCAGCCAGTCCCGCGGAGATTGGCAGGCAGGCCCAGAACGACATACCAAAATATTGCGATAGCAGGGCGTAGGTGTATGCGCCGACAGCATAGAAGGCGACAAAGCCCAGATCAAGCAGGCCGGCAAGGCCAACCACAATGTTCAGCCCCAGCCCGAGCATAATATAGATCAGAGTGAGGGTCGCCAGATCGACGCTACCCCGGGAAACCATAAACGGCCAGATCAGCATGCCGACAATCACTGCAGCGATCAGCCAGGGCTTCAGGGTGGCCATCTTCTTTTCTTGCGGCAGCACCGCTTTAAAGTTGGGTTTGGGGATGGCACCGAACAGGGCATCGATCTGAGCACTGAACAGTTGTGACAGAAACACGATAGTGATCCCGCCAGCAATCCAGATCCACTGTTCAGTGGTTGCGCCTTTAACCGCCAGTACGCTGCTATCGGTATCCAGTTTAACCCCGATCATCAGGCAGGCGAGAATAAATGAGATTCCGGCGGCGAAAATTGCGTTATACAGTTTAGAAGAGGTCATACTTTTTCTACCTCCGGTTTGCCCAGAAGTCCGCTTGGACGGAATAGCAGAATCAGCACCAGCAGGCCGAAGGATACAACATCCTTATATTCTGATGGGAAAAATGCTGAGGTCATCGCCTCGGTGACACCAAGAATAAGACCGCCGAGCACCGCCCCGGGAATTGACCCGATCCCGCCCAGCACCGCCGCCGTAAAGGCTTTAAGACCTGCGATAAAGCCCACAAATGGGTTAACGACACCGTAATAGAGGCCCAGCAGCAAGCCAGCAATGGCGGCCAGCGCTGCGCCGACAATAAAGGTGAGGGCGATAATTTTATTGGTATCGATCCCCAGCAGATTGGTCATCCCCAGATCCTCTGAGCAGGCGCGGCAGGCGCGCCCCATACGGGAGCGGGAGATAAACAGTGTCAGCAGCGTCATGCTGATAAAGGTGACAGCAAAGATCAGCACCTGCATATAGGAGAGGGAGACCTCAAAGGAGCCTGGGTCACCGAAGTTCCAGCCACCGACAATCTGTGGTGGCAGAGCCACATCTCGTGACCCCTGAGCCAGAACGACAAAGTTCTGCAGGAAGATCGACATACCGATGGCTGAGATCAGTGGAATCAGCCGGTTTGAACCCCGTAGAGGACGGTAAGCGACCCGTTCAACTGTCCAGCCGTAGGTGCTGGCGATAAACATCGCTACTATAAGGGCGATAATCAGGATGATGGGAAGGCTCACGATTCCCATGCCCAGCAGGCCCGCGATAACAATAAATGTCACGTAGGAGCCGATCATATAGATCTCGCCGTGGGCAAAGTTGATCATGCCGATGATGCCGTAAACCATTGTATAGCCGATGGCGATCAGGGCGTAGGTGGAGCCGATGGTTAGCCCGTTAATGAGCTGTTGCAACAGATAAAGCGAAAATTCTGACATTTGCAGGGACCATATAAAACGAATCCCCGATGCCGGATCGCGGCACCAGGGAATCGGGATTTGCGGACTGGAGCATGTTGCGCCGCAGTTCGCTAATCTATTGTTATTACACTAAATTATTCAGCCGGAGTCTTAGGGCTATCCTTATGTAAGCGGTATACCAGGAAAGTTGACTCAGTCAGGTCGCCTTTCTCGTCATACTTCACTTTACCGATGGCTGTCTCGAATTCGTGGCTGCGGATATAGTCAGCCAGCGCTTCTGAATCGGTAGACTTGGTCGCTTCCATCGCATCGGTCATCACTTCAACGGCGGCATAGGCGGTGAATACAAACGGACCGGTTGGGTCTTCACCCTTAGCCTTGATCGCCGCTACACGTGCTTCGTTGACCGGGTTTTTGTCAAAGCTCTTCGGTGCTGTGGCCAGCACGCCTTCAGCTGCGTCGCCAGCGATCTTGCCCAGATCAGAGTTATCTATGCCTTCGGGGCCCATAAACTGTGCGTTGAAACCTTTTTCAGCAGACTGACGCAGGATCAGCCCCAGCTCAGGGTGGTAGCCACCGTAGTAGACAAAATCAACGTTCTCTTTTTTCAGCTTGGCAACTAGGGCAGAAAAGTCTTTATCGCCGGGGGTGACACCTTCAAACATAACCGCTTTGACGCCGTTTTCAGCTAACCGATCGCGAACCACTGTTGCCAGCCCTTCACCGTATTGCTGCTTATCATGGATAATGGCGACCCGGGCCGGTTTAGCTTTATTCAGGATGTACTGTGCGGCCATACTGCCCTGCAGACTATCCAGGCCGATGGTGCGGAAAATCATCTGGTAGCCCTTCTCGGTGATCGAAGGGGAGGTGGACGCGGCGGTAATCATCAATACGCCCTCCTCTTCGTAGACATCTGAGGCAGGTTCAGTGGAGGAGGAGCACAGATGGCCAACCACCTGAGTGATACCATCATTGACAATTTTGTTCGCAACGGCGACGGCTTGTTTGGGATCACAGGCATCGTCATAGATAACGCCTTCCAGCATCATACCGTTCACACCGCCTGCTTTGTTGATATCGTCAATCGCTGCCATAACACCGATTTTTTGCATATCACCATACTGGGCGACAGGGCCTGTCGCCGGGCCGGCCAGAGCGATTTTCAGGGTGTCGGCCTGTGCAGCAGCGGTTAAACCCATTATGCATACGGCGGTGCTCAGACCGAGCAATGTTTTGCGGAATTGATTCATCGAGCTAATCTCCATTTATTGTTCTTTGCAGAGGTTTCCCTGTTAGGGGAGGTGTCTGAGGATAGTCGGCTTTTAGTAAGCTGCGAACCTATTCAAAGACTTTACAGCAAGAGTGTAAGCACCTCTGTCGCAGTCGCTAACTCTACCTCTGGCCGTTGACTAATTGCAATCTAAGTAGGCGACTTTTATGAGTTTATGTTGATCTGATGGGCTTTTTTCTGCGCACTGGTAGAAAGTGTTAATAATATTGCCAATATTTGTTATTGAGCATCTGACCGTTTTTGTTAATGATTCTTGCGCTTAGACATTTATTTCTGACCGTAGCTGATCGATGCTAACGTTAGGGAAAAGTTGATTCCTGCATAATGATAATAACTGGGAAAAGTATGGATCCGATCCGCTCACTCATCAACGGCTTAATATCGACTGTTATCCTGTCATTCAGTCTGTTGACCAACAGCGCTGTTGCGCAGACTGATATCGACCGTCTCACTACCCCTGCGTTGCTCTCTTCGCGTGCAGCAGAGGAGCTGATGCTGGATATTACGGCCACCGGCAAGCAGCTGGTGGCTGTGGGTGACCAGGGGGTTGTGATGCGCTCGGAAGACCAGGGGCGCAGCTGGCAGCAACAACAAACGCCTTTCAGCGTGATGCTCACCTCAGTTTATTTCGCCGATCCCCAGCATGGCTGGCTGAGCGGACATGATGGTTTGCTTGCGGCGACCAGTGATGGTGGTGTCAGTTGGCAGACATTGCTGGATGGTAATCAGGTTAATCAGTTGCGCTTGCAACGGTTGCAGGAAAAACTGGCAGAACTGCAGGTTCGCGCTGATGCTGAGCCGGATAATACCTCGCTGGCTGAGCAACTGGACAGTATTGCCTGGCAGGTCGATGATGCAGCCGCTGCCGTGGAAGGCGGTGCTGCAGTGCCGTTGCTGGATACCTGGTTTGCCGACGCGCAGCATGGCTTTGCTTTGGGGGGCTATGGCCTGTTGCTGAAGACCGAGGACGGTGGTGAAAACTGGGTTTATTGGGGCGATCGCCTGGATAATCCTGATAATTTTCATCTGAATGCGATGACCGCAGACCATCAGGGCAATCTCTATATTGCTGGAGAAGCCGGGTTGTTGTTTCGCTCAACCGATGGCGGCGCTAACTGGCGTCGTATTGAAACCCCTTATGATGGCTCTTTTTTTGCTATTACCGAGTTCAGCAAACAGTTGTACCTGATGGGGCTTCGCGGGCATCTGTATCGTTCGGACGAAGGGCTGCAGTGGTCGCCGGTGGATAGTGGCTATAGTGTTACTCTGCAAAGTGCCGTAGCCGGAGCCGATAAACTGGTGCTGCTGGGGCAGGGCGGGCTGATTTTACAGAGCCGTGATGGCGAGAAATTCACTCCGCTGGACAGCGGTGGACGGCGCTCTCTGAGTGCAGGCATCGCCCTGCAGGGGAGGTATGTGCTTGTAGGTGAAGGTGGCTTGCTGACACTGGAGACTGGTCATGAGTAAGTTATCGCAGTTGCTGTTAGCACCGATTAAAGGCTCAGAAGAGTTTGCTGAACGGGTACTGTTTCACCGGCGCCTGCCGGTGTTGCTGATATTCGCCGCACTGACCCTGTTCCTTGGCTGGCAGGCGGTGCAGATTCGTCCCGATGCCAGTTTTGTTAAGATGATCCCAACCTCCCACCCTTACGTGGAGAACTATCTTAAAAACCGAGATGATCTGGCGGGACTGGGTAATAGTGTGCGGGTAGCGGTGGCGGTTAACGAGGGTGATATCTTTACCGCTGAGTTTCAGCAGACGCTGCAAAAGATTACCGATGAGCTGTTCTTTATTCCCGGGGTTGACCGCTCGGCGCTGACCTCTATCTGGACCCCCAATGTGCGCTGGACAGAGGTGACCGAAGAGGGCTTTGTCGGCGGGCCAGTGATTCCGCCGGACTACGATGGCTCTGCGGCCAGTCTTGAGCAGATCAAACTGAATATCCTGCGTTCCGGTCAGGTGGGGCGGTTGGTGGCCAATGATTTCCGCTCGGCGATTGTGCAGGTGCCGCTGTTTGATAAACATCCGGATAGCGGTGAAAAACTGGATTACCAGGCGCTGTCGCAACAGCTGGAAACCCTGATTCGGGATCGTTATCAGTCTGATAACATCTCGATTCATATCACCGGCTTTGCCAAGATTGTCGGCGATCTGATCGATGGTGCTGCCCAGGTGGCGGTATTTTTCGCTATCGCGCTGCTGATTACCCTGATCCTGCTTTATCTCTACTCCCGCAGTATTACCGGAACCCTGGTGCCACTGGCCTGTTCGGTGATTGCGGTGATCTGGCAGCTGGGTTTGCTAAAGCTGCTGGGTTACGGCCTGGATCCTTACTCGATGCTGGTACCCTTTCTGGTGTTTGCTATTGCGGTCAGTCATGGGGTGCAGATTGTTAATACTATCGCCCTGGAGAGTGCCCGGGGGGCAGACAGCTGGCTGGCGGCACGACGGGCGTTCCGGGCGCTGTATATTCCGGGTCTGACGGCACTGCTGTCGGATGGTATCGGTTTTGTCACCCTGATGGTGATTGAGATTCGCGTTATTCAGGATCTGGCGATCGCGGCATCGCTGGGGATTGCGGTCATTATTCTGACAAACCTGTTTCTGTTACCGGTGATTATGTCGTTGCTGGGGATTGGTGAACGGGCCACCCAGCGAGCTCGTAATGCGGAACAGAAGCAGCACAGTGGCTGGCGTCTGCTGACCTGGTTTGCTACACCAAAAGGCGCCCGGGTCGCGGTTGCGGTGGCCCTGTTGCTGCTGGTGGGAGGGGTGTATCAGGGGCAGAAGCTGCAGATTGGTGATCTGGACAGTGGTGCGCCAGAGCTGCGTCCGGACTCCCGCTACAATGTGGATAACCGTTTTATTACTGAGCATTACTCCACTTCCAGCGATATCTTTGTGGTGATGGTCGGCACAGAGACTGATCACTGTTCCAGCTTTACTACCTTGTCACTGGTGGATCGCTTTCAATACTACCTGACCAATATTGAAGGGGTGCAGTCGAGTGTGTCGCTGGTGGATGTGTCCAAGCGGGTGACCTCGGGTCTGAACGAAGGCAATCTCAAGTGGCGGACAATCAGCCGTAACCAACTGGTGATCAATGCCTCTCTGTCCTATGTCCCTGCCGGGTTGATGAATCCTTCCTGTTCACTGTTGCCGGTGATTATCTTTCTTGATGATCATAAGGCGGCAACCCTGACTAACCTTACCCGGCAGATAGCATCATTTGCCGCCGAGTATGACTCTGACCAGATCCGTTTTGAGATGGCCGCGGGCAACTCTGGCTTTGAGGCTGCCACCAATGAGGTGATCGGTACGGCCCAGTATCAGATGCTGGCCTGGGTGTATGGCGTCGTTGGTCTGCTCTGTTTGCTGACATTCCGCTCGGTGAAAACCCTGGTCTGTATTATTGCACCGCTGGCGCTGACCTCGATTCTCTGTCAGGCGCTGATGGC
>NZ_JBNKYN010000088.1:0-18301 GCF_050300915.1 Amphritea sp.
TATACAGAGCACAATACCCCAGATTCGGCCATAAAAAAAGCCGTGCAGTGCACGGCTTGATGATTAACTGCAAAATACCTTATGGCGTCTTACGCAGTTTGATATTCAGTTCACGCAGCTGAGCCGCACTCACCTCACCCGGAGCCTGAGTCATCATACAGGCTGAACTCTGGGTTTTCGGAAAGGCGATCACTTCACGGATCGAATCGGTACCGGTCATCAGCATGATCAGACGGTCAAGACCAAATGCCAGACCACCGTGCGGTGGCGCACCATATTTCAGTGCGTTCAGCAGGAAGCCAAACTTATCATCCGCCTCTTCATCAGAGATCCCCAGAATATCCAGCACCGACGCCTGCATCTCCCGGTTGTGGATACGGATAGAACCACCACCCAGCTCACAACCATTCAACACCATGTCATAAGCACGGGACAGCGCTGCCAGAGGATTCGCTTGCAACTCTTCAGGGCTGCAGCTTGGCGCGGTAAACGGGTGATGCAATGCCGTCATACCACCGTTGTCGGTCTCTTCAAACATCGGGAAGTCAACCACCCACAGCGGCGCCCACTCACATTGAGCCATCTGCAGATCTTCACCCGCTTTGATACGCAGTGCACCCAGAGCCTCGGAAACGACTTTCTCTTTATCAGCACCGAAGAAGACGATATCGCCGTTTTGCGCATCCAGACGTTCCATAATCGCCATCGCCACCTCATCGCCAAGGAACTTAACGATAGGAGACTGTAAGCCTTCAACACCTTTTTCAAGCTCGTTAACCTTAATCCAGGCCAGACCTTTAGCGCCGTAGATGCTGACAAACTTAGTGTATTCATCAATGATCTTACGGGTCAGCTGAGCGCCACCCGGCACCTTCAGGGCTGCCACGCGGCCTTTAGGGTCTTTAGCCGGACCAGCAAAAACCTTAAACTCGATCTCAGCCATCAGGTCGGCAACGTCAACCAGCTCCATCGGGTAGCGCAGGTCGGGTTTATCAGAACCATAACGCTGCATCGCTTCGGAGTACGGCATACGTGGGAAGTCACCGAGATCAATGCCTTTCAGCTCGAGGAACAGCTTGCGGATCATCTTTTCAGCAATGCCCATAATCTCTTCCTCATTCATGAATGAGGTTTCAATATCAATCTGGGTAAACTCTGGCTGACGATCGGCACGCAGGTCTTCATCACGGAAACACTTGGCAACCTGATAGTAGCGGTCAAAACCCGCCACCATCAGCAACTGTTTGAACAACTGAGGAGACTGCGGCAATGCAAAGAAGTGACCTTCATGCACCCGACTTGGCACCAGATAGTCGCGGGCGCCCTCAGGGGTGGCACGGTTAAGAATGGGGGTTTCAATATCAAGAAAACCATTCTCATCCAGATAATTACGAATAGCCGTGGTGACTTTGGAACGAAAACGCAGTTTTTCCTGCATCTCAGCACGACGCAGATCGATATAACGGTAACGCAGACGCACCTCTTCACCCACCTGCTGATGCTCGTCCAGCTGGAAGGGAGGGGTTTCTGATCTGTTCAGGATAACCAGTTCCTGACCCAGAACTTCGATCTCACCGGTCGCCATCTCCGGGTTAACAGTGCCTTCCGGACGGGCACGAACGACGCCCTTAACCTCAACCACATATTCACTACGGCAGCTGTCTGCCAGCGCGAAGCTCGCTTCACGATCAGGGTCAAACACCACCTGTGAATGGCCTTCGCGGTCACGAAGATCCAGAAAGATAACCCCACCGTGGTCGCGACGACGGTGAACCCACCCCGTCAGAGTAATGTCTTCGCCGATATGCTCTTTTCTGAGATCGCCGCAATAATGACTGCGCATAGTTAAATGTTCCTGTTACTTAGCAAGCTGAATCAGTGTTTATTCAGACAATTAAAAATCAGTTACCGGATTCACCCTGGCCACCCGCCAGGTTCTTTTTCTTACCGGTTTTAAAATCAGTCTCGTACCAGCCCGTACCGGACAATCTGAAACGTGACGCGGACACTTTTTTAACCACGTCGGCAGAATTACAACCAGCACAGACAGGTGCCGGTGCGTCAGACTTCAGCACCAGCTTTTCAAATTCATGACCACAATGACGGCACGCGAAATCAAAGATTGGCATTGTTAGCAGTTTTCCCCTGAGATAGAGATACACCGCAAAGCGACCCGATTGGTTTCAGCCCTGTTTATTGCAAAAGCCGACAACGTCAGCCGCCTTGCCCAGAAAACGGCGAATTATACCTGAATTATTGACCGCTGACAGGGCCAATTAATGGATTTTAAGAGAGAAATCAGTTGATCAGATCCCAGGCAACAAAATTTACCTCCTCAGGCATCATCATCTGTAACTTCTGATGAATCTCCTGAATCTGAAGATCGGTATAGGGCTTCGCAACAACCGCTCCCCAAACCGGCGCAGGCCAGGCGGGATCCCCCTCAAACCTAACCACATGATGAACATGGAGCTGCTTAACAACATTCCCCAGCGCGGCAATGTTCATCTTATCCGCATCAAATACATCATGAAGATTTTCTGACAGAAATGAAGATTCATGCAGCAACTGAGCCTGATCCGCCGAAGACAGGTGATAGATCTCACTGGCTTCTGCACGGCGTGGCACCAGAATAAACCAGGGGTAATTCGCATCATTCATCAGCAGCAAACGGCACAGCGGAAAGTCGCCCAGGGTAATACAATCGTTATTCAGACGAGAATCCAGCTCAAATTCCAACTCCAGCTCATCCATTTTTATTCTCCTAGCGTAAATACAGATGCAAACTTATGATAGTAACGATAGCCAACCTGAAAAGCAGCTAATCTGCTCGCATCCGTAAAAATATAATGCTTTATTATCGGATAGTTAGATAATAAATTCTGGCTCTGAACAGTATAGGACAATATGCCGCAATTCAATTTTTATAGCGCCATCGAGCAGATCGGAGCAGCGCGCTGGAACAACCTGGCAGGCACAGACTACCCGTTTCTGCGCTATGCGTTTCTCTGTGCATTAGAGCAATCTGGCAGTGTTGCGCCGGAGACTGGCTGGCAACCCTGCCATCTGGTGGTGACCGAAGGCGATCAGGACATTGCCGCGATGCCGCTCTATCTGAAAAGCCACTCCTACGGTGAGTATGTATTTGACTGGAGTTGGGCAGACGCCTATCAGCGCAATGGTCTTGAATACTACCCTAAACTACTGACCGCTATCCCTTTTACCCCCTGCTACGGCCCACGTTTACTGTTTCATGCCCACCTGAGTGACACTGAACAGACAGTCCTCACCCGGCAGATGCTAGCAGCGACTCAACAGCTGGCATCGCAATACCAGGCATCTGGCTGGCATGGGCTGTTTCTTGAAGGCTATCTGCTTGAAAAGGAAAACTTCCCAGACCTGAACTACCGCCTCGGAACCCAATACCACTGGTTCAACCGTGACTACTCCGATTTTGAAGATTTTCTCGCCACCTTCAGCTCCCGCAAACGTAAAAATCTACGCAAAGAGCGCAGTAAGATTGCTGAGCATAGTATTGAGCACCGTTTTATCAGTGGCACCCAGCTAACAGATGAGATGCTCCGGCAATTTTACCGCTTCTACCAGATCACCTACCTGAAGCGGGGTCGCAACGGTTATCTCAACGAAGCGTTCTTTCAGCAGCTAAGAGATACCCTGCCAGAGCAACTGCACATCTGCTTTGCCTATGATATGCATCACAGTGACACTGAAGCGGTTGCCGGGGCGCTGTTTTTTCAGGATAGCAAAAACCTCTATGGCCGCTATTGGGGCGCGCTGGCGGAATACGACAGCCTGCATTTTGAGACCTGTTACTATCAGGGTATTGAACACTGCATCCGTCATCAGCTGCAGCGCTTCGATCCTGGCGCCCAGGGAGAACACAAGATACAACGGGGGTTCGAGCCTATCGAAACCTGGTCAGCCCACTGGCTGGCACACCCGGGGTTTCAGGATGCGGTACAGAAATTCACTCAGGAAGAGGAGACTATGCTACGCCAGGAGATGGAATATCTGCGCCAGCGTCTACCCTTTCGCAAGACAGAATGAAACCGTCAGGGCTGCAGATAGATCACCGGGCGACGCTGATCGTCGCCATGCAAAGCGCAGAACGTCTGCTTATTGCCGTCGCGGTAATTCACCTGAACATTAAAGCCCATGCCGGGTTGATGATTCAGCAATAAGATGCGCTCTTCACCCGCCGGAATACGGAATGCCTGAATCCGCGACTGGGTATCCGCACTGCCAAAATCCAGTTGAATCGACTCAATCATCTGTTCACTGCTATTGTGGAACGTCACTTCCATTCCCGGAGATGCTGAGCCGTACCAGGCGACCAGCGTCACCAGTAACATAAGCAAAGCAATCAACCACCAGAGGCACACCTTAGATGGCCGGAAGCCCCGTCCTGTTGTCTCACTATCCATGACTAACCTCCTGTAGACCTTAATATCCATTGGCAAATCTTCACCTCCCCCTCCCTGGCCGTTCACAGGACCCAGGCCCTGTTTAATCTCCCTTAAAACTTTACAAAACTGGGCTTAAATTAATGCGGCACGCGACTATCATTATTTTACTAATTATTTGTCTGCCAATAACAACACTTAAAAAAACCGGCCAATATGATACAGAACAGATCCGTAAATTATATAACTCTGAGATATATCAATAATTCATTCCTAATGCGTAATTTATATAAAAAAAGGGGCTCTTTTAATTAGAGCAAAGCCGATCTGTTGCCTAATATATTAGTACCGGGCCTCAGTACAGGTTTCATATGGCCCTCCGACTATTAGTTTTCTTAATAGCATTACAATAAAATGGGGATACCACAATGCTAACCTACACAGAATGCCTCCACCTCAGCGACCTCACTCAGGATGAAGTCGAGGCCATTGCTGAGCATGAGCACACGGACCCGATCATCGCCATGGCAATAGGGCATTACCTCTGCTGTCATGATGGTCAAAGCAAAGTAAAAAAAATCATCCTGGATGATATTGCTAAAGCACAACGAAAAGGAGATTCAGCGCACGAAAAAGTTTTAAGACAGGTATTGAAGCATTTTATCAGTACCCATCCGGAACAACATGGCAAAATCGCCAAAGCAAGCTGAACCTGCTGATTCTTTCAAAAAGCCTGCTACTCATAATGAGTAGCAGGCTTTTTAACTGTTAGCCTTATCGTTTGGGCGTTTCGCCTGGTTAACCGCAGCACATACACGTTTTTTCGTTATTTTTGTATTATCCCTGTCTTGCTTTTCCTTTATAGTTATCTTCGATGGCCGATAACTCTTTCATACTTTTAGTAGGTAGTAGGCGCAAAGCAGGCGTTTCATGGGACCAATCGATAAAGAGAACAAAGATCTGCGCAGATCTCTGCACCTTCTGGCCAGTAAGGTTGAGCGGAATGAAGCCATTTTGCGTTCATTCTTTGAAATGGAGCTGCGACTGCTGAGCTGCAGCAACCTGGCAGAACTGCTGGACCTTATTCTGATTGAGTTCAAAGAGTATTTTCATCTGACCGCCGTCAACCTGATTCTGCTTGACCCTGAATCTGCAGCCCGCAGCCTTTTAGAGGACTATATCCCTCCTGAACCGGGTCATAGCCTCCGCTTTGTCAACAACCAGCGATTGCTTAAAACCCTGTTTCCTTCCGTAAAACTCAGAACCGGCGAGTTAAGTGCTCAGCTGAAAAGCATCGCCTTTCCCAGCACCCCCTATATACTCAGCAGCGCCCTGCTTCCCCTTATTCGTCACAACTGTCTGATTGGCAGCCTGCACCTTGGCAGCAATGACCCGGCTCGCTACAGTGAACACTTTGACTACGATTATGTGGGTCACCTGGCATCGGTTATCGCAGTCTGTATTGAAAACTGTATCAATCAGCAAAACCTTAAGCGGCTTAGCATTATCGATATGCTTACTAAGGTGAATAACCGGCGGGCATTCGATCAGGAGATTATTAAAGAGCTGTCCAGAGCCAGCCGGCTTAAGACCCCCCTCAGCTGTCTGTTTATCGATCTGGATTATTTCAAGCTGGTTAATGACAATTTCGGTCATCAGGTGGGCGATAAAGTACTGAGCTCAGTTGGCCTTTTATTGAAGAAAAGTTTGCGTAAAACTGACTTTGTTGCCCGCTACGGCGGCGAAGAGTTTGCTGTTTTGCTACCAAATTGCGATTCTGACAAGGCGGTCGAGATTGGTGATCAGTTGCGGACTAAAATTCTTCACCTAGTGCTCCATAATAACGACAACACCCCCTTCAGGGTAAGCGCTTCGATTGGGGCAAGCAGCTGTTCTTACGGCAGTTTCGCCTTCGATGATCTGGCTGCGCAGGCTCATGCGCTGTTAAAAGCGGCGGATGAAGCGGTCTATCTGGCCAAAGAAAAAGGCAGGAACCGGATTGAATTCCGCCCCCTGCCTAACATGAAACCTGAACTGTTTAGTCAGCTTAACAACGATTTAAGATCTCTTTAAAATGAACAGAGGCAACCGGAAAGCAACCTGACTAAACAAGCACCTCTGCCTGAGACTACTGCATATCCCGCAGTAACTCAGAATAAAGATCAATATACCGCTGCTTCTGCTGTTCGCCAAACAGAGGATCATCTATTTTCGGCAGCTCAGGTTCAAGCGCCTGCCACTGCTCACTGTTAGCAACCTCATCTAACAGGGGAAATAGCGTCCCCTCTTCCAGATTCAGATGCTCAATCTGATCATCCAGAAAACGTTCAAGCTTCGCGATAAACTGATCCATCGGGACAACAGCGTCCGTCAGAATACAGTCAACCGCCTCGATAATATCTGTACTGCTTTTTTTCAGTTGTTTATGTTCATCAACACATTGAGCGATCGCATCATCCAACTCAGGACAACCAGACTCTTTGAAGAAGTCATACATCTGATCTTCCCGCGGATGATGGTAGGCATCCGCATAACTGGTGATGTAATCAACCGCATCTGCAAGCAGCACAAAGTTTGGCATTTCACCCTGTTTCAGTTTTTCCAGCTTGTTCCCGAGCACAGCCAGCAACTTATTCAGGTTGACATGATCCTGGTGTAATTCATTCAGTACTGTCATAACATCCTCCGGTGAGATAAAGACACTATACCTCAGCTTTGTTAAACGATCTTGACTAGAATCAAGCAGATACCCTTGAGGATATAAGCCATTGGTGTAATTCAGACAACGTATGCACCTTCAAATCGGTTAATTCGGGCCATGCCCTGTCGTCCCGCAGGTCGACGTGAATTGTCGCCACACCTGCAGCACGCCCTACTTCCAGATCGTAGCGAAAATCCCCCACCATTACGGTCTGTTCTGCCCCTGCCTGCCATTGCTGCAGCAACAGGTTGATCCCCTGCGGATCCGGTTTTGCTAAAGCATCATCACGTCCCAACACCGCAGCCGGATTAAACAGGTGGCTGACACCGATAACCTCAAGGCAGTGCAGCGCTACTTCCCGCTTATTGCGGGTAAGGATTCCCAGCTGACAGCCCCGGGTTCCCAACAGTTCGAGACAGGCATTGACACCGATAGCAGGTTTCACCATATCGGCGTAGAAATATTCCCACTGATCGAGTTGATGATTTAGTTCATCCCGTTCAGCCTCAGGTCGCTCAGCGATGGTCGCGAGAATATCACAGCCCGACGGCAACCCAAGCTCGGCCCGGATCCGCTCAAAATCATGGACCGGGTGAGTGACAGTGCCATCCAGGTCAAAAATCCAGAAGTTGGCACGGCGAATACGGTCAATCACTCGTTGCGCCCCTCTGTCGGATTCAGGTTTTCAGTCAGTTGATCAAGCCGGGTACGGATATCCCGCATAATTTCCAACCGGCCTGCGGGGTTACCATTTTGTGATAACAGCAAAGCTTCCAGCCCTGCGATACTGTCCTGGGAGTCGCGCAACGCCTGCAACATATTGCGCGAACGTTTTTTGGCGCTATCGGTCATCTGATCAACCCGCGTCAGTGTCCGTCTGACCTGGCTATCCAGTTCATCCAGGTGGATCACCAGTTGCTCCATGCCCGCACCAAACGCATGGTCCATCTGTCCCAGCCGCTGTTCTAACTGTGTCACGGCTTCGCGAAAGCGGTTCAGGAACAGCTGGCCTTCGCGGTCCATAAACATCGCCAGCAGCTCTTCTGGATAAAGGGCCCGGGAGCGGGCATCTGCACGGATAGCATATTCCCCCCGCTGGGTGCAGTAGGGTCGTTTGTTACCTGGCGCTATTTCAATACGAAAAAAGGGGGTGGTACTGATATTTTCAACCACGACCTCTATATCAACGATAGGGTAACAATCGGTGGCTTTGTTGATCAGACTCAGTCGGGCACTGTCGTCCACATCACAACCTACAATACGCCCGCGCTGCAAACCATCAGCGCTGGTATATTCGTCGACACCAACCAGAATGGCGCCTCCCCGGGAGGAGTTGGCGAACGAGACCAGATCGCGACTTTTTATGCCGTTAATTTCGCGTTTGAAATCAACATCAATCCCTTCTGGCTTTGCCAGCAGGCTCTTAGCCCGCTGACTGATTCTTCTGTACTCACGCTTAACCGGCATCTGGCGATCCCGACCTTTCAGGCGTAGATCTCATCAGCGAAAGGATCAAGCGGTTGGGCCAGCAAGGTATCATCCCGAAAATAGAGGATGCGCCCTTCAAATGTGAGGCCTTTGGAGGAGAACCAGCGTAACACCTCCTCGCGGCCCTCATCGATCTGAAAACTGTCGTACCAGGCTGTCGCTATACGATAAAAATAGAGTCCAAATAATGCCGCAGCAGCGCCGAGGAAAAAATCAGACCCAGGACTGAACAATAGCGCTAACAGTCCCGCCAGCCATACACGGCTGGCTCGGGATCTCTTAAGGCTATTGAACGCATCATCATATTGATCCTGATATTTCAGATAGCGGCGATAGTTCTGCTGCAGTTCAAATTTATCCTGTTCCGGGATAGTTCGTTCCATTTTAATACCCTTTTTCTACAGGCCTCAACCAGCCAGACTTTTACTCAATACTTCATAAACATCCCGGGAAAGATCGCCACTGCTGCTGATCCGTTCCAGTTCAGCTTTCATCAGTGCGCTACGCTCAGAAGGATATCGCTTCCAGCGTGTCAATGGTGTCAGCAAGCGCGAAGCGATCTGCGGGTTCTGCTTGTTCAATACAATAATCTGATCCGCCAGAAAACGGTAGCCGCTACCATCAGAATTGTGGAAATTCATCATGTTCTGGGCGCAGAAAACAGACACCAGCGAACGGATCTTATTCGGATTAGCCGCATCATAAGCCGGATGCTGCTGCAATGACCGCACCCGCGCCAAAGCGCCCTCTTTAGGATCACTTGCCTGAACCGCCAGCCACTGGTTGACCACCAGCGACTCATTCTGCCAGCGTTGATAGAAGCTCTCCAATACCTCCGCCGCGGACGCCTGAAAGTCGGAATGGGCGATCAGGGTCAGGGCTGCCTGACTGTCGGTCATATTATCGGCGTGACGGTATTGCTCCAGCGCCAGCTCAAGGTACTCCTGCTTGTCCGTCGCCATCAGATAAGACAGCGCCAGATTTTTCAGACTTCTGCGGGCAACCGAAGCCGCATCGGGGCTATATGCTTCTACCGTATTGTTGTCCTGATACACCTGCAGAAACAGAGGCTCAAGCGCGTTAGCAATCGCGTCTCTGACAAAACGGCGTACCTGATGAATGGCATCGACATCGATCACCGCGGCCAGCTCACTCAGATACGCCTCTGATGGCAGAGTCAGCACTTTCGCCACCATCGCCTTATCTAATCCGGTATCTTTGAGTACCTGACGGTAGGCTTCAACCAGCGCCGGGTCGAGACTCAGTTCCCGCCCCTGCTGATAGTCACCAATCAGTTCCGTCAGAATACCCACCGCCAGCTGCTGTGCAGCATCCCAGCGATTAAAGCCATCGCTATCGTGCTGCATGAGAAATACTAACTGCTCACGGCTGTAAGGAAACGTCAGCTTTACGGGTGCAGAAAAGCCGCGCAGCAATGAAGGCACGGGCTCTACCGGAATATTCTCAAAGACAAAACTCTGCTCAGTGGCAACAAACTCAAGCACTTCGGTCATTGCGCCGCCAGGGAGTGGCATATCCTGCCCCTGGGGATCAAGTAAACCCACCGCAACCGGGATCAGAAAGGGCTGTTTGGTGACCATATCCGGCGTTGCCGGACAGCTCTGATGCATATGCAGCGTATAGCGCTGATTCTCTGCATCATATTCACCGGTCACCGAGACCTGAGGTGTACCCGACTGGCTATACCAGAGCTTAAAGCGGCGCATATCCCGGCCGGATACATCCGCCATCGCCTGGACAAAATCATCCGTGGTCACCGCCTGACCATCATGACGTTCAAAATAGAGGTCTGAACCTTTGCGGAAGGTTTCAACCCCCAGCAAAGTGTGCAGCATCCGCACCACTTCACAGCCTTTTTCATAGACTGTCAGGGTATAAAAGTTGGAAATTTCGATAAATGAAGCAGGCCGAACCGGATGGGCCATCGGACCAGCGTCCTCAGCAAACTGCGCGGTACGCAGCAGAGTAACATCTTCTATCCGTTTCACCGTCGGAGAGTTCATATCAGAGCTGAACTGGGAATCACGGAACACCGTGAAGCCCTCTTTCAGACTGAGTTGAAACCAGTCACGACAGGTAACCCGGTTGCCCGACCAGTTATGAAAATACTCATGAGCAACCACCCCTTCAACCCGCTGAAAGCCTGCATCAACCGTGGTTTCAGGATGCGCCAACACACAAGAGGTGTTGAAAATATTAAGCCCTTTATTTTCCATCGCCCCCATATTGAAGAAGTCGACCGCCACGATCATAAAGATATCCAGATCGTACTCCCGACCATATACCTCTTCATCCCACTTCATCGAGTGCTTCAGGGAGGTCATGGCATAATCCAGCTTGTCCAGATCTTTCGCTTCGGCGAAGATTTTCAGCGCCACATGACGACCGGAACCGGTGGTATAACGATCCTCTATATATTCCAGGTCACCGCCAACCAGAGCAAACAGATACGCAGGTTTAGGGAAAGGGTCCTGCCATCGAACCCAGTGGCGGCCATCGTCCTCCTCTCCGGCATCAATCATATTACCGTTCGACAGCAACACAGGGTAACGCTGTTTATCCGCCACTATAGTGGTTTCAAACAGCGCCATCACATCCGGCCGATCCTGATAAAAGGTAATGCGGCGGAAGCCTTCCGCCTCACACTGAGTGCAGAACATGCCATCAGACTTATACAACCCTTCTAAGGCAGTATTGTTCTGAGGCTCAATCCGGGTGATACATTCGAGGGTAAAATGATCCGGCAGATCAGGGATAGTCAGTTGCTCCCCCAGCCGTCGAAAATCCTTATCGCTCAGCACTTCACCATCAATACTCAGACGCTGCAGCTCCAGAGACTCATGTCCATCCAATACCAGTGGATGCTGGCGGTTGGCAGACTCCGGATTGCGGGAATAGCGGACCTGAGAACGTACCAGCGCCTGCTCCTCTTCAAGCTCGAAGCGCAACTCAGTCTGTTCCACCAGAAATGCGGGAACCTCATAATCTTTTAGATAGATAACACTCGGCTGCTCTGTCACTGACTGACTCATTCATTCACCCTGCAATAACATAAAACGATTAACAATAAACAAACCTACAAATATGCCCGATAATGCTGGGGCGAAACGGTTCTTTTAAAGGTTTGACACCCCTCAGGCGCTGAATTCAACCTGATACGCAGTAAACTTTCTGAGGTTGATAACACCGCTGTCTAAAATCAGATACTGCCCTTTTATACCCTGCAAAATCCCCTCGATGACAGGGCTTTTATCAAAGCTCAGACTAGTCACTTTAGCGGGAAAATTAAGTACAGGATAGTTCAGTTCCACGACCTCAGCCTGCGGCAGCTGCTGAATCGCCTGTAAACCAAAACGATCTTCCAGTTCGGTCAACGCGGGCTGACAAAGTTGCAGTAAACGATCACGCTCAGCGTAGAGATCCAGGCGATCAACCTGACCTTTAAGCATCGCCCGCCAGTTGGTTTTATCGGTCACATGGGTGGCAAAAATACGCTCAACCAGTCCCGACTGGAACCGGGTATCAACCCGCAGTATCGGCAGTGCCTGAATCGCCCCCTGATCGATCCAGCGAGTTGGAATCTGGGTACCCCGGGTGATTCCGACTTTAACGCCAGAGGAGTTAGCCAGGTAAACGTAATGGCTCTGAAAGCAGAACTGCTCGCCCCAGGAGGGGTCTCTGCAGGTACCCTGGTCATAATGACACTTCTCCGGGCTCATAATACAGAGATCACATTGCGGCAATTTTTTAAAACAGGGATAGCAGTACCCCTGGGCAAAACTTTTACTGGTCTTGCGGCCACAATGGGTGCAGTTAGTCTGCCCCAGATAGCTCAGTTTTACTGGCTTACCAAGATAACGGTTCAAATCAATCCGATGATCATCCAGCTTTAACTGATAGCGGATCTGAGGGCCTGTCTCAGCGGGCATTTTTACCAGCGCACCCTGCGCGATAATATCCATCAATTGTCGTTCAGGATTTTCAGAACCTGAGGTTCCAGTGGATCAGAGCCGTGTTTGCTGCCATCTTTTTTGCTGCGGTCGATATACCCGGTGCGCTCATGTTCAGGTAATTTAGTCTGATCATAGGCGATCACCGCCCGCAAACTGGTCTCCCGTTGTTCATTGGTGAGCCGCTCACCATTAGGCCATTTACCCAACTCAACAGCCCGTTTCAGGCTCTGATACACCTCTGGCGTCATCGCCGCAATCATCTTCTCAAAATTCATCGTGCACCTCACAGTGGATCAATACAGCGGGTAAATAAACAGGCCGATATAATATCACAGCGACCGTCAGCGTTTTAACAGTCTCACGACCGGCACGAGTACAAGACCCGCGATCAACCCGGCCAGATGCGCTGTATTGGCAATGGAGCCCATATCCAGACTTTCCAGCGCGCCGGTATAGCCCAACACCAGCCAGAATATCATAAAGCCCATCAGCGCTGGCGGCATACCAATCATCCTGGAGGGTTTGAGTCGATCCCAGAACCAGGCAAACCCCAGCAGTGCGAAGACAAAACCAGACATCCCGCCAAACATCGGACCGCTCACCCAGAACTGAGCAATATTTGAAACCAGCGCTGAAAACAGAAATAACCCCAGCAATACCGGCCAGCCAAGATAGCTTTCAATGCGTCTGCCGACAACCCACACCCACAGCAGATTAAAGATGATATGTGGCAGGTTAAAGTGCATAAACGCCGGAGTAAATAATCTCCATACCTGCCCACCGGTGAGCGATGACAGCAGATCCGAGTAATAAATCTTATTACCCTGAACCTGAAAATCCACAATGGTGAACCAGCCCATCATCTGGATATTGTCGCCCAAAGAGACCATCAGCGTGATGATGACACTGATCGCCATCAGCGTGAGGCTCAACCAGCTTTTAAGAATACTCTGCACTCCGCCCTGTAGGTTCTGCCGCTGCACCCTCAACCCGGAAAGATCATCCCCCTGCTGCCACATCTGATAAAGCTGCATAATCTGCTCTGCATTGACACTGTAAGGCACCAGCAGCAGCTGCTCCCCTTCCTGCTCGAGCACCCGATGAGGAATTTTATGCTGCCACAGTATCGCGGTAAAACCTGACAGATCCTGGGCCAGCGGAACGCGGAAAACTTCATTCATAAGATCACAATACGCAGCTCATGGGATTCAGGACTCATCTTTAATCTCCTTCAATACATCAACCCAGATAAATTTCGCCGGATCAATTTCCCTTTCATTATCCAGCCGATAGGCAACCAACTTACCAAATTTCACTGCACTGTAGTCGATACACGCAATATTAGGGGCCACCGCTTTCGGCTCACCATCACACCAATAATGACCAATAAAGAGTAACGGCTCGTCACTGCTGTAATAGAGCAGATCCTGGTAGTCCTGTTCAGTCAGGGGCATTCGGGCCACATGTTCAGGCAAAGGGTCGGGCTGAAACACCACATCGATGTAGTACTGTGGCTGCTGTGCCCAGAACTTAGTGCGGAAAAAACGACGTTTGTAACCATCCTTGCTGACCATCACCTCATCATTGGGCATCTTCAGATGGGTGCCACGCAACAAGCGATCCATCGTCTCCCACTCAGGGGTATCGTGATGAGCAGAACGATGCAGATAAGCATCATCGATCTGGTTCCCCCCCTGAGTGCGCAGAAACTGCGTTATATGCTCCTGAGACCAGCAGGCATGCACAACCCTAAACTGCTCATAGTCGAGAAACAGAGGCATCTCTTTAATCCATTGCAGAAACTCTTGCTGCTCTTGCGGGTAGTTGGCAAACTGCTCAAGGGTCTCATTCAGAATGCGCAGATGGCGCCGGTTGTGGGTTCTGAGATACTCCATACCCGAGCCGGGAAGCCCGGGTGTCAGATAGGAAAGATAGTTAAACTCATGATTGCCCATTACGATCTGAGCGTGTCCACCATCCACCATATCCCGGACAATATGCAGTGCCTCACGGATACGTGGTCCACGGTCAACAATATCCCCCAGAAACACCGCCTGACGGCGCGGATGCTGATACACCCCGGCTTTCTTGCTATAGCCAAGCTTACTCAGCAATAACTGCAGCGATAACGCGCAACCATGTACATCACCGATAAGATCATAGCCTTCGTAAGCATATCCCATAGGCACCCCGATTATTCGCCCAACTTCGTAGCCCAACCCAGTTTTTCCCGGCAGGTCTGGTAGAAATTATGGCTTAGCGGATGTAGCAGCTTCAGCTTGTGCGGCTTTTTATGAATGGTAATGGTATCTCCGGGAGCACAACTGATATGTTTCTGCCCATCACAGCTGACCGTTGGGTAGGTCTCATTGTTATCACTGATCACCAGTTTAAGTTCACTGTTCCCATCCACCACGATCGGTCGGCTGGAAAGCGTGTGAGGAAACATCGGCACCAGCACTAAAGCATCAAGCCGGGGATGCATAATAGGACCACCACCGGACAAGGCATAGGCGGTCGAGCCTGTTGGCGTAGCGACAATCAAGCCGTCTGAGCGTTGCGTGTAAACAAACTGACCTTCGATATAGAGCTCAAACTGAATCATGCGAGCAGACTTACCCGGATGCAACACACAGTCGTTCAACCCGGTGGATTCGCCAATTGGCTCACCATTACGTTTTACCAGAACATCGATCAGAAAGCGGCGATCGACAGTATACTGCCCATTCAACACCTCTCCGACCTTCTCTTCAATCTCGGCGGGTGAAATATCGGTCAGAAATCCCAGGTTACCCCGGTTAACCCCTAACACTGGCACATTGGATTGCGCCAGATTTCGAGCGGCCCCCAACAAACTGCCATCACCACCAACAACGATAACAAGATCACAGATCTCTCCCATTAAACGGGAAGAGCTGGTTTGCTGGCCATGACCCGGCATCACCGCAGCAATTTTTTCATCCAGGATCGGCGTCAGGCCCTGCTCGTCAAGAAAGCGGATCAGATGCTTAAGCGTATCGATTACCTTAGTGCTGCCCAGCCGCCCTATCAAGCCAATATTACGAAAGTTTTCCATTGCCACTCCAGTGAAACTGATGATTACAGTGCAACCACGCCTATCCGTTTGTTTTTAAACATTATACTCATATTTTTAATGGTTTAACCGCCGGTATCCCCCCTTTTGCAGATAACAGCAGATTCTAACCTCTGACTTAACCGCTATTTCTTCTCCAGACGCTCAGTCATACCACGCAACCCCTGCATTCCACCAGTGTGAATCATCATCACCCGGGTACCCGGAGACAACTCACCCCGTGCGAGTTTACGCTGCAGCGCCAGAAAAACCTTGCCAGTATAAACCGGCTCCAGTCCGATACCGCTAAACTCCGTGAAATGCCGCATCGCCTGAGCCAACTCGGAAGAGACTTTGGCATAGCCACCTTCATGATCATTAAGCGCCAATGACCAGCCACCCGGGTCATTCTCGCCCGACTTAGCCAGCAACCGACGAATATCCTCATAGAGAAAAGCCCCACCCTTGACAACCGGCACTCCCAGCAATTCGCCCCCCTGTGCATGCAAACCTGCAATGAGGCCAGCCAGGGTTCCGCCAGTGCCACAAGCGCAACAAATCAGATCATAGTCTGCCGGATTAAACAGAGAAATGATTTCCCGGCAACCAGCCACCACCCACTCACCCGATCCCCCTTCGGGCAGACAGTGAAAATCCCCAAACCGATCATGTAACTGCGCAAGAAAACCCGCTTCATACTTGTCACGATACTGCGCCCGGGAAACAAACTGCAGAGACATTCCCCACCGTTCCGCATCCAACAGCATTTCAGACAACCGGACCGGACGCTCTCCCCGAATAACACCGATGGTTTCTATACCCTGTGCATATCCGGCATACGCCAGCGCATGAATATGATTCGACCAGGCACCACCAAAGCTAAGCACTCTCTGGCAATCAGAAGCCAACACCGCTGCCAGCGCATATTTTAACTTAAACCACTTATTACCACTGATCTGCGGGTGTACCCGGTCGAGACGCAGCAGGTCAAGCCGAACACCCGCCCGTTTAAAGTCAGGCAGATCAATGGTATCAACAGAGATAGGAGGGTGTTGCAGCAAGACTTCCGGATGAGCTGTCATAAAAAAATAAAAAACCTGTCACATACCCATCATCAAGGCAGCATAAGATGCAACCGCAAAGAGAGGAGAAGAAAATGGAAGAGTACACAGAAGAGCTGCTACAGGAAAGACTCTGTGAAGAGTTTGAAGACGATAACGAAGACGACGATGGCGAGGAGATGTAAATTCCAAGACATCAACAACTGAATCAAAAGACTACATATGACCCGACGTGAACTGCTTTACGCAGTTTCCACCCGCCTGTTTCGCGCTATACATTGCCATGTCAGCTCGCTGAACGAAAAAATCAACCGGCTCTGCACTATTACAGGACGCGACTCCAAGGCTCATGGATACAGTCACAGCGCCACGATGAAATGCATCTGGCGAATAATTACACTCCATGTTAAACAACTGCCTCACCCGGTCAGCCAAGCAGCAGGCGTCATCCCGAGAGGTATTAGGCAGCAACAACATAAATTCATCGCCGCCATAGCGAAACGCCTGATCCGACTCTCTCAACCCATCTCTGAGCACCCGGCCAATCTGACGTACAATCTGATCACCCTCAAGGTGACCAAGCTTATCATTAACCTGCTTAAAACCATCCAGATCAATACAGACCAGACTAAGCTCACCGCCGTAGCGCTTAACCCGCATCATCTCACTGGAAACCTGAACATAAAAATGTCTCTGATTAAACAAGCCACTCAAATCATCAGTGATTGACTGCTTTAATAGTGTGTTTTCCAGCGTTTTCTGGCGCGTCATATCATGAAAGAATCCAACACTTCCACGGTACACCCCCTGCTTCATCAACACCGCGGCCGACAAACGGATAGGAACCCGGTCCCGGTTACTGTTGAGCACATAGGTTTCATACCCCTCTACCCGACCTGGACCATAAAATGATTCATCCATCATCATCCGCATTATCTTCTTCGCCTCAGCATCACTCGGATAGATCTGACGAATACTCATATTCCCTATAACCTGATCAGCCGAATACCCCAGCAAGTTTTCAGCCGAAGTATTGAACACAGAAATAACTCCGCGACGGTTGATTGCGATAACAGGATCAGGACAGATTGAGATCAATTCCGCCTGATTAATATTCAAATGCATCTGATTAGGCCCGTAGCCACTACAATACCCCACAGCCAAACTACTTTTTATTATAGAGCGTCAATCTGAATACCGAAAAATGACGCGCTTTTATATCACGTTCACCTGCTAAGCGCTTGCTCTCATTACTCAAAATGGCACATCGCCACAACCACACTGAAAACAAAAAGCAGCAAAATTCAATTTCATAGTCATTGAAACAGAACAGATATATAAGAAAAAGCCAGCAGACAGAGTAGTGTGAAAAACAGCACGTCGCAGAAAATCAATGAAAAATGGCAGACAGCCATTTTGATCGTTAACAGATGATATAGTGAATCAGGCTGACTTCACCATAAGCCATCATCATGAAAGATGGCCGATATCTATTCTGATCTTTAAGAGAAAAAGTGGCGGAATGGACGGGACTCGAACCCGCGACCCCCTGCGTGACAGGCAGGTATTCTAACCAACTG
>NZ_JBNKYN010000089.1:0-18124 GCF_050300915.1 Amphritea sp.
CGGGAGGGTGCCGCGGAAACAGGCGTGGCGGGTCGGGAAAGGACAGCGGGGTGCAGAGGGCGCCACCCATACCGGTGCGGCAATTTTTTCAGCCAGCTGTACGGCTAACGCATTGGCATGATAAGCGTCGATATCGGGGCCAAGTACCAGCACCGGGTTTACTGCGTTATTCAACCGGTCAGCCAGCTTAGTCAGTTGCGCAGTCGAGGGCATACCTGCGGTGGCAACGTCACGGTCTGCCAGCAGCAGGGCATCATCTTCAACCTCCTGCTGCCAGTCATCATGGGGAATGGACACGTAGACCGGACCACGGGCGGGCTGAGTTGCCATATGGATTGCCTGGCTGATGGCCCGGGGGACATCACCATGCCAGCTGGGCTCGTAGCTCCATTTCACCAATGGACGGGGAAGCTGGGTTGCGTCAACATTTGACAGCATCGACTCAACTCCCATCAGCGAGCGGGCCTGCTGACCGGCGGTGACAACCAGTGGTGAATGAGAATACCAGGCGTTGGTCAGTGCACCCATGGCGTTGCCGGTTCCGGCCGCGGCATGGAGGTTAACCATCGCGGGTTCACCGCTGGACAGCGCGTAACCGTCGGCTATCCCCATCACAACACCTTCATGAAGACCTAAAATATATTCAAAGTCCTCAGGGAAATCCTTGAGAAATGGCAGTTCATTAGAGCCCGGGTTGCCAAAGATTTTGTTGATACCCTGCTGTCGCAGTAGCTGGTAGGTAGCGGAATGCACAGTTGCCATTGTTATTATCTCGATTAATTAACACTTGCCCCTACCATATAAAGACTGCTTTAATTTATCCAATTGATAGTATTTCTATATAAAATAGATGGTATTTATTTTGTCTAACATCGATCTCAATCTTATCCGCACCTTTGTCACGCTTTATGAAGCCAAAAGTGTCACCCTGGCGGCGGATAAACTGTTTGTTACTCAACCCTCGGTTAGTTATGCGCTGTCCCGATTAAGGGAGACGTTCAATGACCGGTTATTTGTGCGTGGCAAAGAGGGGATGGAACCCACCGTCTACGCCACGCAGCTGTATGAGGTGTTCCGCGATTCATTACAGACCATCGAACACACCGTGGACAGCGCGCGGAATTTTGATGCGGCGGTGACGGAGAAACGCTTCACCCTGGCGATGACGGATCTGGGTGAGATGGCACTGTTGCCCTATATATTCACAAAACTTCAGCAGCAGGCACCGGGGGTTGAGCTGGAGGTGTTGCCACTGGAGATCGATAAGGTAGAGGAGTGGCTTTCAAGCGGTAAAGTGGACGCCGTCATCTGTAGCCGGACTATTCCCGGGGCGCAAATTGAGCGTCGGGTGATACTGGAAGAGAGTTATGTCTGCGTCATGCACCAGCAGTTTGCCCCGGATGCTGATGAACTGACACTCGAACAGTTTATGAACCAGAAACATGCACTGGTGACGCGCAGCCTGGGTCATGGTTTAGCGGAAGAGGTTCTGGCTGATATGGGGCTGCAGCGCAAAGTCAGTTTGGTGTTGCCGCATTTCTCGGTGCTGCCATCATTGCTTAAACATTCACCGTTGATGGTTATTCTGCCACGTAAAATTGCTTTCGCTTTTTCTGAAATTGTACCCCTGAAGATCTATGCCCTGCCGTTTGAGGTGCCCTCTTTTGAGGTGGCTCTGAACTGGTCCAGACGGGGGCTGGAGTCTCCGGCGCTGCACTGGTTTCGTGACATCATTGCTGAAGCGGTAGGGGTGGAGTAGCGTGGCGTTTATGTTGCTTTAATCGACTGGTTTATCTGCAGCGGATATCGGGCATCCTGATTGGCTGAGTCAGAGGCCCTGGATCGTTCCAGGGCCTCTGGTGCTTTCAATCAGGCAGTTTATTGCTGATTGGCGGCCTGATATTTATCGATCAGGGCATTGGCTTTATCCAGCAGCATCTGGGAATCATAACCATCGTCCTTCATCTGTTTCAGCCAGTCTTCGGTTACGAAGGCCAGTTTCTCTTTCCAGGCGGCAATTTCTGATTCGGGTAACTGATATAGCTCGTTACCCTGATCAATAGCGGCCTGTCGACCAGTTTTCTCATAGGTATCGAATGCCTGACCAATAAAACCTGCCAGCTCAACGCCGGAGTTGTTATCGATCACTTTTTGCAGATCAGGCGGCAGGCTGTCATAGGCTTTTTTGTTCATGCTGAAGATAAAGCTATTTGAGTAGAGGCCGCGTTTTCCCAGTATTTCGGTATGATGTTTAACCAGCTGATGTATTTTCAGTGGTTTGACCACTTCGAAAGGCAGCACCGCCACATCGATAACACCCTTCGACAAAGCGCTGGGCATCTGTGGAACGGGCATGAAGACGGTGTTGGCACCTAAGGCTTCAAATGCGGTTGCCATCACTTTGTTGGGTGCCCGTACGGTCAGACCTTGCAGATCTTCAGCTGTATGAATGGCCTTATCACGGGAGTTGAGTGAACCCGGTGCATGCACATGCATCGCCAGCAGATGCACATCCTTGAACTCATCAGCCATCTCCTGTTCGGCGTAATCCTGTATGGCCATACTCACCGATTTGGCATCTGCCGCCATAAAGGGGAGTTCAAATACGGTTGATTTAGGGAAGCGGCCCGGTGTGTAACCGGTAACCGTCCAGCTGATATCAACGATACCTTTACGTACCTGGTCAAATAACTGAGGTGGTTTGCCACCCAGTTGCATCGATGGGTAGATATCAATCTTTATCCGCCCATCGGATTCCTTCATCACTTTATCTGCCCAGGGAACCAGGAAGTTCGTATGTGCGTTTGATGGCGGTGGTAGCATATGGTGCAGCTTAAAGGTGAATTCCGGTTCAGCCGCGCTGGCGCTGCCTGCCCCGAGTAATAAAGCACAGACAGCGATAGAACGTTTTATGGTTGTTTTTAGTTTCATGTAGGTACCTTTAAAGGTTATTTATTGTTATTGGATGCAGCACAGTTTTTTTTGTAATACGTAGCAGCTAGCCAGTAGCCCGATGTTTATATATCCAGCACTAATCGCGCGCTTTTGGCGCGGGAACAGCAAGGCGCGAACTCTTCGTTTTTAGCGTGCTCTTCGGGTGTCATATAGACGTCCCGGTGATCCGGTTCACCGGAGAGCAGCCGGGTCGAACATGAGCCGCAAACACCCTCTTCACAGGCAAATGAGATATCGATATCCAGATCCAGCAAGACTTCCAGCGCACTCTTATCCGCCGGAATCTGAATCACTTCGCCACTACTGGCAAGCTGAATCTCAAACGCACTATCCGCTTCAGTTGAGCCGCTAGCCGCAGCAAAGTATTCACGGTGTAACCGGGATTCATCCCAACCCTGTGCGGCGGCAGTTTGTAACACTGCATCCATAAAAGGGTTTGGGCCACAGGTGTAGAGGTGAGTGCCGTTATCCGGATCTGCCAGCAGTGCCTGCAGATCCACGCGGCCCTCTGTCTGGCTGAAATGGAATGTCGCCCGGTCAGCAAATGCAGAGGATTTGATGCGTTCAACAAAGGCTGCATGAGCAGGGGATCTGGCGCAGTAATGCAGCGAAAAGCTCGCATTGGTGTGAGCCAGACGCTCTGCCATACACAGCAGTGGGGTGATACCGATGCCACCGGCTATCAACAGATGGTGGCTTGCACTGTGTTCCAGCGGAAACAGATTGCGCGGCTCACTGATGGTTAAGCGGTCGCCCACATTGACTGACTCATGCAGACAGACCGAACCGCCCCGTGAATCGGGATCGTTAAGAACCCCAATTTCATAACAGTGGTGGTCATGGGGCGGATTGCACAACGAATATTGTCGCACCAGCCCATTGGGCAGGTGCAGATCAATATGGGCGCCGGCGCTAAACGCCGGCAGTGGTGCATTATCGGTACGCGCCAGGCGAAACAGATGGATAGCATCGGTTTCCCGAGTCTTGGCGGTCACTTCGACTTCAAACATAGTTTACTCTCCGGGCCTTCATCAGGTGATCAGTTGAACTGGTATCAGGCTAATGAAGACTCAGTAGCAGCAGGGTTTTCCTCTTTAATAAGCTTGTCGATAATGCGTCGGGCGTGCACGCCGCCAGCATCAATATCCAGCTTCAGCAGTCGCATCTCCGGATTCGCCAGCAGGTTTTTCTGTTGCAGTTCCAGCATCTCCAGATCTTCAGAGAAGATACCGCCCTGGCCTTCGCGAATTGCGTCGGTCAGCGCTGCATCATCCGCATTAAAGTTACGCGCCATACCCCAGAAGTACCAGTGACTGGTTTCGGTTTCCGGCGTAATGAAGTCGACAACAATACTATTGACCCGCTTGTCAGCAGGGGCTTCGCGACCACCGTTGCCAGCCAGAGCCACACCCACGTCAATCAGCACATGGCTTGGCGGGGTGAACTGACAGATCTGCCAGCGATCTACCGGCTGATCGTCGGGCAAACCTTTGGTGCGCAGGTTCGCCTGCCAGAAGGGAGGCGCGGTGACATTATCCATGAAACGGCTGGTATGAACTTCGTTGCCCATTTTTTCGGTTTTGACCGGCGCCTCATCGATCTCTTTCTGGCCGATACTGGTGGAGTGAACATAGGTTTCGTGGGTCAGATCCATCAGATTGTCGATCATCAGTTTGTAATCGCACTGAATGTGGAACAGACCGCCACCGTAGGCCCAGTCAGGGCTGTCAGCCCACTCCAGGTGATGAATCTCATCAGCATTGGCTTTTTCGGCATCGCCGGGCCAGACCCAGATAAAGCCGTAGCGTTCTTCGACCGGATAGCTTTTCATACAGGGGAAACCACCCACCCGTTGCTTGGGCATCGAGACGGTTTTCCCGTTCCGGTCAACTCTCAGACCATGATAACCACAGACCAGGCCGCCATTTTCGGTATAGCCCAGAGAGAGCGGGGCACCACGATGCGGGCAGAAGTCTTTTACCGCCGCCACTTTGCCATCGTCATCTCTAAAAAATGCGATCTGTTCGCCACAGATTTTGCGGCCGAGGGGTTTTTCAGCAATTTCATCAGGGGTGCAGGCGACATACCAGCAGTTTTTAGGAAACATAGAAGGGACTCCAGAATAGCGTCGTTTGTTTTTATGGATACAATAATAGGCAAATTAAGGGTATTGGTGCAATTAAAAACTACATTTTGGATACAAAAATTGTTTTTTGAATAGTGGCCGTAGATTTATCCTGCTAATAAAAGCGTGAATACTGATGGGAGATAGCTGAAAAGTCTGACTGAAAACAGAGAGTTAAGATGGCGGATTAGTCCAGACTGCAGTCAGGGTCACCCTGAGCCGTTTGGGGAAGAGTTGTTAAGGTATCTTGATGAGTGCGGCACTCATTCAGGCAGTTCTGTTCAGGCGGGCCTGTTCCGAAGAGCTTACTCGAAGAGCTTACCTGAAGAACTTAGACAGTACAGCAGATTGCGAAGGGCTATTTATCGGAAATATCGTCCAGAAAGAGCGAAAACAGTTCTGATTTGGAGTTGATCTCCAGTTTGCTGTAGAGGTTTTTGCAGTGAACTTTGGCGGTGCCGTGGGCGATGCCCAGCAGCTCGGCAATGGCAATTAAGGAGTAACCCCGGATAATCAGTATCGCTATCTCGCTTTCCCGTTCGGTTAGCAGACCGCCACCGAAGTTTCTGAACACATTGGATATCTGTTCATGAATGATAGCGCTGGTGTCCTGCGAGCTTTCCTGGGTGCTTTCGATATTCTGCCAGTGCTTTCTGTAGGCGGAGATAACCAGGGGGGATATGGCCTGTAGCCGTTCTCGTGTGGCGGTTGTCGCCGGGGTTTCGATGACAGTGAGTGATATCTGTATCTGTGAATCATGGTCCAGATTGATGATAAACGCGGCCTCTTCATAGCCCCGGTTGCAGTAATGCTCGGTGTAGTAAGTGCTCTCGAAAAAGTCATCCGGAGCAATCTCTCTGATAAAGTGTAACCCGGTTGATAACCCCGTTTTAAAGGCATTGTAGAACGGGTCGATCATATAAAAGCCGTTCAGGTATTCATCCATTATTTTGGCTGTTAACAGGGTTGAATCAGGGGCCAGCAGAATCGTAGGGCGGCTGTTTTTATGAAAGTGAATGACAAACATCGATTCACAGGGGGTGGCAGAGTTGATCAGGTTGAGCAGGGCTGGATTAAACGCATCAGTACCACTCGTATCGATGAGTTCAGAGGCAAGCAGGTATGCATTTTTTGAAGAGTCTTCCACTCATACTTCCTTTGGGATTCTGACCTGATGGTGCTTACTGGATGATGTTCAATAGTATATCGGTTGGTGAGTTCTTGTCGAATGGCAATTTGAGTGGGCGGAGCAGGGCATAAAAGCAGGTCAGCAAGCCTGCTGCAGGCTTGCTGATTCGTTGATCAGTAGATCAGTATGATGGGTTTCGATATACCTCTTTACCGCCTAACAGAGTTAATAGCACCTTAGTATTTTCTATGTCGTACGGAGAGATGGTATAGAGATCCTGATCGAGGATGATCAGGTCAGCAAACTTACCGACCGTTAAACTACCGGTGGTTTTTTCTCGCCAGGCCGCCCGTGCCGCATTGATGGTATAACCTTTGATCGCGGTATCGATATCGATACGGTATTGCGGGTTGTGTGCCGGTGAGCTCTCATTAGCGCCGGACACCTGACGGGTCAGCGCCGTCTGCATGATAGCGAAGGGATCAAAGGTACTCACCCCCCAGTCACTGCTGAGTGCACAGACCGTTCCCTGACGTACCAGCTCACCAATGGGGAAGATCTGACTGCAGCGTGCTTCACCCAGCATCTCCAGGGCGATCTTATCGTTGTCCGGGTCTGGTTGTGCCCACAGTGGCTGCACGTTGCCGTAAACCCCCAGTTGTTGGAAGCGGGGAAAGTCTGAGGCGGTGACCAGCTGTATGTGTGCCAGCTGGTGGCGGCTATCCCATGAACCATTCATCTGCTGGGCGTATTCAATGCCATTCAGGGCTGCGTTAACCGCGCCGTCACCGATGGTGTGAACATGCAGCTGGAACTTCTCTTTATCAAAGGCGGCAAAGAACTCATTGATCTGTGGCTGATCAAACATCAGCGGTGCGGTTGAACCGGTATCACAGCGGGGTTCAAGCAGGGTTGCCGTGCCACTTTCAAGCACTCCATCAAGGAAGAACTTAGCGGAGTGGAGTGACACCATATCATCGGCATAGGTCTTCCGCAGTGAAAGAAGTTCCTGCAGTTGCCCTGCCAGTGGCAGGTGCGCAAAGATTTTTGAGGTGGCGGCAACCCGCAACGAGAGCTGACCGCGCTGATTCAGTGTGTGGTAGTTTTCCATCGTTTTGCGTGGGGCGACGGCATCCAGAATACCGGTAATACCGTGTTGGTTGAACACTTTGCAGTAGTGCTGCATCGCCTCGAAATAATCTTCGTTGCTGAACGCTGGAGAGAACTGGTTCATCGCCCAGATAGCATCCTCATAGATATAGCCTTTAGGTGAGCCATCCGGGCAACGGGCATAGCTGCCACTGGCGGGTTCCGGGGTTGCGGCGGTGACGCCTGCAATACGAAACGCTTCGCTGTTTGCCCAGCCACTGTGGTAGTCAAACGAGAAGATCAGCGCCGGGCGTCCCCCGGTGACCGCATCCAGTCGCTCTTTAGTGAGACTGGTTTCATTAAATATCGAGGGGTTAAAACCGATCCCCTTAATCCACTTTTTATGCGGATTCTCCCTGGTGAAACGCTCAATTTCATTGAGCAGCTCTTCCATGGTTTTCATCTCATGCAGGGATACATAGTGGAAAAAGTCGGCGCTGGTGGCCTGAAAGTGTAAATGGGTATCCTGGAAGCCTGGCAGCACCAACTGGCCCTGAGCATTAATTATCTGAGTGTTTTCACTGGTCAGCGCCTGAATATCAGCATTGCTGCCAACTGCGATGATTTTATCGCCATAGATTGCCAGCGCTTCGGCTTTCTCAGTTATATCATCCATCGTATGGATGTTACCGTTGATGATTATCTTGTCTGCTATGTATGACATTAAAAATATCCATTTTTATAGATGTGGACAAAAGGTATAGCTGTGGCTGTCAGAAAATTAACCTCTGACTAATTATTATGTTTGCAATTATTATTTGAAAATAACTCTCATATCTCCGTCACATTAACCCATTTATATTCGGTAGGAATACCACGTTAGGTATAGAGGTTGGCAGGGCGTTATAAATAATTTTGCTGCGCAGATGACTCTATTTTTACAACTAATGAATTAGGGGTATACCGGCTTAAAAGAATCTCTGAAATGATGATTGCATACTAAAAATGACAACGTGAGGGTGACATGAAACATTTTAAATCTATTGCAGCTATCGGTTTGAGTCTTTTGTCGGTGTCGGGTCTGGCCCGGGCAGATCTGGGTGCCAATGTCTCAGTACTGAGTGAGTGGCGTAACCGTGGTGTCTCAATGACCAATGAATCGCTCGCCATTCAGGGTGGTATTGACTGGTACAACCAGAGCGGCCTGTTTGCCAGTATCTGGGCCAGTAATGTTGATTTCTTTCCGACCGGACACCCTGCTGATGATGGTGCAACGGTTGAGCTTGATCTGTTGGCAGGTTATGCCGGTGCGATCAACGACGATATATCTTATGATGCTATCCTCTTCTACTATCAGTATCCGAATGATAATGTTGATCAGGACTTTGCTGAGCTGAAACTGGGGCTTAATTACAACGGTTTCCGCTTAGGTTACGAGCATGCACCTGACTACATTAACTCAGGCAAAGCCTATCAGTATCTCTATCTGAACTATCAGACCGAGATTGTTGAGAGTGTCGGGCTGGAACTGCATGTGGGCTCATCGTTTGGTGAGGTGTTTGATGATCCGACCACGCTGATGCTGGATAAATACCGGGATTACTCGATCGGTGTCACCAAGAGCTTCAATGGTGTCGATCTGAAACTGACCTATGTAAACACCGATGTCTCCAGTACCTATGCGGTTGATAGTGGTCACATGGCGAATCAGGACGCCCTGGTGTTCTCCGTCTCTAAATCATTCTAATACGATAGTTTTATCAGGGCTGTTGTATAATCCCCTTCTACAATAGCCACTGATAACTTTCTGGGTTTTAATAACTCTAAAAGATAAATGTATATTATAAGTTTCAGAGGATATCATGCGAATAAATAAGAAGATTCTCTCACTGTGCCTGCTGACCGCTTCATGTTCTGTCAGTGCTGCTCAGGTTAATGTTTATAACTGGTTTGGTTATATACCGGAAGATTCTCTGCAGGTTTTCAGAGATACCTCGAAAACTGAACTGAATTATGATGTTTATGAAAGTAATGAAATACTTGAAACTAAACTGCTCTCTGGCGGCTCCCGGTATGACCTTGTGGTGCCTTCGGCAAACTTTATGGAGCGCCAGATAAAAACCGGTATTTATCAGAAAATTGATCGATCAAAAATACCCAACTATAACAAGATTGACCCCGTTATTTTAAAGAAAGTTGAAACCTACGATCCGGGTAATCAATACAGTGTTCCCTATGCCTGGGGCAGTGTCGGTGTGGGTTATAACGTCAAAATGGTTAAGGAACGTTTAGGTGAAATCCCTGAGAATACCTTTGATATGGTATTCGACCCTGAGGTGTCAGCTAAGCTGAAAGGTTGCGGTATCGCGGTGATCGATTCGCCAGCTGAAGCGATGTCGATGGCGTTACATTATCTGGGGCTGGATCCTAACTCTGAAGATAAAGGTGACCTGAAAAAAGCCGAAGAGATGCTCCGGGCTGTCAGAGGCAATTATAAATATTTCCACAATGGCTCATACCGTGATGATCTGGCCAATGGTGATATCTGCGTGGCACTGGGTTACAACGGTATCATTCTGGCGGGTAATGCCATCGCTAAGTCGATCGATCCTGACCGTGAGATCGCCTACTCGATCCCTAAGATTGGTTCGCTGATCTGGTTTGATGTGATGGCGATTCCGGCTGATGCACCTAATCCTGATGGGGCCCATGAGTTCATCAACTTTATCCTGGAGCCTAAGATCGGTTCATCTATCTCGAATATGGTGAAGTATGCAGTGCCAAACCTCGGTGCGAATGAGTATGTCGAGCCGGAGATCTTTAACGATCCGGGTATCTACCCATCCGATGAGGTGAAAGAGACTCTGTTTGCCCTGAAAGCGCATAGTCAGAAATATGACCGTATCCTCAACCGGGCCTGGACCAATATCAAGACTAACCGGTAATTAAAACGGCCCTGGTAATGCCTCCGGTGTTCGAGGGCCTGATCTTCTCCTTTTTTGTTATTAAGTTTTATTGCGGCAACATTTTACCAGTGACCTGTTCACTGGTTTTTTTTGTCTTGCGGTTATGAAGTCAGTTCATCGTCTGGCGGTTTTCTCCGGATATCCGTCAGGGATTGTCAGGGGATCAGAGGTCAGGTTGTTTCTGTTTTTGCTGTAATAAGAGCGGCTTGCGGTGGCGTTGACCGGGAGTATCTGCGTTTAGTTTATTGTGTATATAGTGATGAGCACGGCATCCGCTCTTCCGGGGTCACTGATCGTTCCGAAAAAAATATAATCATTCAGCCATAAAAACTTTCCCGGTTGCGTATGAAACACCGGAGTTGTTCTCGCGTAGACCTGTTCTGGTAACGGATCTTTGCCATGTTCCATGCGTTTTATCCCCTCGGCAGAGGGGCGCCAGATCCCTTTGTTATCAACGATTATGATCTGTCCACAGTCGGTTTGAATCCGGTAGAGCGCACTGACGAGCTGTGTCTTATCATCCCGCTCGATTGCGAAATCAGCCCCGCCAGGGATAATCTTGCTTTGCATCCCTTTCCCAACGAAAGTACCGCCAACGATGGGATAGTTGATGCGGTTGCCATCGACGCCTTTCCCCATCTGCTCTGTTGGCCCGAGCTCAACCAGCAGTTCCATCACTTTGGTTGAGCTGAATTCATTAACACAGCACTCAGTCTGATGGGTTTTTTTTGAGGTCATATTGGTGTCCTGAAAGACCCGACGGTCTTGAGCGTTTTAGATGTGATAAGGATTGACTGACACTATATTTTCAAAGGTGAGTGCTTTGTGGAATACCACGAACTCCTTAGGTTTTATCTGATGGCCTGCGGTAAAGGTTGGTTAATCCGGACTTTTTAGCTTTCCGGATTCAGGTCACTGTCGTTGGCGTCCGGGTACATCGGCAGATCGATATGGAAGTGTGCGCCCTTATCGCTGGGCAGGCATTCTATATGTCCCTGTAGCAGCTGACTGACCAGATTGAAGACTATGTGCATCCCCAGACCGCTGCAGCCAAGGTTGCGTTTAGTGGTCATAAAGGGTTCAAACAGTTTGGTGTGCCAGCCATCGGTTATGCCCACCCCGTTGTCCCGGTAGTCGATCTGCATCCGCTGGCCACTGGTGTTTATGTCGATGGAGATTGTGCCGCCGGGCTGGTTGTCAAAACCATGCAGCAAGGAGTTGAGAATCAGATTGGTAAAAATCTGGTAAAAACTACCCGGGTAGCTGTCCAGCATCAGTTGATCAGGCCCGCGCACGGTTATAAGGGGGTTGGACTGTTTCAGCTTCGGCTTCAGAGAGCGCCGTATCTCGTCCAGATACTGAATCAGGTCGAAACGCCTGCGCTGCTCACTCGCCTGGTCAACAGAAACCAGTTTGAAGGCGCTGATCAGCTGTGCCGCACGCTCCAGGTTTTCACAGATCAGCTGACTGCTTTCAACCGCAGTACCGGCTAATGAGTTATCCGGGTGTTGCTGTTGGTAAAGGTTAGCCTGATCTGCGAGAAAAGAGGCGGCGGTATAGCCGATCCCAATCGGCGTGTTGATCTCATGTGCAACTCCCGCCACTAAGCCTCCCAGCGCCGCCAGTTTTTTCGATTCAACCAGCTGCTGCTGGGTTTCCTGCAGCTTAAGCAGCGTGGCGCGTAGCTCTTCGTTGCGCTGTTCCAGCGCCTGGGTCCGCTCAGACACCCGTTGTTCCAACTCCGCGTTTAAGCGTGCCAGTGAACGTTCGGCATCTTCCCGTTTGCCCATATCGATCAGCATCGACTGACGCATCTGATTCATTGAGTTGACCACCTGGCTGAGTTCATCCTCTTTTGCCTGGGGTTTGCGCTTCAGAATCAGGGGATTGTCCAGTTGGTCGAGTCTGAGCCGTCGGGCATAGTCGGCCATGGTGCTGAGGTGACGGGTTACCAACTGATTGAACAGGGTGAGGATAAAGATCGATACGAGAAAGGTTTTGATCCCCTGAGAGGCGAGAATCAGCAACACCTTATCCGCCAGACGCCGGTACACTTCATCCAGACTGACGATCAGGGTCAGCTCACCGACTTTGACCGCTTCATTGGTGCTGTCGGAATAGTTCAGCGGGAAATGCCGTTCGACGGTGGCACCGACACGGGGTTTATTCCCGGCGCTATAGATATTGCCAAACTGGGAACGGATCTCCAGGTAGCGAATATCGGGTAACTGCAGTAAACCATCCAGCTGCACCTGAATCTGTGTTGGGCTGATCTCCCACAGGCTGTTTGCCAGGCTGTTCAGTGAGCTGGCTTCTATCTGTAACAGGCGCTCATCGATAGCGGAACGCTCATAACGGTAATCGAGCCACAGCTGAGTGCCGGTAGCAATCAGGGTGATGACTGAACTGTAAAGCAGGATAGAGGTGAGTAACCTGACCCCGATGGGCTTCTGGCTACAGAGTTCATGAAAGCGTTGTAACAGATGCATTGTTTTAATTTTTCAGGCCAGGGGTATCTCTATGATAACGCCATCGCCGCAGGAGGGAAGATTTTAAAGTGTTACCAGGCGGATTTTCCATCGCTCTGCGCCAATGGCCTGTGCCATTGACGCATCTGTTTCGGGCCGCTACTGACTGAAATAGCTTATGTTAATCATCATGATCCTTCCTGCGCTGCTTATAATCGTAGCCCTCAACACCGCCCGATCTCATCAGATACTTGGCCTCATCCTCGTCGCCGCTGCGGTGACATTTAACGCAGTTCTCATAGTCGCGGATGCCCTCTTCAAGGTGCTCTTCACGAATTTTTGATCTTGAGTGTTCATGGCAGCCATAACAGGTGTAGTCAGTGTAATCGTTATTCACATGGCAGGTTTCGCACTCGGTTTCGTGATGCCGGTCGAAACGGAAATACTCCTCATGATCAAAGGTGGCAGGGGTCCAGGCATCCTGAGAGTGGCACTGGCCACAGTTGCCTTTGATCTTTTTGTGCAGATCATCCGTTGGGCTGGTATGACAGCTGTCACACTCGTTTTGCAGTGACGCCTCAAGCAGGTTGTGGGAGAACTGGCTGATGGGCCGGAAAGCCTGCACCCCATTGTGGTCGCTGTGACAGCTGACACAATCCTCTTCAATCAGCTGTTGATGAAAGGCAACGTTCTTTTTCTCAGTGGCAATGGGGACACCTTTCGTGGTGACTTTGCCAATCTCTTCGACTTTGTGACAGGCGATACACTGGCCGGCGGGGCTGCCAATAAAGGGGGTGTGGCAGGCAAAGCAATCGTCCGCCAGCTCTGCATGGGAATCAATCAGCTTTCCCGGGCTGATCATATGCTGGGGAACAAATAGCGTTAGCAGCACCAGGGCTAACAGATTAATGACGATAATGACGAGGATCGTTTTATTGTTCATTTCCACTCCCAGAACAGAAGAATACTGAGAATATGAGTGAGGCCAAGCACGGTAAACACCAGCGTGATGGGCAGGTGTACCGCGCGCCATTTTTTCATCAGGTCGAAAGTGGTGGCATCCCAGAACAGTTTCCTCTCTATCGCCTCTTCAGACAGGCCTTGTTGTAGATAGAGATCTTTCTTTGCTGCCAGGAACTGGCGCGAACGATTCAGCAGATACTTGCCGGTCATGCCGCTGATAACGTTCACCAGCATCGCCGCCAGCGCCAGCCAGGGTAACACGGTATAAACATGGATGCCGGCATGTACCAGAATCATCAAAGAGCCTGACCAGCCCAGGGTTTCATGCAGAATGAGCAGGGTTTTAGGTTTGCCAAAGCTGATCATCTTGCGTTTGCGCATGGAGTAGAGGAATGACAGCAGAATCAGTAAAACACCGGGTATCCCCAACCAGCGGCCAACCCATACAAGGTCGAAAAAGTGCAGCAGAGCATCCGCGATGGCGGTGCCCAGAATCAGCGCACCGAACATCTGCAGAAAGGGGATAACTTCTCTGCGTATGAGTGATCGTTCCATCATTATTCTCTCAAGCTTCCAGTGTGAGATCACAGCTGGGTGTTGATATACAGAGTAAACAGTGCCCCGGTTCGACATCTGCATCAGGCTGTTGAGTGTATTCCACTTCGCCTGATTTCACCTTTGTCTGGCAGGTGCCACAACTGCCTGCATGGCAACCTGACATAACATCAATATTGTTCGTTTCGGCAAATTCCAGCAGAGAAGCAGCACCCGCGTCCCATACAATGCTTTTGCCGGATTCGCTGAAGGTTACTGTGACCGGTTCTGCTGCAGCATAGGGTTGGGTCTTGTCATGTTTGATGAGTGAAGCAGGGCCAAAGGACTCATAGTAAATATCACCACTATCCACCCCCCATTCTTGCAACCCCGGCACCAGACTTTCCATCATCTGTTTAGGACCGCAGACATAAAACTGGTAGCGCATCAGCTTTAAGGTGTCACGCAACAGATGCAGAGTCACCCGGCCTTTATGCTGATAATCGATTCCCTCGATATCACTTTCCAGTGGCGCGCTGTAGCAGATATAGAGGTGAAAGTTTTGGTGCTTATCCGCGAAGGTTTGCAGATGCTGTTTCATAATCTGATCAGACCCATTACAGACACCGTAATAGAGCCAGACTTCACGATCAGTTCCGTTCTCTAATAAGGTGTTAAGCATACTTAACATGGGGGTAATACCAACGCCGCCGCCAATCAAAACGATAGGCAGAGGTTCGTCTTGCATCAGATGAAAATGGCTGCCAGGCGCTCTGACCTGAAGTGTGTCGCCTTCGCGTATCTGATCATGTAGAAAGCTGGAGGCCAGCCCCGCGGGTATCTCTGGCAGACCGACAGGTGCCTGAGCGCGTTTGACCGAGATTCGGTAGTAGTCAGGTCTGGGCGCGTCAGAGAGGGAGTAGCAGCGCACCACGGACTGTGTCTGATCTGCATCGCTGATGGCGAGTTTAAAGGTTAAGAACTGTCCGGGTTTAAAGGCGGGCAGTGGCTGCCCATCACTGGGAACCAGATAAAAAGAGCAGACTGACTGCTGATCATTTTCTGGCACACGGCGTTGGACGATGAACTCGCGAAAACCTTTCCAGGCGGCTTCGGCAGGGAGGGCGGAAGCAGTGTTATCTGCAGAGACTGTTATAGTGGCTGCGGATGTTGAGGGCTCAGCCGTGCCTGTTTGGCTGTCCAGCTGTTGATAGTGGCTCCGGCGACGAAGGTAGATCAGCATTGCGCCGACAGCTAACTGCAATAAAATCACGGCCAGGATGATTAATGCCAGGTAACCGGTGGTCATCGTCATCATTCCTAATATTCACTTTGATATACCCTTAAATCGGGTATAACGTTTGATAAGAATAACTGTATTATTTTGGCTTCATTTTTATGTCTGTTATAAAAGACAAATCTGTTCAGTGATAGTGATTTATACAGGATTAAAACCTCAGTATTCGTTTAACCCCCGGACTGCCATTAAGCGACTGAAACCCCTGTTGTTATGGTGCTGATCCTGTAGGCTGAAAATTAAAATCTTTTTAAAGTCAGTAGGATAACGATCACCACAATCACTGTAGCACAGATCGCTGAGTGCGGTGATAGTTATGCTCTTGCTAACATAAGACCTGGATCAAGCTCTTGTCATTTAGTTGTTTAGCAGATGTCACTATAGTTTTTTATGTTAAGAAAATGGCGGTTTATATTTAGTTTTCGTGGCTATTTTATCTTTTAATAAAGGGACGGTGTTACGATCAAGGTTAACCCGTTTTCATCTAATAAATGGAGCTATGCTGATAGTTTTTTGAGCAGGATAGAATGAAGCCAGAGTAGATAAAGAAACTGTCTCAGGGCATAAAAATTTAACGGATAGGCGTGATGCGTAAAATACTATTTCTCACTTTATTAGTTCTTATAGGCTGCATGGCTGCGACTGATAATACTTCATATTCGATGAAGCCGAACCAAGCAGAAGCTGAAGCGGCTACAGTATTTCAATCAAAAGGTTTCGTTTCTTTGCAGATCATGGATAACAAAAAATCTACCTTTAGCGGAGAGAAGGAGGGCTTACAATATCCAAACTGTAAACTTTATGGTGATAGAAGTATTTACATTGTGACCGTTGAATCTACTGAGGATAAGGCTGTTCGAGAATACGTATCTCGATTCAATACAGAAATGGAAAGGCTGAGAGCATTAAATGATGGTTGTATTACTGCTAACTGAAGGGGCTAAAAAACCTCGTAAACTGTCTCGGTGCCCTTAGCATGTCCTTTGGGTACGGTGGTAAACCGCTTTTTTAGCGGTCGGGGGGCAAAGGATAAAGTTCTCTGACTTTCCCTCTATTCTGGAGCCGCGTATGCTGTAGAGCTTAACAACCACTGACGGTAAGTCCCAATGACGGAGGATAAAAAAGGATGCACAGAGTTCAATGTAAATGTGGGGCGCTGCAAGGTCATATTCAGGGGGCGGGAACCTGCAGTCGGGTGGTCTGTTACTGCGCTGATTGTCGAGCCTTTACGAAGTATTTAGGCTGCTCCGATGAGGCGCTGGACGCTCAGGGCGGAAGCGAGATTGTGCAGCTGGCGCAGCCCCGGGTGGTTTTTTCGCAGGGGCAGGAGCATCTTGCAGTGATGCGCCTGAGTGAGAAAGGCCTGCTGCGCTGGTATGCCGATTGTTGCAAAACTCCGATAGGAAACACTCTGGCTAATCCAAAGGTTTCGTTTATCGGGCTTATTCGTCCGTTTCTCGATCAGTCTATGATTGAGAAGGATTTTGGTAGCAGCATCGCGGTCGTGAATGTTGATTCAGCCATTGGCGAGCTCAAACCGGTGCAGAAGGGGCTTTTCGGTGTCATCCTGCGATTCATCTGGATGGTGTTACCGATACGTCTCAGTGGTCAGTATCGCCGTTCGCAACTCTTTACTGAGTCGGGTGAACCTGTCGTGACGCCGAAGGTGCTGACTGCCGAAGAGCGTAACGCTTTAAAAGCTGAGGTTTAAAGAGATTAAGCTCTTTTGCCCCGAGCAAGGGATGCATTCCCACGCAGGAGCGTGGGAACGAGTTAAAAGCCGTGGTTGCCCCGGGTTAACCACGCAAGCGCACCAGAAGGGCTGGGTCTTTGCTTAAAGGCCCGTTTAGAATATTGGTAAATCGTCTCCCTGTTCAGGGAGTCTCTTTCGCTTGAACTAACTCTTTGAATTATCTGCGACAGCCATTATGATTCAGGTAATGTTATTGGCATGGATGCAGCCTCTACAGACGCTCTAATTCTGTAGAAAATCCTTTCTTTTTGTAGCTATCCTGCTGATATATAAAATAAAAGTGACTTTGGGGCTGCCGACTTTCCAGAATTATAGTGCCAAAGGGCACTATAACTTACTGTTAAGCATCAGAAATCATGGAATTGATATTAGGTGCACTACTATTTATCTTGCTTGCCGCATTTGCCATATGGCGAAGTAGGGTAGATCAATCTAAAAATGGGCCAATTTCCAAAGAGATTAGGCTGCGCACCTACGCGCTTACATTAGTGTGGTTGGCGGTACTTATTATCACCTTCTATATTTACATGCCGGGTTATATAGGGATCATTGTGCTGTTTCTTCTGTACTCTCAAATTTTTGGCGTTGGTGCAGGTAAACATGGCCTCTTTCGGCAATTAAGAGACAGCGGGTTTATAGCGTCAGTAGCTTCCATTCCAATATGTTTACTACTTTGGAATTACGGTAATGCTTAACAAGCCGCTCAAATACGTTCCGGCCACAAAAAGCGTGGCCTCCACCGGACTCGCTAACGCTCGCCGTTTAGCGGGGCGTTAGTGCGACAAGCGAAGCTTGTCACAACTTGCAGGGTGAAAGTCCCTGTCGGGTAAGAGTTAGCCACTCAC
>NZ_JBNKYN010000090.1:0-18027 GCF_050300915.1 Amphritea sp.
CAGACAACGAGATGGCGAAACTGCATGTCCGCTATATGGTTGGTGGTCATGCACCGGAGTCAGTCACCAATGAGGTGCTCTACCGTTTTGAATTTCCGGAGCGTCCCGGTGCGCTGATGAACTTCCTGAAAAAGCTGGGGGGGCGCTGGAACATCTCAATGTTCCACTACCGTAACCATGGTGCAGCCTATGGCCGGGTATTGGTCGGACTCCAGGTACCTGAAGATGAGCGGCCACAGGTTGCTGAATTTCTCAGCGATATCGGTTACAACTATTGGGAAGAAACTGACAACCCGGCCTACAAGCTGTTTCTTGGCTGACAGATACCGCTTCTCGTATACGACACAAAAAAACGCACCTCGGTGCGTTTTTTTATATGCCAAGAAAATCTGTAGGATTGGTTATGGCATCTCCGGGGAATGCTCAAACTTATCGGTAAAAAAAGCCTTCAGCACAAACAGCAAAATCGATGCAGTACCCCAGCTCAAGCCAACCACAACACCGAAATCAATAATCCCCCGCCACGGCTGCTGCAGCATATGCACTAACTGAATCAGGGTGATAATACCCAGCAACAAACAGTAGGTAATGATCATCCGCTTGCGTCTGATATGGAAAAAACCCATACAAAACAAGGGTGCCAGCACCAATCGCAACGGCGTTACATTATCCCGCAGATAGAGTAACCGGGCAGCCACCCTCGGCGAATAGGCCCGCTGAAAACCTTTATAGCCCTCAGCAAACCCCATAAACAGCACACTAAACACCAGCGCAGCCCAGTGATACCAGCTCAGAGAGTAAGCAAACGTATCCAGTCCGATAGTACCGATGCGCACAATGGCATTGCCAAAGATAAAAGCAATGCCAATAAAACCCCAAACAACAGCAACATATCCCAGCACGATAAACCCATCAGCAATTGATCAACAGGCTGGCAATTATAATGGATTCCAAATTTTCTGACGACATAAAAAAAACCGCCTATTCAGTGAGAATAAGCGGCCCTAAAAGCTATTCATCCGGATTGGGCAGATGAAAGGCGGATGGTAATCTTAAAAAGAGATCACCACGATCAGGTTAATAACCCTTTAACTGATCAATATATTCCGGCAGGAACAGAGATATCTGCGGCACATAAGTAATCAGCATCAGGAACATCAGCAACAGGCTTAACCATGGCAGACACGCCTTGATAACCCAGATCATATTCTTGCCAGTTATCCCTGCCGTGACAAACAGGTTGAGCCCCACTGGCGGTGTGAGCATACCGATCTCCATGTTCACCACCATGATGATACCCAGATGGATCGGATCGATACCCAGCTTCATGGCGATCGGGAACAGAATGGGCGCCATGATCAGCAGAATTGCGGAAGGCTCCATAAAGTTACCGGCGATCAGCAACAGAATATTCACCACGATCAGGAAGCCCCAGGCAGGCAGACCCCAGTGAACGATGGTTTCAGCGATCTGGTGAGGAATCCGCTCAGTCGTCAGGACGTGGGCAAACAGCATCGCGTTCGCAATAATAAACAGCAACATCAGGGACACTTTTGACGCATCCAGGATAACTTTGCGAACTTCTGGGTGACGAATCGACTTAGGAATCGCCCAGAGCATCTGCAGCAGATTGCGTACTACAGCGGAAGCCAGCGCCTCTCCCTCATTGCGCCATGCGATCCCTTTCATCGGACCAATATCCCGATACCCCAGTACCGATACCATATAGGCATACACAGCCGCTACCGCAGCCGCCTCGGTTGGGCTGGCAATACCGCCGTAGATAGACCCCAGCACGATGATAATCAGCATCAGGCCGCCGAGAGCGATCAGGAATGATTTACCCAGCTTAGCGACACCCGGGAAAGGTTCTGCCGGCAGTTTCATAATCCGGGCAGCGATATAGATGGCGATCATCAGAATACCGCCCATCATCAGACCGGGGATAAATCCAGCCATAAACATCCGCGATGCGGACACCTCGGTCGCCGCAGCATAAACCAGCATGACGATTGAGGGCGGAATCAGAATCCCCAGAGTACCGGCATTGGCGATTACACCTGCGGCAAACGATTCTGGATAACCAGAGCGCACCATTCCCGCAATAACGATGGTACCAATCGCAGCCACCGTAGCAGGTGATGATCCGGAAACTGCGGCAAACAGCATACAGGCCAACACCGACGCCATGGCTAAACCACCACGGATATGTCCGACACTGTCAACAGCAAAGTTGATCAGCCGCTTTGCTACACCACCGGTTGAGAGAAATGCCGATGACAGGATAAAGAACGGAATCGCCAGCAGCGTATAGTGTTCAGAGGTCGCTTCAAACAGCTTCAGTGAGATGGATGCCAGCGAGTCGTGAGAGAACATCAGGATCGTTGCCACACTGGACAGACCCAGCGCAATTGCGATCGGCATGCCCATAAACATGCAGGCAAACAGGATGATAAATAGTGCAGCAGTGGTCATGACCGCTCTCCCTTATTGCTTGTATCTGCGGCCTGCTCTTTGGCGTCAAGCCCCTGCAGCTCTTTGGCGAGTTCCATACTCTCTTCAGCTTCATCGCTAAAGTGGAAACCATCCGCCTCTTTGGTGATAACTTTCCAGCCCAGCTGCAAAAAGCGCACGATCAACATAACAAAGCCAATCACCAGTATGCTCATCGCCAGCCATTTAGGCACCGGCATATCTTCCAGCTCGATACCGATCATCTTCATCTTGCTCAGATAGATCCAAGAGCCATAGAGAAACAATCCGCAATAGATCAGACAGAGAACAACCGCCAGCAGCGTGAAAAAACGGTGAGCCTTGGTAGGCAGCAATTTGACGAATACATCGACGCCGATATGCGCGCCCACTTTGACACCATAAGACGCGCCGTACAGCACAAACCAGGCAGCCAGCAGCAGGGTCAGCTCCTGAGCCCAGTGGATGCCGGAGTTAAAACCGAAGCGCATCACCACCTCAGCAAATACCAGCAGCGTCATCGCTACCAGCAGCAGGGAGAGGAATGCCTCTTCCAGTTGTGTCACCAGATTACGAACCATAACGGCCCCCTTAGAACGACAGAGTAACGTCAGCTAACAGCAACGACTCTGTAAATCTTATTATTGTGCTTGCACCACAGGACAGCCTTGCAGCAAATCAGCAAGAACCGCAGAGCCAACGTGACTCTCCTGTACAGCCTCACAAGTCGTTTAGAGTATTTGAGGAGGCTGCAACGGGGCCTATACATCCCGTTGCAGCAAGAGCATCCGGCCCTCCAGAGAGGAAGACCGGAAAACCAGATTACTGGTTAGACGCTTCTGCAGCGTCAATCAGATCCTGACCGATAGCATCAGCAAACTGCGTCCAGACCGGCTTCATAGCGGTAACCCACTGAGCACGTTCTTCAGGAGTCATCTCGATCACTTCAGACCGTTTAGAGTCAATGATCGCCTGCTTGTCGTCACTATCTTTCTGGGCGGCAATGCTATTGCCGTAGGCAATTGACTCATCCAGCGCTTTTTTCAGCTCAGAACGCATATCATCATCCAGGCTGTTCCAGAACTCGGCAGAAGTCACGACCATGTAGTCCAGTACACCGTGGTTAGACTCGGTGATGTAGGGCTGAACTTCATAGAATTTTTTAGAGTAGATGTTTGACCAGGTATTTTCCTGACCATCAATCGCTTGGGTTTGCAGCAGGGTGAATACCTCAGAGAACGGCTTCTTCAGTGGCACCGCATCAACCGCTTCAAACTGCGCCTGCAGCACATCAGAGGTCATAATACGAAACTTCTTACCGCTTACATCCGCAGGCACTCTGATTGGATTGCTGGCAGACAGCTGTTTCATACCGTTGTGCAGGTAACCCAGACCGACCAGGCCTTTTGACTCAAGTGAAGTCAGCATCTCCTGACCAACCGGGCCACTCTGGAAGCGTTCTACCGCAGCCATATCCTTAAACAGGAACGGCAGATCGAACAACTGCAGGCTATCGGTATACTTCTGGAACTTGGACAGTGCTGGCGCCGCCATCTGCACATCGCCCAGCAGCATTGCTTCCAGAACCTTGTTATCACCAAACAGCTGTGAACTTGGGAAAACCTTAACTTCAGCTTTGCCCGCCAGACGCTCAGCCACCAGCTCAGCAAACTTATTCGCCATCTGACCTTTTGGGGTGTTTTCCGCCACTACATGTGAGAACTTAATTTCGATCGGTGCAGCCATCACAGATGTTGCACCAAGAGTCAGAGCCATTGCCGTAACGGCAGCAGATAATAAACGCATTTTGCATCTCCAGTTTTTTTAATTATTCTGGCGCTTTTTCGGGTCTAACAGCAGAACCCACGCTCAGTTATAAACTCAACAGGATAAAAGCAAAGTGCAGGCCAAACTTTAAATTTTGTTGAAATTAAATTTTATATCCTTTAAAAACAGAATGTTATAAATACCATTTACAGAGCCAACAGTACTATCAATTAATCCACATAGGCGAACTTTCACCCAAACACCCCCATAACACCGGGGGGATTTCCACCCAATACAACCACTGAAGCCGGTCATCCAGGCCGATCACTGCGCGAAAAGTGTCGCAATTTAGTACTCAAAATGCTGATATAGTTTGTCGCACCGCCCCTTACGGATAGGGTATATTAGTGAAGAAACCAGAGTCGACAATCACCCGGATAATAGAACATGGCGATCCAAACAAAAGTAAATCTCAGCCTGGCATTTGTTTTCTTAATCGTTCTTATTACATCAATTTCAGTCATCTATCGCAGTGAAACTAACCTGTCCTCCGATATCGCGCTGAAAAACACCCAGAATACCGCTGAAGCCTACTTTGACAGTATCAATATCATGATGCTGAGCGGTGCCATGGCAAACCGGCAGACTCTGCAATCAAAGATTCTCGGCAATACTGAACTGACCGAAGCCCGCATTATTCGCGGCGAGCCAGTTAGCGCGATGTATGGCGAAGGCACGCCTGACTCACATATTCAGGATGATCTGGACAGACGGGCAATGAATGGTGAAACCATTGCGGTCGAACTGGATGATGAGAAAGGTCACCGTATGACCGTTGTCCGGCCGATGCACGCCAGTTCAAACTATAAAGGCACTAACTGCCTCACCTGCCACCTGGTTGAAGAGGGCACTATCCTTGGCGCTGTGCGGGTTACCTATTCATTCGAAAACCTTGATAAGCATATTTCAACCAATATCCGCAATATTGCCCTGGTGGAGCTGGGCATGTTTATCGCAGCACTGCTCCTCGTGGGCTGGATGATTCATCGCATCGTACTTAAACCGATCAACAAGATGAATGACACCATTCGGGATATTGAACAAAATGCAGACCTTACCCAACAACTGACCATCGATTCTAATGATGAAATCGGCCAGATGTCCGCCTCGTTCAACAGTATGTTAAAAACCTTCCATGACAGCATCGAGCATGTAGTGCAATCGATTGCGATGTTGGGACAGTGCAGCCAGCAGATCACCGATGTCACTGAGATGGCGAATGTCGGCACCGAAAAACAGATCAGTCGCGCTGAAGCAGTAACCAATGCGATGATTGCGATGGATGGTGCCACACAGAATGTCTCTGCCACGGCGGACGTCACCATTAAGGCCTCCGACAAAGCCCTGCAGGAAACTCGCAGCGGTGTCGAAATCACCTCCGGCACCGTGAAAAAGATCGAGGCACTGCAACAACAGATCAAGCACGCTACCGATGTCATTGTTCAGCTGGAACAGCAAAGCTATAACATCGATGCGGTTCTGAGCGTTATTCAGGATATCGCTGAGCAAACCAACCTGCTGGCACTTAACGCGGCCATTGAAGCTGCCCGTGCAGGAGAACAGGGACGCGGATTTGCCGTGGTGGCCGATGAAGTACGCACACTTTCTCAGCGTACACAGAATGCTACCGTTGAAATCAATGGCATCATCAGCTCATTGCAGCAGAACGCCAAAGGGGCTGCCCAGGTAATGGGCCAGGCCAGCGCTGCGACCGAATCCAATGTAAAAGAGATTCAGGAGACCTCGGTGGTTCTCTTTAACATTCAGAAAGAGATGGAAGCGATCGCAGACACCAACCACAGCATCTCGGAGTCGGTAAAACAGAGCAGTGCCGCCACCCTGGAGATCGAAAGCGCGGTTAATGAGATCAATGAGGGCAGCGATCATGCCAAGGAACGGGTGACACGTCTGTCCGCCATCTCGGTCCAGATTAACAACCTGGCAAACGAACTGGAAAAGCGCGCCAAACAGTTCAAACTCTGATCCACCCCTGTTGGGCACAAACATAAACGGCAGCCATCGGGCTGCCGTTTTCATCTCTGCTATTTAACGCTGTGATTAACAGCACCTAAAAGCAGTACCGCCTATTTATAGTCTTTCTTATCCAACCCATATTTTTTCATTTTGTCATACAGGGTTTTACGCGGCAGGCCCAGCGTCTCCTGCGTCTGCTTCAACGAACCGTTGTTGCGGGACAGTTCCTCTTCAAGCACCAGCTTTTCAAACTGTTCAACCTGATCAGGCAGGCTTCTGCGTGTCGAAGAGGCGGACTCCGCCACCCCGACAACCTCAAAGTTATAGGCTGGCCCAAGCAACACGTAGCGCTCAGCAATATTACGCAGCTCACGAACATTACCTGGCCAGTGATGTGCCACCAGCGCGCGGATATTCTCGGCACTCAACTGCGGCACCTCTTTCTGATACTGCGCCGATGCGATCAACGCAAAGTGCTGAAACAGCATCGGGATATCTTCCCGCCGCTCCCGTAGCGGAGGAATTTCCAGGCTGACAACATTCAGACGGTAATACAGATCTTCACGATAATCGCCCCGCTCGCTAAGCTCTTTCAGATCAACCTTAGTGGCAGCAACCACCCGGATATCCAGCGGAATCAGTTCATTGGATCCCAACCGCTCAATTTTCCGCTCTTCGAGTACACGTAACAGCTTAACCTGCAGAGAGAGCGACATACTCTCTATCTCGTCGAGAAACAGAGTGCCGCCGTTGGCATGTTCAAACTTACCGATACGACGGCTTTTAGCGTCAGTAAAGGCGCCTTTCTCATGGCCAAACAGTTCGCTTTCAATCAGATGTTCAGGCACCGCCCCGCAGTTGATGGCAACAAAGTTTTTCTCCCGGCGATTGCTGTGCTCATGGATATAACGGGCCACCAGATCCTTACCCGACCCGGTTTCAGCCTGAACCAGAATATCAGCAGGCGTATCGGCGATCTGCTGGATCATCGCCCGGAGCTGCTTAATCCGCGGGGAGTTACCAATAATGCGCGGCCCGATCCCCCCCTGGGCCTCCAGCGCTTTACGCAACGCCCGGTTTTCCAGTGTCAGTTGACGTTTCTCGGCAGCCCGGCGCACCACATCATTAAGCAGTTCAGAGGAGAAGGGCTTCTCGATAAAATCATAGGCACCATCACGCATCGCACTCACCGCCATGGAGATGTCACCATGCCCGGTGATCAGAATGACCGGCAGGTCGGTATCAATCGTCATGATGCGTTGCATCAGTTGAAGACCATCAATACCCGGCATATTGATATCACTAACCACCACACCCGGCCAATCCGCACTCAGCAGTGCCAGCGCCTTTTCTGCACAGTCGGCGGTAAACACCTCATAACCGGCCAGCTCCAGCGTCTGTGCCGCCGCCAGCCGGATATGCTTTTCATCATCGACCAGCAGAATCTGATGGGGTTGAAGCTGTTCAGCCGGAGTTTCTAAATTCATCAGTCGCTCTTACTCTGTGAAAAAATTCTTTTCATTCTAACCCGACTACGCTGGCTGGCGCATCCGCCGTTGGCAGGTTGATGGTAAATACGGCCCCCCCAAGAGGATGATTCGCGACGCTCAGCTGACCATCCATCGACTCAATAATCCGATGGGATATCGACAAACCCAGCCCCAATCCCTGCCCCGCTTTCTTGGTCGTATAAAAGGGTTCGAACACTTTGCCCAGCTCAGACTGGGGAATCCCCGGCCCATGATCCCGAAAACAGATATTCAGCCGATCCTGCTGGCGCTCGATACTGATTTCTATCCATTTTTCCGTGCCACCTTCCATCGCCTGCAACGCATTACTGATGAGATTAACCACCACCTGCTCCAGGCGCAGCATATCCCCGAGAACAAACACCTGATCCAGCTTATCGGGCCATTCAATTTTGACATTTGCCCGATCCAGCCGGCCATACATAATTGACATCGCACCATCACGCACGGCCTTCAGACTCACCAGGGTTGACTGACCGGAGGTCTTCCGGGAAAACTCTTTTAACGGGGCAATAATCTTTGCCATGCGCACAGTCAGCCCGCTGATCTCCTGAAGATTACTGCCAACCTGTTCAGTTTTACCTAATTTAAGAAATGAAAGGGCGTTGTCTGCATAGCTGCGAATAGCCGTCAACGGCTGGTTCAGTTCATGATTAATGCCCGCCGACATCTGTCCTATCACCGCCAGCTTCGCGGTCTGAATCAGCTCGTTCTGGGTGTTTTTATGCTCCTCTACTTCCTGTAACAACCGCTCATTTGCCCGGGTCAGGTCCTGAGTCCGCTCAGATACCCGCTGTTCCAGCTGATCCCGGGCTTCACGCAGTTGTTCCTCATTCTCTTTACGCTCGGTAATATCATGAATGGTGACAACAAAACGGTTGGCGCTGCTATCGGACATCCGGCCGATAATCAGCTCAACCGGGAACTGAGATCCATCCGCGCGCACACTGGAAACCTCAACCATCAGTTCATTCGGCTGATTGTCATCCCCCTCATGAGAGATATGTTGCCAGCATACTGCCCGGTCCTGATGGCCGATCAGCTTGCTGAAATACTCTCCGGCAATCACTTCGGAACGATAACCAAACAGTTTTTCTGCCGTAGGGTTAAACGACTCAATGATACCGTGAGAGTCCAGGGTGATCAGACCGGCATGGGTATTGTCAATAATCGCCCGGATACGGGCTTCACTGCGCTCCAGGGCCTGGGTTTGCTGTCGTTTGAAGCGGGTTCGTTCACGGCTAATTCGGCGACGCGCCAGCAACAGCAGAATAAGAAAAACCAGCGCACTGTAGATAAATCCGGCCAGCAGCGCATTATTGATCACCCGCTTTTCTACCGACTTGAGATCCGCCAGAATTGATACATTAAAGCCAGCATCCGGCACTGTTCGGGTGAGCTGCAAATACTGCCGCGCTTCAACGCCATCCAGCGCGTCATTAGCGATTGTATCGCCCTCCATCAGGGTAACAATCTCACCCTTGCGCAGGGCTTTGCGCTCAACAATCGACAGCGATGTCAGCGCATGATCACCATATCGCAGACTGGAAACAATGCGTTGCAAATCAACGTGTGACAGGGGTTTAAGAGTCCGAAACTTCCACTCTGCACGGGTACTGATAAAGATAACGCCATCTTCATCGGTAACCAGAATATCGGTCAGCGGATCACTCCAGTCGGTCTCTATATCGTCGAGATCGATCTTAACGACGATAACCCCCAGAATCGTGCCGCGGTATTCAACCGGATAGGAGAAGAAATATCCCCGTTTCTTAGAGGTTGTGCCCAACGCAAAATAGTGGCCGGAACGCCCCGCCATCGCATCCCGGAAATAGGGCCGGAAAGAAAAGTTACGCCCGACAAAGGTCTGCGGTTTCGACCAGTTACTGGCCGCCAGGGTCGTACCCTCGGTATCCATCAGGTAGGTATCGGAAGCACCGATGGTATCGTTGACTTTCTCCAGATAGAGATTGGCCCCATGAATCCCCTCACTGCCCGGCAGTAACAGAAGGTTTACCAGCTCTGAATGAGTGGATAGCAGCTTGGGCAGATCTTTATAACGATCCAGCTCCTGCTGCAGGCTGAGAGTATAACGGTTAAGATCGGCAGACGCAGTATGCTGCAGATCCTCAATTGCCCGCGAACGGGTGATCGCAACCGTCTGATAGATCACCAGCATGAACAACGCGGCTAATAACAGCATCAGCAGCAGACGTAGTCGTGTTCTTATCACTTAACACCCTGTAGCTAAATTACAAAATATTGATGACGGCTAACAGACATAGATAAAAAAGTATAAATTAGACGTACAAAAAACAAATTCCTGTAATATAATTACAAGATACTTATTTAAGCGCTAACCTCTTTTCCATGTTCTGCCAACAATCAGCACTAAGCAAAGTTAACCAGCGCCCCACTCAGCCACAGGTTATACCCGATGCTTGAAATACTATTGTCTGCCCCCTATCTTTTAGTAGAGCGTATCTTTCAATAGATCTTACAATAGAAATCACATCTAAAGTCTAACAGGTAAAACCCCACCGTCTACCGGATATCTGAATCATGCTAAAACGCACCAAAATTGTTGCTACTCTGGGCCCTTCTACTGATAAACCTGGGATTCTCGAGCAGATGATACGCTCCGGCGTCAATGTTGTCCGACTCAACTTTTCCCACGGCAGTGCAGATGATCACCGTCGTCGCGCCCTGGAAGTGCGCGAAATTTCAACCCGCCTGGCGATTCCGGTAGCTATCCTTGGTGACCTGCAGGGGCCCAAGATCCGTATCTCCCGTTTTAAAGAGGGCAAAATCAAACTCGCAGTCGGCGACCATTTCGCCCTCGACTCATCACTGGATACTGACGCTGGAGATCAGCAACAGGTGGGTATCGACTATAAAGCGCTGCCGGGTGACAGTCGTCCCGGTGATATTTTGCTGCTTGATGATGGCCGGGTGCAGTTTAAAGTAATCGATGTGCAGGGAACCCGAATCAACTGCGAAGTGATCATCGGCGGTCCGCTATCCAACAATAAAGGGATCAACCGTCAGGGCGGAGGCCTTTCTGCCGCAGCCCTGACCAACAAAGATAAGCAGGATATTCTGGTCGCCAGTGATATCGATATGGATTACGTGGCGGTCTCTTTTCCCCGCAGTTCTGCCGACCTGCATGAAGCACGACAGCTACTCGATGCTGCTGGCAGCAACGCCGAGATCATCGCCAAGGTTGAACGGGCTGAAACCGTTAGTTCGACAGAGGCTCTGGACGATATCATTCTCGCCTGCGACGGCGTCATGGTTGCCCGGGGTGACCTGGGAGTCGAGATCGGCGATGCTGAGCTGATCGGGGTGCAAAAACACCTGATCAACCGGGCCAGAGAGCTGAACCGGGTTGTAATCACCGCCACCCAGATGATGGAAACCATGATCCAGAACCCGATGCCAACCCGGGCTGAGGTGTTCGATGTTGCCAACGCTATTCTCGATGGTACCGATGCGGTAATGCTTTCCGCTGAAACCGCCGCCGGAGACTATCCGGTTGAAGTGGTACAGGCGATGACCAAGATCTGCCAGGGTGCGGAAAAACATCAGCTTTCCCGTCCGGCACCTACCAGCATCTCCCAGCAGTGTGAGCATTTTGACGAAACCATCGCCCGCTCCGCAATGTACACCGCCAACCATCTGGTCGGTGTGAAAGCGATTATCTGTCTGACTGAATCCGGCTCCACTCCTCGCTGGATGTCCCGCATCCGTTCCGGCGTGCCTATCTACGCCCTCACCCGCAGTGAAAAGTCGATGCGCCGCATGACACTGTTCCGCGGGGTTGAACCGATGCTGTTCGATGCCACCGAGATCGATATCAATGAGCTAAACGCGCAGGTGCTTGAGCACCTCAAAGACAAGCAACTGCTAAACAGTGGCGATCTGGTACTGCTCACCCGTGGCGCAGTGATTGGCAGCGGCAGCACTAACTCTATGCAGGTATTGCAGGTTCCTTAAGCACACAGTCGTCAGCACCGTGCCACAAAAACAGGCCTGGAGACCACCGTTTCCGGGCCTTTTTTGCAGCGTTTTCTGGCCACATAATTAACCGCTTTTTTACAGGGTTATGTTTGGCGCATGCTGCGCTATAATAGCGCTCTTTTTATCCGGCAAAGGTATCCTGATGTGTCTGAGGCACTGGAACAGAATCTGAAATTAATCGCCGAAAAGGGCCAGATTCTGGCGCTTGACGGCATCCTTCATGGCATTGAGAAGGAAGGGCTGCGCACTGACGCTCAGGGCTCAATCAGCCAGACAGGGCACCCCGCTTCTCTGGGTTCAGCGCTGACTCACAGCCACATTACCACGGACTACTCTGAAGCCCTGCTCGAATTTATCACGCCGGCGTTCAGAGAATCATCCGCTGCACTACAGTTTCTGCAGGAGCTGCACTGTTACACCTACCAGCACCTCGGCGACGAAGAGCTGTGGGCGGCGAGTATGCCCTGTCAGATAGCCGGTGAAGATGCTATTCAGATCGCCCGCTTTGGTAGTTCCAATGTCGGTCAGCTGAAATATATCTACAGGGTTGGTCTGGAGCACCGCTACGGTAAAATGATGCAGGCGATCGCCGGTATCCATTACAACTTCTCCCTGCCGGAAACCCTATGGCCGGTATTGCGGGAACTGCAACACAGCAATGAAAACCTGCAAGCATTTCGCTCTGCTGGGTACTTCAAGCTGATTCGTAACTTCCGCCGCTCATCCTGGCTGCTACTTTATCTGTTTGGTGCATCCCCTGCGCTGTCATCCAGCTTTATGCTCGGGCGTGACCACGACCTTGAACAGTGGGATGAGAACACCCTTTACCGCCCCTATGCGACCTCTCTACGAATGAGCGACCTGGGCTATTCGAATAAAGCCCAATCAGGCTTGAATATCTGTTTTAACCACCTGGACAGTTATATCAAAACCCTGACTCAGGCGATCAATACACCCTATCCGGCTTACGAGAAACTTGGCGTCAAAACGGATCAGGGGTATAAGCAGCTCAACAGCAACGTACTGCAGATTGAAAACGAGTATTACAGCGATATCCGCCCTAAACGGGTCGCACTGTCCGGTGAAAAACCGGTTCATGCCCTGCGTGAACGCGGCGTGGAATATATCGAAGTCCGCAATACCGACATCAACCCGTTACTGCCACTGGGTATCGACCAGCAGCAAGCCGACTTCCTCGATGCCTTTCTGGTGACCTGTCTGTTATCTGACCCCAGTGACGTGAACAGCCATGAATGCGAGCTGGTCAACCACAACAACAGTCTGGTGGTCAACCGGGGACGCGAGCCAGGCCTGACACTCACCCGCAATGATCAGCAGATCACCGTTCCCGAGTGGGGTAAACTGATTCTCAGCGATATCCACAAAACAGCGGCAATTCTGGATCAGGTGTCTGGCGATAACCGCTATTCCGATGCGGTATCGGCGCAGCAGTTAAAACTGGATAACCCACACCTCACGCCATCCGCTCAGATTCTGGACCGCATGAAAACCTCGGGACTGGGGTATGAAGCCTTCGTGTTGCAGCAAAGCCGAAAGCATCGGGATACAATTCTCAGTGCAGGTCTGAACGCTGAACAACAGCAATATCTGGAAAAGCTCGGCGTCGGCTCAGCGGAAGAACAACGGCAGATTGAATTGAGTGACAATCTGGACTTTGACACCTATCTTGCGAACTACCTGGCGCAGTAAAACCCAGCGACCAGAACGCCCATAAAAAAGCCCCACATTTACTGCGGGGCTTTTTTATTACACGCTAAGCTTAACTATTGTAATACGAAGCTGGTGAAGAACAGATCAGCAACATATGCTTCCCCCTCCTCAGCCAGCAGCACCTGTTGCACTTTCTGCAACGCTTCCTGAGCAAGAAAATGCTGCGCATCAACAGTTTTCAGTTGTTCCTCTTCCTTCGAACTCAAGAGCATCAGAATTTCATGACGTAACTCCGCCTTATGGTAGTTAACTGCATGATGAGCCGCAGGGCTGGTCACCTGAATGGTCACTTCACACTTTAAAAAACGCAGCTTTCCCGGACTGATAAAGTTGGCCACAAACGGCTTCAGCTCTATATAGTTAACATAGTCATCCGCTGCCGGCTCATCGGCCGCCCAGGCAGACTGCAACATCACTCCCAAAAACATAACCAGCAACAAACGTCTCAACATGCTTAAGCTTCCCTCTATGGCTTCAGAGCCCCGCTCTGGCCGAAATCAGTCATTCGGTAAAATCATAACACCGCTACCTTAAAAAGCGCCTCGTTTTTCACTCTCTCAATAAGCTGAGGCCTCATAGAAAACTGACAGCAACGGGTTACGCTGGTCTCTGTTGTACCATCTTTGGCAAAAAATATCAGTGCTGCACTACTAAGTTTGAGTAACGCCGGGAGAAAAGAACTCCGCTATTGCCTCTTTCACAACGATAGGATTAGTATTGGGGCACGCAGACAGCAAGAGCTGAACATAATAAGGAGGCCTGCTATGCTAGAAAAATGCCGTAATGCCCAGGAACGCTGGGGAGGTGTCAGCGACATTATTGATAACTGGCTCGAAGGACGTCAGAAACTGATCAGTTTTTTTGTGTCGTTACCGCAACAGAATGTCCAGGAAACACTGAATGACAAAATTCAGGAGTTCTGCCAGCTGATGATGGACTATATCTCATCAGGACACTTTGAAGTTTACGAACAGCTGTTAAAACAGGGCGGCGAGTTCAATGATGGCAGCCTGGAAAAAGCGCAGGAACTGTTCCCACAAATTCAGAAAAGTACGGATGCCGCACTCGATTTCAACGATACCTACTCAGACTTTGAAGGTGCCACACTACAGGAGATGTATGAACTGACCTGTCAGCTATCGTCCCTGGGAGAATCACTTGAAGAGCGTTTTTCGCTTGAAGATACCATGATCGAAATTCTCCATACCGCTCATCGCGAGCAGGTATTTGCAGAAGCTCATGCCTAGCAGGGACAGGATTAAGCTCTGAGTGATACGAATAGTGTTTAGAGGTTAGGGACAGATTATGGAGAACAGGCTTAGCGCTGTTGGTTGTGCGCTCTTAGCCACAGCAATTCTCACCGGTTGCAGTGCGGGCGATGAACCAGCTAAGTACGTTGAATACGCACTACAGGGCGCCTATTCAGCCACCCTCTCACCACAATCAAAGTATGCCGTTATCGGGTCATTTAATCATGGCGGCAGCTTATGGAACGTGACCCAGCATGAACGCCTGTATAACTGGAATCACCGTGCCGGAGAGTACAGCCTGATCGCCGCCAGCGCGTTCTCCCCGGATGAGCGCTATGCCGCCACCGCCAACCAGCAGGACCTGGTTTTATGGAATCTGAGCAACGGAAAGCCAGAAGGGTTCTGGAGCTCTCCTGCCGAGATCCTGGCCATGGATCTGTCACCCAATGGTGATTATGCCCTGCTGGGGCTGGCTGACCATACTGCAGTCTACTTCGACGTAAAACGGGGCGGCATTAAACAAACATTCCGCCACAGCGCCCGGGTGAAGTCTGTCGACCTAAGTGAAGATGCACTGCTGGCCCTCACCGGAGATGATGACTACAACGCACAGCTCTGGGACGTGCAAAGCAACAAAGTTATCCACAGTCTGAAACTCGGTAATATTGTTGATACCGTGGCACTCTCCCCCAACAAGCAACTGGCATTCAGCTCCGGCAGCCTCGACCGCGCGCTTATCTGGAGCACCCGGGATGGCCAGATACTACATACCCTGTCAGACAACCGCGACCTGTTCGGCAGGCGCCTCAGCTTCCTCTCAGCCCGCTTTTCACCGGACAACAGTCAGCTTCTCACCGGCACCGCTTCCGGCACTGTTCAGCTATGGAACACCAGCAACGGCAACCTGCTACGCAGCTGGGAGATCCATAAACGCGACCCCTACGGCCCCACCAGTACCGGCGTCTACTCGGTAGGGTTTGGCAGCGGGGTTTACTACGCGATTGGATCGAATGGGATTATCAACGAGCTTAAATAGGCGCTTCCGGCGCCTTAGTTTTTAACCACTAGAACGTTGCTTCGCGACTTGCTAGGAGCTAGACGCTTCGCTTGCTAGAAAATACGGAGAAATATTTTAGCGGCTCAATGCGTTTCCTCTCGATACAAAGCCTTTATTTACAAACGTCGAAAACTAATTCCGGACGGTTAAAGGCTGAGATAGATGTCGAGATTGAGTCTGTTTTTTGTATAATGGCAAGGCTGAAACGAAAACAGTTATCCCTGCCTAAAGCCATGAAAATTGCGCTGGAAATCGCTTATTAATCCAATTGAGTGCCCTATGAATTTAGCAGATCCTTTTGGACGCACGAAGGCCCGTCGACAGAAAGAGTATGAGTCTCTGCGCGCTTCATTAATTAAGGCAGAGATCACCACTATTGCTCAAGCCGAAACCTTGCAAGTCGATGTCCAACGTAAAAAGCGCTGGTCAATATTAGTTGCCATAGTTGCCACTACTCTGCTGTCATTAATATTTACCGAATTCAGCATCATCCTTATCTCCCTGGGTACACTCTTTTGTTTTTGGGTTTATAAAGTAACCAGCAACGGCAAAGAATATATTCAGCGTTATATTGATGAGGAACTAAGCGAAGGCTTAGACAATCAGTCAGTAAACGTTCCCACGCGGGAGCATGGGAACGAGACAAAATTAAAATAAGTGGCTAGAACGTCGCTTCGCGACTTGCTAGGGGCTAGACGCTGCGCTTGCCAGAAAAGGCGCTGATACCTTCATTGTGCGTATTCTTATATTTCTGCTTTCGCCAGAGGATATTAATGCTCAAGCTAAAAGCCCTCTTCTATACCCTGAGGGCATGCTAAAAGGCTTCTACAATAGGTTGATCAATCAGGGCAACAGAAGCCTGCAAACTCAGCAGTCATCTCAACCGTGACGAGGGCGTCACTCCCACATAAGTCAGCAGCAGGCTCCTCTGTTACGCCCCAAGCAAAAATCTATTTAAACGCTTTGTTTTTAAACGCTTTTTCTAGCAACGAGCAAGTCGCGAAGCGACGTCTAGCAAGCGGCGAAGCCGCGTCTACCCCCCCCCGGTCTCCGCCTGAAGACACAAAAATCAATTACAAATCAATAGGTTATACATACCACATGTTTTGCTGACCGCCTATGGAGACAGTAATGCTGCACTGCTGCTCTAAAAAAACATATAACCTTTTGATTTTTATAGTCTAATCCTGGTTGGCACAAAGGCTGCTTTATAAGGGACATTCCGATCAATTTTAGTAGTACGACGGATCAATCGAAAACCATAATGGAATAACTAAGGAGATTTAAATGAATATCAAAACTGTATGCGCAATCGCCCTCACTGCAGCTTCAGCAACTGTTTTTGCCGCTGACATGCCCGATTTTCAGGTAGTCGATATTAACGCTGATGGCTTTATCAGCCTGGAAGAGGCTAAAAGTGTTGAGGGGCTGGAAGAGGCATTCATCACAGCAGATCTGAATAAAGATGGTCAGCTGGATGAAGCTGAATATGATGAGGTTTCTCACGGCTAAGGCCAGACGCCGTTTTTAGGCTTCCGGGGAATCCTGGGAGCTTTGACCGTGCTTACTCTCTTTTGATTAAGCACGGCCTGCTTAAATCAGTTTAGCGCAATGTGCCAGGTTCCAATTAAGGCCTGCTTTACCTTCCGGCCTATTATCGAACCTGAGTTCAGCATTAAATACATTACCCTGAACCCCTCATAGTCAGAGCTTATATTTCATGAATATCAGATATCTTATCTTAACACTTTCAATCTTCACGGCTGAAGCGAGCGCTAACTCCACCCTGGATGCTGCTATTGGTGGCGGACTGGGTGGCGCGGTGGGTGCGGCTATCGGTAATGAAGTCAGCGGTCGCGATGGTGCCATTGTCGGCGGTGCGCTTGGTGGTGCGGTGGGTACCGCTATTAGTACGGATAAAGCCACTGATTATCAACGCTCAGAGACAAAGGTGCGCACCCGCACGATGGAAACACACATAATCCAAACGCGCTCCTCTGACAACAACGGTTACCACTGCCCTCCGGGCCAGGCGAAAAAAGGCCGCTGTTAACCATTCGGAATAATAAAAAACCGCCCAGTCAGGCGGTTTTTTTAATGTTTCTGCTAGCTACTATCCACTAGCAAGCGGCGTAGCCGCGTCTGGCAACGGCTTTTAATGCGCTAA
>NZ_JBNKYN010000091.1:0-17873 GCF_050300915.1 Amphritea sp.
CACCTTACCCCACTCTCCGACAAGTTCGCTGCGCAAGCCGTAGATATCACGCCAGTAGGCGCTTGATTTATCTGTGACTGAGTCATCGCTGTGAATAATATCGCGTTGTTCACAAAGCTGAATGAACATCGCTTTAAGTTCGCTCGACTCAGTATTGGAATATTTGTCAGCTATCGCTTCTAACTCATTTAAGAGTTTCTGGGGCATTGACCGGGCCACCGCATCGACGGGAATAAATTGTCGCGGGCTGACTTGCGCATGCAATACTTCCAGGTGAGCACCGAAGAAGGCTGTGACTGATAATGCACCCAGCAGTCTTTCCTGCACCTCTCCACTGCTGGAAAGCGGCATCAGTATAGATTTTACTGATAGCATAATTCTTCTCCTTATATACCTAATTGATCAGTTCAGAGGCCAGGGCATATTTACAGTTTCCTGCAACAGACCACTTGGAAGATCAAGAACCATCACATGCGCCAGTGTTGCCATAAATACAACAGCTGAGCTGCAGAGCACGAACGTACGGAGCACCGATGCGCGTGCTTTAACTAACAGGAATGCAACAAAGAAAGCGGCAATGGATATCAGGAAGCCAACAAAATAGCAGCCGACAATCAGTCCGGCTATCCAGTAGACATAGTGCAGCAGGCTGGCGATGCTCTGATCCCCCTGATAACCGGCAGCGACTTCGTTATCGAAGTTAACAGTATCGTCAACCTGATTGGTTACAAGCTTGTATAATACGATACCGCTAAGAATGAGCATTAAGCCACAGACTCCGCCGGTAAAGACGCCTCCCAGCAGCGATTGCTGGAATGCATCATAGAGGCCATAAGCAAATGTCAGGAAGATAGCACCGGCAAATAGCTTTTGCGGTCCTAAGTTCGTTGGACGCAGCGTTTTTGCCTTCGTACTGGATTCAGTGCTGGAATCATCTTTACCACTGTTTGATGCATGACGTGCAGCGAAGTAGATAGAGATGGCGGTGATTGCACCGATGATCAATACACCTGGTTTCAACAGGAATCCCAGGCCATCAAACTGCAGTGCCTGATATAAGTATGTTTCCATTCCGCTGGCCAGTACAAAGCCGATCAGAAAAGCAGGGCGTGGCCAGTCAAAGCGTTTCATTAACACACCTAAAACACCAATGCCCAATAGCGCCACCAGATCACTCAGATCACGGGTTGCCTGGAAAGCAGCGAAACAGATCACGGTAATCATGAATGGCGCCATCAACGCATAGGGAATCGTCGTTAATTTTGCGACCCATTTTGATAAAAACAAACAGGCGCCCGCCCCCACGACATTGGCGATCGCTAATGACCAGACGATGGTATAGGTTATATCCAGGTTAGATGTCACCATAGATGGCCCTGGCTCGATACCAATCAGGACCATACCGCCCAGAAATACCGCCATGCTGCCAGAGCCGGGAATGCCAAACAGAAGTGTCGGAATGAGCGCACCACCCTCTTTAGCATTATTAGAGGATTCAGGTGCGATGACACCACGTACATCGCCATTACCAAAATTATCTTTATCTTTTGTCGTTTGTACTGCATGGCCATAGGCGATCCAGTCCACCACACTCCCACCGAGACCCGGCAGAGCACCCACGATACAGCCAATAATGGCACAACGAAGGGCCAGCCAGCGGTTTTTAATCAGGTCTTTGATACCGGTAACCCATCCATGACCCAGCTCCGCCGCTTCTGAAATAGCACTGTTCTGGCGCAACAGATCAATAATCTCCGGGAGTGCAAAGATACCCAGGCCGACAACAACCAGCGGAATACCATCCATAAGATAGAAGTTTCCGAAGGTCATACGGTATTCACCCGTGGCAGGAGCACCACCAACGCTACCCAGCAGCAGACCCACACCACAAGCGCTCAGGCCCTTTACCAGACTATTACCGCCTAATACACCGACCATGCTTAACCCAAGCAAAGTCAGCATAAAGAGCTCTGCCGACCCGAAAGCTAAGATTACCGGACGGGCGATCAGGACGAATCCGGTCAGTACGACAGCACCGAACAGACCACCAAATAAAGAGGAGGCAAACGCCGCCGAGAGTGCCCGAGCGGCCTCCCCTCGTTTAGCCATGGGGAACCCATCTAACACGGTGGCTTGTGAGCCACTGGACCCTGGAATCCCCATCAACACCGACGTAAAGGTATCGGACGTTGGGATAACGGCAACTAAACCTATCAGCATCGCCAGTGCGGTGGTCGGCTCCATTCCGTATAGAAAAGGGAGTAATAAAGAAAGCCCGGCGATACCGCCAAGACCCGGAAAAATGCCGATAGCAAGTCCCAGTAATACACCACCCGCCAGATAAAGCAGATGAGTACCAGTCATGACAGTCTGTAGGGCGGTTAGGAATGCGTCTAACATGGCTCCTTACCTCATAAAAAGTGAACAACGGGCTTGGATGAGCCCGTGTCAGGGATAATTAACAGGAATAGTGTTTACCCGATGGGTTAACGTGATAAAGGCAACAACGGGCTTATAATTGCACGTTGTATCGGCTGGTCAGCCAGTCACGAACCCACTTCCGGTCGGCATCTGAGATATCAAGAGCAGCATTAAATGCTTTAACTGCTTTACCTTTTACAGCCTGAGGGTAGTCACCAAGAACCAACTCTGAGCGACTTTTGAAGTCATCTGCCTTAACGGTTTTTTCTACTGCGTCGCCCCAGGCATCAATCACCTCTTGCGGGGTTCCTTTAGGTAAGAAAATACCTTTTTGTGCTGCAAAACCTGCCGCGAAGAACGCTTTCCACACTTTAAATGCAGTTCCTTCTGGCTTTTTGCCATGGATCATCTCATAGACTTCAGCAAAGTGAGGCAGATCCGGGAAGTTTGGATCGCGTTGCAGGTTGCCATCATCATCCAAAACGCCCCAGGACATGATAGGCACGACTTTACCTTCGTCGATCAGCGGTACAACCTTTTTCAGGTAAGCTGAAGATGTTTGGTAATCAACGTTAACTTCGCCACGCTCGAAAGCCAGACGACCCGCACCACGGCCTTTCATGCCAAAAATAGCCTGTACATCAACGCCCAGAATATCCATCGCTAACAATGGCACTAAGTCGAGGGAGGTTGCCCCCTGGCTGGCGTATTTAAGCTCTTTGCCGCGAAGTGAGGTCAGCTCTGCAGCCGACTTGATACCGAGTTCAGGGCTGACATAAAACACCCCACCCGTCGGTGATGCCAGTACCGGGGTCCAGTCCTTGTAGTCATAGTTGACACGCGTATCACCTAGCAGATACGGAAACTGAGTAGAGCCCGAAGTGCCAATAATATTTAAACCGTTATGTTTGGCATTGCGCTGAAACTGATTAGCACCTTTGGTTGAGCCACCTCCGGGAATATTTTTCACCACGATAGCGGGTTTTCCCGGTAGATTTTCAGAGATCAGTGGGGCAAAAAAACGCGCCCAGGTATCTGAGCCACCCCCTTCTTTAAATGGCACAACCCACTCTACGCGTTCGCCATCAAAATCGACCGCCTGTGCGGGGTTAGCTGCCATCAGACTAGCGATGCAGGCTGCGCTGGCAGCCAGGGATTTGATTAGTTTACCTGCACTTCGCTTATTATTTCTCACAGTGTTCATTCAGGACTCCAGTAATACTTTTTATAATTAGAATAGAGATGACCTTAGAATATTTTGATTTTGGTCTTCCCATTGTTTCTACTTCAAGTTACCGCTCAAAACTGTCAGCAACCTGTCATGCTTTATTTATTTTGATGTTAAGTGTTTTCTTCAGGATGCTTTCGCTTGTGCGTAAGACCAGATGCGGCTGGGGATATACAGTTCCCCCCGGAAAAGTTTCCGGGCAGTGCGGATAAGCCCGGCCCGATTAACCTGCAAACCTTTATCAGTTTCAGCCAGGTCAAGCACAATATCGATTCTCCCACTGGGGTGCTCTACACCGATCAGAACAGGTTCACCAACGGGACGATCAGCTAAGTCGTAGGCGATGGTTCCGGGCAGCATCGCTGCCGTACTAACACAGATAGCGCCTGTGACCGCATGAGCGGCGTGACAATCTGTGGGGACAAAGTAGCGAGAACTGATGGTGCCGCCATGCTGAGGCGGTGCCATTAATGACACTTTAGGCAGGACTTTACCTGTGGCATCACCCAGCCCCATCTTTAAAGAAGCTTGTCGCCGGATAGATTCGATACGGGCCAGCAGTTCGCGATCACTATCTAACTCGGCCTTGCTTTCCCAACCACTTTTGCCAAGCGAGCGGGCAGGAATAAGCACCATGGGCGTTGCGGCATCGACGCAGCTGACCTCAACGCCATCAAAAACATCCCGTAAATTACCGGTTGGGAGCAGATGTCCCGTTTTTGTCCCAGCAACATCAAGAAAGTTAAGCACCACGGGCGCTGCCGTGCCTTCAACACCGTTTATACTGGTGTCCCCGTCATACTCAACCTTGCCATTTGGCGTTTGTACGACGACTTCGATAAATGAATCAGTATTGATATTGTGCACACGAACCAGGGTTTCGCCCTCTTCTGCTGTAACCAGCCCTGACTCAATAGCGAAAGGTGCAACACCCGCCAGCATGTTGCCACAGGAAGGTGAGCAATCTACGATTCGTTCAGTGACGGAGACCTGCGCAAACAGGTAGTCAACATCTGCATCGGGGTGCCTGGATACCGAGACGATAGCTACTTTACTGGAGAGGGTGGTGCCGCCACCAATACCGTCAATTTGTTGGGCGTTACCCGACCCCATCGCGGCAAGGAGTACTTCGTCACGTAATACTGGGTCACGCGGAAGGTCATTGGCTAAGAAGTATGGACCCCGTGATGTTCCACCTCGCATCATCGTACAGGGAATGGCTGTTTGTGCTGCCATGATTGGACTCCTCTTATGGTCGGTTGCAGGCCTGCTGCGGAATTTGTTATTAGTTTTTGAGCGATAAAAATTAGTTATTGCTAAGCACTGCAACGGTCTCAATATCGTCCTGACAATCAGGGGCTGCGCATACTTCAGACGATTCACATGCGCCTGATGCGGGTATTGAGTTATCGATAACTAATTTCAAACCTGGATGAATGGATCTTTTTATTATTTTTTGTGTCAGCATCGGTCTTCTCTTTCTCTGAAGTGGCATCTCTTAACACTGGATAAATCAGTAATCAGGAGCGTTTCAGGCGTGAAAGTGTGGTATTAAGATGGCAACTTTAACGAGCCAAGCTGTCAGCAACCTGTCATCGCTGGCGTGGCGGCTAAAATAGTGCGGTGGTTAAAAAAACGCAGTCAGAGCGGGTAGTTGAGAAGTGGGAAAGGCGGGTATTAAAAAGCAGCCGCTGAGTACGACTGCTTTTTCAGGTATCAATTAAAGATTGAAGGCGTAGGTATAATCCAGATACAGACGGACATCGGTTTCGTCGGCTTTAACACCATCCACCCGACCAACTTTATCGGAGTTGTAGTCGTGAATAACGCCGGTGAACTTCAACCCTTTTATTGCCGGAACGTTGTAGCTGACCGCGAGTTCTTTCCAGTATTCATCAGCTGAACCTAACGAAGGGTTGGCGGAGTTTTCTGCATCCCAGCCTTTTGCTGCAGCAATACTGGTCACCAGGCCTGGAGCGTAATCTTTCCAGTCGTATTTCACTTCCAGTTTCAAGACGGTTTCATTCGCATTGGTCATATCAGGCCCAATACGAGACCGGGTAGGAAAGGGGTTAGTGCCGTGATCGCCCGCAAAGTTGTCTTCTATCCAGATATCATCGGTTTTCGATACGGCGGCAGTCAGTTGCGTATTGCCTTTGCTCCATTTCGCTTCAAGGAAGGCCCCCAGGCCATCGTTACTGCTTTTAGTAACCCCTGCAATACTGCCTGCAACATCTTCATCGTCGAGATCGCCGCTTTCTGAAGCGGTAACGAACAGATCACCATTATCCGATGAACTGAATACACCGGCGGTGAACTTCAGGCTGGAATCTTCAAACCGGGTGACATAACTACCCCGTAAGCCAAGCTTACTGATGTAATCCTTAGCATTGAGGTATTCCGCGTCGACGGTGAAATCATCTTTCTTGTATTGAATCCCCATCAAGGACACATACTTGAGATCACCTTCGCCTGATTTGTCAGTTTTAAATCCGATGAAATCATTGTTGGCACGCGGTGACCACTTATTGTACACAGCGCCATACAGGTTCAGCCCTTTTACGGGGATATACTTGGCGCTGATGCCCTGAAAACTGTTAGGGACTGCGCGACTACCAGAGCTACTCAGAAACATAGACTTATGAGTCTGACGACCAATTTTAGTGCTGAAACCTTCAATCGGGGTCAGATTTATAAATGCCTGCCCTATCAAAGCGTAACCTTGCGCCTCACCATCTTTAACGGTCAGTACGTCTTCGGTAATTTTTCCGTCTGAATTAATTTCCTGGACAAAATAGGGAGAGATGCCGACACCAAACCATCCTCCATATTGAGGGGTGCTCCAGTCTGCAGTAATGGCAAGCGCTGACTGGGTTCGATCATTCGCTGGATTTTCATACTCCCGGTCAAAATAGACTAACCGGGTTTTGGTTTTCAGTTTATAGCTGTTGTCATTTTTATCGGCGGCGAGCGTTTGTCCGCTGAATATAGCGGATGCGACGGCGACAGTGAGTAATTTTGTTGTTGTTATTTTCATGAATCTACTTCCCTTAAAGGCGAGTGGTCTTAACCGTTAATAGATAAGCCTGCCGGGATAAACACTCATTTTGAGCGCTTATCCCAGTTGGCTCATGCACCATAACTGACCAACCTGTCATCAACCTGTCACAACCTTCTACGGTTGTCGGGATGGGGCGTTGAGAACAGGGATTAAGTGTTGCGCTCAGGCTGTTGGTTGATTGGATAGCTCGCCGGTCAGGATGCGGATTCTGGCCTGCTGCGCCTGGCGAATATGGTCGCGGGCGGCTTGTTCGGCAGCGACAGAATCGCCCTTCTCTATCGCTTCAAGAATTCGCTGATGTTCGGCCAGGGCCGTTTCGCTGCGCGACGGCAGTGTATAAGTCGTTGAGCCAAGGAGAGCCATCGCATCACGCAGACTATTCAGGGATTTCAGTAGATAACGGTTATGCGCTGCATGGTAGATCGCGTTATGAAACGCCCGGTTGATTTCCGCTTGTATCGCGACATTGCCGCACTGCTGTTTCTCCTGATTAAAGATCTCCCGGAGACTGTAAATCTCGGGTTCAGAGGCGTGTTTAGCGGCAAGGCTGGCTGCAGCGGCTTCCAGCACTTCCCGCATCTGATAGAGCTCTATTACCGCCTGGTAATCTAACTCAGCGACGGCCATCCCTTTATGGCCGACAAGACAGATGAGCCCTTCAGACTCCAGTCGCCGAACCGCCTCACGTACCGGTGTGCGACTAATTTTCAGCCATTCAGCCAGTTCTACTTCGCGTATCCGGCTGCCAGGCTTTAGTTCACCACTGACAATCGCATTCAGAAGTTGCTGATAGGCATGTTCAGCCCGGGATGATTGCGGATTTTTTGAGGACTGTGGAGCCATGAAGAACCTCAGAATCAAATTGAAAAGAGAGCGTTAAATGCCACAGGGGTTTCTTAGAAACCCCCTGTGGCTCAATGGTCAACGGGATCGCGACTCTTACTGCAATTGCTGTTCACGTAACAGCGCCGCTAGCCGATAGAATCCATGCACCATTTTAGAGAACGGCATTAACACAAAAAACGCTAATACTGAGCCAAGGTGAAGGGCTAACAGTTCGGGTAGCCAGGCGCTGGCAGCCCAAACATAAAGCGCTAATCCTGAAGTGCTGACCAAAAATAGCAAAATGATAAAGCCCATCTCGCCACCCCAGACACGGCGATCAGCCAAGTCCCGGTCGGCTTGCAACTTTAAGACGCCCAGTCCCAGTGTTCCGATACTGAGCAGTACACCACCCGAAACGCCTAGCATTTTAGGGAGAGAGAAGAGAGTGTACGGTGCCTGCATATCAAACAGGTAGTGCATCAGCGTGCCTACAGAGGTTGCAGCGAAGCAGAGCAAAAAGCCAATCATGGTTGCCTGATGATACCAGCGACGGGCATTGGAGAAGCGGTCTTCATCTTCGAAATTACACCCCTCCCCGCTGCCACCGGCAAGGTTACGCATCTTCGCAGCACTCGCTAATGCCGCTTTGATATGACTCAGCTGCAACTGAGTGCCGCCCACGCTGCGCCAGTAGCGCCGCACGCTGATGGCAATGGCCAACACCGGAAGTAAGAAAGCAGGGATAAAAATGGCAATCATGGCGTTATGAGAAAGCTGGCTATAAAAGCCTTCACCGGTGTTTGCGTTCATACTTTGAGGCAGCTGATTGATCAGCCATAGCAACAACGCAAACCCAATAACAACGGCAACAGCGAGAGCCGCACCACTACGGTGAAATGCTCTGGCCATGAATCCAGGCATAGCATTGTCTTGCCAGCTGTTCTGACGAACTTCGGCCAGCACTTTAGGTATGTTAATACCAAACTCATGCGGTGCCGTGTACTGGCATGCGTAGTGGCAACCCCGGCAGTTGTGGCAGAGATTAGCCAGCTGGGTAATCGTCGCCTCTGAGAAGGTCCGCTCGCGATTCACGGCAGGAAAGACCGAGCAGAAACTCTCACAGTAACGACAGGCGTTACAGACTTCCAGTTGTCGCCGGGCTTCACTCAGTGAAGCGTCAGTGGTGTGTACCGCTTCGTTTGGGTCGATATTGACGACATTAATGCTTTGCATAGTTTGCTGCCTCCTTTCCGGCAATACGACCAAAAACGGTACCGATAGTCATGCCAAAGCCCGCCAGATAACCCTGACCCAGTATTGAACCAGCCATAGTCTCTCCAGCAGCCCACAGGTTTTCGATGGGGCCTTCGGCGCTCTGCACCTGGGCGGTTTCATCCACCTTTAAGCCTAAGTAAGTGAAAGTTACGCCTGTACGCAGGCTGTAACCGTAATATGGTGGGGTATCAATCGGTCTGGCCCAGTTAGTTTTAGCCGGTGAGATACCATCAGTGGCAAGACCATCAAGTTCTGTTGGGTGGAACTTACCCGGGCGACACGCGGCATTGAACTCCTCAATGGTGTTCTGTAATGCCTCAGGGGGTAAGGTAAGCTTTTCAGCCAGCTCTTCAATACTGTCAGCCTTGATCGGCGGGAATACCGACGGCATAAACAGCTCCAGCGACTTTGCATCGATGATGACATAGCCAACCTGTTCAGGCTGGGCTGCGACTAACCGGCCCCAAATGGCATACCGCTTTGGCCACACATCCTCGCCTTCATCATAAAAGCGCTGAGCCGCATTATTAACGACCACCGAAAAGGGCACACAGTCCAGCCGGGTAACGATGCCGCCATCAAACTTTGGCGCACGGCCATCGATAGCAACGGCATGGCACTGGGTTGGATCACCAACAGACTCCGCGCCCTGATCCAACAAATCACGTAACACGACACCTTTATTGTATGGCGTTCCGCGAATCAGAAAGTTTTTCGCCGCCGGCCCCCAGGCACTGGCTAACCAGTCGAGGTCGGCCTGAAAACCGCCGGATGCGACGATAATCGCCTTAGGTGTTAAGCGATGAGACTGCTCCTGGTGGGTGAACTCTACGGCCTCAATACGGTTGCCACTGCGCTCAAGGTGAGTCACCTGAGCTTCGTACATGACCTCAATCCCCAATTTAGCAGCAGTGCGATAATAGGCGTTGACCAGCGCTTTACCACCGCCCATGAAAAAAGCATTGGTGCGGGAAAGGGACAAGGTGCCAGAGAGTGAAGGCTGAAAACGTACGCCATGCGCCTGCATCCAGGCATAACTCTCTTCAGTACCACGGATAGCCACTCTGGCCAGCTTTTCGTCGGTCTTCCCTTTGGTCACTTTAAGAAGGTCTTCAAAGTACTCCTCTTCTGTATAGCTGTCCGTCAATACAGCTAACGGTTTCTCGTGCATACAACGAAAATTACGCGTATGACGAGAGTTTCCACCACGATAGGGTTTGGGGGCTCCCTCTAATATTAAGACCTTACTGCCATGTTCTGCCGCAGTAATGGCAGCGCATAATGCGGCGTTTCCACCGCCGATGACGACCAGATCATAGATTTTGGCTTGCTGGATCATTATTTAGCCCGCTCCAAATTGCATACATATGAATACATCTGGGTACATATTAGAGCGTCAAGCTGTCACCAACCTGTCACGATGACTGAGTGAAGTGATATGAATAATGAGAGTGGCAGAATTAAAAATTATTCCTTCATTTTTCGTGGGCTAGACTGATAGGATGAAATCAACATACTAATAAAAAGATCGCAAACTGCTGTTTGTGAAGTATTTCTGTGGCAAAAAATTATGCGAATTCTAATAGTTGAAGACGATGAGATTCTTGGTGAGGCCATTAGCCAGCGGGCGACTAAGCAGGGCCATGGTGCTGACCTGGTTACAACAGGCACGAAAGCCAATGAAATTCTTAAACATCAGTCTTATGACCTGGTTATTCTGGATCTCAACCTGCCTGGACTGAACGGTGATCAGGTACTGGAAAAGCTACGTAGTCGCCATACAAAAACCCCCGTACTCATCCTCACCGCTCGTGACCAGATAGAAGACCGGATCCAGTTGCTGGATCTCGGTGCAGATGATTATCTGGCGAAACCTTTTGACTTTGGTGAGCTTGAGGCGCGCTGCAGAGCGATACTTCGACGCCATCAGGGACAATCTCTGGACACCATTAACTATGGCAATCTTGAGCTGGATCGCCGTGCCTGTACTGTGAAAATTGACGCTGAGCTGATTGAGATGAAGCAGCGGGAATTTCGTTTGCTGGAGGTTTTTCTCAGTCACACCGGGCGTGTATTAAGTAAAGAAGAGTTACTGGATCATCTCTACGGTTTCGACGAATCTCCCAGCCCCAACGCGATTGAAACCTATGTAGCGCGCCTGCGCAAAAAACTACAGCATAGCTCCGTCGATATTCGGACGCTGCGCGGCCTGGGATATCTGCTGGATCGGGAAAATGGTTAACTATCCCTCCCAGTCTATTCGCAGTCAGCTAACCGTGATGACCGTCTGTTTACTGCTCATACTGGCAGCGCTGAGTTACTGGTCGGCTCATATGTATGGCAACAGAGCAGCCAGACTCTCTTATGACAGGTTGATGGCGGGGGCGGCGCTGCAGGTGGCAGAAAGCATTGGCATTCAGGATGGAGAGGTGATCGCTGATTTGCCGCAGGCAGCCTTCGAAACCCTGTCGCTGGCACCTGATGACCGGGTCTTTTACGCGATCACTACTGCTGATGGCGACCATATTACAGGCTACCAGGGACTCCCTCAACTCAACCCGAACTCTGGGAAAATCATGCGGTTGGATGGACGGAACGAGCTATCCCCACAGTTCTTTGATGCTGATTACAGTAATGAACCGGTACGCTTTGTTGTTGTGAAGCGGGTACTGAATGATGTGGGTATTACGCTGGAAGTACAGATACAGATTGGTCAGACGCGGAGGGCCAGCAATGCATTATCGGCAGATATTAGCTGGCGCGTATTGCAGTTTGTCGCGTTCTTTTCCGTGCTCGCACTGGTGCTGATTTTATTTGGTATCTGGATGCTGTTAAGGCCGCTGAATCAGTTAAATATCGCGCTCAGCGAACGCTCCCATGTGGATCTCAGCCCTCTGGATCTTCAGGTACCGCAAGAGGTAGAACCGTTATTAAAGACGATTAATCATTTTATGGAGCAATTAGCCGCGACGCTGGACCGTTTGAAGCGCTTTACCGGCGAGGCGGCCCACCAGATCAGAACACCGCTCGCAGGCCTGAAGTCACAAGCGCAAAATGCCCTGGAAGAGCATGATCCGCAACTACGCGAGCAGCAATTAAAACGTGTCGTCGAGTGCAGTGACCTGCTCTCTGGCACGGTCAGACAGATGTTGAATCAGGCAAAACTGACCTACCGGTTTCAGAGCGAACTGTTCAATTCAGTACGCCTGGATAGCCTGGTTAAAGAGGTTTGTCGTGATGTTGCGGTGGCCGCTTTGCACAACGATGTCGAGGTTGTGTACCTCAGTGCGGTGGAGATTTGTGTTGATGGTGATGAGTTTGCATTAAAGCAGATGATACAAAATATCTTAGAAAACGCGATTAAATACAGCCCAAACGGAGGGGTAGTCGAGGTGGACCTGGTTGCCAGTGCCGCACCTAAAGGGAAGGTCAGTGCTGTGCTTCAGGTGAGCGATAGCGGGCCGGGCATCCCGGAAGATGAGCGGTCACATGTTTTCAAACAATTTTATCGTAGCCCGAATAATAAGCGCCCGGGTAGTGGGCTGGGGCTTTCTATAGCCCGGGAAGTCGCTGAACATCATCAGGCGATACTAGAGCTGAAAGACAACCAGCCGCATGGCCTGATAGTGGAGATCTGCTTTGAAGGGAGACTGGTGAAATGATACGGCAAGCGATACTGGCAATATGGCTAATGATCTGCAATGTTCCGCTGCAGGCAGAAACACTCTATGATCTTCCTGCACCGGAGCAACCTGAATCCCAACTAATAATCTACGGGGCTGCAGATTATCCCGCCATTGCAACGGTGTTGCAGCAGTTCCAAAAAAAATACCCCCGTATCACTATTCACTATTCTGAGTTTAATACCCGGGTGTTGTATCAGCGTTTTCTTGAGGAACAGCCGCGCCGGGCCGATCTGGTGTTGAGTTCCGCGATGGATCTTCAAATTAAGCTGGTTAACGACGGTCATGCTCAGCCTCATCACTCGTTGGAAACAGAACGGCTGCCTCGCTGGGCAAACTGGCGTAATGAGATTTTTGGTTTTACCTATGAACCCGCGGTGATTGCCATCAATAGTGACTTTATAAAGGGTGAGAACCTACCCCGTAGCCGCTCAGAATTGCTGAGTTTAATCCGGCGCAAGAGCGATCAGGTAAAAGGCCGGATAGGCACATTTGATATCGAGCGGGTTGGCGTTGGCTACCTGACCTGGGCCAATGATCGCCAACAATCGGGTAGCTACGGGCGAATGCTTGAGTCCTTTGGCACCCACCAGGCGAGGCGTTTTCCGAGTAGTTCGTCGATGCTCAAGGCGCTTGCCAATGGTGAAATTGTCATCGCTTACAATCTGATGGGCTCCTATGCGCTCGCCGCAGCCAAGCAAAACCCCGTGATTAAGGTCATCATGCCCGAAGATTACACGGCGCTGGTGATGCGCAGTGCGTTTATTCCCAGGCAGGCCCACAACGTACAGAACGCGCGTCTGTTTCTCAACTATCTGCTCTCGCTTGAAGGGCAGCAACTGCTGTCAGACAGCGCCAGTTTATTTCCCATTCGTGATGATGTCACTGGCCTGCAAACCGCCCATACCCTGCTCAGTTCATCTCAAAGTCGGTTTCAGCCGATTCCACTGGGACTCGCTCTATTGGTGCATACCGATAGGGCGAAGCGTCGCCTGATTCTGGATGAGTGGGACGCGGCCATGAAATCGGTCGATTAGGCTCACTTATCGCTCTCTGCTAGCAATCATCTCATCCCAGAAATGGCTGGCCAGTTGACTCAGGGGATGTTGCTGCAGCCGGATCAGATAGATAGGCACCTCGCTGCACGAAGCAAAATTCTCTACCTGTAACGGAATAAGTGCCCCGCTTGCCAGTTCTGCTTCAATCATATGTAAAGGAATACGCGCCCACCCCATATCAGCCAGCAGTAGTGCTTTCTTAACCTGATAATCTTTAACATACCAACGCCGTCCACCGGAGATGATATTGATATTATCGATCGGTGACTGAGAGCCGGTGTCTGCCACTAAAATATGCGGAACATGGCGCAGCACCTGCTGCGCAATGACCCCCGAGGTGTTGCTCCTATTGGCTTTTAACAGACAGGCGTTAATACAAGCGGGAGTGGCGACAGTAATCATCGATACCTTTCCGATATCCACAAATTCAAAGCGTTCATCCAGCCCGGTATGAGGGCCAATGGCCACATCAGCCTTATCCAGATGCAGTTGTTCGAGAATACCCGAGAGATGTTCAGTGCTGATACTCAGTTGTAAATCCGGATGCCTGTCACAGAATTGTTTGATCGTGTTAAGGCCCGGGGGTATGGCACACATGGCACTCAGAGAGATCGACAGACGGGGTGCCGCACCTTTGGACAATTGATGCCCAAGGGATTCCAGTTCCGCCACATGATTCAGTAGTCGTTTTGCCTCCTTATAGAAGGATTTTCCTTCAGCGGTCAGGGTCGGTCTGTAGGCATCCCGGCTTAATAAACTGATCCCAAACTGTGCTTCCAGTGCCTTCACCGCCGCACTGATAGTCGGCTGGGTTTTGAACAGGTGAGAGGCCGCCGCGCGAAAGCTACCCTGCTCTACCACGCTGACAAAGGCTCGCAGTTGATCACTCTTCATGAACGTAAAAACCTATCATTATGATAACTATATGTAGTTATCATGTTTTCGTCTTTAGCGCTACTCTAGCCGCTCTTTCACGATTGAGTACCCCTCCATTTTCTTAAGAGCGTAAGGAGCAAATTGTTGGACAGTGCCACTCTCGTCTTATTGGGCGCAGGATTAATTACCGGTTTTTCTAAATTTTCAGTTGGCGGCATGGGCATGCTGATCCTGCCGCTACTGATGGTCACGCACTCCGGCCCTGAAGCACTGGGAATCATGGTGCCGATGTACATTGTGACGGATCTGGTCGTCATCTCGCTATATAGCAAGCAGGTGAACTGGGGGGTGCTGTTACGCTTGCTCCCCCTGCAGCTGTTGGGCATGATCCTGGGGAGCTGGCTGTTAGCCGATATGAGCGCCTCGGTGTTTTCCTGGCTTATTGGCAGCATCATTATCGGCATGGTGTCTTTAAGCTGGTGGCTGGAACATCATGATGCTGCATTTATGCGCAAACCCGCGATGGCTTCCTGCGTGGGTCTGGTGACCGGCGTCATCAGCATGACTGCCAGCGCGGCTGGGCCTTTAATGAGTCTTTATATGCTGGAGCAGAAGCTCACAAGAACGGCCTACATCAGTACCCGTGCATTTTTCTTCTTGCTTATTGATCTGGCAAAAATCCCCATGTTGCTAAGCTTAGGGTACCTGAACATGGAAACCACCCTGACGGGTATCAAGGCTTTACCAGCGGTTGCTGTCGGTGCCTTTATCGGGTTCTGGCTGTTACGTTCGTTAAAGTTAACACAGTTTAAATGGATCATCAGGGGAATGGCTGCAGTCGCAGCAATCAAGCTGTTTATGTTCAGTTAACGCCCCTCTGTGTTCGGTGGGTGATCCCGGTATGATCATGCAGATCAAAGCGAGACACAGCAAACGTTGCTACAACAAAACAACATGACAATATTCAGCATTGGTGTAACCGGGGATGCACATCTGTTTCATCATCATTCCCCCATCGCTTACTCGAACAATAAGGCTGTGCTATATGTTATGTGCTATGCACGATGCCTGATTCTACGGTTTCGTCAGATAAAAAGGAGAGCTTCATGAAAATTGCCGTTTTAGATGATTATCAGGATGTTGTTAAAACCCTGGATTGTTTCAAAATCCTCAATGGACATGAGGTTCACGTGTTTAATGAAACCTGGACCGATGCTGAAGCGCTAGCTCAGAAACTGTTTGATTTTGAAGCCCTGGTGTTAATTCGGGAGCGCACTCAAATCACCGAAGAGCTGTTGTCAAAACTGCCAAATCTCAGGCTTATCAGTCAAACCGGTAAAGTCAGTAACCACCTGGATCCAGCCTTGTGCCAGCAATATGGTGTCGCTGTCGTTGAAGGGGTTGGCTCTCCCATCGCGCCAGCTGAACTATGCTGGGCGCTGATCATGGCGGCTTCGCGCAATATCCCAGAATATGTTGCAAACCTATCACGTTCTCAGTGGCAGGATTCAGGAGTACTCGGGTTAGGCCGGACATTAAATGGCTTAACGATAGGCATTTGGGGGTATGGGAAAATTGGTAAACGCATCGCCCAATATGCAACCGTATTTGGTATGTCTGTACTTGTCTGGGGCAGTGAGGCTTCCAGAAAACTGGCCGAAGAAGATGGCTTTGCGGCGGCCTCCACCAAACTGGATTTTTTTAGTCGTGCTGACATCGTATCTCTTCATTTGAGGTTAAATGAGGCGACAAAGCACTGTGTAACCAAAGCTGATCTGGCTTGCATGAAGTCAGACTCACTCTTTGTTAATACCAGCCGGGCTGAGTTAGTTGGACCCGGTGCGCTGTATAGCGAAATGAAAGAGAAACAAACAAAACGTGCTGCACTAGATGTATTTTTGGTTGAACCCGCCAATCAAACCAGTGAAGCACTGCTGTCATTGCCAAATGTACTTTGCTCTCCCCATCTTGGTTATGTAGAAAAAGGCAGTTATGAGCTCTATTTTAAAGTCGCATTTGAAAACGTTCTGGATTTTATAGAAGGAAACAATCCGGGTTTGATACCACAAGGGAGCTGAATGAGAGATCTTAATAAAAGCCCCGAAACGCCCCCCAAATTCCTGTCTGCAAAAATGAGCTATTGGGTCGTTAGTCATGATAAAAGAAAAGGGTGATGCACGGTGCGTAACACCACCCTTTTTGAACAGACGCGCTATAAACTTAAGGCTTTAAACTGGGCTCGCTTATGCGCAACACAATGATAAACGATATAAACCGTCCCGGCAGAAATTGCGGCTATCCACAGCAGTGATCCTGTCGAAAAGATCATCGCTGTCGCACCGGCTATTAGCATTATGGTGCGTTCGAAAACGTTCATCGGTTTGTTCAGATACCCGGTCAGGCCGATCGCCCAGATGATAGTCGAGAATATTAAGCCCACACCGGCAATCATGATCTCCGTTATCGTCCCATGAAACAGTAATGCCTGATCACTGACAAACGCAAAGGGGATCAGAAAGGCCACGGCACACATCTTAAACGCCACGAAACTCGTTTTCATCGCATCGGTCTTAGCCACACCCGCGGCGGCAAATGATGCCAGAGACACCGGTGGCGTTACCATTGATAAAACACAGAAGTACATGACAAAGAAATGCGCCTGAATTGGCTCCAGGCCCAGTGTTTTCAATGCCGGAACATAAAGAATGGCACCAATAATATAGGCGGCAACCGTCGGCAGTCCCATGCCCATAATAATGCAGCCAATCACGACCAGGATCAGTGAGATCGCATAGGAACCATCACCTACCGATATGAGTCCGGATGCGAATTTCAGCGCCAGATTTGACTGAATCGCAACGGATATCACTATACCGATAGCGGCAATTGGGACGGCAATCACGGCTGCCTGATATCCTGAATCGGTGACCATTTTAGGCAGATCAGACAGCTTATAGTGCGTTCTCTTTGTCAGGAATGGGGCAAATAAGCAGGTCAGCGTTGCCCATAATACAGCCACCTGGGCAGACAGGCCTATGACCAACCCAACGATCAGGACTATCGGCGGTAGCAGCATATGTATGCGTGGCAGGATAGGCGCCACCTCTTTCAGATCCTGATCGGTCAGCGTTCCGGCACTGGTTTTCTTTGCGTACAGGTGGGCAAAGATAAACAGCGAGAAATAGAACGCAAGGGCGGGGAAAATACCGGCTAACGCGACGTCACCATAGGGAATAACCAAGAGTTCAGCCATAACAAACGCCGCAATTCCCATGATTGGAGGCATTAACTGACCTCCGGTCGAGGCGATGGCTTCAAATGCGGCAGCCATTTCTGGTTTGATACCGGTTTTTCTCATCAACGGAATAGTAAATACGCCGGTTGACGTCACATTGGCTACCGCGCTTCCGGATATTGTGCCCATCAGGCTGGAACCGATGATTGCC
>NZ_JBNKYN010000092.1:0-17791 GCF_050300915.1 Amphritea sp.
TGGCCTGCTGAATCTCCGGTAATAAAATCACCGGCCTGACTGCGTAACAGTTGAATACCTATCCACAGCAGATAGATCGCCCCCAACGTTTCGATAATGCTGAATAGTTGAGGGCTGTCGCGAATGCCACTCCAACCCAGTATTGCGATAGCGATATACACGCCATTGCCCAGCGCTACGCCAAGGCAGATAAAACGGCTACCGGCCAGACCATGGCGTACGGCATTGGCACTGATCAGAAAAAAATCCTGGCCCGGGCTTAGCAACGCGACGAAGTGTGCCAGAATCAACGCGGGAAAAGCAGCAGGAATAAGATAATCAAGGGACATAGAGCCTCCGTCACAGATAGATACAAGAAACGGAGTTTGGCAGAGCATACAAACGAATGATTGTGCGAAATTGATCAGCTCTGCTGATACTGCCCCGGAGTTGACGCAGTGTAGTTAACAAAGGTGCGGTGAAACTGACTCTGATCGGAAAAACCCAGTTGCCCCGCCACATCAACAATCGGCACCCCCTCACGCAGCAACAGCTTGGCCTGTTCGATACGGGCATTATTCACCAATGCCTTCGGCGTAATACCGTAATGACGGCGGAACATCCTGATCACCGCCTCCGGTGTACAGTCGCTGATTGCGGCAAGTTCCGCCAGTGCCGGAGGATGTTGCAGATCGGCCAGCAAACGCTGCTTTAGCTCAACGCAGCGGTGATCTCTGTCACTGCCCTCTTCTGCAGGGCTGCAGTATGGCAGCAACAGCTGCGTGGCCAGTCGCTCCAGCGTTATCGGGATCGCTCCGGCATCCTGATGCTGTAACTGTTCGACCAGGGTCAGAAAGGTATCAATCGCCTGCTGATCCCGGATCAGTGTCTGCTCGCAATAGAAAAGCGTCACGTCAGATCCATAGAAGGATGATAGCCACTGCAGACACCAACTGGCCTCAATATAGAGCATATAGTAGCCACGACTACCATTTTCCAGAGGGTTACAGGCGTGAACCCTGTCGGGTTCGATGATCACCAACTCCCCTGCAACGATTTTCTGTTCGTCGCCATTACAGCTGAAGCAGGTCTCCCCGGAGTGCAGCAGGCCGATTGAAAACTGTCGATGGCTATGGGATTTATACCCCTGTCGGCTGTCCCATGTAGAACGCAGCTCCATCTGTGGCATCCCCGGCAAACGTATAAACTGCTGTTCGATATCCCTGACCTTCATCCTCTGCGCTTGCCCTGTCACTGTATAAGACTCAGCAAACTCAGCATCAGACTGATACTGAAAAACGCCAGCACGGTAGTCACCGTCAGTACCCCGGAACAGTAGGCCTGTTTACCATACTGCCCCCCCACAATGGGGTAGATACTCAGCATTGGCGACGCCGAAAAGATCACCACCGCCAGCTTCAGCATCAGATCCATATCGGGCACCACGAAGATCACCAGACACAATGCGATCAGCGGTTGTAGCAACAGTTTAAAACTGGCAATCATGAGGATATCTTTGAACGATGCACTAAACGCTGCGCCAACCAAAGAGCCACCAATAATGACCAGTGCCACCGGTGCTGCTGCCCCAGCCAGGAGGTCCATCCCCCGACCGAGAAATCCCGACGCCTGAAAACCGATCAGCGACGCGAATACGCCGGAAAAAACCGCAATAATAATCGGATTCCTCACCAGCCGCCCCACTACCGTGATGACGATCTTTTTCGGGCCAATACCGGTGTCACCATGGGTTTCCATCAACGCGAAGGCGAGTGGAAACAGGACAATATTCTCCACCATCAGCGACATCGCAAACGCCTGAGTCGGCGCATCTTCAGCAAAATACTGCAATAGCACCGGCAAACCGATAAAGGCACTGTTAGGGCAGGCACTGCCAAAGCCTTTGAGGCCGGAAAAGCTGGTGCTATTGTTGAGTAAAAAACGGCTAATGCAAAAAACAGAGACAAATGACACGAGGCAACTGAAGCTGTACACCATCAGGTATTGAGGATCGATCAGTACCCCCAGATCCAGTTGCGATATTTTCTGAAACATCAGCACCGGCAGCGCCAGAAAAAGCACAAAGCGACTCATCCCCGGCAGCGCTTCCTGGGGAATAATACCGACCCGGGTGGCAACAAAGCCGACCAGAATCAACAGGAAAATAGGCGCGGTAATACCGATTATCGTTAGCATAGCGATTGTGATACCGAATCAGAGAGTAGAAAGAGGAACAGTAATCCAGAGCGTTTAAGGCCGTTAACATACTGCGACACCCGGTCAGGTGCAAGTAAGGACGGAATTTAACCGCGCCACTTCATGCGGGTTTCCGAGGGCAGTTCACCCATCTGCTTGCGATAAATCTCAGCAAACCGGCCCAGATTAGTGAAGCCAAAATCCATAGCGATCTGGGTGATACTCCGGCACGAATGTTGTGCGCAAAGCTCACGGTATGCCGACTTTATTTTTTGCTGACGGATATAGGCTAACGGCGTCATCCTGACCGCTTCGTTAAACAGATAATAGAGTGATCGTTCACTCATATGAGTTTGATCGACCAGTTCTTGCACGCTGATACTACTTTTTATATTTACCTCAATATATTCTGCCAACAGGGTAAAACTTCTACGTTTCGTACCTTTCAGATCCAGGCCCGGCTCCGATCTCTGCTCATCCAGCAGATGAGAAATGATATCGATATAGTATCCCTGCAGCCCGCTGGGAAGCGGCTCTACAGAGTTGAGCAAAAACAGAATCAAATCGATTAACTGCCGCTGCGATAAAGAGTGATGCGACGCTATAGATTTGGACTTATCAAAAGAAAAAGCACCCATTGAACCTCGTCTCTTGATCCCCCCCTGAATCGCCACGGGGTGTAATTCAATTCGCAGATTACGGGTGTCATTTGCCATCTGCCTGATCCGTAAGCCCTGATATACACTCATATATGGGAGCCCGACGGCAGCTCCCAAACAGAGTTCAACCTGTCGCTCTCCATCCGCAAGGATCAGATTCCGGTTATTCATATCGCCCCCGTACATCGTCAATCACTCTTTCAAAGGCTGAATACAGCGTTGAATAACATGCTTAACACAGCTCAAACACGCTCCAGAGCCAGCGCAATTCCCTGTCCGACACCGACACACATAGTCGCCAGAGCATAGCGCCCCGGCGTCCGGCGTAACTGAAGCAGTGCGGTGCCCGTGATGCGGGCACCCGATGCTCCCAGCGGGTGGCCCAGCGCGATTGCACCGCCATTGGGGTTTATATAATCAGCATCGTCTGGCAGTCCTAAATTGCGGATACAGGACAGCGCCTGGGCGGCAAACGCCTCATTGATCTCAACCGTATCAAACTGACCTAACGACAAGCCCAGTCGCTGACACAGTTTTTTCACCGCAGGAACCGGACCATACCCCATAATACCAGGCATCACCCCAGCGCAGGCACCGCCAAGAATCTTGCCCAGCGGTGTCAGGCCGTATTGCTCAACTGCATCTGCCGATGCCAGGATCAAAGCAGCAGCCCCATCGTTAACACCGGAGGAGTTACCCGCTGTCACGCTGCCCCCCGGCGTCACTGGATTTAATCGGGAAAGCGTCTCGGCACTGCTGTCAGTCCGGGGATGTTCATCACAGTCGACAATAAGATCAGGCTTTTCCCGCTGAGAGATAGTCACCGGCACGATCTCTTCTGCCAGGGTGCCATCAGCCTGAGCCCGGGCCGCGCGCTGCTGCGAACGGAGAGCAAAAGCATCCTGATCAGCGCGGCTTATACTGAATCTTTCAGCCAGATTTTCTGCCGTCTCCGGCATTGAATCGACCCCATAGCGTTGCTGCATCTGCGGATTAACGAAGCGCCAGCCGATGGTTGTGTCATAGATCTGCGCCTGACGGGAAAACGCACTCTCCGCTTTGGGCATAACAAAAGGCGCGCGGGACATACTCTCTACACCACCGGCGATTAACAACTCAGCTTCACCGGCACGAATGGAGCGAAAGGCAGTGAGAACCGCATCCATTCCCGAGCCACATAAACGGTTTATGGTGCTGCCTGGCACCTCGTGAGGATACCCCGCCAACAGTAAAGACATCCGCGCAACATTGCGGTTATCCTCTCCCGCCTGATTAGCACAGCCGAAGATAACATCCTCAATCGCCAGCGGATCCAGCCCCGGATTACGTTGCAACAGCGCCTTTAGGGGAACCGCCCCCAGATCATCTGGCCGGACAGCGGCTAATGCCCCACCAAAACGGCCAAACGGCGTACGAACAAAGTCACAAATATAGACATCTTTCATATCATTTCCTGCTACTGCTGATGGGCACGCGCTGTGCGGTCATTCAGGGCGCGTAAGGTGCTTAATTCGATCTCTGAAGGCATCGGGGTTTGCGAAACCTGAGAAGCAAACTGAATCGGCCAGCCAGTATTGTCGATAATCTGCTGCCGGGTAACACCGGGGTGGATGGAGGTCACCATGAACTCGTTAGTGGACGGATCAGGCTGCATCACGCAGAGATCGGTTATCAGACGACTGGGCCCTTTGGTTTTCAGCCCCAGACGGGCACGTTCCTGACCGTCAGCGCCATGGCCAAGCGAGGTGGTAAAATCGATTTTTTCGACAAAACCACGCCGGCTTTGCTTCATGACAATAAAGATCTCGCCACATGAGGTGGCAATCTCCGGAGCCCCGCCACCGCCCGGCAAACGAACATCAGGGTGATGATAATCATCGCCTACAACTGTGGTATTGATATTGCCATATTTATCCAGCTGCGCGGCCCCCAGAAACCCTACCGAGATTTTTCCTCCCTGCAGCCAGTAACGAAACATTTCGGTGACGCCAACCGTCGTAATAGCGGTTGCAGACAACTCGCCATCACCAATGGACAGTGGCAATACATCCGGCCGGGTACCGATCGTACCGGACTCATAGATCAGACAGACATCCGGCGCATGGGTCAGCCGGGCCAGATTACAGGCCGCTGATGGCATCCCAATGCCGACAAAACAAACATCACTGTTGCCGATAGCGCGGGATGCGGCAATGGTCATCATCTCTGTTGCGGTATAACTCATTTATGCCTCCTCACTCATGGTTACCGGCTTAATCCGGTCAATAAACACGTCAGGCCCCACATTCAGAACATGTGTCTCCATCCAGCTAAGGAACCGTTCACGATCTGCGGCAATCTGATCCCAGGCTTTATAAAATGCGTTGTCGCGCTCGTAATAACCATTGGCATAGGATGGGTGCGATCCGCCGGGCACTTCGACAATCGCCGAGATAGCCCAGCCGGGCAACACACACAGATTGGGATGCAGATCATCAAATGACTCCACCACCTCCTCAACGGTGACAATCGACCGGGCGGCCGCCAGAATAGCTTCCTTCTGTACCCCGATAATCCCCTCGATAAGCACATCACCGCGGCGATTAGCCTTCTGCGCATGGATGATGCTGACATCCGGATTAAGGGCCGGTACGGTGGTCAGCTGCTCACCGGTATAGGGACAGGTAAAATCTTTAATATTGTCATTCACCGCGCGTAATCCGGCCCCCAGATACCCCCGGAACAGGGCGCATGGTAAACCCGCAGCTCCCGCCTCGTAGGCATTGGCCATCGCGGCATGGCTGTGTTCTTCGATTGCCAGGGGCTCAGGCCAGCCATTTTCATAGGCATCACGAAAGCGACGCAGTGAGCCAACACCGGGATTGCCACCCCAGGAAAAAATCATTTTGCTGGCACAGCCCATGCCGATTAACTGGTCATAGATCAGATCAGGTGTCATGCGGATCAGTGTCAGATCCCGCTTTTGCTGACGGATAATTTCATGTCCTGCGGCATAGGGAATCAGGTGGGTAAACCCTTCCAGCGCTACCCGATCGCCATCCTTTACAAACCGTTCTACCGCTTCTTTGAGAGAGATAAACTCTGCCATTTGACTGTCTCCAATACGGGTATCCAGAAACACCCGTTAACATCGTTCTATTTTTATCGTGGCGCAGGAATTGCGGTCGACTGGAACAGTTTCAGCAGCCACCTATCCTGCTCACATACCCAGAGTTCCGAGATATGTGACCGGATAGTCACCCGTTCACCGCTAACCCGCTGAATCTCCATCTGCATTCCCGCAGTTAACAGCACACTGTTACCGAGCCAGTCGAGTTGCTGATCCTGTTTGTGAATCGCGAGAAAATCAGGCCCCTCAGGCAGACACGCAAGATAATCACTGCGACGCTGTTGCAATCCGGTTGAATGGATGTAACGCAATTGCGGATGGATCAGTGCTGCAACGGTTTCCCAGTCAGCCGCTAACAGGGCGGTTATTCGCAGATCGGATTGCTGCTGAACCTGCTGACAGCAGCGTTCTGTCTTCCGGGCGCTGGCATCGGCCAACGATTGCCCGAACTGCTCTGCGGTTATGCCATCCGGTAACGCCCCGACCACCGGCTCTTCCAGCTCCACTGGCCAGGTTTTCAGAACATCCGCCAGGAACAGGTACATATGGGTCAGTGCCATCAGGTCCAGCATCTGCGGTGTCTTCAGGTGTGCGGCTAACGCTTCCTGCATTGCTGGCCTGAGTTGCCGATGATGAAACAGCTCATCGACGGCCTGAAGCACAGCCATATCAGCGGCATTCCACAGAGAGCTCTCAGCACCTTGCATGACACAGAGGATCTCCTGCTGACTCAATCCACAGCGCAGCCCCCTGACAACATGCGCACCCCACTCATACCATGAGCCGGTCAACACACTGACACGCAGAATCACCAGCTCACCCCAGCGCTGGCCAAGAGATGCACCCGACACCAGATAGCGACGGCTGCTCCACCAGGCCCGCAACAACTCAGGCTGATGCGCCAGCAAGCCGTGGACATTCAGAGGAGCACCGCCCATATCGTTAATGACGGGTGCCAGCGATACATTCCAGTCAGCCACTGGCAGGGGTTTCAGTTTGGACGGATTCACACAACCTCCTGCTCAGACGCACTGCGCCGGTGTCACCAGTGACCTATCCAGTAACTGCTGTAACTCAGCCTGGTTGCAGGCGGTGCCAAGCAGATAGCGGTCGGGACGCACCAGCACTGCGTGTGCCTTAAACTGCTCAAGATATTGCGCCAGATCTTCAGACTGATCGGTCTGAAGCAAGGCAATATTCTTCGCTTTCAACTGTTCAAGCTGGGCTGCGCTTAACGGCAGAGCCCGGGGGTCTGATAACAGGGCAAAACCATAACCATGACGATCATCGCTCAGAGTTCCATCCTTAAGCCTGGGCTGTGGAAACAGACAGGCAGTCTGACCGGCAACACTCATTCCCCTGCCTAAGGCGGGATAGATTGAGGTCATTCGGGCGCTGCCATCCTGACTGTACAGTGCAGCATTCAGCGCCTCCTCAGTGCCACAGGTATTGATCAGCCCCCCCAGGCGAACGGCAGTCCCGATATACTCTCTGACATGGGGATAGCGCTCAGTGCCATAGGTATCCAGCAGCGAATCCGGTGCCTGTGCCGTTACACATAAGGCGAGTTTCCAGCCCAGATTCGCGACATCACGAATCCCGGCGCACATCCCCTGCCCCATGAACGGAGGTGTCAGATGGGCAGCATCACCGGCCAGCAGGAAACGTCCCTTACGCCAGTGATGGACAATTTTGGAGTTAAATGTATAGACCGCTGAACGTTCCAGTTCAGCTTCTGAGCTATCCAACCAGGGTTGCAGCAATGACCACACCGCATCAGGCGAGATCATCTCCTCCGAAGGCTCGTCATCTTTAACAGTGATTTCCCAACGACGCCGGTTACCCGGTCCTCTGACATAAGTGGCTGGCCGCTCAGGGTTACAGTACTGGATGGTGTAATCCCCCAGCTCGGGTTTCTCTCTGTTCAGCAGCACATCAACCACTAGCCAGCGCTCCGAGAAGCCCAGATCTTCCATCCCGGTTTCAATAAAGCGGCGTACCAGCGAGTTGGCTCCATCACAGCCAACCACATAATTAGCGCTGACAGTGACCGTTTTCTCCTCCCGCAGATCGTGATACTCGAGCATCGCCCGATCACACTGCTCCTCGAGATTCACAACCTCACACAGGGTTCTCACCGTGACATGGGGATAACGTTCAAGCCCCTCTCGCAGAACTTTCTCTATATCAGGCTGATGACAGCGATAACTGGCATACCATCCCTGCGGGCTGATCTGCTGGGGCCTTGGCCAGTCCAGCAGCAGCGTGCCGTCATTAGCCACAAAGCGCATGCCCGGGTTAACCCGCAGGTTTGCAGCAATCGCATCACCCAGTCCGACCGTTTGAAAAACCCGCATCACTTCGTCATCAAAATGCACCGCTCTGGGAAGGTGGTATGCGGCAGCCTCCCGATCAAGAATCAATACCGATACCCCACACTTACCCAACAGGTTGGCCAGTGTTGCGCCGACCGGGCCAAAACCAATGATGGCCACATCGTAATGTTCAGTTGGTTGCTTACTCATTTGAAACTCCAGAAAACCAGTTAAATTCAGATATTTCAGGCCGAGTCTGTCCCTGGGTTCTCACCCATAAAAAAATCACACGGGAAGGAGACCCGGCGCGGGTCCCGGTTTGGTTAGTTAAGCTGGCGTATCTTTTGGGCCTGCTGCAATACAGGCAAACCATCAACACCGAAGGACTTCTGTATCTCCAGCCACTCGTTTTCAGCGCCGGATAATGCTTTGTCCCATTGCGCCACTTCCTGAGCTGACAGCTGATCATTGAATGAAACGTTGCTGTTGTTACGCATCAATGTCTCAATGTCGGCATCATAATTATCGATAACTGAAGCCACCCAGCGTGAGGTAGCCTCACCAGACAACTCATCGATCACCTTTTTATCGGCTTCAGACAGCGCGCTATAGGTCGCTTTATTCATCAGAATAGCCAAAGGACTGGCGGTCAGCTGCGTCATGGTTAGTTGCGGGGCAACCTCATTAAGGCGGAATGTCTTATACGCATCCATCACCCACAGCACCCCATCAACGACCCCCCGATCAAGGTTTTCATAGACCTGAGGCGCCGGAATAGAAACGCCGCTACCGCCCAGCATTGACACCAGCTTTGACACATAGGGTGATGGTGTACGCAGTTTCATGCCTTGCATATCAGCGGGAACACGAACCGCCTTTTCCCGGGAAAAAACCCGATACCCATGGGTAGTAAACAGCGCGATGACTTTGTAGTCGTCATACTCCTTCTGCAACGCCCCCTCAGCCAAAAGCTGATTTAACACCTGGGTACCATCAGCACTGGTGGGGGCAATTCGAGGAACCTCGGCAATAGACGTCAGCGGGAACAGTCCCGGTGAATATCCCTGAACCACCAGAGCCACATCAGCGACACCTTTTTTCACCAGCTCCTGCTGCGCCGGAGGGGCTCCCAGAATACTGCCCGGATACAGGCGAAAACGGTTTCCCTCAGAAAGCCTTGCATTCACCTGCTCTATCCAGGGCGTAATAATTTTGCTGGAGAAAAAGCCCTGTGCTGGCTCAAAACTGGACACCCGAAACTCCCTTGCCTGTGCGGCAGCCGCCAGCAAGGCAGAGAGCAGTAGGACAGACCCGGTCTTTACGGTTTTTTGCACTAAATTTGCTGTATTAATTTTCATTTTCACATCATCCTTTCAGATTTATTTTTGTTTTAGTGTGCGTTGTCTGGCAGCCATAACACGATGGCGGGAATAGCAACGATGACAGCGATACGAATCAGATCAGCAATCACAAACGGAGCGATGCCCTGCCACAGCTGAACCAGTCGGATATCGCTATAAGCCACTTTGATAATGAACAGGTTCATCCCCACCGGTGGGGTGATCAGCCCCAGCTCAACCACCATGACGGCATAGATACCGAACCAGACCAGATTGATACCGGCAGCATCCGCGATCGGGACAAACAGAGGGATGGTCAGCAGCAGCATCGCCAGAGAATCCATCACGGTTCCCAGCAGCAGATAGATACCGGTCATCACCAGAATCAGTAGCAACGGGTTTTCAATCAGTCCGCTGAAAATCGAAGAAAGCGAAAAGGGTAAGCCGGACAGCGCCAGGAAAAAGTTAAACAGGTTGGCCGCAATCAGAACCAGATAGAGAGCACCGCAGGTTAATGCGGTAGTCACTGACGCTGCCAGCATACCCGCACAACTCAACCGTCTGGACAGCAGCCCATAAACCAGCACCAGCCCCACTCCGACTGCGGCGGTTTCATTTGCCGTGAAAATACCGCTGTATAGCCCCCCCATCATGAGTGCAAACACGCCGGTGGGCGGAACAATCTCTTTCATCGACGCCCAACGGTCAGCCCGGCTGGCCTTCTCCTTATGCGGCGCCTTAACCAGCCCCAGCATCACTGGCAGATAGACCGCCAGACAGTAAAGCAGAATGGCCAGAACAATAGGTCCCATCGCCGCCAGTAGCAGACTGTTGATAGACTGCTCGGCCAGAAAAGCGTAGATAACCAGTACCGTTGATGGCGGAATAAGAATACCCAGCGAGCCCCCGGCAGCCACCGTACCGGCAGACAATGGCAACGAATAACCCGCCGCTTTCATCTCCGGCATCGCTATCCGGCTCATTGTCGCCGTCGTCGCCAGTGAGGACCCGGAGATCATGCCAAAACCCGCCGACGCACCAATGGTGGCAATCGCCAGACCGCCTTTACGATGGCCGATGAGAGTGCGCATTGCACTATAGAGCCGGGAGGAGAGTCCACACTCCGATGCCAGATTGCCCATAAATACAAACAGCGGCAGAACGGTCAGGGTATAGTTGGTCAGCGAATCCCATACCGTTGAACTGGCAATGGTGCTGCTGGGTTCGACCCCCATGATCCAGGCGCAACCGCCCAGTCCTACCAGCCCCATCGCCACCCCTACCGGTATCTCGAGAAAGATCATAACGATAACCGCAAGCATCCCCAGGCCACCGAGTATCAGTCCACTATCCATGATTTACACCCTCATCAGCAGCCCTATGGGTAATACTATTTACCAGCGCGATAACCGCCCCGCAGAAAGCCATAAACAGAGTGATGGTGATAATAATCAGCAGAATAGAGACCGGCATTCCGGTGTCAGGTGTGGTTTCCGGTGAGCCAAACTTCTCATAGGCAGTGAGATATTCAGCTATCAGTAATATCAGCGAGAACAGTAGTGAAACGCCAGCCCCAAAAACGGCTAGCCAATAACCGACTTTAGCGGGCAGAAACTCGCTCAGCAGCTTTGCGGTAATATGCCCTTTTCGGCTAAAGGTCACTGGCATAGACAATAACGCCCCCAGGCCGATAAACAGCGTTGTCAGCTCTATCGATGCATCGACATGGGAATGGAACAGCGCTCGAACAAATACATCCAATAGGGTTATTCCAGCCCCGATCAGAAAACAGGAAGACGCGCTGATTAACATCACCTGCGCGAACCGATGACTTAACGTTTTAGAAGACACAACAACCTCGACACTCTTATTATTTTGTCGTGGTAACCGAACCCTGCCAGGACAACGCTTCATCCCGGGCAGGGCCGTTACACGGTGCTCTTAATCATCAGATAGAATCAGTCTTCCGCGACGATGACGTTACTCAGGCAACCTACCCGGTCTACCAGTACTTCGATGTGATCACCCGGCTTCATCCATACCGGGGGTTCACGTCGTGCACCAATCCCGCCGGGCGTTCCTGTGACGATGACATCACCTGGTTGTAACGGTGCAATCGTTGAGGTGTAAGCGATCTGACGTTCGATGCTGTGTATCATCATGTCAGTGGTCGCCTTCTGCATCGTTTTACCGTTCAGGCGTGACTCAACCGTCATCAGGGTGTTAGCCGGGATTTCATCGGCAGTCACCATCCACGGACCAAAGGCACCGGTTTTCCAAAAGTTTTTACCCGGATCCCACTGCTGCGAATGCTTCTGCCAGTCACGGATACTGCCATCATTGAAGCAGGCGTAACCGGCAATATGATTCCAGGCATCCGCCTCTTTAATACGGCGGCCCGGCTTACCGATAATCACCGCCAACTCTGCTTCATAATCGAGCTTGCCCGACTCTGGCGGGCAGGGAATCTCATCCCCCTGAGCACAGAGAGAATCGGCAAAACGCAGGAAGAATGTTGGCATTTCATTAATTTCACGGCCGGTTTCACGCACATGTTCACCGTAGTTAAGGCCGGCACACCAAATTTTACCCGGGTTAGGTATAACCGGGAGCTGCTTAACATCCTCCAGTGCATAGTGTGCTTTGCAGGTTGGCAAGACCTCTGCCAACTCATTCACAGCATTCGCTGCCAATACCGATTTGATGTCGATATAACGGTCATCCAACACTTTTCTGAAATCGACAACACCGGCATCCACAACCGCACCAAAACTTGCCACCCCGTTATATACAAAACTAATCAGTTTCATCGAGAAAACCTCTTCATATTTATTGTTGTAAAATCTCAATAGTTGGGATTTAATAACTATCATTGACCTATGTCAATAATTTTTTCTCAATATAAAAGATAAATAAAAAGAGAGATCACAATGAAAAAATCGGGTTTCAACTTCACTCATATCGGAATATTCGCCAGAGATCTTGACGCTATGGAGCGCTTTTATACCGGCATTCTGGATTTCACCGTGACTGACAGAGGCGAGCTGGAAGGACCGGATGGCCCGGTATCTCTTATTTTTATGAGTAAAGACCCGGATGAGCACCATCAGATAGTCCTGATCAGTGGCAGACCTGAAAATATTGGTTTTAATGTGATCAATCAGATATCGCTGAAAGGCGAAACCGTTGCCGAACTGAAAGAGATCTATGAACGGCTTCAAGCCGATGACGCGCCTGGCTTATCTCCGGTGACCCACGGCAACGCCCTGTCCGTTTACGTGCTTGATCCGGAAGGCAACCGCATTGAGCTCTATGTCAATATGCCCTGGTATGTTACCCAACCGATGCGGGTTCCTATCGACTTCAGCCTGGATGAAGCAGCGCTGATGAAAGTAACAGAGGAACATGCACGTAAACTGCCGGGTTTCAGACCCCGTTCAGTCTGGCACGAAGAGATGAAGATACGTATGGGGCTCGCTGAATAAAACCAACCCGGGCCGGTTGTGGCGAAAATGAATCGCCCATCCGGCTATATATTTCTACAGCGAAAAGGCATAATCCGGCACGTCTGTAGAGCTAAAATATAAAATTGAATAAAGTAAAATAACCTTCCGATGACCAGCCCAGCCAGAGTATTTGCAATTCTTGATATGTTTTCCAGAGAAGCTCCTGTCTGGAGTCCGGATGATATTAATGAGCGCCTGGGTTATACCCGGGCCACCGGCTACCGCTATGTAAAAGAGCTTGTTGAAGCGGGATATCTGCAAAAAGTCTCTGCCGGGCTTTATGCCCTGGGGCCAAGAATCATTGAACTGGACTATCAGTTGCGTCAGAGTGATCCGTTGTTGCTAAGTGCCGCGCCCTGCATGGAACAGCTGGGCCAGCAAACCGGTTTCGATGTTGTGCTGTCGGTGTACTTTTCCGGATCGATGCAGGTTATTGATACACATCGGTATCACAGCCAACAGGAGTTAGAGCTCACCTATGGACGTGGCCGACCGCGGCCTCTGTTTTTTGGTGCCGCGCCAAAAATTCTGGCGGCCTCGCTGACAAAACCCCAGCAAAAAAAACTCTATTCGGCTTTTAGTGAAGAGATTTCACATCAGGGATTGGGAAACTCGCTGGACGAGTTCTACGCGATTCTCAGAGAGATAAAACAGCTGGGGTATTACATTTCCAGAGGTGAGCTGGATACCAATATTGGCGGTATTGCCATGTCGATTAGCAGCCAGGATAAAGAAACATCCGCAGTACTGGCCCTGGTTGGTAGCATCGAAAACTTTGACAAAGCCAACACCGAACTACTCTGCTTTGCCCTCAAACAGTGTGTTGCCCAGATTAGCGCAAAGCTTAATCAGGTTGGTAAACACTAATCTTCAGCTGAGTTTTCTTTGCTATCGGCCAGCACCAGGCCAATATTTTCATGCCGATATTTTCACCCCAATATTTTCAACCCGACATGCCGCTCTCTCTTTCTTCACCGGGTTAGAGATAACGGATATTTTCCCCGTAAAAAAGTCCTGTTAACACCGAATAAAAACCGTTTCCAGCATCATAGCCAACATCAAAACTGTGCACTAAGTGCACCATCAGACTGTTTTTTATTGCCCTGCAATAGCCCTCATCTCTACACTGGCCTCACTCTGAAATGACGCCTGGTTAACCCCCATAGACTTGCCTGAGTTACCGAAAGCTCACAACGCGTCATCTCAGAATTCAAATAATAAATCGCCTTTCCAGGGCTGAGACCCTCCCATGGAAAGAGCTAAAAAACACGCCGATTAATGGAAAGCAAAGTGCATTGCCTTCCCCTGACCGGCAGGTTCTGGAGTCCCGCATGAGTGTAATGTTGAAGTGTCTGTCTCACACCCCCCTGAGAGACTATAACGATCCTGAGGCGAGCATTGTCAAAGAGGTTGATGAGGTGATCGCTAAGGCCCGTGCCGAGGTTGAAGCCTTTGACCCGGAACTGATCGTGCTGTTTGCACCGGATCACTATAACGGCCTGTTTTATGATCTGATGCCACCATTTGTGGTTGCTACTGCGGCTGAATCCGTCGGTGATTACAGCAGCCTGCCCGGCCATCTGAGTGTTGATTCTGATACCGCAATGGAGCTGGTGAAATTCCTTTTCGCTAACGGCATCGATATGACCCTGTCGCACCGCTTGCAGGTCGATCACGGTTGCACCCAGACGCTGGAAGAGATGACCGGCAGTCTGAGCCGTTACCCGGTGGTACCGATCATTATCAACTCTGTTGCTCCGCCCTTCTGCCCCTATTCACGCATCCGCAAACTCGGCGAGGTCGTCGGTCAGTTTATCGCGGGACTGGACAAGCGGGTGCTGATTCTGGGTACCGGAGGTCTGTCACACGAGCCTCCCGTGCCGCTGCTGGCGGATGCCCCGGAAGAGGTGGCTGAGTTTCTGATTGCCGGACGTAACCCTACCCCGGAGTTCCGTGCCGCCCGTCAGGAACGCACCATCGCCGCCGGTAAGATCTATGGCAGTGAGCTGTGCGAACAGACCCCGCTCAACGCAGACTGGGATCTGACCTTTATCCAGACACTGATCGATGGCCGGGTGGCCGAGATTGATGAACTCTCCATTGAGGAGATCTCGCAACAAGCCGGACGTTCAGCGCACGAGGTACGCACCTGGGTGGCAGCCTTTGCCGCGATCGGAGCAACCGGATCAGTAACCGCAAGAAAAGATTATTACCGCGCAATTAACGAATGGATTGCCGGGTATGGCGTTGTCAGCGCCGAGTCGGCCTGATCCGACCCGGACCGATGCCAGCAAATAATAAATAGAATTTCAGGAGAACACCGATGAACAATATGACTGTCCAGATCCCAACCGAAGAAGAGATCGTAGCCCGCGCAACTAAGATGATTCCGTGGCTCAGAGAGAAAGCCGATGCCGTTGAAAAAGCCCGCATGGTGCCGGAAGATACCATTCAGGCGTTTCAGGAGGCAGGCTTCTTCCGCATCCTGCAACCAAAACGCTGGGGCGGCTATGAGATGAACCCTAACGTGCTTAACAAAGTTCTGATCGAACTGGCGCGCGGTTGCCCTTCCAGTGCCTGGAACGTGATGGTATTGGGGGTGCACCCGTTCGAGGTCGGTTTGCTGGACAACACCGTCGGTGATGAACTCTGGAGTGACGATAGCAGCCGTCTGATATCCTCGTCCTACGCCCCTTTCGGCACCGTAAAAGCGGTTGAAGGCGGATACATTCTGAATGGCGAGTGGCTGACATCAAGCGGTTGCGACCATGCGGCAGGTGGCGCTTTTCTCGGTGGTCGTGTCGCCGATGCCGAAGGCAATATGGAGTTCCGCTCTTTCTGGGTGCAACGCTCTGACTTTGAGATTGAAGATGACTGGTTTGTTGTCGGCCTGGCGGGCACCGGTAGTAAGAAGCTTCTGATTAACGAAGTGTTCGTCCCCGCTTATCGCAGCCATGTCATTGGTGATTACTGTGATGAGACCCACGGCCATGTAAACAACCTGTATAAGATGCCGTTCTTCGGCGTGTTTTACTCTGCGGTCTCTTCAGTCATCATCGGTATGGCTAAAGGGATGGCTGATCTCTATATCGAACATATGGTGCCACGTCAGAACCTCAACCAGGCGGTTGGTGCTGCCGTAAATGACCCGTTCATCAAAGGTAAGCTGGGTGAAGCTCAGGCTAAAATCACCGGCGCTGAAGCACGGGTGCTGATGAATACCGAGGAAGCCTGGAAATATGCGTCAAAAGGTGAGCTGGTACCCACCGATGTCCGCGTGCGTACCTTCGCCACCAACCAGTTTACCGGTGGTGACTGCTTTGAGGCCGCCCATATGATCTTCAAGAAAACCTCAACCCGTGGCGTCTGGTTGTCCAGCCCGATGCAGCGCCAGTTGCGCGACATTCTGGTGGGTGCGAACCACATCACCCAGAACCAGGACAACATCGGCGAACTGCTGGGTGGACAGATGCTGGGTAACCCGCTGCCACAACCCAATCCGTTCGGCGTTAAAGCCCAATAAACAATAAAAAACCACACCTGAGGCAGGGGCGTGTCCCTTGCCCGGTATAACAATTTTAAAGGGTGTTGTAATGAATAAAGAGATAAATCAGATTCTTGACTGGACGCCTAACGCTAAATTAGCGGCCATGCCAACGGTGACGTCAGACGACCACCGTTACGGTATGCGCCACTTTGCAGTGGGAGTCACCATCATCAGCGCATCAGACGGTGAGAACAAAGCCGGGCTGACCGCAACAGCGGTCTGCTCTGTCACGGCTGATCCTCCCCGACTGGTTGTATTCGTAAACAAAGATGTCGCTGCCAGCGAGATCATTTTGAACAGCGGCGCACTCTGTGTAAACATTCTTGCCAGTGAGCAGGAAGAGATCGCCAAGGTATTTGCCGGTATGAACAAAGAGGTTCACGGTGAAGCACGTTTTGAATATGGCCAATGGCGTGAACTGGTGACCGGAGCCCCCAGCCTGGACGGCACTCTGGCCAATTTTGACTGCCGTGTGATCAAAGTGTTTGATGAAAGCACCCATCACGCGTTTCTCTGTGAAGTGATGGCCACCTGCGAGCGGGATGATGGCGAAGCACTGATCTATCTGAATGGAGCCTTTCGCAGCGTTCCTCAGTAAGCGCAGAAGCAATGAGATAAACCAGGCCCTGTCATACAGGGCTTATTGCGTTCGCACATAACGAATTAAAAGGCAGAATCTATGACTACGATTGAAATCAGTGAAGCCTCCAGCAGCAAATTTATCGATATTGTTGCCGAAGGTAATCCCTATAAGATCCACTATAACGAACTGGGAACCGGTGAGCAGGTGGTTATTATGCTCCATGGTTCAGGCCCCGGCGCCACCAGTTGGGCGAACTTTAACCGCAATATCGAGCCTTTTGTTAATCAGGGTTATCGTATTATTTTGCTGGACTGCCCCGGCTGGGGTAAAAGTGATCCGGTTGTCTGCACCGGTTCCCGCTCCGATCTCAATGCCGCCTGTGTCAAAGGCGTGATGGACGGTCTGGATATCGAAACCGCCCACCTGATCGGTAACTCCATGGGCGGACACAGCGTGGTGGCCTTTGCCCTCAGCTGGCCCGAACGGGTTAACAAACTGATTCTGATGGGCGGCGGTACCGGTGGGCCAAGCCAGTTTGTACCGATGCCAACGGAAGG
>NZ_JBNKYN010000093.1:0-17718 GCF_050300915.1 Amphritea sp.
CTGATCTATGCCCGTGAAGCCGCAACGGTTGTCGGTGCCACCACCATGGACCGTCCTGAGTGGATTGCGGTCAACCATAAGACGAAAACCGTCTGCTGTACACTGACCAACAACAAAAACCGGGGTAAGAAAGACAACCAGCCTGTAGGTGGTCCAAATCCACGGGCCAACAACAAGTATGGTCAGATCGTTCGCTGGAACGAAACCAATGGCGATAACAGTGCCTCTACCTTTAAGTGGGATCTGTTCCTGGTGGCCGGCAACCCAACCGTGCACAAAGATTTTTACGCCGGTTCTGCCAACATTAACGATGAAAACATGTTTAACAGTCCTGATGGTCTGGGCTTTGACAAAGCGGGTCGTTTGTGGATTCTGACTGACGGTAAATACTCCAACGAGGGCGACTTCGCGGGTATGGGTAACAACCAGATGCTCTGTGCTGACCCGGAAACAGGAGAGGTACGTCGTTTTGCAACGGGGCCAATCGCCTGTGAAATTACCGGTATGACATTCACACCTGACCAGCGCACCGTATTCATTGGTGTGCAGCACCCGGGTGAAGATGACAAACCATCGCACTTCCCTGCTGGCGGAAATAGCAAACCACGCTCAACCATCATGGCCATTCAGCGTAAAGATGGCGGCATCATAGGCGCCTGAAATTAAGCACGAGAACAACAAAAGCCTCCATTCGGAGGCTTTTTTATATCACAAACTTATCTGGCTATAATCACTGTTGTGATTAGCTAAGCTCTGTTAAAATGCCCACACTTTTTATGGATAAAATAATATAACTGATTAACATGAATACGGTTCTTGCTGCAGCTCATGCTCTGATAACCGATAACCCATGGACAGGTTATATCAGCACAACGCAGAACAGGCCGTCATAGAACCCATGTTATACCACCTGCTTCTCTTCACTTTACTGATGTCAGCCGAAATGCTGATTATGCGGGCGATGCAGAAGCTGGAGATTGCTAGCAATTTTTTCTGGCTGGAAATTTTTCTCGACGCGGCCTTAGTCGCGACAATCTCCGTCATACTGGTTCGCTATTTTGTAAAGTCTCAAAAACTGACGGCGCGCAATGATCTGAATTCCGAGTCGATGCTCTTACGAACAGGCATCATCGCTTTTGGCGTAGAGAGCATGTTAATGCTGATCTTTCCGCTGATAAAAATATCCGCGACAGGACTAACCATCCTCATCTTAGATGGTCTGTCTTTTGCCCTGATAACGACACTGTTAATCCATTATCTGCTGCTAAAACCAACGAACCTTATCCCTCTCAAACAGCATGCTCTGGTCGATAAAATTCTGGCATTACGCAGTTTTTTGCTGTTTTGTTACCTCGCTTCGCTGAGTCTGTTTTTACTGTTACTGCTTAATGTCTACCAACAACAACACCAAACCTATATGAGACATGCGGTCGATCAGGAAGCCCCTCAGCTTGCACTGATCAAAAACAGCCTCAACGACCGGATATCGAAAGCCGCACTGGACACACTGATGTTAGCCCAACAGGAAAACCTGCGATTATGGCTCAGCGGGGATACCGAAGCTCAGTCCAGACTCATCCAGGATTATGTCAACCTGGCGGCCCTCAAGCCGCTCTATGAGCAGATCCGCTTCATCGATAACCTGGGGCATGAGAAAATACGGGTTGATCAGGGCAGCCTTGGACCGGTGGTGATTCCCCAGGCTGACTTACAAAATAAACATAACCGCTACTACTTCACTGAAGCTGTCAGGCTGGAGCTCGGACAGGTTTATATCTCCCCGCTGGATCTTAATATTGAACATGGGCGGATCGAGTTGCCTTATAAACCGATTGTGCGCACCGCAAGCCCGGTTTTTGATCGTCAGGGCATTAAACGCGGCATTATCATTATCAACCTGAATGCCTCAGCGCTGTTCACCCAGTTAAAACAGGATGCTGAAAATACCACTGGCGAGTTGATGCTGTTGAATGAAAATGGTTACTGGCTGTTTGGCCGTGAGCGCGAAGCGGCCTGGGCCTTTATGTTTCCGGAATATAAAGACCGGACTATGGAGAAGTACTACCCTGGAATCTGGCCGCAGATCAGAGAAAAAGCCAAGGGCGCCATCGCTTCGCCGTATGGTTACTTTATCTTTGCCACCATTGCGACCGGGCGATCCGATTCGGATAGTATTGACCAAAACACACAGTCATCGAAGCTGCGCTGGCCCGAATGGAAGTTAGTCTCACTGGCAAATCCTGAAGAGGTCTCTATCGCCTACAACAACATACTCGCCCCTCTGGTGATGTTTTTCATTTTAATAGCGATCGTGACCGGAGCAGGAACACTGCTGTATTTCAGAATCCAGCGAAAAAATCTGATTGCGCAACAACAAATTGAGCATCTCGCCCACCATGATATGCTCACCGGACTGTGCAACCGCAATCTGTTCATCCAGATTCTTGAATTACAACTGGCCAGCTTCAAGCGGACTGAAGAGCCATTAGCACTACTCTACATGGACCTTGACAGCTTCAAACCGGTTAACGACCTCTACGGCCATGAGGCCGGTGACTATGTTTTAAAACAGTTTGCCTTTCGACTTAGAGAAATACTCCGCGAAACCGATACCCTGGCCAGACTAGGAGGCGATGAGTTTGCCGCAATACTGCCCTCTTTTGGTAACCGCAGACAGCTGGAAATTATCGCCCAGCGAATTATTAACACAATGGAGCAACCCTTTGTCTTTAATCAGCAGGCGTTAACCGTGGGCATCAGTATCGGCATCGCCATACACTTCAAGGGACTGCCTCTGGAGTCACTTTTGCATGAGGCTGACCAGGCGATGTATGAGGCAAAGCGCACCCAGAAAAACAGCTATTGTTTTGCCGCAGCGGATGAAACCGGAGGCGGGTAATTCCGCAGATTTACAGTTCAGACGCCAGCCGACATTATCACCAATAGTTATTAATAATCTGGCAGTTATAACCAAAATACCAGCTTTATAGTAAATCAATATTAGCCTTGAATTATCCAGCCGGTATAATGCCCGGCTTAAACAGCGAGACTACCTACCGGGTAGACTACTCGCCTGTATTTCTGCCTGCCATCCAAAAGACTGGCGGGCTTTTTTCATGCTGACTCTGCTTATCGGCAGACGATAATCAGCAACCGGTTCCGCTGAACCTGGTCTGAAAGCGCAGTATTGAGATCCATACTGTTTCGCGGCCGGGATCACCTCTCTGGTTCTGCTGGCTGTTTCAGCATATTACTTTCTGTACTCCGGGAGCCTGAAATGAGAGCTAATCCGCTCGCACTTTTACCGTTACTACTCTTTCTCGCCCTGTTTATCGGCAGCGGTGTTTACTACCAGTCAGCTAATATCGATTTCGCCTTCTATCAGATCTCTGCACCGGTCGCGATCCTGCCTGCGATCGTCCTGGCTCTGCTGCTGGATAAGGGCACACTGAATCAGCGCCTGGAAACCTTTATCGCGGGGGTTGGTGACAGTAACATCATCACCATGTGCCTGATCTACCTGCTTGCCGGGGCATTTGCCAGTGTTGCGAAGGCCGTGGGTGGCGTTGATGCCACGGTCAATTTTGGCCTGAGCGTCATCCCTTCTGAACTGGTATTGCCAGGGCTGTTTGTAATTACCGCCTTTATCGCTACCGCAATGGGTACCTCAATGGGCACTATCGCGGCGATGGCACCCATTGCACTGGGGCTGACCGAAGTCAGCGATCTGTCTCTGCCGCTTTGCATCGGCGCAGTGGTTGGCGGTGCAATGTTCGGTGACAACCTGTCCATCATCTCCGATACCACCATTGCCGCGACCCGCTCGCAGGGCTGCGATATGCGTGACAAGTTCCGGATGAACTTTAAAATAGCCCTGCCCGCGGCATTGCTCACTCTCGGCTGGCTCTATTTTCAGGGCGCTGATGCCAGCATTACTCAGGACAACGAATATCAGCTCATCAAGGTGCTGCCCTACCTTGCTGTACTGGTGATGGCGCTCAGCGGCCTGAATGTATTTCTGGTACTGTTCAGCGGCACTCTGCTGGCGGGCGCTATCGGCCTGACGGGGCATGAAGGTTACAGCATCGCCCAATACGCCAAAGATATCTATGCCGGCTATACCGGGATGCAGGAGATTCTGATTCTGTCAATGCTGATTGGTGGTCTGGGAGCATTGATGAAAGCCCAGGGTGGACTGGAGTTTCTGGCCCGCCAGATTGAACGTGTAACGTCAAAAGGAGATAAGCCGGAAGCCAGTCCCCGGGCAGGTGAAGCGGCGATCAGTAGCGCAGTTGTCCTGACCAATATCTGTACCGCGAATAATACCGTTGCCATCATTATCTGTGGCGGACTGGCAAAAGATATTGCCGAGCGTCAGCACGTTGACCCACGACGCAGTGCCTGTCTGCTGGATATATTCTCCTGCGTAGTGCAGGGGCTGTTACCCTACGGCGCACAGGTACTGCTGGCAGGCTCAATCGCCGGACTCTCACCGCTGCTGATCATCGGTAATATCCATTACAGCTGGTTGCTGGGGATTATTGCGCTGGGAACCATTGTGTTTGCTAAAACGAAGCCCCATAAGCATGCCCTAGAGAGAGTTTAACCCCGTTTTAGAGGAGAGCTAAAGCCGTTTATTGCCAATAAAACACAGGGCTGGTGATTACACACAGCCCTGTTCTGTCTGACGCCTACCTTCAATCACATGACTACACCACTATACCGGGGCAGCGATCACTGGTGAACTGAGGGTATCTGTTTTACAGACTTGCATCAGGCGTCTGGCCACCGCCAGCAAACGGGCATCATCCCCTCTTGCTGCAACCAGTTGCAGACCTACGGGTAAACCGTTGACAGATCCACAGGGAACCGTTGCTGCAGGCTGTTGTGTCAGATTAAACGGGTAGGAAAATGGGGTCCACTCCATCCACTCTTTCTGGCCATCATCCACCGTATTACGTCCCGCGGCAAAAGCAGTGATCGGCAGGGTTGGCGTCAGCAACAGATCGAAACGCTGATGAAACTGGTTCATCAACACCCCTAAAGCAGCCCTTGCATCAACGGCTTTCATATAGGTGACAATATCAATTTTACTACCCGACTCTCCGATCCGGCGAAAGCCCGGGTCGAGTAGCTCCCGTTGCGCCTCGCTGAAGCCCTGAACCACTTTACCGGCACCGGCAAACCAGAGTGTTGAAAAGATCTCGGCCGGATCGGTAAACCCAGGATCAACCTCCTCGACGTTGGCCCCCAGATCCACCAGCAGGCTGACTGCGTGGTCGACCTCAGCCCGTACTGCAGGGTCGACATCAACATATCCCAGTGTCGGGCTATAGGCGATATTAACCCCTTTCAGAGGCAGATCCGGAATCGCACTCCAGTTACCGGAAAAGAGACGATCGGAATACCAGTCGCGGGAGTCTGGCTGGGCGACGACATCCAGCATCAGCAGACTATCTTCGACGCTGCGGGTCATCGGCCCGAGATGGGAAAGCGTGGTCATGGCACTGGCAGGCCACTGAGGGATAAAACCGAAGGTGGGTTTGATACCGAACACACCACAGAACCCTCCGGGAATTCGGATAGAGCCTCCCGCATCACTCCCCTGGTGCAACACCCCCATATTCAGAGCTGCAGCCGCAGCCGCACCGCCAGAAGATCCGCCGGCAGTCAGCGCGGTATTCCAGGGGTTGCGGGTAATTCCCGTAAGACGGTTATCGGTGACCCCTTTCCAGCCAAACTCGGGGGTACAGGTTTTTCCCAGAATCACTGCGCCGGCTTCCAGCATCCGCGCCGTGAAGGGAGCATTATCAGTGGCCGGTTCAGCAGAGCTGGTCAGTGAGCCGCTACGATTTGGCATACCCGCAACCAGGGTCAGATCCTTAATGGATGAGGGAACCCCATCAATCGGGCTCTGTGGTTTCCCCGTTAACCAGCGCTGCTCCGATTCTTTCGCCGCTTTAAGCGCACCTTCAGCATCAACATAACAGTATGCGTTCACCTGTAAATTACAGGCGTCAATCCGGGCCAGGGAGGCCTCTGTCGCTTCTACCGGAGACAACGAACCCTCCCGGTAAAGGCGGCTCAGCGTGACCGCATCAAAATCAGCAATATCCGAAGATAACTTTTCATTATTCATCTCAGGCTCCCCTTCCGGCACTTGCCAGCAACGCATTTAGCAACACCGAAGCCCCGGCAGCCAGATCATCGGCATCTGCACGCTCCATTTCGTTATGACTGATACCGCCCTCACAGGGGACAAAAATCATTCCGGCTGGCGCTATCTCCGCCAGAAAGATGGCATCATGTCCTGCGCCGCTGACAATATCTAAATGGCTGTACCCCAGTGATTCACTTGCGCCGCGAACCGCGGCAACACACTCAGGTGCAAAGGCCAGTGGAGCAAAGTCTGCGGTAGGTTTCAGCTCGGTGGAGACGCCAAACTGTTGCTCGATCCGGCTGATTTCTGTTTTCAACGCCTGAACCATAACCTCCAGAACCTCAGCCTCAAGGTGACGCAGGTCTATTGAAAGATCGACTTGCCCCGGAATTACATTTCTTGATCCGGGGAACAGCTCAAGACAACCAACCGTTCCACGCCCATGAGGGGCATGGTCGAGTGCCAGTTGATTAACGAATAGCATGATATGCGCAGCAGCGAGCCCCGCATCATGGCGCAGATTCATCGGCGTTGGCCCCGCATGGGCTTCAACACCGGTAATGCGCAGGTCAAACCATTTCTGACCTAGCGCACCAATGACAACACCGATAGTTTTCTGTTCATCCTCCAGCACTGGCCCCTGTTCTATATGCGCTTCATAGTATGCAGATGCCCGATGCCCGGTTACCGGACGCTCTCCGGCAAAGCCAATACTCTGTAAAGCCTGTCCGACAGAGACTCCCTCGCTGTCACATACCGCCAGAGTACTATCAAGATCAAACTGTCCGGTAAAAACACCCGACCCCATCATGCAGGGGGGAAAGCGAGATCCCTCTTCGTTTGTCCAGACAACCACTTCAATCGGCGCGATAGTTTCAATCTTCAGGTCATTCAGGCGACGTATCGCTTCCAGTCCTGACATCACACCAAAACAGCCATCAAACTTACCACCGGTCGGCTGGGTATCGATATGGCTGCCAGTCATCACCGGCGGCAAGCTGTTATCGCGCCCTGCCCGACGGGCAAAAATATTTCCGATCTGATCAACGCTGACTTCACAACCCGCTTCGGTACACCAGCGGATAAAGAGTTCCCGTACTTGCCGGTCAAGGTCAGTCAGTGCAAGACGGTTTAAACCACCTTTTTCGGTTTCGCCGATCCTGCCCTGCTCCATCAGACTATTCCAGAGCCGCTCCCGGTCTACTGTTAACAGCTCAGACGCTAACTTTTCTATGCTCATTTCATTCATCATTCATTATCCTGAAAGCCGGTTGTCTAAACCGCCAGATAGCGGTCTTTTATAATTTCCTGCTGGCGGAAATCTTCACCTGTACCGCTGTAAACAATATTTCCCTGTTCAAGGACATAGTGTCTGTCGGCAAGTCGCTCACAGACGGCCAGGTTCTGTTCAACCAATAATACCGATACACCGGTTTCTCTGATGCGCTCAAGAATGCGCACGATCTCATCAACGATCACCGGAGCCAGCCCCTCAGTCGGCTCATCAAGCAATAACAGTTGTGGGTTATTCACCAGAGCCCGGGCCATGGCCAGCATCTGCTGCTCACCACCGGATAGCTCATTACCGCCATTTTTGCGCCGTTCATATAACCGCGGGAACATTTGATAAACGTCGGACATGCTCCAGCGACTGCCAGCCCGCACCGCTATCGATAGATTTTCCTCCACACTCAGCAGACTGAAGATCCCCCGATGCTCAGGCACCAGTGCGATACCGTAACGGGCGATCTCAAAGACCTCTTTACCCACCAGCTCAACATCGTTAAACCGGATCGAACCCTGCTTAGGTTTAACAATGCCAACGATACTGCGCAGCGTGGTGGTCTTACCGGCGCCGTTTCGCCCCAGCAGCGTCACCAGTTCGCCTGGGCCCACTTCAAGAGAAAGCCCCTCAAGGACATGGCTTTTACCGTAATAGGAGTGAACATTATTCAGCTCAAGTTTCATGATCCGCTCTCCCCCAGATAGGCTTTCTTAACCCGTTCATCACCGCTCACCTCATCCGGGTCACCCTCAATCAGGATATTGCCCTGATGCATCACCGTAATCCGGTCTGAAATCGACATCACCAGGCGCATGTTGTGTTCAATCAGCATAACCGTGTGATCGCGTCCAAGTTCTGCAATAAGCTGCGTCATCACCGGGATATCATCAACCCCCATCCCCGATGTCGGTTCATCCAGAAGCAGCATCTGCGGATTGCTGCACAGTGCCATACCAACCTCAAGCACTCGCTGTTGCCCATGGGAAAGTTCGCCGGCACAGGTATCCGCGACCGCCCCCAGCTTAATCCGTTCAATCACTTCGTCAGCCTTGTCACTATGTTCGCGACGATGCTGATCTGAGTACCAGAACGCCAGGGCTCCCAGTCCATCTCTTCCCTGGGCAGCCAGGCGCAGATTCTCATGCACACTCAGGTTCTGGAACAGGCTGGTGATCTGGAATGAGCGGGACATGCCCGCAGCGACACGTTTATGCGCAGCCTGGCTGGTAATATTTGTGCCAGCAAACTGAATATTGCCGCTGGACGGTTTGCGTTCTCCCGTTAAGCAATGGAACAGTGTGGTTTTACCCGCGCCATTGGGACCAATCACCGTATGGATTGAGCCCCGCCGTATTTTCAGATCAACACTGCCCAGCGCGGCAAAAGCGCCATAACGTAAACCCAGGCCTTCTGTTTCAAGTATGTAATCGTTCATCAGTTAGCCTCCCGGGATTTCGCATCCGGCTCTTTTGAGCGGCGATACTCACGCCAGCGATCAGCAATTGAACCCAGGCCGCCCCACAAACCTGAAGGCATAAACAGCACCACCGCAATCAGAGCAATACCCAGCAAAATCATCCAGCGGGGCCAGACAGATGACAGTACATCACCCAGCAAGACGATTGATCCCGCCCCCAGAATAGAGCCAAACAGCGAGCCGGTGCCACCAATGATGGTCATGATCAGTATGTTCTCAGACATCTGTAACTCGATATTCGAGAGAGGTGCAAAGTTCAGCAACATCGCGTACAACGCTCCGGCTATACCGGTAATCCCCCCTGAAATAACAAACGCCAGTAACTTGAAATGGTTGGTTGAGAACCCCACCGCTGAGGCACGATTCTCATTTTCCCGAATGGCTACCAGTGTTGTGCCAAAGGGAGAATGGATAACCCGGCGGGCAAAAATAAAGATCAGCATAAACAGGGTAGCGACAAAGGCGTAGAATGCCTCGCTTGACACCAGGTTACTGATTTCAAATCCAAGCAGGGTTAATGCCGGACGTGGAATATCCAGCAGACCATTATCACCGCCGGTCCAGTCACTCACACTGTAAGCGATAAAATAGGCCATCTGTGAGAACGACAATGTCAGCATGACAAAGTAGATCCCTTTACGGCGAATAGATAACGCCCCTACCAGGCCCGCCAGTAACGCCCCAGCCAACATCGCACTGAGCAAAGCGCTGAGCAGGCCAAAATTCCAGTGGATCATGCATATTGACGCGATATAAGCACCGCCACCGAAGAAAATCCCCTGACCAAAGGAGAGTAATCCGGTATATCCCAGCAGCAGATTACAGGCCAGTGCCGCCATCGCAAAAATAAGGATTTCGGTCGCCAGAGTTGCCGAAGGCAGCAACAGAGGCATCAGTATAACCGTTGCCAGGGTTGCCAGAGTAACCCCACCAAGCAGCGATGATCTTTTCTGCTTCATCATAATCAGGCTCTCCCGAACAAACCGTATGGACGTAACAAAATAACAAACGCCATCGCACCATAAATCATCAGGCTTGCACCCTGTGGCCAGATAGTTGTCATCAGACTCTGCACCAGACCGACAATCAGACCACCAACCAATGCCCCGGTGAACGACCCCATACCGCCAATCACAACGACAACAAAGGCTATACCCAACACCTCAACGCCAACAAAAGGATGTACCCCCCGGATCGGGGCAGCCAGCACCCCAGCAACGCCGGCCAGACCGACACCCAGCGCGAAGGTAAGCGAAAACAGTTTATGGATGTGGGTTCCCAGTAAAGAAACGGTTTCAGTATCCTCACTTCCGGCTCGCACCAGCGCGCCAAACCGGGTTCTTTCAAGCAGCAACCAAAGAGCAAACGCGATAACCGCCGAAAAAAGAATCACGAATAAACGGTATTTCGGATAGAAAAAGTTCCCCATCTGAAAGACCCCCTGCAGCGCCTCAGGCACCGCGACAGATTTACCGATGGGCCCCCAGATTGAGATCGTCAGTTCCTGAATAATCAGTGCTATGCCAAGGGTTATCAGAATGTGATAAGTGTGTGGCAGATGATAAGCGCGTTTAATCAGTATTCTTTCAGTAATCAGGGCCAGTATCGCTACAGCAATAGGTGCTATGGCTAAAGCCAGCCAGAAATTTCCCGTTAGTGCTACGACGGTAAAGCACAGATATGACCCGATCAGGTAATAAGCACCGTGGGCAAAGTTAACAAAATTTAAAAGACCAAAGATAATCGTCAGTCCAACCGAAATCAGAAAATAGATCATCCCCAGTCCGACACCATTCAGTATCTGAAACAGATAAAGACTCATCGGATCGCTCCTGCACAACGAATATATGCCGTATCCCGGTATCACCGGGATACGAATACTGATTTAGCTACGCTTGCACGTCAGAGCTGATTCATCCGGAAACGACTTTCCAGAACTGATGATATTGACATAATCGTCCTGATCGGCCATGTCTGCGGCAGGTTTACCTTCCAGCAGATAGTAGTCTTTCAGAACCTGATGATCGGCTTTACGAATCACTTCGCTTCCGGTTGGGCCTTCATACGTGGCTCCTTCCAGCGCTTTAGCAACCGCAGCACTATCGGTTGTTCCGGCCTTAGCAATCGCATCCAGAATCACAGTGGTGCTGATATAGTCAGCGGCCAGAGGGTAGTTAGGGTTCATACCGTAAACCTCTTTCACCCGCTTAACCAACGCCTTGTTCATGGGTGTGTCCACGGTGTGCCAGTACTGCGCACCGAAATACACGCCTTCGGCAATATCCGGACCCAGCTCCTGTAACTGATCAAGACCGGATGACCAGGCGACCAGAATGGTCATCTGATTTTTCAGACCGAAATTAACAGCCTGGCGCAGCGCATTCGATGACTGAGAACCAAAGTTCAGCAACAACAGAACATCCGGTTGTGCCGCCATCGCGTTGGTGAGGTAACCGGAGAACTCCTGCTCTTTCAGGGAGTGATAACTGTTACCAACATGTTCGATACCTTCCTCGGCAAATACCGCCTTGGCATTGTTCAACAGCGCCTCGCCAAACACATACTGAGGTGTGATGGTGTACCAGCGTTTTTTCTCCGGAAACTTATCAATCAGCGGTTTCACGGTTTGCCGGATAGCACCATAGGTCGGCACAGACCAGCGGAAAGTGGACATGTTACAATCGCTTCCGGTCAGTTCATCGGCACCCGCCGGGGTGATGAAAACACCATTAACCTTGTTAACCTCTTTACCGATAGCCAGCGCCGTAGAAGAGAGCGTTGCACCATCAAAAAAGCGGGCGTTGTCCTGACTGATCGCTTCCTGAACCTTACGCACCGCTTTACCCGCATTGCCCTCGGTATCAATCGTCTCATAGTGGACGCTCTGCCCCAACAGATCGCCATAATCCTCTACGGCCAGTTTAGAGCCCATGTCTGCGTATTTACCATAACTGGCAAATGCACCGGACACTGATTTTACACCGTAGACAGTAATGCCATCTGCAGCCAGCGTAAGAGAGCTCGTTGCCGACAATACCGCGGATATCAGGACGTTCCTCAACATTATCTTTTTCATACTGCTTTCCTCTAAGGTTTAATTGCTCTTCTATTTATTTGCCTTAATTTGAAGCTTCTCATGTACAACTTATTATTGTGTCCGGCCTGTTCAACAAGCTCTTTTTGCTGGGTAGCTGAATACCCTGGGTATTACATTTTTTTTGAAATCTTGCCGTCCAGCGCAACGAAATGCGCCTCAGCTTCGCACATATGTTCACCCATCAACCTGCGCACCTGTGCTTCATCTTCTGCGCGATAGGCATCAAGTAAGCGCTCGTGATAATCAACATTGGATTGCGTAAACTGGTAAGCATCAATCTGATAGGACTTTTTCAGCACGACCAGATCTCTGAGCGCCTCGTTCAGAAAACGCCCCATAAAGCTCAACAAGGGATTTGGACATGCATCAGACAACACATTATGAAACTCAAGCTCTGCGATTCTCTGGCTGCGCTGCTGATCTTCAGATTCAGGCGGAGTCGCACAGCTGTTGGTATGCGCTTCAAGCAGTTCAAAGTCGGCCTGAGTCAGCTTTCCAACCACCGACACCGCCAATTCAACCTCAATCAGCTTGCGCATCTGGTAAATCTGTTCCGCAGAAAGGTGATTAAAATATAAATAGTTTCGCAGCATCTTGCTGGCAGGTTCAGTTCCAACTTCAGAAAGGTAAGCCCCACCTCCCGGGCCTGGACGGGTATACACAAGCCCTTCAACCTCAAGCGCCTTCAGGGCTTCCCTGACCGTGCCTTTGGAGCAGCCAAACTGATCAATCAGATCCTTTTCATTAGGCAGGCGATCACCCGGCAACAGCTCTTCAGCAACAATCATCGACTTCACCTCATCAACAATGAGGTCAGATAGTTTCTGTTTACGGTACTTTCGCTGAATTTCAGCCATTTTATCTCCAAATTGAGCGACTTAAACAATTAATGTAAATAATCATGATTAATTATTTTAGCTCAAAAAAATCAGCTTCGAGAGCTGTTTCTGCTAAAGGATGACACTGCTTGATATCGTCAGTGTGTCATTGATATCCCCTCGCCGTTATTCGAAAGTACAATAGATCCATCAGTTAGTTAAATATTTATAAAGTTAATGTTAGTTAATATAGTACTTACCTATGAAACAGATCAGCTGTCGTAAGACAGAGTATTTCTTCGTTACAGCGCTCTATTTCGAACTTTTTTATTGTCAGACGAGCCTGTTGCAGAAAGGCAGAAGATACTGAAGAAATCAGGATTTTATAGTTGGAAAACCTGGTTTTCTTATGGAGACCAGTTGAAAAGCCGAAAAATATTCGATTCATCAGCCCCCTTATAACAGCGCTTGGGGGCTGACCGACAGGGCAGAGACAACTCTCTATTCAACACAGTCTCGATTGCCAAAATTGAGTCTGACGCAGACAAAAAAGGACAGGATACTCTTTCCAGTCCTGTCCCAGTTTGTCAACGCTGTGCAAAGCCATCCGGATTAGGCGCTTTTACAACCCCATATAAGTGAACCCGCCCTGGACAGAGCCTCGGCTCGCCACACAAACTTATGAAGCGTTTGCGATTTTCCCCGAAAACAGTATCACTTCCTCTCCTGGCGCGGGCTTCTCAGGCACCATCCGCGCCAGTATCAGCGACACCCCACCCAGCGCGGCACCGGTGAGAAACACCGCCGCCGGAGAGATAAGCCATAACACCCCATAGGCGGCAGGCAACGCCACTGCAGCGATATGGTTGATGGTGAAAGACACCCCAGCGGTGGAAGCCAGATCCTTCGGGTCGGCAATTTTCTGCAGATAGGTTTTCTGCGCTATTGCCATGGAGAACAACAGATGGTCGGCAATATACAGCCCCACCGCAATCCAGGGATCTGACACAATAGCGTAGGCTGTAAACACGATAATCAGCCCGATATACTCAATGGTAAGGGTTTTACGTTCACCCCAGAAACCGATCAGCGCGCCAATCCGGGGCGCACAGATCATATTCAAGGCACCATTGATGAGAAACATAATAGAGATCTCACCGGCAGAAAAACCAAACTTCTCCACCATCAGGAAGCTGGCAAACACCATAAAGATCTGCCGCCGGGCACCGCCCATAAATACCAGCGCGTAGTAAAGCCAGTAACGCTTTCGCAACAACAGTTTTTTATGTTGCTCAACCTTGCCCTCCAGTCGGGGAAACGCCAGCCAGCAAAACAGAGTGATGCCTACAGTAACGCCACCACCGAGGAGATAAACCGTTTGCATCGATAAACCGGAGATATCCAACGCCAGCCATACCAGCGCAAACGCCACCAGACTGGCAAACGAACCAATCGCCACCATCTGCCCCAGGCGATGGGGGGCTTCCTCCTTGCTGAACAGCTGTAGTGACAGCGACTGGTTCATGGTCTCATAGTAGTGAAACCCCATCGACATCAGCACGGTAGTGCAGTACAGGCCGACCTCTGAGGGAAAAAATCCGGTGGCAGCGGTTCCCAGCCCCAGGAGTAACATCGAGACCAGAGCCAGAGTCTGCTCACGCATCAACACCAGCAACAGCACCGCGCCAAAAGAGATAAACCCGGGAATCTCACGCAAAGATTGCAGAATACCGATCTCAACCCCGGTAAAAGCCGCTTTCTCAATGGCGAAGTTATTCAACAATGCCATCCACACCCCCATCGACAGGGGCATCGCACCCGCCAGCAAAAACAAAAATAACTCCGGGCGACGGATAAAGTTCACCATAATAACTCCTGTACAAGCGGACATTCTTAACAACGCAACAATACCCGACCTGATGACTCAATTAATTTCTCTGGCTACTTTAAAAAAGATCCAAACTGGCGTATACAATAAACCATGCCAATTTATATCGAGAAACAGACAGAGCTACCTGAAATCCCCAAACACTGGGTAACCCTGGATGGACAACCGGTCAACCGGCTGGAACACGTTCCCCGTCGGGTCGTGATCCGTAAAGCAGACCACGAAGCGGGATTTTATTCGCCTTACCATAGTCATGGCTGGGGACAACTGCTGTTTATCGCCGACGGACTGATTCAGGTATCAGCCCGGGATATTGGCTACTGGGTAGTACCGCCGCAACGGGCGGTATGGATTCCCGCCTTTATCGAACACGATGCCCGTACTATTCATCCGGTACAGATGCGCAATGTCTATATTGCGCCTGAAGCCTCCAGAGATCTGCCCGATCACTGTCAGGTCATCCATGTAACCCCTCTGTTGCGGGAGCTGATTCTGGAGATGGTCTCCTTTGATACCCTCTATGATGAGGACGGCACGCAGGGACGTATCGTTCAGGTGTTTCTTGATCAGCTTAAAACCATTCCCGAGGCCCCTCTCCATCTGCCGCATCCCAAAAGTAAATCCCTGATTGTGATCGCCCACAGGCTGAGAGATAACCCCGCCGACCCGCGCTCAATAGATGAGTGGGCAACCGAGCTGGGCACCAGCGCCCGCTCTCTGGCCCGCCATTTTCGTCAGGAAACGGGGATGACGTTCGGGCAGTGGCGGCAACAGGTGCGCCTGCTGGCGGCTCTGACCCGCATCGCCCAGGGGGATGCAGTCGCCAATGTTGCCCAAGACCTGGGTTACAGCAGTCAGAGTGCCTTTATCACTATGTTCCGCAAGGCACTGGGGAAAACGCCGGGAAGGTATTTTGAGCTTTAAATACACCAACTAAGTACATGATGACACTTAATCAACGCATACCCGGTTGCGCCCCTCTTCTTTGGCCCGATAAAGTAAGCTGTCTGTACGGGCAACCAGATCGTTGATCTCATCGCCTGGCTGTCTTTCAGCTACTCCAAATGAGACCGTTACCCGGATATCAGCACACAACCGAGTGTTGCTCACCAGGCGACATAACTCTTCAGCTTTGCTGACAGCGGCATCACCGCTGGCTTCACTGAGTACGATGGCGAACTCATCACCCCCGAGACGATAGATCGTATCAGACTTTCTCAGCCTTGAATTCAGTAACCTCAGAACAGCGCTGAGCACCTCATCCCCTTTTGCATGGCCAAAAGTATCGTTGATAGTTTTGAAATTATCGATATCCAGGATGATGAGTGACAGGGGGGTATGCTGCTCGGTTGCTGCAGCAAAAAACTGTTCCATGTGATAATTAAACAAGCGACGATTACCCGCACCGGTTAAACCGTCCTGAGTCGCCTGCTGTGTCAGTACATCCTGATACCCTGCCATACTCCGGAAAACGATATATGAAAAAACATTCACCAGGCTAATGGTAAACAGAACACTCAGTTGTTCGATCAAAAGCAGCTGGCTATTGATAACGGGAAAAATCGCAAACAGCGCCAGAATATTAACAATCAACGCTTCCAGCGGTTTAAGCAGGAAGTACCCGGTAATCATGGCCGGATAGAACCAATAGATAAGCGATGGCCCCCTGATGTTAACCACCACAACCACGGTGACGAGAAATAATGCGGTGAGAATAATACAGGCTATGCGTAACTTATCACTTTTAATGACATACACCCCAATGAGGATAGCCCCCACTAAAGCAGTAAAATCAACCGCAACCATCAGCCAGAGCTGCTCCATCAAACGCAATACGATAAAAGGTAAAACACCGATAACACAGGCAGCACACAAACCCAGGATAATATTTTTTTTATTATAAGACTGCATAGATACTTTCCGTAAAAGACTCTGCTCTAGACAATATATCTGTTCTTGAGAAAAGTAACCCGGATAGCTCCCCACTAAGAGACCTAATTGTGCAGAGCATATGCCAGCACTCTCTATCACAGTATCTATACAGCGGCGCTTCCTGAATCACTGTCGCGGTGCCACCAGGCAACTCAGGATAGCGACGGTGTCGCTGGCCAGAAGGGTTTTGTCTGAAACGTTACGGCGTAGATGGCAGGGTTATGCCAGCACCGGGCATACTGAGGGGTCAGTCCCGGATGTGCTTAACAAGCGTAAAGCCAACGTCGGGATTTAATTCCATCAGCAATATTACTGGGGACATCACTCAACAGAGAGGTATTTCGACATATAGAAAATTAAAGCTAAAAGCAGTGATCGCACGGATACAAGGCCATTAATCACCACCGCCATCGCCCCCCCAGGAGTCACCGCCAAAGTCACTGCTGTCACTACCATAACCATCAGCTCTGCCAGCCCGACCACCCAGCGGAGTCATCAGCAGCAGCCACAGCAGCAATGAAATAAGAAAGATAAAGACACCTAAAGGAGCAATCATATTAAACAGTGTCTGATCTGAGTACAGATCCGTATAGCGCCAGGATGTCCACAACCCGGCTAAGATAACAATTATTGACTTCATCTTATTTCCTTATAAGAAATTATCTATTTTAATAAAACCTAGTGCTAACTCAATCCAGACCAGACCCAAATATCTCACATAAATCACTACTTACCTCGATAAGTCTACAGGGCTGAATTCAATATATAGCTTTTTAAAATTTCTCTCGAAATCCTCACGAACCAACCCGTGTATTTCAATAAAAAGGGAGGATTTTTTAATGGCCACGATCGCACTTTGATCGAACAGATTATTGCCCGTAGAGTTTTTAACATCAGCACTTAGTAATTCACCATTATGATCAACTGCAAAGAAACCATAACCGTCATTCCATCTCTGATACTCTCTGATTTGATCCAATTATTGGATACAGCGTTGAAAATCCGCCATATTACGAGAGATCTCGTCTATCAATACCCCCATATTCGACAGTATCTGATCT